>NZ_JBHYIO010000001.1:0-728036 GCF_042740095.1 Nonomuraea sp. NPDC059023 | reverse complement strand
ACGCGATAACCCGTGACCGTCCCACTGGACGCACCCCACGACAGGGCCAGCGAACTGTTCGTCGCCGTCACCGACGCCGCACCCGGCTGACCGGGAATGCCCACGCAGCCGGTGGTGGTGCCGGAGACGTCACGCCCCGTCGACTCGCCCACACTGTTGTAGGCCTTGATCGTGTACGTGTGCGACTCACACGTACCCAAACCCGAAATCGTGGCACTCGTACCGGTCACCGTCGACTTCAACGTCGCACCCTCATAGACGCGATAACCCGTGACCGTCCCACTGGACGCACCCCACGACAGGGCCAGCGAACTGTTCGTCGCCGTCACCGACGCCGCACCCGGCTGACCGGGGACGGTCGGCTGCGGGTCGCCCTGGACGCTCTTCCAGAGGGCGGGGACGTTGGGCGGTTCCCAGCCCGGCTGGGAGGTGTGCGACTGGCGGGACTCGAAGTCGGCCGAGTTGTAGGTGACGCGGGTGCCGGTGGGATAGGAGGTCCAAGCCTGCCACTGGGGGTAGGCGACGGCCTGGGCGGGTGGTCCGACCAGGCCGAAGATCAATCCGACGACCAGGACGAGTAAGGCGCGGTATTTCATGAATTCTCCGGTTTCGAGTCGTACGGCCCGCGCCCCTGGGGGGCGAGGGCGCGAGCCGTACGGGCCCGTGGGGTGGGGGGTGTGTTCAGCGCAGGCCGTTGTTGAGGGCCGTGGTGAGGGATCCGTCGTCGCCCGACATCTCCCAGACCATCGCGCCCAGCAGGTTCTTGGCCTTGATGTACTCGGTCTTCTTGCCTATGGACCAGGGATCGTCGAACGTCCACCACTGGCCGCCGGGGCCGGTGTAGCAGTAGGAGGAGATCGACTGTTCGTCGTGCCTGACCGTGCAGCCGGGCACCCGTGAGGCGATGTTCTTGTAGCCGCGCGTGCCCGCCTCCTCGGGGAAGTCGCCGGGCGCGGCGCCGTTGGCCGACTGCCATTCGCCGAACTTGCCGCCGTCGGCCACCTGCTGCCAGCCGCGGCCGTAGTAGGCCAGGCCGAAGGTCAGCTTGCGCGGGTTCACCCCCGCGTCCAGGTACTTCTGGATGGCCTTGTCGACGCTGAAGTCCGGGTTGTACGGCGAGTCGGTGTCGAGATGGAGATTGCCCTGGTGGCCCGTGCGGTTGGGCTCCCAGGAGTTGTCGCTGCCCGCGCCGTGGAAGTCGTAGCCCTGGACGTTGGCGAAGTCCAGGTACTGGAAGATCCTCGACAGGTCCCATCCGGCGTCGATCTTGACCGGGTCGGCGGGGGTGAAGGCGGTCAGGAGGTAGCGCTTGCCGGTGGTGACCGTCAGCGCGTCGAGCTGGGTGCGGAACTCCTGCAGCAGGAGGGTCAGGTTGTTCTTGTCGTTCGGGCTGACGTGGTTGCCCGCGTGACCGGGGGCGCCCGGCCACTCCCAGTCGACGTCGATGCCGTCGAAGACGCCCGCCGCCACGCCGGGGCCGCCGCGGCCCTGGTAAACGGGCAGGTCGCCCTTGATGTACATGTCGATGCAGGACTTCACGAACGCCTTGCGCTTGGCGTCGGTGGAGGCGGCGTCGGAGAAGTACTTGGAGTAGGTCCAGCCGCCGAGCGAGATCAGCGACTTGAGGTGGGGGTGCTTGGCCTTGAGCTTCTTGAGCTGGTTGTAGCTGCCGGCCAGCTTCTGGTCCCAGGTGTCGCCCACGCCGTCCACCGACTCGCCCGCGCCGAAGCCCTTGACGTAGTCGGCCCACGCGTCGCCCGCGCCGTCGCCCTGGTTGGGGTCCTGCGGGTTGGGGGTGGTGGCCCGGTCCACGCCGTTCATGCAGGTGTGCTGCGTCGGGTGGACGTTGGAGAAGGCGTAGTTGATGTGGGTGAGCTTGGCGGCCTGCGCGTCGAGGCTCTTCATCGTGTACGCGCGGCCGTAGATGCCCCACTGCACGAAGTAGGCGACCTTGTTGTAGCTGCCGCCCGGTGTCTCCGGCTGGGTCTTCGCGGTGAACGGGGCGCTCTTGTCGGACTCGTTGCCCGACGGGTCGACGGCGCTGACGGTGAACGTCTGGTTCGTGTCCGGCGGCAGGCCGCCGACCGTGGCGCTCGTCGTCGTGGACGTGGTCTTCAGGGTGGCGCCCTGGTAGACGCGGTACTCCTTGATCGTCCCCGAGTTGTCCGTCGAGGCGTTCCAGGCCAGGCTGATCGAGGTGCTGGTCTGGCTGGGCGAGCGCAGGCCGCCGGGCACGCTCGGCTTGACCGTGTCCGGCGTCCCGGTGGTCGAGACCGTGACGGGGGCGCTCTTGTCCGACTCGTTGCCCGACGGGTCCACGGCGCTCACCGTGTAGGTGTGCGCGGAGCCGGGTGACAGGCCGGTGAGCTGCGCGCTCGTCCCCGTGGCGGTCTTCACGACCGCGGCGCCCTCGTAGACCCGATACTCCTTGATCGTCCCCGAGTTGTCCGTCGAGGCGTTCCAGGCCAGGTCGATCGTGGTGTCGGCGCGCGCGGTCGACCGCAGGTCGCCCGGCACGCTCGGCTTGACCGTGTCGGTGGGCACGCCGTCACACGGGTTGCCGTTGAGCTTGCAGTTCTGCGGTACGGCCTGCGCGCCGCCCGGATTGCCGAGGAAACCGAAGGTGACGGCGGCGCCCGGGGCGAGGGTGCCGTTCCATCCGACGTTGCTGAAGGTGAAGTGCTGCCCGCTACGTGCCAGGGTGGCATCCCAGAACGAGCCGACCGTGATGCCCGCGGGCAGGTCGAACTCGACCTTCCAGCCGTTGATCGTGCTCGTGGTGCCGTTGGTGACGGTGTAGCGGCCTTCGAAGCCGCTGCCCCAGTCGGAGGTCTTCGTGAACGCCGCGGTGGCCGAGGCGGCCTGAGCGGGCCCTGGAACGAGGAGGGCTAACAGCAGACTTGCCAGCGCGGTCAGGGAAAGTAAAGGAAGGGTACGCCGCATGATCGCTCCCTCGGCGGGAGAACTGTGGGGGGTGTCCTGCCCTGTGAGGGGTCAGGCAGGTGGTACGGGCGGCAACGGATGGTGATCGTGGCAGGCTGTGGGGGGTGGGGGGCGCGCCATGATTGCCTCGGTTCAGATCTTCTCTTAGGAAAGTTTCCTAAGAGTTATGGCGATCGTAGGCTTGACACCCATGCCTTACAAGACCTAATTCCATCTTCAATCGCCGCAGCTGGTCACCAACTCCGCGCCACGGGTTAAAAGCGCACCGTAACGGCGGCTTCGCCGTACCCGCAAGACAAGCAGGCGCGCAGACAAGAGCGCGCCCCCACACGCGGGTGGGGGCGCGCCGTCGGGAGGGGACTACGGCTGCTGCGTGATCTTGACGTCGTCGACGCCCGCCTCCAGCAGGGAGGCGGTCGAGGCGTCGGCGGCCTCGATGAGGACGCGGACGGTCTGGCCCGCGAACGGGGTCAGGTTGGCGTTGGCCACGCCCCACGAGCCGTTGCGGTTGCTCGCCGCGCCGAGCTGCTCGAACACCTGGGAGGTGGTGTTGCCGACGACCTTCACGCGGAAGTAGTCCGCGTTGGAGGAGTTGGAGCCGTGGGCCAGGTACCACGACAGCGACAGGGACAGCGTCCCCGTGGCCGGCAGCGTGATCTGCGGCGACTGGATCGAGGTCAGCCCGCCGTCGATGTCGTGATCGCCGGCCGCGGCCCCGGCCAGGCGGCCGGTCACCAGGTCGTTGGCCCCGCTGACCGTCGTGCCGAGCTGCTTGGCGCCGCTGGAGGTGGTGGCCTCGGGGTCACCGCGCTCCCACAGACCCGTCGTGGCGCTGCCCGGGACCACCGTCCAGCCCTTGTCGGTCTCGAAGGTGTCCTCCCAGACGGTGGTGCCCGGCGTGGTACCGCAGTACTGGGCCTCCTTGCCGATGATGCGGTAGACGCAGTCGGAGTACTCCAGGAAACGCAGGGAGGCCTCGCGGTTGCGCGTGGTCTGCGGCACGATCTGCTCGTCCGGCGGGTAGAAGCCGGGACTCGCGGTGCGCGGGTACATCTCGAACGTGTAGCTGAAGATCTTGTGGACGCCCCACATCCAGTCGCCGATGCTCCCGTCGGTGATGTACAGGTCGCTGGACTGCTCCGGCGTGTAGTTGTTGGTGGAGGCCATGTTCTGGCCGAGCGTCGCGTGGGCGTCACGGTCGTCCTGGGTCAGTCCCGGCGCCGTGTCGTTGAAGGTGTAGCCGTAGGGCCACAGGACCAGCTCGCTGTAGGTGTGCCAGTCGATGTGCGACCTGATCTGCTGCTTGCCGCCGACCACCCGGGTACGCACCCAGTCGGCCACGGCCTTCACCTCGACCGCCGACTCGGGGGCCGAGCCCCGGTAGGTGTCGCTGGAGGTCGAGCCGGAGGAGCCGCCGCAGCAGCCCCAGTTGTAGTTCCAGTTGCGGTTCATGTCGGTGCCGACCGCCGTCGAGCCGGAGTTCGGCTGGCGGTTCTTGCGCCAGGAGCGGTAGCTGCCCGTCGCGATGTCGTACTCGCCGCCGTCCGGGTTGAGGTCCGGCAGGATCCAGATCTCGCGGGTGTTCACCAGGTTGGTGATGCGCGCGTCGGTGCCGTAGTTGTCGGCCAGCAGGTGCATGAGGTACAGCGCCATCTCGACCGTGAGGTGCTCGCGCGCGTGCTGGTGCGCGGTGAACAGCACCTCGGTCTCGTTCTCGTCGGCGCCGACGTTGTCGCTGATCTTCACGCCGACGAGCTGCCTGCCCTGGTACGACGTGCCGTAGACGAACTTGCTGGCGATGGTCGGTTTGGCGGCGACGAGCGCGTTGATGTTGGCGTTCATCTCCGCGTAGTTGTGGTAGCCCGAGTCCGACGGCGGGAAGTCAAACGCTGCCGCGCCGGACGGGGATAACGGGCGTGGCACCTCCGTGACCCGGTAGCCGAGCTTCTTGATCGCCGCGACCTCGGCGGACGTCGCGGTGACCAGAACCGAGTCAGCCGCCACCTCCTCGATGGCCGCGCCGGTGCCCGAGACCGCGCTGCGCTGGCGCGCGTCGGCCGGGCCCTGAACCCGATACTGCTTGTTCGCGGGCGGTTCGGCACCCGCGCCCACCTCGGTAATGCCGGTCAGGCAGAACAGGCCGAGTGCGGCAAGCAGGATCGTTAATCGGCGTCTCACCTCGTTCCTCCTCAGGCGCGCGATTAGGGGGGTGTGTTGACGCGCGCCTGCACCGAGAGTGAAGACTTCCGCTCAGCCGGAAAAGGCCCAATTCAGCGGTAGTGCACCATGGCTTGCTCTAGTGGCTTCCTGGTTAGGTCGGGTACCTCGGCGCCGGCGGCGGCGTAACCCACGGGAAACAGGATGTAGGGGCGCTCGTTGGCGGGGCGCTCGCAGATCTCGGTGAGGAAGGCCATCGGGTTGGGCGTGTGGGTGAGCGTGGACAGGCCCATCGCGTGCAACGCGGCGATGAACAGGCCGCAGGCGATGCCGACGCTCTCGTTGACGTAGTAGTGCTTGGTCTTGCCGCCGTCGGGACGCAGGCCGTACTTCTCGGCGAAGCAGACCACCAGCCACGGCGCGACCTCCAGGTAGCGCTTGTCGGAGGTGGTCTCCAGCGGGGCCAGCGCCTCGCGCCACTCGGCGGGCAGCCGGCCGCCCTCGTAGTTCTGCCGCTCCTCGACCTCGGCGGCGTCCCTGATGCGGCGTTTGGTCTCCTGGTCACCGACCACGACGAACTTCCACGGCTGCTGGTGGGCGCCGGAAGGAGCGGTGTTGGCCGCCAGCACCGCCAGCTCGACGCAGCGGAGCGGGACCGGCTCGTCGCTGAAGAAGCGGACGCTGCGGCGCCGGTCGAGGAAGTCGTAGAACTCGCGGCCGCGGGCGAGCATCTCGTCCGGCTCGTACCGCTCCGGCGTGTAAGGACGGAACGGGAACTTGTGCTCCATGAGGACGCAGTCTGCGGATACGTGCCGGATATGACAACCGGCTGCCCGCTATCCTGACGATCTGACAGTTAAAGCCGAATATAGGGAGACAAAATGGCAGCCAAGCGCGCCGGGCTGGACGCGCTCGACCTCCGGATCCTCCGGCTGGTCGCCGAGCATCCCCGCAGCGGCCTGCTGGAGTTCGCCCGGCTGCTGGGCGTGGCCCGCGGCACCGTCCAGGCCCGCCTGGACCGCATGGCCGCCGACGGCGTGATCACCGACTTCGGCCCCGGCCTCTCCCCCGCCGCGCTGGGCTACCCCGTGCAGGCGTTCACCACGCTGGAGGTGCAGCAGGCCTCCCGCGAGCACATCTCCCGCACGCTGGCGGCCATCCCCGAGCTGATCGAGGCCTACATCGTGACCGGCCCCGGTGACGTGTGGTGCCGCATCGCCGGCCGCGACCACGAGCACATCCAGGAGATCATCGATCACATGCTGACCATCGACGGCGTACGGCGCAGCACGACGGTCATCACGCTGTCCACCGTCGTACCGCACCGCGTCCTCCCCCTGGCCGCGCGGGCTGCCAGCTAGCCGCCAGGCGCCTGCCAGCCCGTTGCCAGCCCCGCCCGCCAACCTCGGGGGCATGGACTACGCGATCGAAGCCGAAGGGCTGGTCAAGAGGTACGGCGACAAGGCGGCCCTGGACGGGGTCGATCTCGGCGCGCGGGCCGGAACGGTACTGGGCGTGCTCGGCCCGAACGGCGCGGGAAAGACGACGGCGGTGCGCATCCTGGCCACGTTGCAGCGCCCCGACGGGGGGTGGGCCCGCGTCCACGGGCACGACGTGGCGGAGCGCCCCGCCGAGGTACGCGAGCTGATCGGCCTGACCGGCCAGTACGCGTCGGTGGACGAGAAGCTCACCGGTGCGCAGAACCTCATGATGATGGGCCGCCTGCTCGGCATGAGCCGTTCCTCGGCCAGGGCGCGGGCGACGGAGTTGCTGGAGCGGTTCGGGCTGACCGAGGCCGGCGGGCGGGCCGCGTCCGGGTACTCCGGGGGCATGCGCCGCCGCCTCGATCTGGCCGTCAGCCTCGTCAGCCGGCCGAGCGTGCTGTTCCTCGACGAGCCGACGACCGGGCTTGACCCGCACGCGCGCAGCGAGCTGTGGGAGGTGGTCAGGGAACTGGTCGCCGGCGAGGTGACCGTGCTGCTGACCACGCAGTACCTGGAGGAGGCCGACCAGCTGGCCGACGACATCCTGCTGATCGACTCGGGCCGGGTGGCCGCCAGCGGCACGCCCGACCAGCTCAAGGCCATGGCCGGCGGGCACCGGCTGGACATCAGGCCGCTGCGGGCCGAGGACGAGGAGAAGGCCATGGCCATCCTCGGCTCCGGCGAGCTCAGCATCCCGATCCACGACCTGGCCATGGCGCCGGCCGTACTCAGGAAGCTGGACGAGGCCGGGATCGTGCTGGCCGAGCACGCGCTGCGGCTGCCCTCACTCGACGACGTCTTCCTCACTCTCACCGGAGCACGCGCATGATCTCGCAGAGCCTCACCCTGACCTGGCGCAGCCTGGTGCCGCTGAAGAACAGTCCCGGCCAGTTGCTGGCCATGCTCATCCAGCCGGTCTTCATGATCGTCATCTTCGTCTACCTGTTCGGCGGCGCGGCGGGCGGCGACCGGGGCCAGGCGGTGCAGTACATGCTGCCCGGCGTGCTGGTGCAGGTGGCGCTGATGGCCACGATCGGCACCGGCATGAACCTGGCCACCGACATCGGCAACGGCGTCTTCGACCGGTTCAGGACGATGCCGATCGCCCGGATGGCGCCGCTGGCCGGGCGTATTCTCGCCGACCTGTGCACGATGACGGTCACGCTGGCGATGTCGGTGCTGGTCGGCTACGTCGTCGGCTTCCGCGTCACCACCTCGCCGCCTGCGGCGCTGGCGGGGCTGGGCCTGGTGCTGCTGTTCACGATGGCGCTGAGCTGGGCCTCGGCCTGGATCGGCGTGATCGCCAAGTCGGTCACCGCGATGCAGGGCGTCTCCACGGCCGTGCTGCTCCCGCTCACGTTCGGCAGCAGCGCCTTCATCCCCGCCACGGACCTGCCGGGCTGGCTGACCGCCTGGATGTCGGTGAACCCGGTCTCGCACCTGGCCGCGTCGCTGCGCGGCTTCATGGTCGGCGGGCTGGACGCCGCCGACGTCTGGATCACCCTCGGCTGGACCGCCGCGCTCCTCGCCGTCTTCGTGCCGCTCGCCCTGCGCGCCTACAACAGGAGAGTCCGATGAGGACCCGCGACGGCGTCGAACTCGCCACCACGGTACGGCTGCCGCCCACCGGCACCCGCCACCCCGTCCTGCTGGTCCGCACCCCCTACGGCCGCGACACGGTTCCGGGCCCCGGCCTCCACCTGGACGTGGATCGCCTGGTCGCGGCCGGATACGCGGTGGCCGTGCAGGACGTACGCGGCACCGGCGAGTCGGAGGGCGAGTTCCGCCTCTTCACCGGCGAGGCCGAGGACGGCCACGACGCGGTCCGCTGGGCGGCGACCCAGCCCTGGTCCGACGGGAACGTCGGCATGTTCGGCGACTCCTACCTCGGCCTCACCCAGTTGCTGGCCGCGCAGGAGCGCCCGGAGGGCCTGCGCGCGATCGCGCCCAGCCTCACCCCGGGCTCCTACCGCGACATCGTGTACGAGGGCGAGGTGGTGACGCTCGGCAAGATCCTCACCGTCTGCGCCCTGACGTTCGGCCTCGACGAGCTGCGCCGCCGCATCCGATCCGGTACGGCGGAGCCGTCCGCGGAGGCGGAGTACCTGGCCGGGCTGGGCTTCCCCGACCGGTTCCCGCAGCGGATGCGGGAGCTGGCCGAGCGGCTGCCGCTGTCGGACCAGCCGCTCATCAACGACCTGGTGCCCGGCTACGCCACCTGGATGGAGCACCCGGACCCCGGCGCGGAGGTGTGGCGGGGCGGCACGTTCGACTACGCGGCGATCGAGGTGCCCGCCCTGGTGAGCACCGGATGGCACGACTTCTGCCGCGACGCCTCCATCCGCCACTTCCAGCGGCTCGGCGGGAGTTCGCGGCTGGTCGTGGGGCCGTGGACGCACGTCTCGCACGGGCGGGAGATCTTCTGGCGCGACTACGGGCCCACCGCCGCCCAGGAGGCGATCGACTGGACGGGGCTGCATCTGGCGTGGTTCGGCCGCTGGCTGCGGGGGACGCCGCTGGAGGGGCCGGCGGTGCGGTACTTCGTCATGGGGGCCGACGAGTGGCGCGGCTCGCCGCGGTGGCCGGTGCCGGCGCGGCGGGTGCCGTACCACCTGGGGCAGGGCGGGGTGCTGTCCGAGACGCCCTCGCACGGCACGTGGGAGTTCGCGGCCGATCCGGGCGACCCGGTGCCGACCGTGGGCGGGGCGGTCCTGGACTTCACCGGGTTCGGGCCGCTGGACCAGCGGCCGCTGGACGGGCGGACGGACGTGCTGCGTTTCGCGAGCGCGCCGCTGGTGGGCGACGTGGAGGTGACCGGGCGGGCCGAGCTGGTGGTGCGCATGTCCACGACCGCGCCGACGGCCGACGTCACCGGCAAGCTGGTCGACGTGCATCCGGACGGGCGGGCCGAGCTGCTCACCGACGCCGTCACCCGGGCGGTGGGCGGCGAGGTCGTGGTGGACCTGGGGTGGATCTCCACGGTGTTCCGGGCGGGGCATCGGATCAGGGTGGACGTGGCCGGATCCAATTTCCCGAAATATGCCAGGAATCCGAACAAAGGGCTGACCACGATCCACTCGCCGTCCTACGTGATGTTGCCGATCAGGTCGTAGAGCTCGTCCTGGGTCAGGGCCGCGCCCCGGGCGTGCAGCCCGGCGAAGCGGTCGTCGCCCAGCGCGGCCCGCGCCGCCGCCATCCCGGCGTCGGTGTCGGCCGCGACATCGGCACGGCCGGCGCCGAACAGCAGGGCCGCGCGCTCCGCCTCGCCGCCGGCCAGCGCCGCCAGCGCGAAACCGCCGAAGACGGTCGCCAGCACCGGCAGGTCGGGCGCCGAGCCCAGGGGCGTGCCCCTCATGGCCTCCAGGGCCTCGCGGTGCTGGGCGAGTCCGCCGGGCAGGTCGCCGGAGGCCACCAGGGCTCTGCCGTAGCGGGTGCGTACCGTGGCGACGAGCTGCGGGATCGGCGCCGCGTCCGCCAGCATGTCCACGGCGGCCGACAGCGCGGTCAGCGCCTGGCCGTACTCGCCGCGCTGGTAGCCGATCATCCCCTCGCCCAGCCTGAGCTGCACGAGCACGTCCGGGTTGATCTCGTCGGTGACGCCCAGCCTGGCCTTGGCCAGGTCGGCCGCCGCGCCGTCCAGGTCGCCGCCCTGCGCCCGCAGCACCGCCATCCTGGTCAGCGTCGAGACCGACTCGTTGGCGCTGATCCACGCACTGGTCAGCGAGGTCACCTCGGTGTACAGGTCGGTCACCGGCCGCCCCTCACCGGCCCGCAGGGCGGCCAGCTGCAGCAGCGCCTCGCTCAGCCCCCACCGGTCGCCGATCTTCCTGAACCCGGCCACCGCCCGCTCCAACGCCTCCTCGCTCGCATGCGGGCCCCTGAGCATGAGGGCCGAGCTGGCCAGCCACAGGTCCTCGTCCTCGGCGTAGGAGAGCAGCAGTCCGTAGGCGTGCTCGTCGCGCCCGGCGATCATCGCCATGACCGCCTTGCCGATCCGCAACATCGGATGGACCCGGCCCTCGGTCTCGGCCCGCGCGATCAGCGCGTCCATCTCGTCCGACATGCGGCTCAGCAGCGGCCGGTCCACCACGATCCGGCCGAACATCGTCACCCCGACCGCGAACCTGCACGCCGCGTACGCCTCCGCCAGCCCCGGCGGCGGCTCCTCGCCCGCCAGCGCGAGCGCCTGCTCGGCCCACTGCGCGGACTCCTGCCGGTAGCCGCACATCCACCAGTACCAGTTCAGCGCGCCGCACAGCCGCAGCGCCGTCTCGACGTCGCGCTCGTCCAGCGCCCAGCGCAGCGCCGCCGCGCAGTTGTCGCGCTCGGCCGCCAGCCGCTCGATCCACTCGATCTGCTCATCCGTCCGCAGGTACGGCACCGCCGTCTCGGCCACCTCCCGCATGTGGATCGCCAGCCGCCTCCTGAACTCCCCGCTCTCCCCCGCCTCGGCCAGCCGCTCCAGCGCGTAGGCGCGGATCGTCTCCAGCATCCGGTAACGCCCGTCGTCGCCCGCCTGCACCAGCGACTTGTCGGCCAGCGCGCCCAGAACGTCCGGGTCGCCGCCGCACACCGCCTCCACCGACTCCAGCGCCGCGCTGCCCGCGAACACCCCCATCCGCCGCAGCAGCGCCCGCTCGCCGGCGGTGAGCAGGTCCCAGCTCCACTCGACGAGCGCCCTCAGCGTCTGCTGCCGGGGCAACGCGGTACGGCTGCCGCCGGTCAGCAGCCGGAACCGGTCGTCGATGCGCTCGGCGAGCTGCCGCGCGGTCATCGTGCGCAGCCGGGCGGCGGCCAGTTCGATGGCCAGCGGCATGCCGTCGAGGCGGCGGCAGATGGCCGCGACGTCACCGACGTTGCCCTCGTCCAGACGGAACGACGGCCGCGCCGCGACCGCCCGGTCCAGCAGCAGCCGCACCGCCGGGTAGGCGGCGGCCCGCTCGGCGTCCACGCCCTCGGGCGGCAGTTCCAGCGGCGGAATGGGCACCAGCCGCTCGCCCGCGACGTTCAGCGGTTCCCTGCTGGTGGCCAGCACCCGCAGGCCGGGGCAGAGGGCCAGCAGCCGCTCGGCCACGACGGCGGCGGCCTCGATCACGTGCTCGCAGTTGTCCAGCACGATCAGCGCCCGCTCGCGTCCGAGGCGCTCGGCCACGCGGGTCACCGGGTCCTCGCCCGGCTGGTTGAGGTCGTCGCGCAGGCCGAGCGCGCCCGACAGCGCGCCGGGGACGTCGGCCGGGTCGGCGATCGGGGCCAGCTCGACCATCCAGGCGTCGGCCTCGCGCAGGGCGGCCTCGGTGGCCAGGCGGGTCTTGCCCGCGCCGCCCGGCCCGACGATCGTGGCGAGCCTCGCGTGCCCGAGCAGGCTCACGAGCTGGGCCAGTTCGTCGGCCCTTCCCACGAAGCCGGTCAGCGGGGCGCGTACGTTCCCCTTGGCCGGGCGCGGCTCGGGACGCCGGGCCGGGACCTCGCCCTTGAGCACGGCGAGGTCACGCCGGGCCGGGACCTCGCCCCTGAGCACGGCGAGGTGGGCGGCGCGCAGGTCGGGGCCGGGATCCACACCCAGGTCGGTGGCCAGGGCGCCCCTGACCCGCTCGAACAGCGCGAGCGCGTCGGCCTGGCGGCCCGCGGCGGCCAGGGCGCGCATGGCGAGACCGGCCAGGCGTTCGCGGTGCGGCCGCGCGGCCAGTTCCTCGCTCAGCCCTGCCGCCAGGGCGGCGACCTCACCGTCGCCCGGCGCCCGCGCCAGCACGGCCGTCGCATGAGCCTCCAGGGCGAGCAGGCGCTCCTCCTGCAGCCCCGCCGCGACGTTGGCCAGATGCGGCACCGCCAGCAGATCGGCCAGCGCGGGACCCCGCCACAACGCCAGCGCCACCGCCAGGGCACCCTCGCGATCCATTCCCGTGCCCGCCGCCGTTGTGCCCGCCGCTTCTGCGCCCGCCGTTTTAGTGCCAGCCGCTTTTGTGCCCGCTGCCCAGGCGTCCTGACCAGCAGGTATGGCTCGGACGGTCTGGGTGAAGGCGTGGGCGTCCACGCGCTCGCGCGGGATCGGCAGGACGTAGCCGCCCGCGCGGCCGTCCACCGTCAGGTACGGGCGCAACGCGGCACGCAGCCGCTTGACCAGGGTCTGCAGGGCGTTGGCCGCGTTGGCCGGCGGCTCCTCCGGCCACAGCGCGTCGATCAGGCGCTCGGCGCCGACGACCTGACCCGCCTCCAGCGCGAGCATCGCCAGCAGCGCGCGTACCCGGGCGCCGCCCACGTCCACGGGGACGCCGTCGTTCGTGACCTCCAGCGGGCCGAGGATGGATATGCGCACGCACTCCATCCTGCCGGGTGCTCACGACTTCAGATGCACGGCCACCTCCATGCCCACCGGCTGCCCCTCCTCCAGCAGGCCGATCTGGCGCACCTGGGCGAGCGAGACCTCGGCGCCGCTCTCCTGCGCCGCGGCCAGCAGCGCGAGCACGGCCGGGTGGGTGGCGCCCTCCACCATGGGCACGTCCTGGTCCCAGCGCCAGCGCACCACCATCTCCTGCCCTGTCTCGATCGTGCCGCGCTCGACGTCCGTCCAGGACTCCGGCGGCAGGGCGGCGACCGGCCAGCAGCACAGCATCTGGACCTCGGTCTCGCTGCCGGGGGCGGCCCTGATCGTGGTCCAGAACGCGCCGGTCGGGCGGTTGCCCTCCGCGTCCAGGCGCCGCCACAGCCCGGCGAACAGCTCGTTGGCCTCCTCGTCACTGGCGATGTCCGGGGGCAGGACGACGCCGGCCCAGGGCTGGGCTTCGGCCTGCCGTATCTCTGTCTGCCAGCTGACGGGGCCGGCGAGCAGGCGTTCCAGGGCGTCGAGTGCGGCGTCCTGGCGCTCGCGGTCGGCGGCCAGCCTGGCGCGGTGCTCGGCCAGCGTGGCCGTCGCGGACTCGGCGTCCTGGAGCAGCTTGGGCGCCTCGGCGAGGGGCAGGTCGGCGGCGCGGGCGGCCTTGAGCCTGAGCGCGTGCTCGAACTGGGTGGCGCTGTAGCGGCGGTGCCGCGACCACGGGTCCACCGAGGCGGGCGGCAGAAGGCCCTGCTCGTCGTACAGGCGCAGGGCCTTCAGGCTCAGACCGGTCAGCTCGGCGAATTCCCCGATGTTCATCATGGGAACCAGTGTGGGACCTGCCCCTGGGGGAGGTTCCAGTCGTTGGTACGGGCGCCGTGCGCGGATCCCCACGCGCACGGCGCCCGAGTCGGCGGTTTAGAAGTCGTCAGGCAGGCGGACCTGGTCGCGGATCCACCGTCCCGCCTCCTTCAGCCGGCTGGTGCCGGTGAACGGGCCGCCGGGGCAGGTGCCCTCGGTGAAGACGGCGCCGGACAGGGGGTCGTCGGAGAAGTTCCAGTTGACCCAGCTGATCTTCTTCTGTGCCATCAGGTCGATGTACTGCTGCGACCTGGTGAAGTTGTTGCCGCCGCCGCCCGAGGACGTCTGCGTGCCGAACTCGGTGACGAACATCGGCAGGCGGTCGGCCGCGCGGGACAGGGTGCTGAGGTAGTTGCTGCCGTGCGAGGCGGCGTAGAAGTGGAACGTGTACATGATGTTGGTCGCGTTGACCGGGTTGCTGATGATCTCGCTCTCGTCGGAGCCCTCGGAGACGCCGAGCGAAGACCACGCGCGGGTGCCGACCAGGATCGTGCTCTCGGGGTCGTTGGCCCTGATCACGGGGATGATCTGGTGCGCGTAGTCGCGGATGCGCGACCAGGCGACGCCGCTGGGCTCGTTCATGACCTCGTAGAGCAGGTTCTTCTTGTTGTTGTGGCGCTGGGCGATCTCGGTGAAGAACGTCTTGGCCTTGTTGAGGTTGTTCTGGGCGAACGGGTCACCGGGGTTGAGCATGTGCCAGTCGACGATGGCGTACATGCCGCGGGAGGTGGCCTGCTCGATCAGGTTGTGCACCCGGTCGGTGAACGCCCGGGGGTTGGTGTCGTAGCCGCCCTCCTGGATGTACATGGAGATGCGCAGGACGTCCGACTTCCAGTCGTCGGCGAGGGCGTTGAGCGAGGCGGTGTTGAGGCAGTCGTAGTGCCACTGGATGCCGTGGCTGCTCATGCCGCGCAGCTGGATCTGCTTGCCGTTCTCGTTGCAGAGCTTGAGCCCGCAGACCCTGAGCTGGCCGTTGGCCTCGACCGGGGTGCCGCCGCCGGTGGGCGGCTGGGTGGTGGCGGTGACGGCGGCGCTGCGGTCGGACTCGTTGTTCGACGGGTCGCGCGCGGTCACGGTGTAGGTGTGCGTGGAGGATCCGGCCAGGCCGGTCACGGTGGCCGTGGTGCCGGTGACGGTGGCGACGACGGTGTCACCCTCGCGTACCCGGTAGTCCTTGATCGAGCCGCTGTTGTCCGTGGCGGCGTTCCAGGCCAGCGAGATCGAGCTGGATGTGGTCCCGGTCGAGCGCGGGTTGCCGGGGACGGTGGGCTTCTCGGTGTCGGGCGGGCCGGTGACGCCGACGCTGAGGCGGTCGAGGTTGGGGCCGCCGTTGGCGGTGGTCGAGGTGGCCCTGACGGTGTTGGCGCCGGCGTTCAGGGCGGCGTTGACCTGGACCTCCTGCCAGGTGCTCCACGCGCCGGTGCCGGGGAAGTCCTTGGTCTGGGCGCTGCCGTTGACGCTGATGGACATCGGGCGGTTGACGGTGGTGCCGTTGGCGTAGCGGAAGGTCAGGGCGGCGTTGCCGGCGGCGGCCGCGTTCACGGTGAACTCGACGGCGGAACCGGTGACGTTGTCGTAGTTGACGAAGCCGGTGCCGGTGAACCCGGCGTGGTTGGACTCCACCACGCCCTGGGTGATCGTGGCGTCCTCGGCCTGGTGATCGTTGCCGGGCGTGGCGGCGACCTCGGCGTCCAGGTAGTCCCAGTTCGGGTTGCCGCCGGTGGCGGAGGCCGTGGCCCTGATCGTGTTCGCGCCGGCCACGACCGGTGCGGTCAGCGTGGCGGTGGCCCAGGTGCTCCAGGCGCCGGTGGGGTTGAAGGCGCGGTCGTCGGCGATCAGGGCGCCGTTGACGGAGATGTCACTGGGGCGGTTGGCGGTGGTGCCGTTGGCGTAACGGAGGGCCAGGGTGGCGGTGCCCGCGGAGGGGGCGTTGAAGGTCCACTCCACGTACGGCCCCGCCACGTTGTCGCCGTTGACGAAGCCCGTCCCGGAGAAGCCGGCGTGGTTGGACTCGACGGCACCCTGCGAGATCGTGGCGTTCTCCGCCTCAAGCCGGGTGGGCGCGGCTTCGGCGGGCAGTGCGGGTAAGAGGGCCAGACAGACGGCGGCCAGAGTGATCAGCCGCGTTGAACGATGCATGGGGTCCGCTCCTACTCGTTCATTAGGAAACTTAACTAACGAGCACACGGAGAATAGATCCGACGTCTGCCCGGAACAAGACCCAATTTGACAAGCGCCTCTACAGCCGTGACAACAAGGGAGCCAGTTGCTCCTCCTCGTAGTCGAGGTGGGCCAGCAGTTCGCCGGCCAGCCGTTCGAGGTCCTCGCGGAAGTCCGCGGCCCGCTCGATGGCGGCGAGGATCTCGGCGACCTTGCCGTGCTCGCGCTCAAGACGGTCGATGACCTCGGCGGACTCGGGGAAGCGTGCCCGCAGGGTGGTGAACAGGTAGTGGCTCTCGACGGTGTGGTGCATCTCGACGTGGTGGCAGTAGTACATGCAGCGCACCCGCAGATCACCGGTGATCTCGCTCGCGCCGCGCAGTTCCTTCAACTCCCGGCGCAGACCGTCGTGGACGGCGATCAGCTCGCGGACCATGGCGTGGTCTCGGGACATCGGGGCACTCCTTCACGGTTCTTTCTAGTAACTAAGGGCATGATGGATTACCGTCGTGGTAAGCGCATAGATCGCACTTTTTCCTGCGTTAGTTACCTGGAGAGAACCGTGGAGTACCTGACGGAGACCGAGGCCAACTGCCGCGCCCGCGAGGTGCTCGACCGCGTGGGCGACAAGTGGTCCACGGTCGTGCTCTACAACCTCAGCACCGGCACCCACCGCTTCACCGAGCTGCGCCGGGCCATCCCGGGCATCAGCCAGCGCATGCTCACCGTCACCCTGCGCGGCCTGGAGCGCGACGGGCTGGTCAGGCGGACGGTCCACCCGGTCATCCCGCCCCACGTGGACTACGACCTGACGCCGCTGGGCTGCACGCTGCGGGAGATCGTGGGCGCTCTGGTCGGCTGGGCCCACCAGCACCTGGACGAGATCGATCGGGCGCGGGCGGCGTACGACAAGGTGTAGACGCGAGCCCGCTTCGGTGGTCAAGTCAGGGAATGACGGTACAAGGCACCTGCGATCCCCGGTTCTCCCTGGTCCGGGAGGAGTTCGAGCGCAACCTCGCCGAGCGCGGCGAGATCGGCGCTTCGGTCTGCGTGATGGTCGACGGCGAGGTCGTCGTCGACCTGTGGGGCGGCGAGGCCGCTCCGGGGACGCCCTGGCTCCACGACACCATCGGCCACGTCTGGTCGTGCACGAAGGGCGCCACCGCGCTGTGCGCCCACCTGCTCGCCGCCCGCGGCGAACTCGATCTCGACGCCCCGGTCATCCGCTACTGGCCGGAGTACGGCGCCGCCGGCAAGGGCGCCACCCTCGTCAGGCACGTGCTCGCCCACCAGGCCGGTCTGCCGGTGCTGCGCGAGCCGCTGCCCGCGGGCGCGTTCCACGACTGGAAACTGATGGCCGAGCGGCTGGCCGTGGCGGAGCCGTTCTGGGAGCCGGGGACCCGGCACGGCTACCACGCGCTGACCTTCGGCTTCCTGGTCGGCGAGATCGTCAGGCGGGTCAGCGGGCGCTCGCTTGGCACGTTCTTCCGCGAGGAGGTGGCCGAGCCGCTCGGGCTGGAGTTCTGGCTGGGGCTGCCGGAGGAGCAGGAGGTCCGGGTGGCGCCGACGATCCCGGCCGACGTCCCGGCCGAGTTGCCGTCGTTCTACGTCAGGGCGTTCTCCGACCCGTCGTCCATGCCGGCGCTGCTCCTGGGCAACGACGGCGGCTTCATGACCTCGTCCGACACCCGGGAGTCGCACGCCGGCGAGTACGGCTCGGTCGGCGCGATCACCAACGCGCGCGGCCTGGCCGGCATGTACCGGCCGCTGTCGCTGGGCGAGCTGGTTCCGGCCGAGCAGCGTTCGATCATGGCGAGGACCGAGTCGGCGGGCATGGACGCGGTGCTCGGGGTGCCGACGCGCTGGTCGGCGGGGTTCATGAAGTCCACCGACAACCGGCACCTGCCGGCGGCCGACAGCGAGGGCGCGCTGATGTCGGAGTCGGCGTTCGGCCACGCGGGCATGGGCGGCTCGGTCGGCTTCTGCGACCCGGGCGCCCGGCTGGCCTTCGGCTACTCCATGAACAAGCAGGGCAGCGGCCTGGGCATCAATCCCCGCGGCCAGGCGCTGACCGACGCCGCGTACCGGACGCTCGGTTACGATCGGGCCAATGGAGGGATCTGGTTCCGGCCCTGAGCGGTTCGTCGTCCTGACCGGCGGGCCGGGCTCGGGCAAGAGCACCCTGATCGACCGGCTGGAAGTGGCGGGGTACTCCAGGACCGAGGAAGCGGGCCGGGCGATCATCCAGGACCAGAGCGCGATCGGCGGGCGCGCGCTGCCCTGGGCGGACAAGGACCTGTTCGCCGAGCTGATGCTCTGCTGGGAGCTGCGCTCGTACAGGGCCGCCGCCGCCCTGGGGCCGGGCCCCGTCTTCTTCGACCGCGGCGTCGTGGACGTGATCGGCTACCTGCGGCTGGAGGGCCGGCCGGTGCCGGACCACGTGCACCGGGCGGCGTTGCGCCACCGCTACCACCGGCGCGTCTTCGCCGCCCCGCCCTGGCCGGAGATCTTCCGCAACGACGCCGAGCGCAAGCAGTCGGTGGAGGAGGCGGAGCGCACCTACACGGCGGTGACCGGGGCCTACGAGGACTACGGCTACGAGCTGGTGACGCTGCCGAAGGCTCCGGTCGAGGTCAGAACGCGCTTCCTCCTTGACAACCTCCCCCTATCCTGAATTATCCCGTCTTTCAGGAGCTCGCAGCCATGTACTTCGGCATCACTGACCTCTGGACCTTCGTGGCCGGTGCGTTCTTCATCATCCTGCTGCCAGGACCGAACTCCCTCTACGTCCTCAGCCTGGCCGCCCAGCGCGGCGTGAAGCAGGGCTACCGCGCCGCCGCCGGCGTGTTCGTCGGCGACTCGGTGCTCATGCTGCTGGCCGCCGCCGGCGCCGCCTCGCTCCTGAAGTCGAACCCGCTGCTGTTCACGATCGTCAAGTACGCCGGAGCCGGCTACCTGGCCTGGATCGGCTTCCAGATGCTGCGCGGCGCCTGGCGAGCCTGGCGCGCTCCCGAGGCCGGGACGGTCGACACCGCCGAGCCGGTCGACCGCGTCAACCCGTTCCGCAAGGCCCTGGTGGTCAGCCTGCTGAACCCGAAGGCGATCCTGTTCTTCGTCTCCTTCTTCATCCAGTTCGTGGACCCCGGGTACGCCGCACCGGCGTTCTCGTTCCTCATCCTGGGCGCGATCGTCCAGTTGTTCAGCGTCCTCTACCTGACCATGCTGATCTTCAGCGGGACCTTCCTGGCCGGGCAGTTCCGTTCGCGGCGCAAGTTGTCGGCCGGGCTGACGAGCGGTGTGGGGGCATTGTTCCTGGGGTTCGGGGCCAAGCTGGCCACTACATCGCTGGGGTAAGGTCGGCCTATCGACCTGGTGAGGCGTATGTAGCCTTCGCGTGGAACGTGGCAAAAGAGGCAGTCGCACTCAGGCGGGTCAGGTACGGTTGGCCACCGGCGCGCTGCCCGGCGTGCCGAGGTGTCCGTGCCGTTACACCGACCGATCCGTTCGGCAAGCCCGGTTCCCCGCTGCCCGGGTAGTCATAGGATCTCGGCCTACCTGCGGAGCAGCCTTGAACCACCCTCCGATCACCCTGCCTCGCCTGACCACGCTCGCCCGCGACGCGGTGCCGAAGCTGCTGGAGGCGGTCGTGGCGCCGCTGGTCATCGTGTATGCCAGCGTGTGGCTGCTGGGCACGCAGGGCGCGTTGTTCGCGGGCCTGGCGTGGTTGTTCGGCGGACTGGTCTGGCGGCTGGCGCGGCGGGCCAAGGTCCCGGCCACGATGTGGATGGCGGCGCTGGCGCTGTCGTTCAGGACGGCGGTCTCCTTCTGGACCGGCGACTGGCACTACTGGGCCATCCAGCCGGAGCTCGGCACTATCTGCATCAGCGTGGTCTTCCTGGCCTCGGTCCGGCTGAACAAGCCGCTCGTGCAGAAGCTCACCCTCGACTACGTCCCGCTGCCGTCCGTAGTGCTCAAGCACGCGCGGATGCGCAGGTTCTTCGCCAGGATCACGCTGCTGTGGGGCTTCGTGCTGCTGGCCAACTCAACGGTGAGCATCTGGCTGGCGCTCAACGAGTCCCAGCTCCAGGGGTACATGCTGGTCCGCACCGGCGTGGTCGCGCTGATCAGCGGCTCGGCGATCGCCTTCTCCGTCCTGGCCTTCAAGCGGGTCCTGCGCCGCATGCACGTCGCCCACGCCTGAGCGCTCCGCCAGCACGATCGCGCCGCAGCAGGCCATCACCAGGCCGGTGAGCGTCGCGAACAGCTCCACCAGGTCCGGCACCGGCATGGCCATCGGCCCGGCGAGCGGGCCCGCGCTCAGGGTGACGATCAGGCTGTAGAGTCCCCAGCCGAACATGGAACCGGAGCCCACCCAGGCGATGGCCAGGGCGCGCCCGCCGTACCCCTTGACCATGGCCAGCAGGGCGAGCGCGCCGGCGAGGATGAGCGCGCCCTTCAGGCCGTTCTGCAGGAAGGCGACCGTGCCGGAAGCCGCCACCATCTCCGGGGGCAGGCCGAACGTGCCGCCGAAGGCCCAGAAGAGCTTGATGCCGGCGAGCGGCAGCGACACGACGAGCGCGCCGTAGGCCATGAGCCGCTGGAGCGGCAGCGTCGCGCTCGGCGCCGGCCGGACCGCGCGGAACGCCCCCGGCCAGCGGTCGCGGGCGTAGAGGGCGAAGGCCGTGCTCAGCCCCACCGCCTGGCCGATGAACCCGCCGTAGACCGCCATGTACACCCACGGCGCGATCGGCCCGTCCACGGGGAAGATCGACAGGCCCTCGATCAGTACGCCCGCCGGCGCCGTCACCAGGATCACCGAGAGCAGGCCGATGCCGACCCAGATGGGCAGCAGCACGAGCCAGGCGGGCAGCCGCATCCCCCACCGCAGGGTGAACGACAGCGCCAGCACCAGCCCCACGAGGTCCATGCCGAACGTCATGGCGTTCATGGCGACCATGACCGGATTGGCGAGGAAGGCCGGATCGGAGACGCCGACGGGGTTGCCCGCCAGCCAGAGCAGCTTGATCGTGAGGTAGGGGAGCATGGCGGCCATCGCGACGATCGCGGCGGTGACCCGGCCTATACCGGCTCGTTCACTGGTCATGCACCGATCGTGCCGCGGCGGGCCGCCCGGCTCATCCCGCTGTGCGGGGATGCGCCTCCCCCTCGCGGGGGAGCTCCACGGTCAGCTCGTACCCGCCGCCGCGCGGGCCGGCGGTCAGGGTGCCGCCCGCCAGCCGAACGCGCTCGCGCAGGGCCGTCAGGCCGGTGCCGCCGCCGATCGCGGTGGCCCGCCCGCGCGGCGCCCCGTTGGCGACGCTGACCCGCCACTCCTCGACCGTCACCGTCACGGGCGCGCCCGGCGCGTGTTTGGCCGCGTTCGTCAGCCCCTCCTGGACCACGCGGTGCGCCAGCGGCGGCTCGGCCGTCAGCCGCAACGTGATCTCCATGCCCGAGGCGCGCGCCCGCTCGACCAGTTCCGCCACGCTCTCGCCCACCGGGTCGAGCGGCGCGCTCGCACCCTGCTCGCGCAGCAGCCCAATGATCTGGCGCAGCCGCTCGGTCGCGTCCGCCGCGGCCACGCGCAGTTCCCCCGCCGCCTTGACCTGCGCGGGCGTCAGCCCCGGTGACAGTTCGAGCCCCGCCGCGCGCACCGCGATGAGCGCCAGGTCGTGGCCGAGGGAGTCGTGCATGTCGTGGGCGATCCTGGTGCGCTCGCGCATGCGCGCCTGCGACTCGGCCGCCGCCTGCGCCCGCGCGCGCTGGGTGCGCAGCCTGCTCCGCAACCCCCCGATCAGGTACGGCACCGCGTACGTGCCCAGCAGCCCGGTCACCATGGCGATCCATTGCTCGGCCCGCCCGCCTTCGGCCAGTACCAGCACGCATCCGCCCGCCGCGATCCCGGCGAAGGCGGCCACCGCCCACCGGACCCGCTCGACCTGGCGCCCGGCCAGGTAGGCGTACCAGAACAGGCCCAGCGACAGCAGGGTCATCGGGATGACCTTCGTGCTCCCCATCCCCGGCAGCCAGCCGAGGTCGAGCGTGGCGAAGCCCATCTCCAGGTCCCAGGGCGAGGCCAGGGTGACGAGCACGACCGCGGCCACCGGCCAGGCCCGCCCCACGGCGACGGCTACCGCCAGCACCACGACGCGCGTGCCCGTCACGGCCGTGAACGGCCCCAGGCCGTCGAGCGGATCGGGCCCGGACGCGGCGGCGAGGACCGACAGGGCCGCCCAGAGGAGCACGTCGTAGCCGACCTGGCGGCCGGATCGGCGGAGGTGGTTCACGCCCTCGACGGTAGCGGGCGCCGGGCAGCGCCCGGACCTGCCGAACGTGGTGTGAGGACCCCGACGAAGGTAGGGCTAACCCCACCCCCGATTCGGATACCTGCACTCCTGACTCACCGGGAGGACGCAGGAAGGATCGATGGTGTCAGCCGGAGGTCGTACCTCGACCCTGACGAAAGTCGGGGGTGGTGCGTACCGAACGTCCGATGCGCCGTGAACTGCGGACTTCTTACCTTCGTGGTGGTGTGACCCCGAGAACGTCTCAGGGGTTTGCCCGTGACCTTAGGGGGTTGTCCCCCGATGCCTCGCGGCTCCTCCCCCGAGATGGTGGATGGGCCCACTGAAGATTCGGAGTGCACGACATGTCTCACGCGATTCTCGACCTGCTGCAACAGGTCATGTCCTCGCCGTGGCTTTATGTCGCGCTGTTCGCCCTCGCGCTGCTCGACGGGTTCTTCCCGATCGTGCCCGCGGAGACCTCGGTGATCACCGCCGGGGTGTTCGCGGTGACCGGGCAGACCAACCTGGTGCTGGTCATCGTGGTGGCCGCCCTGGGCGCCTTCGCCGGCGACCACATCTCCTACCTCATCGGCCGCAAGTTCGGCGGACGGCTCCGCGAACGCAAGGCCCTCGTGTGGGCGCGCAACGCGCTGGCCGAGCGAGGCGGGCTGGTGCTGGTGGTGGCCAGGTACATCCCGGGCGGGCGGACGGCGACGACGCTGACCATGGGCGCGGTGCGCCACCCTCTGCGGTCGTTCACCTTCTTCGACGCGATCGCGACCTCCTCCTGGGCCGTCTACTCCGCCCTGATCGGCTACTTCGGCGGCATGGCCTTCGAGAACGACCCGATCAAGGGACTCCTGCTCGGCCTCGGCATCGCATTGTCGATCACCGCGATCGTCGAAGGGGTCCGTTTCATCAGGAAGAAGCGAGCCGCTACTCAGGATTCGGCCGAGCGACTCCCTGTAGACACGTCCGTTTGACCCTTTTTGGCGACTATCCAGGTGAGAGGAGCGTTTCATGACTGTGCTGGCCGCGGCGATCGCCCTGATCGGCTCGCTGTTCTTCGCGCTCGGTGCGGCACTCCAGCAGTTCGAAGCACTCGGCTCCGGCAAGACCCGCCTCCGTACGCTGATCAAGCGGCCGCGGTGGGTCTTCGGCGGGGTCTCCATCGTCGCGGGCGGCGGCCTGCACATCGTCGCGCTGGGTCTCGGCCCGCTGACGATCGTGCAGCCGATGGGCGTGGCCAGCCTGCTGTTCGCGCTGCCGCTCGCGGCGGCGCTGCACGGGCGCAGGCCCTCCCGCGCCGAGCTGGGCTCGGCCGCCGTCGTGGCGATCGGGCTGATCGGCCTGGTACTCCTGGTTCCCCCATCGACCGGCCCCTCGTACCTGAGCCTTCAGGAGGTGGCGACCTTGCTCGCCGTCTCCGGGATCGCCGCGGTGCTGCTCTGGGCCGGTGCCAGGATCGCCTCCCCCGCCGGTCGCGCCGCCCTGCTCGCCACCAGTGCCGGAGTTCTCTACGGTGCCACGGCCACCCTCGTGAGGGTGCTCGCGGACACCTTCGGGGAACAGGGCTGGAACTGGTGGTACCTGCTCGCACTGCCCGTCCCCGCGCTGCTCGCCCTGATGCTCCTGCAGCGCGCCTACGCCGTAGGCCACTTCGGCGTCTCCTTCGCCTCGCTGCAGATCGCCGACCCGCTCACCGCGGTGGCCTTCGGCGCCCTGCTGCTCGGCGAACCTCTGCCCACCGGCGTTGCCCCCATCGCCGCCGCCGCGCTCACCGCGGCCGGAACCGTGGCACTTGCCCGTACCACCCCCTTGGAAAGGTCCGCCTGACATGGCCATGCCCCTGCCGACCCGCACTCCCGAGCTTCACCCCGTCGCCGACCGTCCCCGCCGGATCCTGATCTCCACCGACACGTATCCCCCCGACGTGAACGGCACAGCGGTCTTCACCTACCGCCTGGCCACCGGCCTGGCGGAGCGCGGCAACGAGGTCCACGTGATCTGCCAGTCGGACGAGGGCCCGGCCAAGGCGGACGTGGTCGACGGGGTCATCGTGCACCGGCTGCGCTCGGCGCCGCTGCTGGTCCACCCCACCATGCGGGTGACGGTCCCGACCCGGCTCGACCGGCTCGTCGAGGCCATCGACCCGGACGTTCTGCACTCCCAGGGCCACTTCGTGGTCGGCCGGGCGGCCATCAACGCCGCCCGCCGCCGCGGGGTGCCGGTCGTGGCGACCAACCACTTCATGCCCGACAACCTCTTCCAGTTCGGGCACGTGCCCGCGCGGCTGCGGGCCAAGGCCGGGCAACTGGCCTGGCGTGACTTCCGCCGCATCTTCAACCGCGCCCAGCGGGTCACCACGCCCACGCCGCTGGCCGCCAAGCTGCTGGCCGACCAGGGCTTCGCCGGCGAGGTCGAGCCGGTCTCGTGCGGCATCGACCTGACCCGCTTCCACCCGCACACCGAGCCCAAGCAGTGGGCGCGCAAGATGTTCGGGCTGCCCGACCGCAACACCGTGCTGTTCGTGGGCCGCCTCGACGAGGAGAAGCGGCTCGACGACCTCGTGCGGGCGCTGCCGTACGTGCTCAATGAGACCGACGCGCAACTCGCCTTCGTCGGCCGCGGCAACCAGCGCGAGGTGCTGGAGCAGCTGGCCAGGCGGATCGGGGTGGCCGACCGGGTGTTCATGCTCGGGTTCGTGCCCGACGAGCAGATGCCGCAGGCCTTCGCCGCCGCCGACGCCTTCGCCATGCCGAGCATCGCCGAACTGCAGAGCATCGCGACGCTGGAGGCCATGGCCAGCGGGCTGCCCGTGGTCGTCGCCGACGCGATGGCGCTGCCGCACCTCGTCGACGAGAACGGCTTCCTGTTCCCGCCCCGCGACGTCATCGCGCTCGCCAAGCACCTGACGACGCTGCTCACCGACGACGCGCTGCGCGAGCGCATGGGCAAGGCCAGCCGCGAGCTCGCCCTCACCCACGACCACCAGAACTCCCTTGCCCGGTTCGAGCAGATTTATGATGAGGTGGCGCGATGATCTGGGGTGCCGTCGCCGGTGCGCTGGTCGCTGTGTTCTCGCTGGGCTACGCCCAGCTCGCGCTGCCCGAGCAGCCTCTCCTCAGTGACTACGCGCTGGTCTCCGGCGGGCTGGTGCCGGTCGTGGCCGGCATGCTCGGGCTCGCCGCCACCTGCGTCTTCCTCGCGTACGGCCTGGCGGTCCGCGAGCCCGCGCGCACCGCGGCCACCCGGGTCCTGCTGCTGGCCGGAGCCGCCGGCCTCATGCTCAGCGCCGTCTTCCCCACCGACCCCGCGGGCGTCGCGGTCAAGTCGCTGACCGGGGAGATCCACCGCTGGTCGGCGGCGGTCGTCTTCACCACGCTGCCGGTGGCCGGATGGATGCTGGCCCGCGCCCGCGGCGCGCTGCCCCGCTGGAACGCGGTGCGGGCCCTGGCGGTGACCTCGGCGATCACGCTGGTGGTCTACCTGGCGACGCACCCCGCCTCGTTCCTGTCCCCGCTGATCAACGGCGGCGCCTACTACGGGCTGCTGGAGCGGGCGCTCGTGCTGGCCGAGATCGTGCTCCTGGTCATGATGGCCATCGCCGCCCTCAGGGAACACCGCCACCCGGACACCACCGCCGTCCCCGCACCGGACACCGTCCCGGACGCCGTGCCCGGCAACGTCTCCGATCCCGTGCCGGGCACCGGGCGTACGGAGCACCTGGCCGCCTAGCGCAAATACCCCCTTGACCACGGGGAGGCGCCTGCCTCTCCCCCTGGTCATGGGGGTGTTTGTCCTCCGCGACCCTTCGACGGGCGTCGAAGCGAATCGGACCTAGTCTCGGACCATGCTCATCACCCGATACGCGCAGGCCACGGCCGTACTGGAAGACAGCGGCGTCGCGCCGCCCCCGGTCCCGCAGGACGCCGCGCCCGGCACGCTCGCGTGGCTGCGGGCGCAGGTGTCGCGCTTCGCCTCCGGCCCCGTGCACGCCGAGCGCCGCCGGGCCGTCGTCGAGCTGCTGGCCGCGTACGATCCGGCCGAGCTGCGGGTACGGGCCAGGGCGCTGGCGGGCGTACCGGCCGACGAGGTGGCGGCCAGGAGTTTCGGGGTCGGTCAGGTGGCGGCGGTGGCCGCGGCGGCGAGCGGCTACCTCAGCGGGGAGACGAGCCCCGAGGCCGATGCCGCGGTCCGGGAGCTGCTGCCGCTCGGCATCCCGATGATCACCGTGCTGCTGCAGGCGCACGCCTCCACCGCCGCCCTCATCGCGAACGCGCTGGCCCACGAGGACGGCGTCACGCCCGTCGAGGACCTGCTGCACGAGACGCTCCGCCACGACCCGCCGCTGAAGCGCACCCGCCGGGTCGGGGTGGAGATCGACCTGGTGGCCGCCAACCGCGACCCCGACGTCTTCCCCGACCCGGACCGCTTCGACCCGTCCCGCGGGCGTACCCCGCACCTCACGTTCGGCCACGGCGTGCGCCCCTGCCCGGCCGCCGGGCACGCCCTGGCCATCGCCGCCGGCTACCTCGAAGGGAAGCGCTCATGACCGCGAACGAATCGGCGGGCGAGGTGTTCGGCCGCCTGCACGTGCCGGGGCGGCCGTTGCTGCTGCCGAACGCCTGGGACTATGGGTCGGCGTCCGCGCTGGCCGCGGAGGGCTACCCGGCGATCGGGACGACGAGCCTGGGTGTCGCGGCGGTGCACGGCAGGCCGGACGCCGCCGGCGCCACGAAGCAGGAGACGATCGCGCTGGCCAAGGCCATGGTCGGGCTCGGCGTGCTGGTGACCGTGGACATCGAGGGCGGGTTCAGCGACGACCCCGCCGAGGTGGCCGCGCTGGTCGCGGAGCTGGGGCGGGCCGGGGTGGCGGGCGTCAACCTGGAGGACGGACGGCCCGACGGCACGCTCAGGGACACCGCGCACCACCAGGAGATCATCGAGGCGGCGCTCGGCCACGGCGTGTTCGTCAACGCCCGTACCGACGCGCACTGGCTCAGGACCGGCGACGACGCCATTGAGCGGGTCAAGGCGTACGAGCGGGCCGACGGCGTCTTCGTCCCCGGCCTGACGGACCCGGCGCGGATCGCGGAGATCGTCAGGAGCACGAGCCGGCCGGGCAACGTGCTCTACGGCCCGCCGATGGAGGCGCTGGCCGAGGCGGGGGTGGCGCGGGTCAGCACGGGTTCGCTGCTGTACCGGGCGTCGTTGCGCGGGATGCTGGCCGTACTGGGAGACGAACGGCGGGCGATGCCGACCTACGAGCAGATCGCCGCGATGCTCCCGCAACCCCGATAATCGAGGCATGCGCTTCCAGATCCTTGGCCCGGCCAAGGTCCAGGCCGAGGACGGGCGGGAGGTCGTGCTCGGCGGCCCGCGGGTGCGGGCGCTGCTCGTCCTCCTCGCGTTGCGGGCCGGGCGCATCGTCCCCGCTGAGCAGCTCGTCGACGACCTGTACGGCACCCGCCCCCCGGAAGGCATCGCCAACGCCCTGCAGTCGCAGGTGTCGCGGCTGCGCCGGGCGCTGGGCAAGGACCTGGTGGAGTTCCATCCGGCCGGCTACCGCCTGGCGGCCGACCCGTCGCAGGTCGACGCGCACCGGTTCGAGAAGCTGGCCGCCGACGGCAGGCAGGCGCTCGGCTCGGGTGACGCCCGCACCGCCGCCGCCGTGCTCCGCGAGGCCCTTGACCTGTGGCACGGCGCTCCGCTGAGCGACGCGCCGCTGGCCGGGGCGGCCGCCGCCCGGCTGGAGGAGTTGCGCCTGGCGGCCGTGGAGGACCGCGTCCAGGCCGACCTGGCGCTCGGCCGCCACCGCGACCTGGTCGCCGAGCTGCGCCAGCTCATCACCGCCCACCCGCTGCGCGAACGGCTGCGCGCCCAGCTCATGCGCGCCCTGTACGGCAGCGGCCGCCAGGCCGAGGCGCTGACCGCCTACGAGGAAGGCCGCCGCATCCTCGACGAGGAGCTCGGTGTGGAGCCCGGCGCCGAGATGACCGCGGCGCACCTGGCGGTCCTGCGCGCCGACCCGGCCCTGGGCGGCGCGCAGGAGGGCGTGACCAGGCTCGGCCTGCGCTCGCAGCTGACCAGCTTCGTCGGCCGGGCCGACGACCTGGAGCGGCTGGGCACCCTGCTCGACTCGGCCAGGCTGGTGACGCTGATCGGCCCCGGCGGCGCGGGCAAGACGCGGCTGGCCACCGAGGCGGCCGAGCGTACGCCCGGCGACGTCTGCTTCGTGGAGCTGGCCCCGGTGGCCGACGCCACCGGCCTGGTGCGCGCGGTGCTGGCGGCGCTGGGCATCAGGGACGCGCCGGTCGCCGGGCCCGGCCGCCCCGCCCCCGCGCCCC
This sequence comes from Nonomuraea sp. NPDC059023, assembly GCF_042740095.1. Lineage (NCBI taxonomy): Bacteria > Bacillati > Actinomycetota > Actinomycetes > Streptosporangiales > Streptosporangiaceae > Nonomuraea > Nonomuraea sp. NPDC059023. The sequence goes on along the minus strand of NZ_JBHYIO010000001.1, from coordinate 699,484 downwards.
GCGAGCGGCTGGTGGCGGCGCTGGCCGACAGGAAGCTGCTGCTCGTCCTGGACAACTGCGAGCACCTGGTGGCCGCCGCGGCGGAGCTGGCCGACGAGCTGCTGGCCGTCTGCCCCGCCCTGCGGGTGCTGGCCACGAGCCGGGAGGCGCTGGCCATCACCGGCGAGTCGCTCGTGCCCGTGCCGCCGCTGCGCCTGCCGCCGCCCGGAGTGCCCGACCCGCTGGACTATCCGGCGGTGCGGTTGTTCGCCGACCGGGCGGCGGCCGTACGGCAGGACTTCGCCGTGGAGGGCGCGGACCTGGAGCTGATCGTGGGGATCTGCCGGGCGCTCGACGGCCTGCCGCTGGCCATCGAGCTGGCCGCGGCCCGGCTGCGTACGCTGACGCTGGCCGACGTGGCGGAACGGCTCGGCGACCGCTTCCGGCTGCTGACCCGCGGCAGCCGTACCGCGTTGCCCAGGCACCAGACGCTGCGCGCGGTCGTCGACTGGAGCTGGGACCTGCTCGACGCCGGCGAGCAGCGGCTGGCGCGCAGGCTGACGGTGTTCGTGGGCGGCGGCCGGGTGGAGGCGGCGGAGCGGGTGTCAGGCGGCGGGCCCGGCACCGAGGACGTGCTGACCTCGCTGGCGGAGAAGTCGCTGGTCGAGCTGGTCGACGGCCGCTTCCGCATGCTGGAGACGATCCGCGCGTACGGCGCCGAGCGGCTGGCCGAGGCGGGCGAGCTGGACGCCACGCTGGCCGCGCACGCCGCCTACTGCCTGGAGCTGGCGACCGAGGCCGACGCCCGGCTGCGTACCCGCGACCAGTTGCCGTGGCTGGCGCGCCTGGACGAGGAGAGCGACGACCTGCACGCGGCGATCCGCTGGGTGGGCGAGACGGGACAGATCGAGCTGGCGCTGCGGCTGATCTCCCGGATGTCCTGCTACTGGTGGATGCGCGGGCACCGGGTGGTCAGCGCGCAGCTCGCCAACCTGGTGCTCGACACGATGGGCGAGCGGCCGCCCGAGGGTCTTGAGGAGGAGTACGCGGCGTGTGTGCTGACCGCCTCGGCCGACGGCCGCGCCTCCGCGGACCTGGCGCGCCGCCGTGAGCTGCTCGCGGACGGGTTGTACGAGTACCGGCTGCCGTTCCGGGTCGAGTTCCTGACCATGCTGATGCCGCTGTTCACCGGACCGCCGGCGGGCTACCGGCCGGCGGACGTGGCGCCGCCGCCCGGGATGCTGCTCTCGCCGTGGACGCGGGCGCTGACGTCGCTGGGCACCGCCTTCGTCCACCACGCCTACGACCAGCTGGACGAGGCCGCGGAGCGGTTCGAGCAGGCGCTGGCCGACTTCACCGCCATCGGCGAACGCTGGGGCTGCATGCTGGCGCTGGGCGGGCTCCAGGACCTGCGCTTCGAACGCCGCGACTACGCGGGCGCGATCGCGCTGGCCGACCGGGCGATGGCGCTGTCGCAGGAGCTGGGCGCGAGCGCCGACGCCGCCGAGAACCTGTGCCGCCGCACCGACAGCGTCCTGTGCCTCGGCGATCTGGACGAGGCCGAGGCGGGCTACCTGCGCGCCGCCGAGCAGGCCCGCAGGATCGGCGCGCCGGACACGCTGGCGTGGGCGCACTTCGGGCTGGGCGAGGTGGCCGCGAAGCGCGGGCGGGCCGAGGCGGCCCGCGCCTACCTGGAGCAGGCGCTGACCGAGTGCCCGGAAGGCTGGTACGCCGTCGTGGACACGCGGGCCCGCATCCACCTCGCGCTCGGCCGGCTCGACTTGGCCGCCGGCGACACGGACGCGGCGTGGGACCGCTTCGCCACGGCTCTGGGCGAAGCGCAGCGCACGTTCAAGCAACTGTCACGGCCCGCGATCGACGGCCTGGCCGCGACCGCCGAGGCGCGCGGCGACGGCGAGATCGCGAAGCTGCTGCGCACGCTCACGCCGCGCGAGGCGCTGGAGCTCGCGGAGAAACCGTCAGCCACCGGTCAGTGACCGGTCAGCGCCGCCGCCCAGGGTGGGCGGCATGCGCAGTAAATGGGCCTGCCTGGCGATCGCCTGCCTCGCCACGCTCCTCCTCTCCCTCGATCTGACCGTCCTGCACCTCGCCCTGCCGAGGCTGGTCGCCGACCTCGGCGCCTCCCCGACGCAGTTGCTGTGGATCGGCGACATGTACGGCTTCGCGCTCGCCGGCCTGCTCATCACCATGGGCAACCTCGGCGACCGGATCGGACGCAAGCGGCTGCTCCTCATCGGCGCCGTGGCGTTCAGCGCCGCCTCCGTCGTCACCGCCTACGCCCCCAGCGCCGAGCTGCTCATCGCGGCCAGGGCGCTGCTCGGCGTCGCGGCGGCCACGATCATGCCGTCCACCCTGTCGATCATCCGCAACGTCTTCACCGAGCCCGGCGAGCGCACCACCGCGATCGGCATCTGGAGCTCGATGAGCGCGGCCGGGTTCGCGATCGGGCCGGTCGTGGGCGGCGTCCTGCTCGACCACTTCTGGTGGGGATCGGTCTTCCTGATCAACCTGCCGATCATGGCTGTCGTGCTCGTCGGCGGCTACCTCGTGCTGCCGGAGTCGCGCAACCCGGACGCGGGCCGGATCGACGTGCTGAGCGTCGTGCTGTCCTTCGCCGGCGTGGTCGCCGTCATCTACGCGGTGAAGGAGGCGGCGCACAACGGTCTCGGCGCCCCTGACGTCCTCGCGGCCGGCGTGCTCGGAGCCGCGGCGCTGGTGGTGTTCGCACGGCGCCAGACGCGGCTGGCCCATCCGCTCATCGACGTGCGGCTGTTCGCCAAGCGCGCCTTCAGCGCCTCCATCGGCACGAACCTGCTGGCCATCTTCACGATGATGGCGATGTCGCTCATGTTCGCCTGGTACCTGCAGCTCGTCATCGGCTGGTCGCCGCTCCAGGCGGGCCTGGCCAGCCTGCCCGGTGGCCTGTCCGGCGCCGTCGGCGGCATGGTCGCCGCGCCGCTCATCCGGGTCATGGGCCGCAACGGCGTGGTCGCGCTCGGACTGGCCATGAACGCCGTGTCCTTCGCCTGGTACGCCACGCTCGGCACCGACCTGAACTACTTCTACCTGCTGGTTCCCATGGTCATCGGCGGCATCGGGATCGGGCTCACGTTCACCGTGAACAACGACAACGTGCTGGCCACCGCGCCCAAACAGCGCGCCGGGGCCGCTGCGGCCATCTCCGAGACCGCCTTCGAACTCGGCGGCGCGCTCGGCATCGCCGTCCTCGGCACGGTCCTGACCAGCACCTACCGCGCCAACATGACCTATCCGGACCCGGCCGCCCGCGAGTCGATCACCGACGCGATCAACCTGGCGAGCACGTTGCCCGCCGAGCGGGCCGGTGAGCTGATCGGCGCGGCGGAGCGGGCGTTCGTGGCCGGGATGCAGACGACCTCGGTGGTCACCGCCGCCATCCTGGTGGTCGTCGCGGGGCTCGCGCTGGCCGGGCTGCGCGGGGTGCCCAAGGTCATCACCGACGCTGAAGAACCTGCCCACCGGTGACCGCGGGCTCCGGCTGGGGGCGGAGGCTGCGCAGCCGTACCAGGACCAGGAGGGCGGCCAGGCCGGTCATGAGCGGCGGCACCACGAAGGCGAGGGCGGGGCCGGCCTGGTCGACCAGCTGACCGGCCACCGAGGCGCCGGTCGCGATGCCGAGGCCGATGGCGCCGTTGAGCCAGGTGAACGACTCGGTACGCACGTCCGCCGGGACCAGGTCGTCGATGATCGTGTAGCCGGTGATCACCACGGGGGCGATCACCAGGCCGGCGAGGGCGGCGGCGCCGTACGTCATGGGGATGGAGCCCGCGAACGTGAGCGCGGTGGTCGCGACGGCCAGCAGCGCCAGGCCGGCCACCAGCCGGACGCGCGCGGTGACCTTCCAGCGGACGGCGCCGTAGAGCAGCCCGCCCATCACGCTCGCGGCGGAGAACGTCCCGTAGATCGGGCCGGCCAGCGCGGGCTCGCCCAGCGCGGCCGTCAGCGACGTGATGCCGACCTGCAGCGAGCCGAAGACGGAACCCATGGCGAGAAAGGCGAGCGCCAGCGGCGCGACGCCGCGCAGCCGCAGCACCCCGCCGGTGGCCCGCACCCGGACCGGCATCGGCTCGGGCAGCGCGGTCCGCACGCTCGCGAACACGACGGTCCCGGCCACGATCAGCACCAGCGCGCCCAGCAGGGCCACGACCGGCGAGAACCCCGTGGACAGCCCCACCAGCAGGACGGGGGCGAGCGTGAAGGTCAGCTCATCGGTGATCGATTCGACCGCGAAGGCCGTGTTCAGCTTCCCAGAACCACCCAGCCGGTGCGCCCAGCGCGCCCTGACCATGGCCCCGACCTGCGGTACCGACGCTCCCGCCAGCGCGGCGGTGAGCACGAGGAACGGCACCGCCGCCCGCCCGGAAGCCAGCGCGAGCAGCGCCCCGAGCGCCAGCCCGTGAACGGCGATCTGCGGCAGCAGCACCCTGCGCTGGCCGTAGCGGTCGGCGAGCCGGCCGGTCTGCGGCCCCACCAGCGCCTGTGACACCGCGGCGGCCGCGGCGGCGATCCCGGCCGCGCCATAGGAGCCGGTGGACCACTGCACGAGCAGCAGCACACCCATCTGCAGCATCGCGTACGGCAGGCGGGCCACCAACGCGGGCGCCAGGAACCGCCAGGCGCCGGGGGTGGCCAGCACGTTCAGGTAGGACCTCATCTGGTCTCCGTCCAGGTCATGACGGAGCCTCCCGGGAGCGCACCGTCGTGGTGGGCTTCGACCGGGGTGATACCGACGTGGTTCAGTCGGCCGCCGAGCGGTCTAACAGTGAGCTACAACGCCGGATGATCCCCCTTTATTGCCCCTCGACGGGTGCCCTTGAACACACCCATCCCCCGCCACCAACCCCACCTCGCCAACCCGGCTCCACCGAACCTGGAAAGAGACCTCGGTGGGAAGGGGCGCGGGCGAAGGGGGCGCTGGGGGCCGTGCGTGGGCCCGTGGCGGCGGTGTCAGGTGATGGCGGGGACGGAGGGGCAGGTGCGGGTGATGCGGGGCGACAGGGCGTCGAGGCGCCCGCCGATCAGCCGCGCGAGGCCCTCGATGGCCTGGATGCCCCGTCCCTCCCCCGGCTGCAGGTCCGTCTGCACGGCCAGCAGCAGGTCACGCCCCGGCCCGTGGATCCGGCCGTAGCTGGTGACCGCCCAGGTGTTGTGCACGAAGGGCCGGGGAGTCCACCCGTTCTTCAACGCCACCCGGTCCCCGGGCCGCGCGGCGGCGCTGACCCCCCAAGCCTGATCGGCCTGCACGCGGCTCATCAATCCGAGGATGTGCGCCCGATGGGCGGCCGACAGTCCCGCGCCACCCTTGACCAGCAGCCGCAGCAGCCGGATGCGGTCGGCCGGGCTGGTGTTGGTCCCGCCCCAGTACCGGCTGGGCCCCGGGGTGGTCTCCCGCAACCCCATCCGCCGGTAGAAGTTCCCCATCCCGTATCCCGCGCCGACCCGCCACCACAGCGCGTCGGCGGCGTGGTTGTCACTCTCCCGGATCATCCGGGCCGCCAGGTCGCTCTCCGCGGCGCTGAGCCGCCCCCGCCGCAGCATCAGCGCCGTCAGGATGTCCACCTTGCTGCCGCTGGCGGTGATCATGCCGCTCTCATGCTCCCGGTACGACAGCCGCAGCCCGCTGACCAGCTCGTGCGCGCTGTAGACGATCCGTCCGGGCTGCCGGGTCAGATACCGGTCGAGATCCCGCTGAAGCCGCCCTCGCGCCGCCGCCCCACCCACCGGGTCCGGATATTTCAGCACACAGGCGGGGTTGGCCACGTGCACATGCGGCGCGAACGGCACCACCGCACCCCCGCCACCACACCCCGCCACGCCCGCCACGCCCGCGACGACCCCACCGATGACAGCCGATCGCCACCCAGCACGCATGCCCGTCCCCCCGGAACACGACCTCGCCCCGGGGGTGGCGATCTTCCCATTACAGGATGATCTCTGCCCACCACCTCAACAGGTCACACGCCCCGATATCCGGGAAAGGGCACTAACCAGCACTAATATCGGGCGGGGGTTCGTCAGGCGGCGAGGTGTTCGCGGAGGAAGGCCGCCACCTCGGCCACCGCCTGTCCCACGTACGGCTCGCGGTCGTACAGGTCCACGTGCTCCTTGGCATCCAGCCAGACCAGCTTCTTGGGCTCGTCCAGCCGCCGGTACACCTCCTCGGCCCCTTCGGGCGAGCAGAACCGGTCGATCACCCCGTGCACGATCAGCGCCGGTTTCGGGGACAGGAAGTCGGCGCCCATCATGTTGTCCATGGTGATCAGCTCGCGGATGCTCGCCCTGGTCACCTCGTTCTTCCAGGACGCCGCCGCGCCGCGGGAGGTCCCGTAGTAGGCGAACGGCTCGTCTCCCGGCATCGCCGCCTCCCCGTCCGCGGACACTGCGGGCACGTACTCGACCGCGCCACCGAGGTCCTGACGCTCCAGCACGCCGGTGAACCCGTCCAGCGCGCCCTGGTAATCCATGCCCGTCCGCATCGCGTACGGATTGTTGTACGCCCCCGCGACCCCGGCGAAAGCCTTAACCCTGGGATCAAATGCAGCAAATTTCAGGGCATATCCGCCGCCCAGGCAGATGCCCACCGCCGCGATCCGCTCCGGATCCACCTCCGGCCGCGACCGCAGCAGCGACACCGCCGCCCGCAGGTCGTGCAGCTTGCCCTGCACGTCCTCATGCCGCCGGGGCTCGCCTCCCGACTCCCCCCAGCACCGGTGGTCGAAGGCCAGCGTGACGAACCCCTCGGCGGCCAGCCGCTCGGCGTAAAGCCCGGTCACCTGCTCACGCACGCCGGTGAAGGGGCCGGTCAGCACGACGGCCGGCCGTACCCCGGAGCCTGGGGGGACTCGCAGGTCGCCGGCCAGCACGATCCCGTCGGCGGAGAACTCCACTCTCATGCCCCAAGTCTGGGCGGCCGTGGGCCCGGGTGTCCACGGCCGCGCGCGGGACTCAGGAGTCGAAGCCCAGGCCCATCCTGTCGAGCGTGCGCAACCACAGGTTGCGCTTGCCCTGGTGGAGGTCGGCACGGGCGATCGACCACCGGGTGAACTGGATCACCCCCGACCGGACCGGCTCCGGCGGGAACGGCACCGGCTTCTCCTTGACCATCCGCAACTCGGTCCGCTCGGTACGCTCGCCCGACAGCAGGTCAAGCATGACGTTCGCGCCGAAGCGGGTGGCGCCCACGCCCATGCCGGTGTAGCCGACGGCGTAGGCCAGCCGGCCGCCGTGGGCCTGGCCGAAGAAGGCGGAGAAGCGGCTGCAGGTGTCGATGACGCCGCCCCACCGGTGGGTGAAGCGCAGGCCGGACAGCTGCGGGAAGGTGTCGTAGAAGTGCCCGGCCAGCTTGACGAACGTCTCGTCGCGCTGGTCGTACTCGGGCTTGAGGCGGCCGCCGTTGTAGTACACGGCGTCGTAGCCGCCCCACAGGATGCGGTTGTCGTCGCTCAGCCGGTAGTAGTGGAACTGGTTGGCCGAGTCGCCGACGCCCTGCCGGTTCTCCCAGCCCACCGAGGCGAGCTGGGCGGGTGACATGGGCTCGGTCATGAGCGCGTAGTCGTAGACCGGCACGACGAAGTGCTTGAGCCGGCGCAGCAGCGGCGGGAAGACGCCGGTGCCGAGCGCGACCTTGGGCGCGGCGGCGCTGCCGTGCGGGGTGCGCAACGTCATGGTGACGCCGTCGTCGTCGAGTGCGCGGACCGGCGAGCGCTCGTAGATCCTGACGCCGAGCTTGAGACAGGCCGCGCGCAGCCCGAAGGCCAGCTTGGCCGGGTCGAGCATGGCGCAGCCGCTGCGCTCCCACAGCCCGCCCAGGTAGGTGGGCGAGTCGACCTCGGCCCGCACCTGCTCCCGGTCCAGGGGCACGTAGTCGAGCCCGAGGTCGGAGATCAGGTCCAGGTGCTCGTTGAGGTCGTCGAGCTGCCACGGCTCGGTGGCCACGTGCAGTTCACCGGTGCGTTCGAAGGAGCAGTCGATGTCGTAGCGGCGCAGGGTCGCCTCGATCTCGTCGAGGTTCTCCACGCCCATGTTCTCGAGCCGCTCGATGTCCTCGGGCCAGCGCTCCAGCCCGTTGGCCAGCCCGTGCGTGAGGGTCGCCATGCAGAACCCGCCGTTGCGGCCGGTGGCCGCCCAGCCGATCCTGCGGCCTTCCAGCAGGACGACGTCCTGGGAGGGGTCGCGTTCCTTGGCCATCAGGGCGGTCCACAACCCCGAGAACCCCCCGCCGACGACGACGAGGTCGGCGGTCGTCTGTCCGAAGAGCCGCGGTTGCGGCTCAGGTCTGGCCGGACTGTCCAGCCAGTACGGCTTGCGCTCCGCATCAGCAAGCGCCTTCAGCGGATCCACAAATCCCACTTCCCTACGAAGTTAGTGTGAAATACGAAAATTGCGGGATCTTATGAGTGATCACGCACGGGTTCCCCCCGCCGAAATCCGATCTCGCCTCCCTGTTCTTTGTCGTTCTTGTATGCCAAACCCCCCGCCGACCGGCGGGGGGAAGGTCGGATTTCTCAGGTACGGCGCCGCCGAGCCGAGACGAAGTTGGCCACGGCGATCAGCACTCCGACACCAAAGATCAGCGTACCCATGACGTTAACCTGCGGCGGGATGCCGGTCTTCACCGACCCGACGATCCACAGCGGGAACGTGATGGTCGAGCCGTTGACGAAGCTCGTCACCACGTAGTCGTCGACCGACAGCGCGAAGGCCAGCATCGCCCCCGCCGCGACACCCGGCATGATCGCCGGAAGCGTCACCTGCCGGAAGGTACCCCACGGCGTGGCGCCGAGGTCCCTGGCCGCTTCCTCAAGCGAGGGGTCGAGCGTGACCACCCTGGCCCGTACGGTCACCGTCACGAACGACAGCGAGAACAGCACGTGCGCGATGATGATCGTGACGGAGTCGCGCGGCATGTTCGCCGAGACGAACAGCGACAGCAGCGAGGAGCCCATGACCAGCTCCGGCGTCGAGATCGCGACGAAGACCAGGAAGTTGGTGACGCCCTTGCCCCGGAACCGGAAGCGGCCGAGCGCGAGGCCCAGCATCGTGCCGATGACCGCGGTCACCACGGTGCTGGCGACCGCGATCACCAGCGAGTTGATCAGCGCGGTGGACAGGTCCGAGATCGAGAAGAGCTCCTGATACCAGCGCAGCGTGAAGCCCTGCCAACTGGTGTTGGACTTGCTCTTCTTGTCGTTGAACCCGAAGAGGATCATCACGGCGATCGGCGCGGACAGCCAGACGATGATCAGCCAGGTGTAGGCGTGGAGGAGGCGGTCGCCCAGACGGTTCGTTCTCATCGGTTGGCCGCCGCTTCCAGAACGTTCTCCGTGCCCAGCGCCTTGGCATAGATGAAGATGCCCACCAGCAGCACCGCCATCAGCGTGAACGACAGCGCCGACGCCGACGGGTAGGCCAGGTTCGTCAGGTACTCGGTCTGGATGACGTTGCCGATCATCGTGTTCGAGGTTCCGCCGAGGATCTGGGCGTTGACCGGGTCGGCCGTGGCGGGCACGAACGTCATCAGCACCCCGGCGAACACACCGGGCAGCGACAGCGGCAGCACCACCCTGCGGAAGGCGGCCAGGCGGGTCGCGTACAGGTCCTGGGCCGCCTCGATCACGCGCGGATCCACGCGCTCCAGAGCGACGTAGATCGGCAGGATCATGAATGGCAGCCAGTTGTACGTCAGCCCCGCCACCACCGAGAAGGTCGTGGCCAGCACGTGGAAACCGGCGGGCAGCAGCCCCCAGCCCTTCAGCGTGCCGAGCAGGATGCCGTCGTCGGCCAGCAGGAAGCCCCACGAGATCGTGCGCAGCACGAACGAGACGAAGAACGGCAGCAGGAGCAGGAACAGGTAGGTGGACTTGCGCGTACCGCCCTTGAAGGCGATGAAGTACGCCACCGGGTAGCCGATCACCAGCATCGCGACGGTGGCCATGGCCCCGTAGGCGAACGAGCGGGCCAGCTGGGTGCTGTAGCGGCTCAGGGCGTCGGTGTAGTTGGAGAAGGCGAAGGTCTGGACGAAGCCGTCGATGTTGTTGCCGGTGGTCGTCGAGACCGAGGCCATCGCCGCCAGCGGCACCACCAGGAAGATCCCTAGCCATAGCCAGCTCGGCAGTGCGAGCAGGTAGGGGGTAAGCCGGCCTTTCATGCCTAGGCCTGGGTGACGGTCTGGAAGATGCGGTTGAACACCTGCTCGGTCTTGGTGGTGAGCTGGGTGTAACCGCGCAGCTTGGAGTAGTCGCCCTCGGTCGGGAAGATCAGCGGGCTGTTGACCAGCGTCTCCAGATCCGTCTTCTCCTTGCCCTGCAGCGTCGCCACCTTCGCCTTGAGGATGTCGTGCGCCGCGGGGACCGGGGTGACGAACTGGATGAACTCCTCCAGCTCGGCGGCGATCTCCGGCTTGTAGAACCAGTCCATCAGCGTGATCGCGTCGATCGGGTTGGCCGCGCCCTTGGGAATGAGCATGTTGTCGGTCCAGATCGTGCCGCCCTCCCCCGGCACCACGAACTTGACCGGCTCACCCGCGAGCTGGCGCTGGAACACATCGCCCGACCAGGCCATCGTCAGCCACACGTCACCCTTGGAGACGGCGTCGATGTAGTCCTGGTCGTAGTACTTGCGCACCAGCCCGGCGTCGCGCTGCTCCTTGAGCTTGGCGCCGGCCTTCTCCCAGTCGGCCTGCGTCGACTTCTCCGGGTCGATTCCCAGCGCGAACATGCCGAAGTTGCCGATCTCCTGGGCGTCGCGCATCATCCCGACGCGGCCCTTGTACTTGGGATCGAACAACGCGTTGATGCTGGTGATGTCGTCCTTGACGTACTTGGTGTTGTAGGCGATCCCCGTGATGCCCGAGGTGTAGGGCACGGTGTAGACGTTGCCCGGATCGTAGGCGCGGTCCTTGTACTTGGCGCCCGCGTTGGCGTTGAAGTTCGGCAGCTTCGACTGGTCCAGCTGGACCACGTAGCCCAGCTCGATCATGTGCTGGAGCTGGATGCCGTTCGTCATGACCACGATGTCGTAGCCGAGCGACTGGCCCGCCCTGAGCACCGGGTCGACCTTGCCGAAGAAGGAGGCGTTCTCGTCGATGACCTCTTTGTACTCGTAAGAGATACCGGTCGCCTTCTTGAACTCCTCCAGCGGCTTCTTGTCCTCGGGCATGTACTCGGGCCAGTTGGCGAAGACGACCTTGCCGGTCTTCTTCTGCTTGGCCCAATAGTCCTGGACCGCGTCCGGCTTGGCCGGGGCCTGCTTCTGACCCTGCACACCGCAGGCGGCCAGCATCAGCCCGGTGGCCGACAGCCCGGCGAGCCGCAACGCCTCACGCCGGGTGCGGGTCTGCGTCATCCCACGCAGAAGGGCGATCTTGTTCACGGGGTCCATGGCCTTCAACTTCCAATCACATATGAGTGCTGCGGCTGCCACGACAGCCAGACCGAGTCACCCCGCTCGGCCGTGGTAGTGGAGTCGTGCGCGTTCTGCTGGAATACCGTGACCTCGGCCCCGTCGGCGAGGGCCACGGCGTAACTGTTGTAGGTACCGAGGTAGACCACTTCGGCGACCGTGCCCGGCACCGCGCTGACCTGGCCGTTCGGCTCAGCGGTGTCGATGGTGATCTTCTCCGGGCGTACGGTGACCGAAACGTCGCCGTCCTGGCCCGGAACCAGGACCCGGCCACCGCCGATGGGCAGCACGCCGGCGGCAGCCGTACCGGCGAGAAGGTTGGATGTGCCGATGAAGCCGGCGACGAACTGCGTCGCCGGGCGCTCATAGATCTCACGCGGGCCGGCGAGCTGCTCCACGAGGCCGTCGTTCATGACGGCGATGCGGTCGCTCATCGTCAGCGCCTCGTTCTGGTCGTGCGTGACGTAGACGAAGGTGATGCCGACCTCGCGCTGAATGCGCTTGAGTTCGATCTGCATGGCCTGGCGCAGTTTCAGGTCGAGGGCGCCGAGCGGTTCGTCGAGCAGGAGCGCGCGCGGGCGGTTGACCAGAGCCCTGGCCAGCGCCACACGCTGCTGCTGGCCGCCGGACATCTCCCGCGGGCGGCGCTTCTCGCGGCCGGTCAGGTCGACGATCTCCAGCATCTCGGTCACCCGCTGCCGGATCTCGGCCTGGGCGACGCCCCTCTGCTTGAGCCCGAAGGCCACGTTGTCCCACACGTTCATGTGCGGAAACAGCGCGTAGGACTGGAAGACCATGTTCACATCGCGCTTGTTGGGCGGGACGTTGGTGACGTCCTTCCCGAGCAGCTTGACCACGCCCTTCGAGGGCTCCTCGAAGCCCGCGATCATGCGCATGGTCGTGGTCTTGCCGCAACCGGAGGGGCCGAGGAGGGAGAAGAACTCCCCCTCGGCGATCTCCAGCGTGACGCCCTTCACAGCCTGGACGACCTCGCCGTGCGACTGGTACTCCTTGACGACGTCATCGAGCTGGATCGCGTGCATCTAGTCTCCGATGTAGTGCATGACGTGCTTGACGCGCGTGTAGTCGTGAAGACCGAAGACCGACAGGTCCTTGCCGTAGCCGGAGTGCTTGAAGCCGCCGTGCGGCATCTCGCTCACGAACGGGATGTGCGTGTTGACCCACACCACGCCGAACTCGAGCCTGTTCGACATCCGCATCGCGCGGCCGTGGTCGGAGGTCCAGACGGAGCCCGACAGGCCGTAGCGCACGTCGTTGGCCTTGGCCAGCGCGTCCGCCTCGTCGGTGAACGTCTGGACCGTGATGACCGGGCCGAAGACCTCGTTCTGCACCATCTCGTCGTCCTGCTTGAGGCCGTCGACGATGGTCGGAGCGAAGAAGTAGCCCTTGTCGCCCACGCGGTGCCCGCCGGTCAGGACCTTGGCGTGCGACGGGGCCCGCTCGATGAAGCCCTGGACCCTGGTGAGCTGGTTCTCGTTGTTCAGCGGGCCGTACAGGGCGTCCTCGTTGGACAGGTCGCCGGTGACCGTACCGGCGGCGGCCGCGGTGAGGGCGGCCACGAACTCGTCGTGCACGCTCTCGTGGACCAGCACGCGGCAGGCGGCGGTGCAGTCCTGGCCGGCGTTGTAGAGCCCGGCGGTGGCGATGGACTCGGCGGCGGTCTTGAGGTCCTTGACGTCCTCGAAGACCACGACCGGGGCCTTGCCGCCCAGCTCCAGGTGGACCCGCTTGAGGTCGTCGGCGGCGGTCTTGGCGACGGCCATGCCCGCGCCGACCGAGCCGGTGATCGCCACCATGGCGGCGGTCGGGTGGCCCACGACCAGCGCGCCGGTCTCGCGGTCGCCGGTGACGACGTTGAAGACTCCGGGCGGCAGGACGCTGCCGATGATCTCGGCGAGTTTGACGGTGGATACGGGCGTCGTGTCCGACGGCTTGAGCACGATGGTGTTTCCGGCGGCCAGCGCCGGGGCGATCTTCCAGACCGCCATCATCATCGGGTAGTTCCAGGGCGTGACCTGGCCGATGACGCCGATCGGCTCGTGCCTGATGACGCTTGTGTGCTCGGCGAGGAACTCACCGGCCGTCGGGCCCTCAAGGGTCCTGGCCGCACCGGCGAAGAACCGGAAGTGGTCGGCCGCGACCGGAGTCTCGTCCTCGGCCATGCGGGCGCGGGGCTTGCCGGTGTTGAGGCACTCAGCCTCGTTGATCTCATCGGCCCTCGCCTCGATCGCCTCGGCGACCTTGAGCAGGAGATTGGCCCGCTCTCCCGGCGTGGTCTGACCCCACGACTCGAACGCGGCAGCCGCGGCGGCGTAGGCGGCATCGACATCCGCTGGACCGGAGATCGGAGCCTGAAGATAGGCTTCGCCGGTGCAGGGATCGATGACATCGGAGAATCGGCCGCTCTTGGCGTCCACGAACTCATTGTTGATGAAGTTCTGCAGACGGCTGGTCAACGTGTGACCTCCTGGTGAACGTGGCTGAGATGCCGCGACTCTGACAGAGTAACCGCATCTAGACAAGGGATTCCGAAGCAAAGGATACCGAATTGCTACGAATTCGCTTGACAGGACGGGGAGAACTGACAGCATGTCGCACCAGGACGGCAAGCTAGCGGGAATGCACCCGTAACGCCGGACTGGTAGGAGGATTCCCCGCGATGACGACCCCGCCCCGCGTACGCCGAAGCAACGACGCCGCTTCCGGGTCGGTCGTGCTCGACGATCTGTCGAAGCAGATCATCGAGCAGCTGCAGAATGACGGGCGGATGCCGTACGCCGCGATCGGCAAGGCGGTGGGGCTTTCTGAGGCCGCGGTCCGCCAGCGCGTGCAGCGACTGCAGGACGCGGGGGTGATGCAGATCGTCGCGGTCACGGACCCGCTGACGCTCGGCTTCCCCCGCCAGGCCATGATCGGCGTCAACTGCGAAGGCGACCTGGAGCTCGTCGCCGACGAGCTTTCGGCGATCGACGAGATCGACTACGTGGTGCTGACGGCGGGCAGTTTCGACGTGATCGTCGAGGTGGTCTGCGAGGGCGACTCCCACCTGCTGGAGATCCTCAGCAAGATCCGCGCCATCCCCGCGGTCCGCGCCACCGAGTCCTTCGTTTACCTGAAGCTCCGAAAGCAGACGTACTCCTGGGGTACCAGGTAAGGGGACATATCGTACACACAGAGTAGCTGACTGAATCCTTACAGTAGCTTTACTCTATGGTTACCCCCCTTCACGAGGGCTTGGTGGGTATCGCCACCCTCGATCCCGGGCATACCGCCCACATGCTGGAGGCATTGTTCGCCGACCGCCTCCAGATCCCTTCCGACAGCGGTCAAGTGGTGACCTGCTCGCTGTCGGAGTGCGTTCCCGCTGAGTACCGTGCGGACGGCGCCGTCCTCTACGGGAGCGACGAAGACCGGCTCGCGGTCATCACCGAGGTCCAGCTCGCCTGCGACCCCGTCAAACGCGAAACGTGGCTGGCGTACATAGCCAACATGCGCGCCCGCTACCACTGCCCCGCCTGTCTCATCGTCATCTGCCCCAGCGACACCACCGCCCGCTGGGCAAGCAAGGCCATCCACACCGGACACCCCGGACTGACCCTCACTCCTTTGGTGATCGGCCCCCGCAACACCCCCGTCATCACCGATGTCGCCACGGCGGTGGGCAACATCGGCCTGGCCGCGATCTCGGCCATCACCCACGGCCAGGACCCGGAGATCCAGACCATCCTGGCCACCCTCACCACAGCCCTGAACAGCATCGACCGGTCTGCGGCGGCTCGCTATGCTGAATACGTTGCCGTTGCCCTGACCGGCGACGCACAGAAGGAAATGGAGCGGCTCATGGCGACCACGTCATTCCTGTACCAGGGCGAGTACGCCCAGAGCCTCATCGCCAAGGGCGAAGCCAAGGCTGTGGTCAAGGTGCTGAAGGCACGCGGGATCCCGATCACCGACGAACAGCAGGCTCGCATTCAAGCCTGTTCCGACATCGAGACACTCGACCGCTGGGTGGAGCGCGCCCTCTCCGTCACCACGACCGAGGAGCTCTTCACCTGATGGAGCTCAGTCCTGAGATCTACCGAGGCGAGTACGCAGAGAGCATCCTTGAGCTGGGCAAAGCCGTAGGGCGAGCCCGAGCACAGACCATGGCCCTTGCGGCCGAGCTGATCCGGTATACCCGGGCACGCGACATCCGTGTCACCGCTGAGCAGCGCGCCATCATCGAAAGGTGCACCGACGTCAAGATCCTGGACGGCCTGACGAAGCGCGCCGTGTCCCTGCCGCCAGGCGGAGAGCTCTTCATTTCCTGACCACCCAGCAGCACCGCCCCAAGCACCGAAGGGGCGGTGCTGCTCTGTTCGGTCAGCGGAACTGCACTGTGGCGATCTCCCAGGGGCCGAGGGGCAGGTCGAGGTGGCCCGGGGTGATCGGTAGGTCGGGGCCTGGGCGGCCGCGGAGGTCGGCTTGGCGGGCTTCGGTGAAGGTGCCGTCGATGGTCGCCGTGGTGGGCGCCGGCGCGTAGTTGACGACGCGGAGTTCCTTCCAGTCGTCGCGGCGGCGCAGCGAGGTCATCGCCACGCCGGGGCCGGTTATCGACAGGCCGCTCTGGGGTTCGGGCAGGTCGCCGGTGCCGGTGCCCGCGACGGCCAGGAGGTCGTGGCGGAAGGTTTCGGCCGCGGCGGGGACCTCGCTCCAGTCCCCGCTGTACGGCATCAGCGCCAAGCTCACCGAGCGAAGCCCGCGGGACTGGGCCGCCGGGGTGGGGATCTGGGGGCCGGCGGGTTCCGGGCGCAGGGCGTTGCGGTTGCGGGAGAGGAAGCCGACCGAGCGCAGGAGGGTGAGGGCCAGTTCCTGGCCGGTGATCTCGTATTCGGTGACGTGCTCCAGCAGGGCGGCCACTCCGCCGGCCGCTACCCAGGCGGAGGCCGGGTAGGTGGGCAGCGGGGTTTCGCCGCAGCCGCCTTCCGGGCTCGGGCCGCGTTCGACGACGGCGAACTGACCCTCCGCGTACGACGAGGTCGCCGCGACCGGCAACGGGATGTGCAGGCGGACCCGGTGGTCGTTGACCCGGTTGTCGAACTCCACGCGGAGCCGGACGAACGGCTCACCGGCCCGCAGTTCGACTCGCGTCTCCACGACCGTTTCGACCGTGGTGGTGCCGCGGCCGGGGTCGGGGGCGGCGAGCTGGGGGACGCGGGCGTGGTCGGCGCCGGTCATGGGTTCTGACTCGGTGGCGGGCCACAGGTACGTGCGGCGGATGTCGAAGGCGGCCACCAGCGGTCCCGACCACACCGGGGAGACCTCGACCACGACCGGCTCCGCCACCAGGCGGTCACCGGCCGGCGGCGCGTAGTTGTAGGTGTCACCGGCGTCGCCGCCGTCCACGACGCGTCCGGCGCCGGTGACGGTCACGCCGTCGGGGCCGGTCAGGGTGAGGGTGCCGTCGGCGGCGACCTCGACCTTGAGCAGGCCGTTGTCCAGGACCTGCCCCTCCGCGCGGGCGGGGGCGATGCCGCCTGCCGGGGCCAGGCCGGGCTCCCACGAAACGGGACGCAGGCTGGTGTGGCCCAGCGCGGGCACCTCGACCAGCGCGGCGACGGTACGGCGGGGCTCGGCCAGGATGCGTACCCGGGTGACCCCGGCAGCCGCGGCGGCGATGTCGGCGGTGTCGAAGGCCTCGTCGCCGTGCCGGGCGACGGTGAAGGTCAGGACGCCGTCCTCGACGTTCCAGCCGGTGATGTGCTGGCCGTAGAGCTCGGGGCCGTGGATGAAGGAGAAGGCCAGCTCGGGGTCCATCTCCTCGTCGAGCAGCAGGGTGGGCTCGTACTCGAGGGTCTGGGTGTGGAGGGGCCCGCCGGGTCCGGCGAGCGGGTCCTGGCCGGCGACCTGGGTCAGGACGACGCCGCGCCGTACCGCGGGAGTGGGGTTGACGACGAGTACGCCGTCGGACGGGACGGCGGCGGACAGGCGGCTGGTGACCATGTCGCGCACGGCCTGGCCGAGGTGTTCGGCCTCGGCGATGCGGGCGGCGACCTGCTGGGCGGTCTCGTCGACGCCGCAGCCGGTGACGGAGTCGTGGCCGCTGGCGTCGACCAGGCGCCACCAGGCCATGTCGAGGAAGCGGCCCGGCCAGTCCTCGCCCCAGAGGGCGGCCAGCGGTTCGGCGTAGCGCTCGACCATGCGTTCGGCGCGGCCCATGGCCTGCTTGACGTGGGCGCGCACGGAGATGACGCCGGGCAGGATGTTGGCGCGCGCGTGCGAGCGCAGCTCGCCTTCGACGCGGGGCAGGCCGTGGACGGACGGGTCGAAGGCCTCGATGTATCCGGACAGGGTGTCCATGCGGGAGCCCATCGACGCGACCAGTTCCGGCAGCCCGGCGACCGGGGCGGAATGGTCGGTGCCGTACATGGCCAGCAGCGGACCCTCGGGTCCGTGCCACGGGCGCATCCGCCGGGCGAAGGCGGCCGCGCGCTCCTCCAGCTTCCCGGCGCCGTGGATCAGGTCGACGCCGTTGCCGTAGCCGCCCTCGGGCAGGTACTGCGTGCGGACGGCGCTGCCGTCGGGCGCGACCCAGGCGAAGGCGTCGGTGACCACCTTCGACGGCACACCGCGGTAGACGCAGGCGTGTTCCAGCCCCGCCCGCCGAAGGATCTGCGGCATCTGGGCGGCGTGCCCGAACATGTCCGGCAGGTAGCCGACCTCCATCGCCCCGCCGAGCTTGTCGGCGCGGGAGAGCCCGAGCTCCAGGTTGCGCACGATGTTCTCGCCCGAGCACAGGAACTCGTCCAGCAAGATCTGCCACGGCCCCACGGCCAGCCGTCCGGAGCGCACCAGCGCGGCCAGGCGCTCGCGGTTCTCCGGCCGTACCTCCAGGTAGTCGTCCACGCAGGCCAGCTGCCCGTCGAGGGTGAAGTGGTAGCCGGGCTCGCGTTCCATGGTCTCGATCACTTCGTCGAGCAGCGCCACCAGCCGCAGCCGGAAACGCTGGAACGGCTCGTACCACTCCCGGTCCCAGTGCGTGTGCGGAACCAGCACGATCTCAACGCTCACGGGCTTCTCCCCCCAGGACAAGGTCATGCTGTACGGCGTAGCGTGCCGCGATCCGCTGGGCGGTGACGATGTCCTCCAGCGCCCCGGCGGCGTCGGTGAGCGGCGGCTTGCCGGAGGTCACGAACGCGTGGAAGGCGAGCAACTGTGTCTCGAACGCCTCGGTCACGTCCCGGTACTCGTTGCGGCTCTCGGCCCCGGAGACGACGGTCAGCACGGTGGGCGCGTTCATCAGGTACGGGGCGGGGAAGGCCAGCTCCAGCGTGCCCTTGGTGTGGTGGATGGCGACGGTCTCCCGGTAGGCCGGATAATCCTCCAGGTAATGCCATCGAATGGAATATCGCCCGGCGACCGGCAAAGGCCCAGAAATCTCGATTGAGCCGGGCGAACCACCCCAGTGCTCGACGTGATCCACGGCGACCGGCGAGCCGGTGAAGCGCCGCAACAGCGACAGATCATGGCAGATCGAGCCCAGCGCCACGCTGTAGACCGACCGCAGCTCCGCCGTGGCCCGCTCGCCCAGCGCCCGGTCCAGGATCGTGTTCTCGGCCGCCCGCAGCGGCTCGACGTCCACGTCCCGCGCGTGCGCCAGGTTGGCGAAGGCGAGCTGCGACTCCCCGCTCGGGTGCAGCACGGTCACCTCGACCGAGCGGATCACGCCCGGCCCGCCCAGCTCCGCCAGGATCTCCTCGGCCCTGCGCACCGCCGGGTCGTACTGCTTCATGTATCCGACCATCAGCCTGCCCTCGGGCAGCGCCGCGACCTCGGCCTCGGTCAGCGCCAGCGGCTTCTCGCACAACACGGCGTAACCGGCGGCGAGCGCCTGCCGTACCGGCTCGCCGTGGGAGCCGGAGGCGAGCATGACGACGGCGTCGAACCCGCCTTCGGCCAGCATGCCGGCCAGCGAGGTGTGACGGCGCGTCACCCCGAGCCGGTCGCCGACCGCGTCGGCGAGCGTCCGCGACAGGTCGCAGACCGCCGTGACCTCGAACAACTCCCGCCGCCTCGACAGCAGCGGCACATAGACGGCCTGGGTGACCGCCCCGCACCCCACCAGTGCGAGCCTCGTGCTCATCGTCGGCTCCCCCTCCCCCTCTGGCTCACAGCCCGAGGTCCTTCAGCTTCGCCAGGTTCGCGGCCTGGTCGGCGATGACGTCGGCGATCGGGCGGCGGCCGGGCAGGGTGTCCTGCTCGACGACGATCCAGCCCTGGTAGCCGATCTCGTCCAGCGCCCGCACGACGCCGGGCAGGTCGAGGACGCCCCGGCCCAGTGCGCTGAACCCGCCGCGGCCCATGATCTCCCGCAGGTCGGCGCCGTCGTCCAGCGCCGCGGCCAGGATGGCCGGATCGCCGTCCTTGACGTGCACCTGCCCGATCCGGCCGCGCCAGTCGCGCAGCGCCTTCACCGGATCGCCGCCGGCCAGCAGCAGGTGCCCGGTGTCGAGGCAGAGCTGGGCGTCGGTGAGCTCAAGCAGGCGTTCGATCTCGCCGGTCGTCTCCACGTTGGTGCCGAGGTGGTGGTGGAAGACCGGCTCGTAGCCGCGGGCCCGGCAGCGGTCGACCGCCTCCTGCACACGCTTGGCGTACCCGGCCCACTCGCCCGCCTCCAGCCCGGGCGCGTTCCCGCCGGGCCGGGCGAAGCGCGCGGGCGATCCGGACTCGCCGAGCGTCGGTCGCGGCGCGAAGCCTTCCTCGTACGGCGGCGCCGCGTCGAAGACGTCAAGCGTGGCATCCAGCGCGGGCAGCCCGGCGGCGAACCCATCGGCGTCACCGTAGCGCAGGTCCGCCCACCCGCCGGCCAGCAGGAACCCGGCCGCCGACAGCCGCCGGGCGAACTCCCCGCCGGTCCCGAGGAACCCGATCGGCCCCAGGTCGATGCCCTGGTATCCGGCCTCGGCCAGCGCCGCGACCATCGCGTCGGCGCTCAGGGGCGCGGGCCCGTCGCTCAGCTCGAACACCCCGAAGCTCACCGGGGCGTTGGCGATCCGTGTCACGCGCATGAGTGCCTCTCTCCCGTCACGCACATAGAGCCATCACTTCGTTCTCGTAGGTCTCCAGGCGGTGCTGCCCCGCCGTACCGGGGACCAGCACGCGCTCGCCCCTGATCACCTGGCGGCGCCCGTCGGGGCGGACCAGGACCAGGCCGTCGGCGCCGAGCGCGAGCAGTTCGTCGCCGAGCCGCAGCAGCAGGGGCGCGTCCGGGCCCGCCGAGACGGCGGTGCGCCCGGCGGCCACGGCGTCGAGGATCAGGCTCGGGTCCTCGGCCAGCACCCACGTGGTGGGCGCGCCGGGCAGGCCGTCGCTGCCGTGGCGGTGGAAGTCGCTGCCGCCGATCGCGATCACGTCGTCCCGCCAGGCGTCGGCCCAGGCCAGCGGGGCGCCCCACCGGCGATCCCACCAGCCGGAGCTCCACACCTCTGCCACCCGTGGGCGCCGCTCGATGGGCAGCAGCCAGGCGCAGTCGCCGCCGAGCGGATGGTTGACCGACATCAGGCCGCCGCGTTCGATCGCGTGCTCGGCCCAGGAGTCGGCGGGCTCGCGGAAGTCGACCCAGCCGACGTCGCCGAAGACGTTGGCGTGGCCGCGGTCGGTGGTGACCTCCTGGCCCGGGATGAGCGTGATGCCCCGGTCCGTCTTGGCCAGCCAGGGATGGTGGCTGACGGTGTTGTGGTCGGTGACGGCCAGGAAGTCCAGGCCGCGGGAGGCGGCCAGCTCGGCCAGTTCGGGGATGGTCAGGGTGCCGTCGCTGTGGACGGTGTGGGCGTGGAAGTCGCCCGCGTACCACCGCATTCCCGAAATATCCGGGATGTCGCGCCGAGGGGGGCGAGCGCCGATCTCCGGCTCCGGGGTGTCTGGAAATTTCGGGATCTGGGGGGAGGTTTCAATCTCCAGCGTGTAGTCCAGGCCCTCGGGCGGGATGCGGTGCAGACGGAGCCACACCTGCCAGATCCCCGCCTCCAGGCCGGCTCCCGAGGCCTCGGGCAGGTAGCCGGGCGTCGCCCACTCGGTCGTGATCGTGTACTCGTCACGGGCGCCGCCCGACCAGCCGCGAAAGCCCGACGGCCCGCCGCAGCCCAGGTCGATCACGCCCTGGGCGCGGTCGTAGGACAGCCGCACGGTCACCGACCGCGCCCCCGCCGGCACCTCGAACGGCACCTCGCGCAGGATGCGCTCCAGCCGGTCGTCCAGCGACCAGTGCCCTCGGATCACGCTCACGCTCCGGCACCCCCGCGTCCGGCCGCCACCAGGTCGCCGTCGCGGTAGGCCAGCGCGCGGTCGGCCCGGGGCAGCGCGTAGCCGTCGTCGCCCGGCACGGGCTCGCGGCCCTCCGGCACCACCGCCTGCACCGAGGCCGCTCCGACCTCGAGCGTCACCAGGTGGGACGCGCCCAGGTTCTCCACGATCGACACCTTCCCGCCCAGCGCGCCGTCCGCGGGCTCGGCGGAGTAGGACATGTACTCGGGACGCACGCCGTACACGATCTTCTCCCCGTCGGTGAGCAGGCCGGCGGCCGACTCGGGGACGGCCACCTTGCATCCGGACACCTCCAGACTGTCGCCCCGTACGACGGCGTCAAGCAGGTTCATCGGCGTGGAGCCGATGAACGAGGCGACGAAGGTGTTGGCCGGCCGCTGGAACACCTCGGCCGGCGTGCCGACCTGGCGGATGTGCCCGGCCTCCATGACCGCCATCCGGTCGGCCATCGCCAGGGCCTCGGCCTGGTCGTGGGTGACGAAGACGGTGGTGACGCCGAGTTCGCGCTGCAGCCGCTTGAGGAACGTGCGCGCCTCCAGCCGCAGCCGCGCGTCGAGGTTGGACAGCGGCTCGTCGAACAGGAACGCCCGCGCCTGCGTGGCCATCACGCGGGCCAGCGCCACGCGCTGCTGCTGGCCGCCGGACAGCTGGCCGGGGCGCCGGTCCATGAGCTGGGCCAGGCCCAGCCGTTCGCCGACCTCGCGGGCCTTGTCGCCGCGCGCGGCCTTGGCGACCTTCTTGATGCGCAGCGGGTAGGCGATGTTGTCGGTGACGTCCATGTGCGGGAAGAGCGCGTAGTCCTGGAAGACCATCGCCAGGTCGCGGGCGCCCGGCTGGATGTTGGTCACGTCGCGCTCGCCGAGGACGACCGCGCCGGAGGTGGCGGTCTCCAGCCCGGCGATGGTGCGCAGCAGCGTGGTCTTGCCGCAACCGGACGGGCCCAGCAGGGCGAAGAACTCGCCGTCGGGGATGACCAGGTCGAGGGCGTCGAGCGCCCGGACGCCGCCGGGGTAGACCTTGGTGAGGCCGCGCAGTTCGATGGCCGACATCAGCGCTTGATCCCTCCGTGGAAGCGGAAGCCGTACTTCTTGCTGACGAACAGGTACATGAGCACCACCGGCACCGAGTAGAGGAGGCCGAAGGTCGACAGCAACTGCAGGTTGGCCTGGCCGCCCTCGGTGTAGAGCGTATAGATGATCACCGCGGCCGGCTGGTTCTCCGGGTCACTGCTGAACAGCAGGTACGGCATGAGGAAGTTGCCCCACACGTTGGCGATCGCCCACACGGCGATGGTCGCGAGGCCCGGCCGTACCAGCGGGACCACCACGTGCCGCACGATCTGCAGCGGCGAGGCGCCGAAGACGCGCGCCGACTCCTCGTAGGACTTGGGCGTGGTGTCCATGAAGTCCTTGAGCATGAAGATCGCCGCGGGCAGCAGGCCGCCGGTGAGGATGAGGATGACGCCGAGGTGGGTGTCGATGAGGTTCAGCTCGACCGCGAGCTGGTAGATCGGCACCATCGCCGCGGTGCCGGTGATGATCGACGACAGCAGCAGGAGCGCGTAGAGGAGCCCGTCGCGGCCGGGGATGCGCACCCGGCTCAGCGCGTACGCGGCCAGCGCCGCGAACACCACGACCAGCAGCGCGGTGCCGACGGCCAGGATCAGCGAGTTGTAGAGCGACCCGAGCGCGTACGGATGCTCCAGGATCGCCCGGAAGTTGGCGAGCGTGAAGTCGGGCAGCGACACCTCGTAGGTCGGGTCGCTGGTGAACGGGGCCGTGGCCAGCCACAGCAGCGGCACGCTGAAGAAGGCCAGCACCACGGCGATCAGCGTGTAGAAGCCGATCCGGCCGAGTACGCGCCGCGGGCTCATGACTTCCTCCTGAGCAGCCGCAGGTAGAACACGGCGACCACGAGGTTGATCAGCAGGATGATCGCGGAGATGGCCGCGCCGACGCCGAGGTTCCCGCCGATCAGGGCCTCCTTGTAGACGTAGACGGCGAGGATCTCGGTCTTCCCGTCCGGCCCTCCTGCGGTGAGCATGAACGGGGTGAAGTCGTTGAACGTCCACAGGCTGATCAGCAGCAGGTTGGTCAGGATGTGGCCGCGGATGTGCGGGAAGACGACGTCGCGCAACTGCTGCCAGCCGGAGGCTCCGGCCAGGCGGGCGCTCTCCAGATGCGAGGGCGGCACGTTGCCGAGGGCGGCGCCGTACAACATCATCGAGAACGCGGTGCCGCGCCAGGTGTTGAAGATGATGATCGACAGCATCGGGTAGTCGAGCAGCCAGGCGAAGCCGGGGATGCCGAGGAGGAGGTTCAGGGTGCCGCCGTCGCGGTCGAGCAGCGCCACCCACAGGAACGACACCACGGCGCTGGGCAGGATCCAGGCGAGGATGACCAGGCCCTCGACCAGGCGCTTGAGCGGGCCGGTCCGGTCGCGCATCAGCCACGCGATGGTGAAGCCGAGCACGACCTGCCCGATGACCGCGGAGCCGAGCACGAACTCCACGGTCAGCCAGGTGGAGTTCCAGAACTTGCCGCTGGCCAGCGCGTTGAAGAAGTTGTCGAGGCCGACGACCTGCGGGTCGCGGGCCTGCACGCCGCTGAGGCGGTAGTTGGTGATGCTGAGGTAGAGCACCCAGAGCGCGGGAAAGACCAGGAAGACCGCGATGAGCAGCAGCGCGGGCGCGGCGAAGACCGACGCCCTGACGCGGCCGAGACCGGCCGCGTCAGAGCTGTAGGTCTTCCTGTCCGGGGGCGCCGGGGCCTCAGGAGGCGATGTTGCCAGCGCCACCGGCTATTCCTTCGAGCTTCTTCTGGTACTCCGCGGCGGCCTCGTCCGGTGTCTTCCCGCTCACCACGGCGGCCGTGGCCTCCTGCAGGGCCGTGGAGACCTGCGGGTAGAGCGCGACCGGCGGGCGGTAGGCGGTCAGCGGGAGCACTTCCTCGGAGATGTAGGCCAGCAGCGGGTCGCCGGTCAGGATCTCCTTGTTGACGTCGGTGCGCGGGGTGATGCGCACGTTGCCGTTCTTGGTCTCCTCCTTCAGGCCCTCGGCGGAGAGCGTGAAGGCGAGCAGTTCGAAGGCTTCCTTGGGGTGCTTGCTGTTGGGGTTGAGCGTGCGCAGCGCGCCGCCGGACATGCTGACGAAGTCCTGGCCGCGCAGGCCCTTGCCGGCCTCCATCGCGGGGATCTTCGCGTAGCCGACGGTCTGGTCGCGGTCGGCCATCTTGGCCACGCCGTCGGTGGGGTTGACGACGCCGCGCCAGAAGTAGTCGCCCTCCATCAGGATGCCGATCTTGCCTTCGGCGAACTGGGCGAAGGACTTGTCGCGGCCCTTGGCCTCCTGCTGGAGCTTGGGGTCACCCAGGCCCTGCGAGTAGATCTTCTGGTAGAGGCCGAGCGCGTCCTTGAGCGGCTGGGCGGCGCCGGTCCACTTGCCGTCCTTCTGCACCTCGCCGCCGGCGCCGGCCAGCAGCGGGAGCACGCCCTGCATGGAGGTGGCCTCGCCCATCGCGGTGCCGGCGTTGATCTGGATCGGCACGGGCACGCCGGCGGACTTGAGCTTGGCGCCGGCGTCGAGGATCTCCTGCCAGCTCTTCGGCTGCCAGTCGGCGGGCAGGCCCGCCTTGGTCATGAGCGTCTTGTTGAAGTAGAGGACGCGGCCGTCGGTGCCGACGGGCAGCGCGTGCTTCTTGCCGCTGAAGGTGGCCAGGCCCTGGACCGCTTCGGGGATCTGGCTCCAGCCCTCCCAGGACTCCGTCTCGGGGCCCGCCACCTCGGCCAGCGGCTTGATGTAGCCGGCCTCGGCGAACTCGCCCATCCAGATGCCGTCGATGTCGAAGACGTCCGCCCCCTTGCCGGACTTCAGGTCCAGGGAGAGCTTGGTCTTGTACTGCTCGTCGTCGACGCCGCTCGGGATGAACTTGACCTTGACGTCCTTCCCTTTCGCCTTCTGGGCCGCCTCGAACTGGGGGATGACCCACTTCGCGATGTACTCGGCGCCCTTGGCGTTCTTGCCGCCGGCGATCGCGTTCTGGGTGATCGTCAGCTCGATGGTGTCACCGCCGCCGCCGGACGACTGGCCGCAGGCGGCGGCCGACAGGGCCAGGACGGCGACAGCCGAGATTTTTCGCAATCTCATGCGAACCCTCCAGAACGTCCTAAATGGGGGTATATGCGGGTTTCGGGCAGGACGTAATTTGCAACATAGCGGACATCAGAATGTCATGACAATATGCCATGCTAGGTCCGAGTCCCGGGAGGTAGCTTGTTCGATCTGATCACGATCGGCCGCTGCGGCGTCGACGTCTATCCGCTGCAGACAGGCGTCGGACTGGCCCAGGTCGAAAGCTTCGGCAAGTTCCTCGGCGGCAGCCCGACCAACGTGGCCGTCGCGGCCGCGCGCCACGGCCTGAGCTCGGCGGTGATCACCGCGGTCGGCGCCGACCCGTTCGGCGACTACGTGCGCTCGGCCATCGCCGGTTTCGGCGTCGACAACCGCTACGTCGCCACCTTCGCCGCGGCGCCCACCCCCGTGACCTTCTGCGAGATCTTCCCGCCCGACCACTTCCCGATCTACTTCTACCGGGGCGAGCACCCTCCGGACCTGCGCATCACGCCCGAGTCCCTCGACCTCGACGCGATCAGGGCCGCCAAGGTCTTCTGGTTCAGCGCCACCGGGCTGAGCATGGAGCCCAGCCGGGCCGCGCACGCCGCCGCCCTGGCCGCCCGCGGCGACGCCGGCTGGACCGTCTTCGACCTCGACTACCGGCCCACGCTGTGGAAGGGACCCGCCGAGGAGGCGGTCCGCCAGGTGCTCCCCCGAGCCGACGTCGCCGTGGGCAATCTGGACGAGGTCGAGGTGGCCGTCGGCACCCGCGACCCGGAGGCCGCCGCGCAGGCCCTGCTCGACGCGGGGGTGAAGGTGGCGATCGTGAAGATGGGGCCCAAGGGGGTCTTCGCGCGCAGCCGTACCGAGACGGCGCTGGCCGAGCCGGTCGAGGTCGAGGTCGTCAACGGCATCGGCGCCGGTGACGCCTTCGGCGGCGCGATCTGCCTGGGCCTGCTGCGCGGCTGGCCGCTGGAGCGCACGATCCGCTTCGCCAACGCCGCCGGCGCCTTCGTCGCCGCCCGGCTCGCCTGCGCCGACGCCATGCCCACCACCGACGAGGTGACCCAGCTGATGGAAGGCCGCGCATGACAGATCTGACGCTCACCAGGGCCGACCGCTACGAGCGGCTCACCAGGATCCGGGCGACCCGGCCTGAGGAGATCGCGCACGCGGCGGCCAGGCGGCAGCGGCGCGGGCTGCCCGGCGACGGCGAGCGGCTGATGATCATCGCCGCCGACCACCCGGCGCGCGGCTCGCTCGGCGTGCGCGACCGGCCCTACGCCATGGCCAGCCGCCCCGACCTGCTCGACCGCCTGCAACTGGCGCTGCAACGGCCGGGCGTGCACGGCATCCTGGCCGCCCCCGACGTGCTGGAGGACCTGCTGCTGCTCGGCGCGCTGGAGGGCAAGCTGGCCTTCGGCTCCATGAACCGCGCCGGCATCCAGGGCGCCGTGTTCGAGCTGGACGACAGGTTCACCGGCTTCGACGCCGCCGCCATCGACGCCATGCGCCTGGACGGCGGCAAGATGCTGTGCCGTATCGACCCGGCCGACCACGGCACCGTCGCCACGCTGGAGTCCTGCGCGCACGCCGTCACCGACCTGGCCAAGCGGCGCCTCGTGGCGATGGTCGAGCCGTTCTGGTCCAGCCGGGCCAACGGCGGCCCCGTCCGCAACGACCTGTCGCCCGAGGCGGTCATCCGGGCCATCAGCGTCGGCCAGGCGCTCGGCGCCACCTCCGCCTACACGTGGCTGAAGATCCCGGCGATCCCCGAGATGGAACGGGTCATGGCCGCCACCACGCTGCCCGCCCTCCTGCTCGGCGGCGACCCGCCGGACATCGACGCCGCCTTCGCCGACTGGGGCCGCGCCCTGGAACTGCCGGGCGTGCGGGGCCTCGTCGTGGGCCGCGCCTTGCTCTACCCTCCTGACGACGACGTCGCCGCCGCCGTGGACGGCGCCGCGACCCTGGTCAGGGAGGCCTCACGATGACCCACATCCCGTACGGCAAGGCCGCCTCAGGCCCGTGGTCCGTGGAGATCACCCCCGAACTGGCCGGCTGGACCTACTCGGCCCTGCGCGTGGCCGACCTGACCGACGACGCCCCGGTGGCGTTCGAGACCGGCGAGGAGGAGATGCTCGTCCTGCCGCTGTCCGGCTCCTGCACGGTCACCTTCGCCGCCCCGGTCGAAGGCGGCACCACCACCTTCCACCTGGCCGGCCGCCCATCGGTCTTCGCCGGGCCGAGCGACTTCGCGTACCTGCCGATCCGCACCGAGGTGATCCTGCGCGGCAGCGGCCGTATCGCCCTGCCCGCCGCGCGCGCCACCCGGCGGCTGGAGCCGCGGCACGTCCCGGCCGACCGGGTCCCGGTCGAGATCAGGGGCGCGGGCGTGGCCAGCAGGCAGATCAACAACTTCTGCTCCCCCGCCGCCTTCGACTGCGACAAGCTCGTGGCCGTCGAGGTGCTCACGCCGGGCGGCAACTGGTCGTCCTACCCGCCGCACAAGCACGACACCCCCAACCCGGGCGAGGCCGTGCTGGAGGAGATCTACTACTTCGAGGGCGGGCCCGGCTACCAGCGCGTCTACACCTCCGAACGCGGTCACATCGACACCCTGGCCGAGGTCGCACCCGGCGACGTGGTGCTCGTCCCCTACGGCTACCACGGGCCGTCGATGGCCGCCCCCGGCTACGACCTCTACTACCTCAACGTGCTCGCCGGGCCGTCCGGCGAGCGTTCCATGGCCTTCTGCGACGACCCGCGCCACACCTGGATCCGCGACACGTGGGACGGTCAGGAGGTCGACCCTCGTCTGCCGTTCGGGAGGACCTCATGATCCGGCTGACCGTCGCCCAGGCGACCCTCCGCTTCCTCGCCGCCCAGCACACCGAGCGCGACGGCGCCGAGCACCGAATGTTCGAGGGGATCTTCGGGATCTTCGGGCACGGGAACGTGGCGGGGCTCGGGCAGGCGCTGGCCACGGACGCGGCGCTGCCGTACCTTCTGAGCCGGAACGAGCAGGCCATGGTGCACGCGGCGGCGGGCTACGCGCGGGCGAGCAATCGGCTGCGGACGCTCGCCTGCACCACCTCGGTCGGTCCCGGCGCGACCAACATGATCACCGCGGCGGCGGGCGCGACCATCAACCGGCTGCCGGTGCTGCTGCTGCCCGGTGACGTGTTCGCCACCCGCGTGGCCAACCCGGTGCTGCAGGAGCTGGAGGATCCGCGCTCCTACGACGTGTCGGTCAACGACGCCTTCAAGCCGGTCTCGCGCTACTGGGACCGGATCAACCGGCCCGAGCAGCTTCCGTCCGCGCTGCTCGCGGCGATGCGGGTGCTCACCGACCCGGCCGAGACCGGCGCGGTGACGCTGGCTCTGCCGCAGGACGTGCAGGCGGAGGCGTGGGAGTGGCCGGAGGAGCTGTTCGGGCGCCGGGTGTGGCACATCGGCCGGCCGCGGCCGGAACCCGCCGCGCTCGCCCGCGCCGCCGAGCTGATCAGACGCTCGGCCCGGCCGCTCATCGTCGCGGGCGGCGGGGTGATCTACAGCGAGGCGACGGAGGAACTGCGTGCCTTCGCCGAGCGGTACGGCGTGCCGGTCGCCGAGACGCAGGCCGGCAAGGGCGCCCTGCCGTACGGGCACCCGCTGGCGGCCGGCGCGGTCGGCGCGACCGGCACGACGGCGGCCAACGCGCTCGCCCGCGAGGCCGACCTGATCATCGGCGTCGGCACCCGCTACAGCGACTTCACCACCGCCTCGCGCTCGCTGTTCGACCAGGACGCGCGGGTCGTCAACCTCAACATCACCTCCTTCGACGCGGCCAAGCTGTCGGGCCTGCAACTGGTGGCCGACGCCCGCGCGGGCCTGGCCGACCTCGCAGAAGCCCTCGACGGCTGGGGTACGGCCGGCGTCTACCGCACCATGACGGCCGAGCTGACCCGCGCCTGGGACGCCCAGGTCGACGCCGCGCACGCCCTGGACGGCACACCGCTGCCCCAGCCCGCCATCCTCGGCGCGGTCAACGCCGCGGCCGGCGAGGACGGCGTGGTGGTGTGCGCGGCCGGTTCGATGCCGGGCGACCTGCACAAGATGTGGCGCCCGAGCGGCCCCGGCTCCTACCACGTCGAGTACGGCTACTCCTGCATGGGCTACGAGATCGCCGGCGGGCTCGGCGTCAAGCTGGCCGTGCCGGAGCGCGAGGTGTTCGTGCTGGTCGGCGACGGCTCCTACCTGATGATGGCCCAGGAGCTGGTCACGGCGGTCGCCGAAGGCGTCAAGCTGATCGTGGTGCTGGTCGACAACTCCGGCTTCGCCTCGATCGGCCGACTGTCGGAGAGCGTGGGCGCCGAACGCCTCGGCACCGCCTACCGCTACCGGGGCTCGGGCCGCTACGACGGCGGTCCGCTGCCGGTCGACCTGGCCGCCAACGCGGCCAGCCTGGGCGCGCGCGTGATCCGCGCCGAGACCGGCGACGACCTGCGCAAAGCCCTGGAGAGCGCGCGGGCCGCCGACGAGACCACCGTGATCTACGTGAAGGCCGACCCGCACGTGGACGCGCCCTCCTCCGAGGCCTGGTGGGACGTGCCGGTCGCCGAGGTCGGCAGCCCCGCCCGCGCCGCCTACGAGGAGGCCAAGCGCGCCCAGCACTGATTACCCGGCGCCGCCCGGGGGAACGCCCTGATCATGAAGCCATGGCGGGTGCTCGGATGGATCGCGCTGATCGCGGTGATCCTCTACTGCGTCTGGTTCATCAGGACCGTCGCCATCTCGGTGATCATCGGGGTGTTCATCACCGCCCTGCTCCTGCCGCCGTTCACCTGGCTGCGGGGCAAAGGACTGAACCGGGCCCTGGCCACGACCGTGGTCTGCCTGGGCGCGCTGGTGATCGGCGGGACCTTCTTCTGGCTCCTCGTCCCGGCCACCGTCGACGGGCTCGGGCAGCTGCGGGCCAGCCTCGGCAAGGCCCTGGACGACCTGCACAACTTCGCCCGCTCGCTCGGGCTCGACGACACCCGGCTGGCGGAGATGTCGAAGCAGGTCCAGGCGTACCTGGCCGAGCAGTCCCGCTCCATCGCCACCGGCGCGATCGCCGGGGTCCGCACCGCCGGCGAGATCGTGATCGGCGCGGTGCTGGCGCTCATCCTGGCCATCTACTTCGTCCACGGCGGCGACCGGCTGTTCGGCTGGCTGACCGACCTGGCGCCGGTCAGGGCCAGGCCGCACCTGCGCCAGGCGGGAGACGTCGTCTTCGGCGTCATCGGACGCTACATCCGGGGCATCGCGATGGTCGGGCTCGTCGACGGCTTCTTCATCGGGGTCGCGTTGTGGATCCTGGGCGTGCCGATCGCGCTGCCGCTGGCCGTACTGACGTTCGTGGGGGCGTTCCTGCCGGTGGTGGGGGCGTTCATGGCCGGGTTGTTCGCCGCGGTGGTCGCGTTCGTGGCCAAGGGCTGGCTGGTGGCGCTGATCGTGGTCGGCGTCACGATCCTGGTGCAGCAGGTGGAGGGCCACGTGCTGGCGCCGCAGATCTACGGCAGGGCGCTGGACCTGCCCGGCGCGGTCATCCTGCTGGCGATCGCCGTGGGCAGCGTGGTCGCCGGGATCACCGGCGCGTTCCTGGCCGCGCCGGTGGCCTCGGTGATCGTGGCGTTGATCAGGAATCGAGAGGCAGCTCGAGCTCCAGCTCATGCCTGATCGGGATGCCGTCCTCCGACAGCTCCGGGATGCTCGGCTTGAGCTCGCGCGTACGGGTGATCGCGTCCCGGCGCAGGGCGACCAGGTCGAAGCCGTAACGCTGGTAGAAGGCCAGCGCCCGGGTGTTGTCGTTCGTGGTGATCAGCGTCAGGCGGCGCATGCCACGCCGCTGCGCCACCTCGCGGACCGCGTCCAGCAGCGCCGTGCCCACCCCGGCGCCCTTGACGACCGCGTCGATCGTGACGATCTCCACGCTGCCGTCGCGCTCGGTGTAGGTGATCAGCCCGGCGATCCTGTCGTCGCCGGCGACCGCGACGAAACCGGGCAACGTACTCGCGTCGATCATCTCGCCCCAGGTCAGCGCGATGACGTGGGTGTCGCCCCAGCTCGCGGTCAAGATCTCGACAACCTGTTCCAGATCGCCGGGGACGATGGGTCGCACGGTGAGTGGCATAGGGCCCATTATGAGATCTCATGCGATGGGTGACATTCGACTGCTTCGGAACCCTGGTGGACTGGCGTCACGGGATCGCCACCAGCGCGGAACTGATCTTCCCCGGGTACGGCGGCCGCCTCCTCGACGCCTACATCCGGCACGAGATGGCCGTCCAGACCGAGACGCCGACGATGCTCTACCGCGAGGTGATGGCCGAGACCCTCCGCCGGGCCTGCGCCGCCGAAGGCCTGGACCTGGGCGCCGACGACGCCGGCGTACTCGCCAGGACCCTCCCCTACTGGCCCGTCTTCCCCGAGGTAGGCGCGGAACTGGGCGCGCTGCGCTCGGCCGGATGGCGCCTGGCCCTGCTCACCAACTGCGACCGCGACCTCATCGGCCTGACGCAGCGGCGGCTGCCCGTACCCTTCGACGCGATCGTCACCGCCGAGGACGCCGGAGGCTACAAGCCGTCTCTCGGCCACTTCGAACGTTTCCGTTCCGCACACGAGCCGTCGGAGTGGGTACACGTCGCGCAGGGCTACATCCACGACATGGTCCCGGCACACGCGCTGGGCCTGCGCCGGATCTGGATCAACCGCCTGGCCGAGACCCCCACCGACCCGTCGGTCCCGCAGACCATCCAGCCCGACCTCCACGGCCTGCTGGCCGCCCTTCAGTAGCGGCCACGCTCCAGACACCTCCGGGCGGCACTCCTGTAGCGGCCGCGTCACCACCGGCGCTGGTTCAGTAGCGCTGGTCCAGGACGTCGGCGATGCCCGCGAGGAAGGAGTCGACGTCCGCGATCAGGTATCCGGGGCGGACCAGCACGGTGGCGAACTTGGCGTCGCGCACGGCCTGCCCGGTCAGCGGGTTGTCGGTGGTGCCGCGCAGCGTGGCCACGATGCGGTCCAGGAAGGCGTCGATCTCGTCCTCGTTGTACCCGGTCCCCATCCGGCCCGACCGGAACGCCACCCGCTCGACCCGCGCCGCCTGCGTCTCGAACCACTCCTCGCGCAGCATCTCACCGGTCGGCTCGGTCATGGCCAGCGGCACCGGCGTCTTCGCACGCGTCTCCAGCGCCACGACGAACGCCTCCAGCGCGAAATCCACCGCCGTCTCGTTGTAGCCGCCGCGCCGGGCACGGAAGGTGGCCCGGCGCACCTCATCGGCGGTCACCGGCAGCAGCTCGCGCCCGCCCCGTCCAAGCGTGGCCTCGATGCGGCTGATGAGAGAGTCCACGTCGATGGGGTCATAGCCTGAACGCATACCCATGACGCGCGGAAAGCGGTTCAAGCGACGGTCCTCCTGAGATGTGCCGAGGGGGTGCCTATATTGTGGGGCTCTTTATCCGGAGAATGCGACCCACTCCATTACCGTTGGATCACTATGGACCTGTCCAACGTCTCGTTCCGCTACCGGCGGCGCGCCCCCGACGTGATCAGGAACGCGCATACCGTCCTGAACCCCGGCGACGTCATCGAGCTGACCGGCGCGAACGGCGCCGGCAAGTCCACCTTGCTCCGCCTGCTGGCCGGCCTGACCCACCCCACAAAGGGGCAAATAACAGCCCGCCCCACAACAGTCGGCTACGCCCCCGACCACCTCCCCACCGCACAACCGTTCCCCGTGTCCACCTACCTGGACCACATGGCCCGCATCCGCGGCGGCGCCACCTGGCGTCCGTGGGCCGACCGCCTCAACCTCACCCATCTCGTACGGCTCCCGCTCCGCGAACTGTCCAAAGGCAGCGCCCACAAAGTCGCCCTGGTCCAAGCCCTCATGGGCAAGCCGGGCCTGCTCCTCCTCGACGAACCCTTCGCCGGCCTGGACACCGACACCCGCGACGCCCTGCCCGCGATCGTGACCGAACTGGCGGCCGGCGGCACCATCGTGGTGGCCGGCGACCACGAGGCAGGCCTGCACAGCCTCCCCACCCTCCGCCACTGGACCCTGACCAACGGCATCCTCCAAGAACCCTCCCCGCCGGCGTGGACAGCCCCGCCCCCAGCCCGCACACCCGCGGTCACTGGACCAACGACCGGCCAGCCGCCCGCCCACGCCCCGAACCACACGCTTGGCCGCGCACCAGACCAGATGCCCGACCTCGTCCCGGACCACGCGCAGGCGGCATCCTCTGGCAGGGCGGAGGGATCCGGGCAAGCGGCGACCTCTGACCGAGCCGCTTTGTCCGTGTCTGCCGTGTCCGTGTCTGCCGTGGGCCTTGCACCCGGCGTGGACGCTGGTTTGCAGGTGGAAGTCGAGCGGCCGTTGGGTGGGCTGGAGGGCGGCGTGGTGGTGGAGGTGCGGGTGCCCGGTGGCGAGGTGGGATCGTTTCTGGCGCGGATGCGCGCGGAGGGTTACGAGGCCACGGAGGCGGCACAGTGATCTCGTTGACCAGATTCCGGATATCCGCCTACATCCGATCACATCGCGTCTACCAGGCACTCATCCCGATCCTGGTGCTGCTGGCGATCATCTACGCCAACCGAGCACCGGTCGGTTCCGAGGCCGCCGCATTGGCCGACTCGGCGGTACTGATCATCCCAGTCCTCGCCTGGGCCACCCGTTCCCTGCTGGACACCGAGCCCGACGAGCAACGCGCCATCTCGGCCACCACAGCCGGAACACGCACCCGCGAACTGACCGGCGGCCTCCTGGCGGCCCTGGCGGTGAACACGATCTTCGCCACTCTGGCACTGGCCTGCGGCCTGCTGATGGGACTGGAGGCCGGCCCGACGACCGACGTGCTGTTCGCCGTGACGATCCTGCACGTACTGGCGGCGCTGGCCGGACTGGCCCTGGGCGCACTGACGAGCCGGGTGATCCTGCCCTCCCCCGCCCTGTCCATCATGGCCCTGCTCTTCGGCTACCTCGCCATGCTGCTGATCAGCATCACCCCGGCCTACTGGCTGACGGTCCCGGTCACAGCCTGGTTGAAGGCGGCAGGATCGGGCGCCCTACCCTCGGACCTCCCGGCGCTGGGTGCCATCTCACTGGCGTGGTGCGTGGCAGGCCTCGCCTGGTACGCCTGGCTACGCCGCACCCGCCCCTGACGAACCCCCACCCTTAGCTGGTCGTCGCTTCCGCCCTTCGCGGGTCAACGGGGCCGTTGCGGCGGGGACCACGTCCGACGTGAGAAGCGATCCCCCCGATCGACGCCCGCACACGACGGCGGGTGGCGTGGGGTGGCGGAGCCGTAACGGATAGGGGGGTGAAGAGAGGCGACGGCGGCCTGAAGCAAAAGGAGGCCTGGAGAAGGAGATGGGCTACTCGGCGGCGGCTAGTTGGCCGCAGGCGCCGTCGATCTCGCGGCCGCGGGTGTCGCGGACGGTGACCGGCACGCCGTGGAACTGCAGGCGGCGCACGAACGCGCGCTCGTCCTCCGGCCGGGAGGCGGTCCACTTGGAGCCCGGCGTCGGGTTGAGCGGGATCAGGTTGACGTGCACCAGCTTGTTCTTGACCAGCTTGCCCAGCAGGTCAGCCCGCCACTCGTGGTCGTTGATGTCCTTGATCAGCGCGTACTCGATCGACACCCGGCGCTTGGTCTTGGCCGCGTACGCCCACGCGGCGTCCAGCACCTCGGCGACCTTCCAGCGCGTGTTGATCGGCACCAGCGTGTCGCGCAGCTCGTCGTCGGGCGCGTGCAGCGACAGCGCGAGCGTCACCGGCAGCCCCTCGTCGGCGAGCTTGCCGATCGCCGGGACGAGGCCGACGGTCGAGACGGTCACGCCGCGCGCGGAGATGCCCAGGCCGTCGGGGGCGGGTTCGACCATGCGGCGGACGGCGCCGATGACCTGCTTGTAGTTGGCCAGCGGTTCGCCCATGCCCATGAAGACGACGTTGTTGATCCGGCCGGGACCGCCGGGCACCTCGCCCGAGGCCATGGTGCGCGCGCCGGCGACGACCTGTTCGACGATCTCCGCGGTGGACATGTTGCGGGTCAGGCCGGCCTGGCCGGTGGCGCAGAAGGGGCAGTTCATGCCACATCCGGCCTGCGAGGACACGCAGATCGTGGCGCGGTCGGGGTAACGCATGAGCACCGACTCGACCAGCGCGCCGTCGAACAGCCGCCACAACATCTTGCGGGTGGTGCCCTGGTCGGTGGTGAGCTCGCGGACCGAGGTCAGCAGCGGGGGCAGCAGCGCCGACAGCTTCTCCCTGGCCGGGGCGGGCAGGTCGGTCATCGCCTCGACGTCGGTGGTCAGGTGCGTGAAGTAGTGGCGCGAGAGCTGGTCGGCACGGAACGGCTTCTCGCCGAGCTCGGCCACGGCGGCGCGGCGCTCGGCCATCGTGAGGTCCGCCAGGTGCCGCGCGGGCTTGGCCCGGCGGGGCGCTACGAAAGTGAGCTGGCCTGGCTGCTGGGACACGTTCCTGCCTCATCTCGACGGTTACCGACCAGGGTAGTGAACGTCTCGCCCGCGTTTGTCATTCCTACGGCCTCTCGCCTGTGATCGGGCGGCGATCTACAGTCATCTCGTATGGCGATTTATCGGGCGGGTGAGCAGCCGGGTGAGCACACCCAGGCCGAGGTCGTCCTCGTGGCCGGCAACCCTTACGGGAGCCGCACCCTGGTGATCGAGCGGGACGAGGACGCCTCGGTCGCCTACCTGTGCGCGCCTGATGGCACGGTCCACGGCGCCGTCTGGCTGGCCAACCACCGCAAAGCGCCCGGCGCGGTCGACCTGAGCCGCATCAACGCGGGCCTGCCGCCCGTCATGCCCCATGCCAACACCGTCCACCCCGGCGGCCGCCGCCCGCTCGGCCAGCTCAGCGCCCTGTGGTTCGAGGAGGGGGACGGCGTCGCCGTCTACGAGAACGACGACCTGCTGGCCGTCATCCCCGGCTGGGCCGACATGTCCAGGGGCATGCCCGGGTACGCCCGCGACGCCATAGGCGAGACCCCGTTCGCCTGGTCGCTGCCGGAGGCACTCGAAGGGCTGCTGCCCCGCATCTCCAACGCCCGCTCCTACTGGCGCTGGCGGCACCGCGAAGGCTCGTGGCCGGCGTTCCAGCAGTTCGTGATGGGCCACCTCGACCGCACTCTCGGCCCCGCCGGCCGTTACTGGGACGCCAGCGGCGAGCGCCTGCCCACGGTCGGCATCACCGAGCGGCCCCCGTTCGGCGAGCGCGAGTTCACCGTGCTGTCCACGGTCGGGATGAGCTGCCAGCGCATGCCGACGGTCGAGCAGTGGATCGACCGGCCGCGCGCGTACTCGCGGATCGAGCTGGCCGTCGCCACCCGCCAGGACCCCCGGGAGGTGGCGCTGGTGCTGGTCTGGCTGGCGCAGTACCCGTGGCATTCGGTCACCTGGCTCGGGCACGGGCACACCGCGCAGTGGTATCACGACCCGTCCACGTTTCCGCTCGGGGCCGACTATTCGGGCGTGCTCATGCTGGCCGACCCGCCGGACTTCCCCGACATGGCGGGGTTCGCGTTCGGAGGTGAGGCCGTACGGTGGCTGTGGCTCGTGCCCGTCACCACCGCGGCCTTAGAAGAACAGCGCCAGTAGCAGCCAGATCGGCACCAGCGTCGTGACCAGCGAGTCGAGCCGGTCCATGAGCCCGCCGTGGCCGGGCAGGATCGTGCCGAGGTCCTTGATGCCGAGATCACGCTTGATCATCGACTCGATCAGGTCGCCGATCGTGGCCAGCGCCGCCGCCAGCACCCCGATCAGCGCGCCCTGCCAGAACTCGCCGTCCATACGCCAGATGACCAGCCACGCCCCGACACCCACGCAGGCGAGCACCGATCCGGCGAAACCCTCCCAGGTCTTCTTCGGGCTGATGATCGACATCTTGTGCCGGCCGAACAGCACCCCGGCGAAGTATCCGCCGATGTCGCTGGCCACGGTCACCGCGATGAAGATCAGCACCCGGTCCGCGCCGTCCGGCGGCGACAGCAGCAGCCCGATGAACCCCGCCAGCAGCGCCGGATAGACCAGGGTGAACACCGAGGCGGTGGCGTCGCGCACGTACCCGTCGGTGCCCGAGCTGAACATCCGCCAGATCAGCATCACGAACACGAACACCGCGAACGTGCCCACCAGCGAGACCGCGCCGCCCCAGTACGCCCCGGCCAGCATGCCCGCCGTGCCCACCAGCGCCGGCGCCAGCGGCACCACGATGCCCCGCGTGCCGAACGCCTTGACCAGCTCCATCACACCGACGCCGACCGCCGCCACCACCACGAGGAGGAAGATCTCCTTGATGGTGTAGATCGAGACGATGACCGAAGCGCCCAGTGCGGCGCCGACCGCGATCGCCGCGGGCAGGTTCCTTCCGGTACGGCTGCCGCCGCTCGGGCTGGTGCCAGCCGTACTTTCTTCCACAGACTCTCCCAGGCCGGGATTTCTTGCCGATCACCCTGGAATGCCCCCAGCCCCGCGCGGGGGATGGGGGCACCACGGCTTGCCGTACTGGAGCCTAGACCTCGAGCAGCTCGGCTTCCTTGTGCTTGAGCAGCTCGTCGATCTTGGCGACGTGCTTCTGGGTGATGTCGTCGAGCTCTTTCTCGGCGCGGCGCACCTCGTCCTCGCCCGCGTCGCCGTCCTTGATCATCTTGTCAAGGGTCTCCTTGGCGGAGCGGCGGATGTTGCGCACCGACACCTTGGCGTGCTCGCCCTTGGCGCGCGCGACCTTGATGTACTCCTTGCGGCGCTCCTCCGACAGCTCGGGGAAGTTCACGCGGATCACCTGGCCGTCGTTGCTCGGGTTGACGCCCAGGTCGGAGTCGCGGATCGCCTTCTCGATCGCGGCCATCGAACCCTTGTCGAAGGGCTGGAGGATGACCATGCGGGCCTCGGGCACGTGGAACGAGGCCAACTGCTGGATCGGAGTCGGCGAACCGTAGTAGTCGGCGTTGATCTTGTTGAACATCGACGGCGTGACTCGGCCCGTGCGGATACTCGCGAAGTCCTCCTTCGCGACCGAGACAGCCTTGTCCATCTTTTCCTCGGCTTCGAGGAGGGTTTCGTCGATCACAGCGGCTCCCTGCTGTTTTGGTCGCCCGTCCGTAGGGTGGGCTCCCTGCTGCCTTGGTCGCCCGTCCGTAGGGTGGGCTCCCGTCTACTTGCCTGCCGGACTCACCAGCGTGCCGATCTTCTCACCGCGGACCGCCCGCAGGATGTTGCCCTCACCCATCAGGTCGAAGACCACGATGGGCAGGTCGTTCTCCTTGCACAGGCTGATCGCGGTCTGGTCCATGACCGTCAGATCGCGTACCAGGACCTCTGCGTAGTCCAGGTGGTCGAACCGCACGGCGTCCGGGTTCTTCCGCGGGTCGGAGTCGTAGACCCCGTCCACCTGCGTGCCCTTCAGCAGCGCCTCGGCGCCGATCTCCAGTGCGCGCTGCGCCGCGCACGTGTCGGTGGAGAAGTACGGGGTGCCGAGCCCGGCGCCGAAGATGACCACGCGGCCCTTCTCCAGGTGCCTGATCGCGCGGCGCGGCAGGAACGGCTCGGCCACCTGCTGCATCGTGATCGCGGTCTGCACGCGGGTCTCGACGCCGCGCTTCTCCAGGAAGTCCTGCAGGGCGAGGCAGTTGATGACCGTGCCGAGCATGCCCATGTAGTCGGCGCGGGCACGGTCCATTCCGCCCTGCGACAGGGTGGCGCCGCGGAACATGTTTCCGCCGCCGACGACCACGGCGACCTGCACGCCCTCGCGCACCGCCTCGGCGATCGAGTCGGCCAGATGGCCGACGACGACCGGGTCGATGCCCATCTCCTCGCCGCCGGCGAACGCCTCGCCGGACAGCTTCAGCATGACCCTTCGATACGAAGAAGCCGCCGACGTAGCTGGCTCCTGGTTCTCCTGCACGCGGCGGCCTCCTCGGTAGGTGGTTCTGATGTGGGGCTGAGGGCTTGACTAAGCCTAAGCCTGACCCACCTTGAAGCGAACGAAGCCGAGCACCTCGACGCCGTTGTCCGTGGCGTACTTGGCGATGGACTTCTTGTTGTCCTTCACGAACGCCTGCTGCAGCAGCGTGAAGTCCTTGTACCAGCCGTTGACGCGGCCGTCGACGATCTTGGAGATCGCGGCCTCGGGCTTGCCCTCGTCGCGCGTCATCTCCTCGAAGAGCGCGCGCTCCTTCTCGATGACGTCGGCGGGGACGTCCTCGGCCTTGAGGTACTTCGGCGCCATCGCCGCGGCGTGCTGGGCGATGTCCTTGGCGACGTCGGCGTTGGGCTTGTCGAGCTGCACGAGCACGCCGACCGCCGGCGGGAGCTGCGGGTCGGTCTTGTGCATGTACGCGCCGACGTAGCCGCCCTCGAGCACCGCGAAGCGGCGGATCTCGATCTTCTCGCCGAGCGCGACGTTGGCGTCGTCGAGGTGGTTCTGGACGCTCTTGCCGTTGTACTCGGAGGTGAGCAGCGCCGGCACGTCGGCCGGGCGGGTGGCCAGGATGTGGTCGACGACCTCGGCGGCGAGCTCCTGGAAGCGCTCGGCCTTGGCCACGAAGTCGGTCTCGCAGTTGAGCTCGAGCAGCGCCGCGGCACTGTCGCCGTCCTGCTTGAGCGCGACCAGGCCGTTGGAGGCGGTGCGCGACTCGCGCTTGCCGACGTCCTTGGCGCCCTTGAGGCGCAGGATCTCAACGGCGCGGTCGAAGTCGCCCTCGGCCTCCTCGAGCGCCTTCTTGCAGTCCATCATGCCGGCGGCGGTGAGCTCGCGAAGCCGCTTGACGTCGGCCATGTTCACGGAAGCCATTGCTTTTTCCTCGTGGGATCTTCGTCGTGGATCGGGTGGGGCGCCGGGATCCGGCCGCCCACCCTTCAAGCCTTCTGTGCCGGTACGGCTGTCGCCGCCGGCTGGTCGGCACGACCCGCGGGAGCCGTACCAGGAGCCTTGATCTTTACTTGCGCGCAGACCTCCGGCGCCGCTCGCGCGGGCCGGGACCGCTTTCGCGGGCCCGCCGCGCCTGCTACCCCGAGTTCGGGTCGTCAGGCGGCGGGCCCGCTCGTGCGGGACCTTCAGGCCTTCTCGGTCTCGTTCTCGACGCCGGCCTCGGCCTCGGCGGGAGCGGCCTCAGCCTCGGCGACGACCTCGGCCTCGTCCTCGGCGACAGCC
Source organism: Nonomuraea sp. NPDC059023 (assembly GCF_042740095.1). Lineage (NCBI taxonomy): Bacteria > Bacillati > Actinomycetota > Actinomycetes > Streptosporangiales > Streptosporangiaceae > Nonomuraea > Nonomuraea sp. NPDC059023. The sequence continues at coordinate 658,406 of NZ_JBHYIO010000001.1, read as the reverse complement.
TCGGCGGCGACGTCGGCGTCTTCGACGGCGACCTCGTCGGCGGCCGCGGGGGCGACCTCGTCGGCGACCTCGGGCGCGGCGGCAGCCTCGGGAGCGGCCTCGGTGACAGCCTCAGTGGCGGCCTCGGCGGCGGTGCCCTGCTCGATGAGCTCGCGCTCCCACTCGGCCAGCGGCTCGGCGGCGGCCGGCTTCTCGTCGCCGCGGGCGGCGCCGGAGCGGGCCATCAGACCGGCGGCGACACCGTCGGCGACGACGCGGGTCAGCAGGCCGACGGCGCGGATGGCGTCGTCGTTGCCCGGGATCGGGTAGTCGACCTCGTCGGGGTCGCAGTTGGTGTCGAGGATCGCGACGACCGGGATGCCGAGCTTCTTGGCCTCCGAGATCGCGATGTGCTCCTTCTTGGTGTCGACGATCCACACCGCGCTGGGCACGCGGCCCATGTCACGGATACCGCCGAGCGTGCGCTCCAGCTTCTCCTTCTCGCGGCGGCGCATGAGGAGCTCCTTCTTGGTGAGCCCCGACGCGGCGACGTTGTCGAAGTCGAGCTCCTCGAGCTCCTTCAGACGCTGAAGCCTCTTGTGCACGGTGGAGAAGTTGGTGAGCATGCCGCCCAGCCAGCGCTGGTTGACATACGGCATGCCGACGCGGGCGGCCTGCTCGGCGATGGCCTCCTGGGCCTGCTTCTTGGTGCCGATGAACAGAACCGTGCCGCCGTGGGCGACGGTCTCCTTGACGAAGTCGTAGGCGCGGTCGATGAACGCCAGCGACTTCTGCAGGTCGATGATGTAGATGCCGTTGCGCTCGGTGAAGATGAAGCGCTTCATCTTCGGGTTCCAGCGACGAGTCTGGTGTCCGAAGTGAACGCCGCTCTCGAGCAGCTGTCGCATGGTGACGACGGGGGCCATGTGCTGGTCCTCCAGGTCGGCGCGCCGTGGGGCGCGATTCTCGGTTGTGTCGCGGCAGTCGGGCACTGCCGCCCTGATGCCTCTGAGCCGCTCCTGCCGGAACCTTGCGGCCCGGACCGAGGGATCGGCTCGCGGTGAGGCATGCGAAGTCGGCCCGTCAGTGACAGGCCACCGGAAAGTCTACCTCCCGCGCTGACCTCACGGGTCAGACGGCGTCGTGGTCCTCCGTGGGCAATCCGGGCACCGGACGCTCGGGGCGCAGGTAGATGGAGTACTGCACGACCACGGTACGCGCGTCGCCCGGCGCGTCCTCCCGCGACCCCGCCTGATAGGGCGCCAGCAGCGCCTCCAGCTGCTCGCCCAGGAGGCGCATCTCCTCCGGCCCGATGTGCAGGAACTTCCGCCGCCAGGCCGATCCCGCCCGCCACTCCCGCGGCTCGCGGTCCACCTGGCCCATCGACCGCTTCAGGTCGGCGTGGGCCTCGTCGTAGACGGTGTGGATCAGCAGTTCCTTGGCGGCGCGCAGCTCCGGTGCGTCGTCGGGCTCCGTGGACACGCTCAGCCCCTGGCCGGTCGAGCGCCACACGCGCTCCCTGCCGTCGGCGCGGGGCGGGGCGTCCTCCACGAAGCCGTATTTCGCCAGCATGCGCAGGTGGTAGCTGGCGGCGCTCGGGGTGACTCCGGCGAACTCCGCGATCTCGGTGGCCGTCGAGGGTCCTTCGACCTGCAGCCGGTTCAGCATCTCCAGGCGGGCGGGGTGGGCCAGCGCGCGCATCACCTTGGGGTCACTGAGCACGTCGGTCATGTGCAAACCGTACCCGGACGAGACCTGAAGGATTGCTTTCACAGTTATGAAGGATTATCTTCATAGTTGTGAAGGGTTCCCTTCACAGTCTTTGGAGGAGCTCATGACCGTCCCCTTGCGCCGCAGGCCCGACTACCGCCTTCTCTGGGCCTCCCGGACGATCTCGGTCGCCGGTACGGAGGTGTCCAAGCTGGCCGTGCCGCTCACCGGCATCACGCTGCTCGCCGCGAGCCCGTCGCAGATGGGCCTGCTCACGGCCGCCGCCTTCGCGCCCGCGCTGCTGTTCGGACTGCAGGCCGGGGCCGTCTCCGACCGCCTGCGCAGGCATCGGCCGCTGATGATCGGCTGCGAGCTCGTCGCCGCGGCGGCGGCGCTGGCCGTACCCGCCGCGTGGCTGCTCGGGATGCTGAGCGTGCCGCTGCTGGTGGCCGTCGCGTTCGTCATCGGCACCGCCGGGGTCGTCTTCCGCGCCGCCAACTTCCCCCATCTGGCCACCGTCGTACCCGCCGGCCAGCGCACCGAGGCTATGGCCGGCCTGCAGGCGTCGTACTCGGTCGCCTCCGTGGCCGGTCCCGGGCTCGGCGGGTTGCTGGTGCAGGTGCTGACGGCGCCGCTCGCCGTACTGGTGGAGGGGGTGTCGTTCCTGCTGTCCGCCCTGCTGATGGGCCGCATCCGCACCCCCGAGTCACACACCCCCGCGGCCTCGCGCGGCATGCTGCGCGACGTCGGCGAGGGCCTGCGCGGCTGCCTCTCGAACCCCTCGCTGCGCGCCCTGCTGGGAGCCGGCGTGACCATCAACTTCTTCGCCATGGCCTACACGGCCGTCTTCATGCTCTACCTGGTCAGCGTCCTGTCCATCCCCAAGGGCCTGATCGGCGTGCTGGTGGCGCTGTCCGGGGTCGGAGGGCTGCTGGGGGCGTGGCTGACCGCCCGCCTGAACCGGCGTACCGGGACGAACCGGCTGCTCAAGTGGTCCGTGGTGCTGTTCCCCGTCGACTTCCTGACGGTCGGGCTGATCGGCGGGCCGATGTGGTGGAAGGTCCTCGCCATGGCCGTCAGCGGGGTGGCCACCGGGATGCTGGTCGTGACCTTCGCCACCTGCCTGGGTGCGGTACAGCTGCGTGAGGCCCCGGCCGAGCTGCGGGGACGGGTCAACGCCACGTTCACGTTCGCGGTGCAGGGAGTGCTGGCGGTGGGCGGTCTCGCGGGTGGCGTGCTGGCCGAGGTGGTGGGGTTGCGGGCGGTCATCCTCGTGTGCGCGGCCGGGATCGCGCTGAGCGCCGTCTGGATCTGGGCATCGCCGTTGCGGGGTTCCGAACTCGCCTCCGCCCGGCCGCGGTCTGGGGAGGTCGTGCGGGCTTCCATGTGGCCGCGCCCGTCTTCCGGGTACGGCCGGCGCGGTCATGTGCCGCCTGGGCGGGTCGACCAGACCATGGGATCGGCCATCTACGAGCTCACCCTGGTCAAGATGCGCTCACTGATGTGACCCCCGTGCTTTCTGTCCACAGGCCCGCTGACCGGCGGGGTTCGTCCACAGAACCCCGTTCACCCCCTCGCGGACCGGCGCCGCTCCCCCATCCTGGCCGCCATGATTCGCGCCTCCCTCGCCCTCCTCCTGGCCCTCGCCCCCTCCCCAGAGGCGGTGACCTGGCAGTGGCCCCTGACCGACCACGGAGTGGTACGCCGCTTCGCCCCGCCCCCTGCCCCATGGCTGTCCGGCCACCGCGGCGTCGACCTGCGGGCCGACCCGGGCGCCGCCGTACACGCCGCTGGCCCGGGCACCATCGGCTACGCCGACCAGCTGGCCGGCCGCGGCGTGGTCACCGTCCACCACCCCAACGGCCTGCGCACCACGTACCTCCCCGTCCTCCCGTCGGTGCGCGCGGGCCAGCACGTGACCACCGGCACCCGGATAGGCACCCTCCAGAACCTCGACCCGCCCCACTGCCCGCAGCACTGCCTCCACTGGGGCCTCCTGCGCGAACGCCGCTACCTGGACCCCCTCCTCCTGACCGGCACCGGGTTGGTCCGCCTCCTCCCGCACTGGCCGGCTCAGATCGGGGCAGAGTAAGACCATGCCGACCGGAGCACCCAGCCAGCCCGACGACGAGGCGGCGCAGATCATCACCGCGTTCGAACGCCACCTCAGGCTGGAGCGCGACCTGTCCCCCCACACCGTCCGCGCCTACGTCTCGGACGTGACCTCGCTCCTGCACCACCTGAGGGACCAGGACGACGGCGAAACGTGGCTGACCGGCCTGGACATAGCCACGCTCCGGCACTGGCTGGCCGCCCAGCACGCCGGAGGGCTGTCCCGGGCGACGCTGGCCCGCCGTACCGCGTGTGCCAGGACTTTCACCGCGTTCTGCCACCGCCAGGGCCTGATCCCCACCGACCCGGGCCTCCTGCTGGGCAGCGCCAAGGCGCCGAGGACGCTGCCCGCCGTACTGGACCAGCCCCAGGCCCAGGCCGCCCTGACCCCAACGGACGAGACGACCCCCAAGTCCCTGCGCGACCAGGCGATCCTCGAACTCCTCTACGCCACCGGCATCCGCGTGAGCGAACTGTGTTCCCTGGACGTGAACGACGTGGACCGCACCCGCCACGTCATCCGAGTCGTGGGCAAGGGCCGCAAAGAACGCACCGTCCCCTTCGGCCTCCCCGCCCTGCGAGCCGTCGACCTGTGGTGCGTCAACGCCCGCCCCCTCTGGAGCACCCCCAGGTCCGCCGATGCCCTCTTCCTGGGCACAAGAGGCGGACGCATCGACCCCGGCACCGTCCGCCGCATCGTTCACACCCGCCTGCGCCAGGTGGAGGGCGCCCCAGACCTGAGCCCCCACGGCCTACGCCACAGCGCCGCCACCCACCTCCTGGAAGGCGGCGCCGACCTGCGCAGCGTCCAAGAACTCCTGGGCCACTCCTCCCTGAACACCACCCAGATCTACACCCACGTCTCCATCGACCGCCTCCGAGCCGCCTACCGCCAAGCCCACCCCCGCGCCTAACTCTCGGCACCCCACCAACCCACCCCACCCCGGGGCCCGTTTCACGCTGCCCCGCACCCCCGCACCAAGTGCGACGCTCTCCGCAGCACGCTCGTTATCCAGCGGGAGTTATCCACACCCCACCCGCGACCACGCCCGGCCGTCCCCAGAACCCCGTTCGGCGATTTCCCGAGATCCCCGTCTGCGCGACAGTCATCGACATGTCCGCGAAACAAGACCTCGGCAGGCAAGGCGAGCAGCTAGCCGTCACATACCTGCAGTCCGAGGGCATGGAGATCATCGAGCGCAACTGGCGCTGCCGCCACGGCGAGATCGACATCATCGCCCGAGACGGCCCAACCCTCGTGGTGGTCGAGGTCAAGACCCGCTCCACCCGCTCCCACGGCTCCGCCCTGGAGTCAGTGAGCCCCATGAAGCTCTCCCGCCTCCGCATGCTCGCCGCGAAATGGCTGGCCGCCCAGCCGTGCGGCTACGAAACCGTCCGCGTGGACGTCATAGCCCTCGAACGCTTCGCCGGCGACTTCTCGATACGCCACATCCGGGGGGCGATCTGAATGGCCGTAGCCCGCACCAGAAGCGTCACCCTCATCGGCGTAACCGGCCGCACGGTGGAGGTGGAGGCCGACGTGGGCAACGGTCTGGCCGGCATCTCCCTGATCGGCCTGCCCGACACCGCCCTGAGCGAGGCCCGCGAGCGGGTGCGTTCCGCGATGGTCAACAGCAACTATCCATGGCCGGACGCCCGCATCACGGTCAGCCTTTTCCCCGCGAGCCTCCCCAAACGAGGCAGCCAGTTCGACTTGGCGATCGCGGTGGCCATCCTGGGCGCGGCCGGTGTGGTCCCCGCCGAACGCCTGGCGTCCTTCTCCTTCCTCGGCGAACTGGGGCTGGACGGCCGCCTGCGCCCCGTCCGCGGCATCCTCCCGTCCGTCCTGAGCACCGCGAAGGAGGGCGACATAACGGTCGTGGTCCCCACCGCGAACGCCGCCGAGGCCAGCCTCGTCCCCGACGTGAAGGTGGTCCCGGTCCGCGACCTCCGCCAGCTGGCCGAATGGCTACGCAGAGGCGACGACCCACCCGAACCGGAAATCCCAGAAACCCCGCCCACCCCCACGACCTCCCATGTACGGCCCAGCGTCGACCTGGCCGACGTCGTAGGCCAGCCGCTGGGCAGACGAGCCCTGGAAGTGTGCGCGGCGGGCGGCCACAACCTCTGGCTCCTCGGCCCGCCAGGCACCGGCAAGACCCTCCTGGCCGAACGCCTGCCCACCCTCCTGCCCGACCTGCCACTGGACCACGCCCTGGAGGTGACCGCCATCCACTCGGTAGCCGGTGTCCTGCCGCCCGACAGCCCCATGATGAGCAGGCCGCCGTTCGTAAGCCCGCACCACACGGCAACGCCCGCGGCCATAGTCGGCGGCGGCAGCACGATCATCCGTCCGGGCGCCGCGTCCCTTGCCCACCGGGGCGTCCTGTTCCTGGACGAGGCTCCGGAGTTCCAGCGCTACGTCCTCGACTCACTACGCCAGCCCCTGGAATCGGGCTACGTAACCGTCTCCCGGGCAGCGGGCTCCGTGACCTTCCCCGCACGCTTCATGCTGATCCTCGCCGCCAACCCCTGCCCATGCTCACAGCCGCAGGAAGGCAACCAAACCTGCCGCTGCGCCCCCGTCGTCAAACGCCGCTACCTGGGCAAACTCTCCGGCCCGTTGCTGGACCGCATCGACATGAAGGTCACGGTGGCCCGCTCCTCCCGCAGAGAACTGATGGCCGACCGCCACTTCGTCGAGTCCAGCGAGGTGGTGGCCGCCCGGGTGAAGGCGGCCAGAGAGCGAGCCGCCAGACGCCTGGCCCGCACCCCGTGGCGCACCAACGCCGAAGTCCCGTCCACGGCCCTCCACACCGACTTCCGCCCCACGAACGACGCCATGAAGCCCCTGTCGGTCAGCCTCGACACCGGCACGTTGAGCACACGAGGCCTGGACCGCATCATCCGAGTCGCCTGGACCCTCTCGGACCTGGCGGGAAAGGACCGTCCCGAGGTGGAAGAAGTCTCGACTGCGCTGGCCCTGTGGCTGGGGGTGGGCTGATGCCCCACAACGACGACCTCCTGGCCCGCGTGGCCCTCATGCGAGCCGCGGACGCCGGAGACAAGCTCATGGGCCGCCTGGTGGCCCAGTTCGGCGCCGTGGAAACCCTCCGCCTGATCCACGCCCACGCCAGGTCCTCAGGCACCCCCGCCCTCCTCACCACAACCCCGACCACCTGCCCCCCACCCACACCCCTGCCAATCCCCCTCCACCCAGCCACCCCGCTCGACCCCCACACAGCCACCCCGCTCAACATCCACGCAGCCGCCCCACTCGACCCCCACACAGCCACACCGCTCAGCACCGCGGCCCTCCCGACCGCGCCCCACCCCGAGTCGTCGACCGCAGCACCACACGTCAGCTCTCCTGCCACGTCCTGCCGGACCGCATCCCCCGCCATCGCTCCCAACGCGACATCCCCCATAGCCCCGCACCTCGTCTCGTCGCAGACCGCGCTCCTCCGCGCCATTCCTCGCCAGGCCGCCACTTGCGAGGGCCAGGGCTGCCATTGCCAACCGCCGTCCGTGGCCGCTCCTCCCCAGGCGGCGTCCCCGACCGTGCTCTCTCAGGCCACCTGCCATGGCAACTCACAACACCCCACCGGACAGCAGATACCGACCTGCTGCCGGGAAACTCCCGGACCTGCGGGTCCGCAGGATGTCCTGACCGGACGTGTCCTCCGGGCCGGAGACCCGCCGCACGCCTACCGCGGGGAGTGGGTCCAGCTCACGACCGAGGGCAACCTCGCGCTGCACCCGACACTCGAGCCTGAGTACCAAGGCGGCCACGCGTGCCGTCACCCTGGCGAGGAGCGCGACGGAGGCCAACGCCCCAGCGACCGGGCGGCCGCAACCGACCGGGCGGCCACGCGGGAGGCGACAGCGTCGGATGCGCAGGAAGCCAGGCTCAGTCGGCGGCTGCGGGCGTGGCAGGCGCGGCTGGAGGCCGCCGACCCGGAAGCGGATCTGGCGGCAGGCGAGAAGGCGGGCGCCCGGCTGATCATCCCCGGCACCCCCGAATGGCCCACCCAGCTCGACCAACTCGGCGACAGCCGCCCCCTCGGCCTGTGGGTGCACGGTTCGGCCGACCTCCGCTACTCCTGCCTGCGTTCGGTGTCGATCGTGGGCGCACGGGCGGCGACGCCGTACGGGATGCATGTGGCGGGTGAGTTCGCGGCGGGCATGGCCGAGTCCGGCTGGACGGTCATCTCAGGCGGCGCCCTCGGCATCGACGGCGCCGCGCACCGGGGGACGCTGGCCGCCGGGGGCACCACGATCGCCGTCCTGGCCTGCGGGGTGGACATCGCCTACCCGAGCGGTCATCACGACCTGTTCACGGAGATCAAGGCGGACGGCGCGGTCATCAGCGAATGCCCGCCAGGCGTTCACCCGACCCGCGCCCGCTTCCTGATCAGGAACCGCCTCATAGCCGCCCTCTCCCGGGGAACCCTCGTGGTGGAGGCGGCGCTGCGCAGCGGCGCGGCGAACACCGCTGCCCACGCGCTGACCCTGTCGCGCCACCTGGCGGTGGTCCCGGGTCCGGTCACCTCGGAGATGTCCGCAGGCTGCCACCGCCTGCTCCGCGACCGCAAGGCCGTCTGCGTGACCACCCCGGCGGAACTCATCGACCTGGTCGGCATGATCGGCGACGACCTGGCCCCGACCCCGCGCGGCCCCGTGGTGCCCCACGACACGCTCTCAGAGACGGCCAGGAGCGTCCTGGACGCCGTACCCGGCAGAGGTGGTGCGGGCACCGCCACAATCGCGGTAGCCGCGGGCACAGACCTCTCCACGACCCTCAGCGCCCTCGGCAGCCTGGCCGCCGCCGGCTACGTCCTCCGCACCCCCAAAGGCTGGCGCCTCAAACCCGGCGCCTTCTCCCGCCCCTGACCCCAAACCCAGAGCCCAGAGGCCCCACCTCTGGCAACCACCAACCGGGAGCACACATGGCACCAGACCGCCAGAAGAGATCGGATCGCCAGGGGACCTCGTGGTGCCGTGTCAAGCACAGCGCCCAGCGGACGAGGGCGGGCGCCCTGCTGTCCGGTGACCGAGGGCAGGCGCCCTGCTGTCCGGTGACCGAGGGCGGGCGCCCTGCGGTCCGGTGGCCGAGAAGACCCCACCGCGCGGGGTTGCCGAGGACCGCCACAGGCGGCGGACCACTATGGGCAGCCCCTTGGCGCACGGCTACCGGGAAGGCCTCGCCTCGCGGGCTTCGAGGAGCGCCACACGTGCCGGGCCGCTGAGGGCAACCCCTGGTACGCGGTGACCGGGAAGTCCGCACCGCACCTGTGTCGGCAGGGGCCGAATCTGTGTCGGCCAGGGCCAAGGGCAAGAGGGCTGGGGCCAAGGGCAAGAGGGCTGGGGCCAAGGGCAAGAGGGCTGGGGCCAAGGGCAAGAGGGCTGGGGCCAAGGGCAGAAGGGCTGGGTTGCAGGGCAAGTCGTCCGACGCGGAACAGAGCCCGTAGAAGACGTAGGCACCGGAGACGTAGGAAGCCGAAAGGCGCAAGCGGACGGGCGGTGCCGGTGACTCAAGGTGATGGGGCGCCGGACCGGGGCCGATGGGAGGCAAGGGGATGTTGAGCAGCATGCGAGAGGCCCCCAGTGTCGTCACGGACTCCAGAGGCCAACCCGGTAAGCCGAAACCCCTACTTGGAGAAGCCCTCCTTGGGCATCTCGAGGTCGGCCTTGGCCAGTTCTTCGACGTTCACATCCTTGAACGTCACCACCCGTACATTCTTAACAAACCGTGCAGGCCGGTACATGTCCCAAACCCACGCATCCTGCATCTTCACGTCGAAGAACACATCGCCGTTCCCCGCCGTCTTCACGTCGAGATCCACCGAGTTCGTCAGGTAGAAGCGCCGCTCCGTCTCCACGACGTAGGTGAACAGGCCCACGACATCCCGGTACTCGCGGTAAAGCTGCAGCTCCATCTCGGTTTCGTACTTTTCGAGATCTTCTGCGCTCATCGCGTCCCTCCTGTAGTTCCGAGGTCAGGCAACCCCGGCCCCCATTTCATTGTCACCCATCTCCCTTGCCACAGTGACGAAGGAGAACCGGTGATGCGAGCACGGACCGTGAGCTTCCAGTGCCCGCCGGTGCCGAGCGGTCGTGTACCCCTTGTGCTCGGCGAAACCGTAGGCGGGAAACTCCGTGTCCAGCGAGACCATCATCCGGTCTCGCGTCACTTTCGCCACGATGGAGGCCGCCGCCACGCATGCGGCGACCTGGTCCCCCTTCCATACCGCCAGCGACGGCGCCGGCAGGCCCGGCACGGGAAAGCCGTCGGTCAGGATGTATTCCGGGTCTGTCGTCAACTGCGCCACCGCCCGCCGCATTCCCGCCACGTTGCACCGGTGCAGCCCGCGCGCGTCGATCTCCTGCGGCGGGATGACGACAACCCCGACGTCGGCGCTCTTGGTGACCAAGGCGTAGAGGCGCTCGCGGGTGGCCGCTGTCAGGAGTTTCGAGTCCCCCAGACCCGGAATCTCCTTGCGGAGGATCACCGCCGCGACCACCAGAGGCCCGGCACAGGCGCCGCGACCGGCCTCGTCCACCCCGGCGATCGGGGTGAGACCGCGGCGGGCCAGCGCTCTCTCGTACGCGTAAAGCCCGGAATCTCGCCGGACAACGCTCGGTCGGGGGCGGAACGCAACTGTCATGACAGACGCAGCGTACGCCCCAATAGCCGCAAACCGCGACCGGAAAGGCGCTTACTTCACCTTGTCGAAGGACTCCGGTTTCTGGAAGATCTCGCCCCGGCCCAGCGGCCAGTAGCGTACGAACGCCTTGCCGACCACGTCCTCCTCGGAGATCCACCCGGCGGCGCCCTCCTGCTTGACGTGGTCACGCGAGTCCTGCGACATCGACCGGTGGTCGCCCATGAGGAACAGCTTGCCCGCCGGCACGGTGTACTTGAAGCCCTCGCCCGACGGCTCGTTGTCCGGGAACAGGTAGGACTTCTCGTCAAGCGCGACGCCGTTGACCGTGACCCGGCGCTTGGAGTCGCAGCACGCCACCTTGTCGCCGCCGACGCCGATGACGCGCTTGATGGTGTCCTGTCCGTCCCAGCCCTTGAAGACCACAATGTCACCCCGCTCCGGCTTGCCGGCGAGCTTGTTGACGAACACCCGGTCGTTGATCTGAAGCGTGTTCTCCATCGACTCCGACGGGATGTAGAAGGAGCCGACCACGAACGCCTGCAGCAGCAGCGCGATGCCGACGCCCAGCACCAGCAGGAGCACCGTCTCGCGGAATCCGCCCTTTTTCTTCTTCTTCTCGGCGGGCTCCGCCTTCTTGGTGACGGCCATCAGCGCTTCCTCCTCAGCACCCACCGCCGACGCACCAGCACCAGCGGCACCGCGAACGCGAACCCGGCGACCAGCGGCAGCCCCCCGGCCATGGCCTGCAGCGCGGGCTGCGCGAACGTCTCGGGGATCGGCAGCGTCGCCGCCCGCGAGAAAGGCCAGACGATGACGAACGCCCGCCCGATGACCTGGCTCTCCGGGATCGAACCGCCACCCGGATCGCCCTGGTGGGCACGCGAGTCGAGCGAGACCACGCGGTGGTCGCCCATCACCCACAGCCGCCCTTCGGGCACCGTGATCTCGAACGGCTCCCGCGACGGCACATTGCCCGGATAGAGGTAGCTTTCCTCATCGATCGCCACGCCATTGACGGAGATGCGGCCCTTGGAGTCGCAGCACTTCACCTTGTCGCCGCCGACGCCGATGACGCGCTTGATGTAGTCCTTCTCACCGGGAACCACACCGAAGGCCGTGCCCACCCAGCGGAAGAAGGCCGCGATCGGGTTCGACGGCTCCTCCATCACGAACTCGCCGTCCCAGGAGTCGACCCCGGAGAAGACCACGACGTCACCGCGCTCGATGTCACGCGTGTGGTAGACCAGCTTGTTCACCAGCACCCTGTCGTTCTTCAGCAGGGTGTTCTCCATCGACTCAGACGGAATGTAGAACGCCTGGATCACGAACGTCTTGATGATCAAGGCCAGTACGAGGGCCACGACGACCAGGACGGGAAGTTCCTTCCAGAACGACCCTTTCTTGTCCTTCTTTTTGGGGTCCTTGGCCTTCTGAGTCTCTTCGGCGACCACGTCCACCTCGTCCTTGACAGGGCGGCGCGCTGCGCCGTTCTCCTGGCTCTCGCTAGTCATCGCTGACGAGCCTAGATGATGCATGGGCTCGACAAGCCTCGACCGACGGTATACCCGCCCGCGAGTCGTTCCATATAAAGAAAAGCCCGGTACGGCCAAGCGGTACCGGGCTTTTGGATCGCGCCTTACTTGGCGGGCGCGTTCTCACGCTTCTCGCGGATGCGGGCGGCCTTGCCGCGCAGGTCACGCATGTAGTAGAGCTTGGCGCGGCGGACGTCGCCGCGGGTGACCAGCACGATCTTCTCGATGACCGGGCTGTGCACCGGGAAGGTGCGCTCGACGCCCACGCCGTAGCTCACCTTGCGGACGGTGAAGGTCTCGCGGGCGCCGGCGCCCTGGCGGCGCAGCACGAAGCCCTTGAAGACCTGGATACGCGACCGGTTGCCTTCGACGACTCGCACGTGAACCTCGAGCGTGTCACCGGGACGGAAGTCCGGCACGTCGCTGCGCAGGGTCGCTTTGTCGAGCTCCTGGATCTTCGTGTGCATGAGAGCTGTTACCTCAAAGTCTTCGCGAGCACGCGGAGGTCCACCCGGCCGCGGCTCGCGGCGGACACGCCTGCTTCCATGATGAACCCGGGCGTCCCCCGGGCACGGCGAACCAACCACATGACGGGTTGGCAGCGATTCAGTTTGCCACATGTTCGCGCGTGAAGCGAAACGAAGCCTGCCAAGAGAGCTCGGCCTCCAGAAGGACAACAAAAGGGCTCAGACGCAGAACGGCAGGGCCTCTCGGGCGAGGACCCCGGGGAACAAGCCCGTGGGAGGGCTCCGCCTGCACGACGCCGAAGGGGGTCCAGGTGGTCAGAAAACCCTGGGCCCGCGGCAGCCGAGGACGCGCCGCATGCAGGGATGACGAGGGCCGTTGGGCCAGGGGGCCGTGGGGGCCTCGCGCGCCCGCACGGTGGCGGGGGACGTCGGGCCAAGGGTGCGGGCGGCTCTGGCCGCACGGCTGTGAAGGGGGATGGCGAGGGGTGTTAGGGGGATTCCGGCGTGTGCAGTTCTTCGAGTAGGGCCCGGTCGTGTTTGTCGAGCGTTTCCGGGTCCAGGTCCGCCGCCAGTTCCGGCCGGTTCGCGACGGTACGGCGCAGGGCCTGGTCCCGTCGCCACCGGGCGACCTTCCCATGGTGCCCGCTCAGCAACACACCAGGCACCTCATGCCCCCGCCAAACCGGCGGCTTGGTGAAGACGGGCCCTTCCAGGAGATTACGCATCGAACCAGGAGCGAACGAGTCATCCACCACCGAGCACGCGTTGCCCAGTACACCGGGCAGCAACCGGCCGATCGCCTCCACCATCACCAGCACCGCGACCTCACCCCCGGCCAGCACATAGTCGCCGATGCTCACCTCGTCCACGCGCAGGCGCGAGCCGTACTCGGTCATGACGCGGGAGTCGATGCCCTCGTAGCGCCCGCAGCAGAACAGCAGCCACTCCTCGCGCGCCAGCTCCTGCGCCAGCTCCTGCGTGAACGGCCGTCCGCTCGGCGTCGGCACGATCATGCGGGGTGCGCCGTCGCCGATCACGGTGTCGATCGCCTCGCCCCACACCTCGGGCTTCATCACCATGCCGGGACCACCGCCGTAGGGGGTGTCGTCGACGGTCTTGTGCACGTCGTGCGCCCAGTCGCGCAGTTGGTGGAGGCGGACGTCGAGGGTGCCGCGCTCGCGGGCCTTGCCGATCAGAGAGACGTCGAGGGGGGCGAAGTACTCGGGGAAGATCGAGACGATGTCGAGGCGAAGCATGTCAGAGCAACCCCTCCGGCGGGTCGACGACCAGCTTGCCCCCGGGCAGGTCGACCTCGGGCACCAGCGCCTTCACGAACGGGATCAGGGCGTCTTCCCGGCCGCCGCCGCGGCGTACGACGAGGAGGTCCTGGCCGTGGTGGAGCACGTCGGTCACCTCACCCACGCGCGTGCCCGCGACGGTCACGACCGCGAGCCCGATGAGCTGGTGGTCGTGGAACTCGTCGGGGTCGTCGGAGGGCGCCACGTCGGCGGAGTCGATGACGAGCATGGTGCCGCGCAGTTCCTCGGCCGCATCGCGCGCGGTGAAGCCCTCGAAGCGCAGCAGCAGCACGCTCTTGTTCCAGCGGCGGCTCTCGACGACGAGCGGGCCGCGCGCGGCCGGGTCGGTGGTCAGCGCGGTGCCGGGCGCGAAACGCAGCTCGGGCTCGTCGGTGCGCACCTCCACGGTGACCTCGCCGCGGACACCATGCGGACGTCCGATCCGCCCCACTACCAGCTGCACGATCTTTTCCTTCTCTCCATGTACGGCACGCCCCAACGCGAGCGCCCCCATCGGAGAACCGATGAGGGCGCGTGAAACCAGCGGGCTAGCGGACCGTTTCGTGCAGGTCGAGCAGATCGACCCGGACGTACTTTCCGTCAGCCAGTGCGTTCACGACGGTGCGCAGCGCCTTAGCGGTGCGGCCGCCGCGGCCGATGACCTTACCGAGGTCGTCGGGGTGCACCCGGACCTCGAGAACGCGCCCGCTGCGAATGCGGCGTGCGCGGACCCGGACGTCGTCAGGATGTTCGACGATGCCCTTAACGAGGTGCTCGAGGGCCTCCTCGAGCACGTCAGCCCTCGCCCTCGGTGGGGGTCTCGGCCGGCGTCTCGGCGGGGGCCTCGGCCGGAGCCGGAGCCTCGTCCTTCTTCTTCGCCTTCTTCGGCGTGGTGCCGCTGTTGCCGGTGTCGCCACCGGACAGGGCCTCCTTGGCGGCGGCCTCGTAGACCGCGTGGCGGTCGGCGGGGGCCTCGGCCACCTTCAGCGGAGCCGGCGCGGCCTCGCCCTTGAACTTCTGCCAGTCACCGGTGAGCTTGAGCAGCTTGAGCACGGGCTCGGTCGGCTGCGCGCCCACACCCAGCCAGTAGGCGGCGCGCTCGGCGTCGATCTGGATGAGCGAAGGGTCTTCCTTCGGGTGGTACAGGCCGATCTCCTCGATCGCCCGGCCGTCACGCTTGGTGCGGCTGTCGGCGACGACGATGCGGTACTGCGGGTTGCGGATCATGCCGAGCCGCTTGAGCTTGATCTTGACTGCCACGGGTGTGGTCTCTCCTGCAATCGAGCGTGGGTGAACGGTTTGCCATCGAGTGGGGCACGATGGCGGGCCGCTCGAGGGACAGGCGCGGCCGGCGGGAGGTGAGAGGGCACCCGCCTGGTCACGGTGTTCCAACATGCCATTGTGCCAGACCGTGGGTACTGACAGCGACACGGCACGTGGGGCACGGCGGCGCGCGCCGTACCCCACGGGAAGCTATTTCTTGTCGTCGCCGGGAAGCTGGAACTTCGACGGGTCGAAACCGGGCGGAAGCTGCATCCCGGGCGGGAGTTTGGGACCGCCGCCGAGGTTGCCCAGCAGGCCGCCCTTCTTGGGGGGCGCGGCGTCGTCCTCGGGGGACGGGGCGGGCTTGCCCAGCGCCGCCTTGCGCGGGTCGCCGCTGACCCTGCGGCCCTTCTTGTTCTTCTTCTGCTGCTTGGCGGCCTTGTTACGGCCGCCCGGCATGCCGGGGATGCCCATGCCGCCGGCCATCCGCTTCATCATCTTCTGGGCTTCGTGGAAGCGGGTGATGAGGTTGCTGACCGCGGTCACCGTCACGCCGGAGCCGGCGGCGATGCGGGCCCGGCGGGAGCCGTTGATGATCTTCGGGTCGCTGCGCTCGCCCGGGGTCATCGAGCGGATGATCGCGGCGATGCGGTCGAGGTCGCGGTCGTCGATGGAGTCGAGCTGGTCGCGCATCTGCCCCATGCCGGGCATCATGCCGAGCAGGTTTTTGATGGGGCCCATCTTCTGGACCATCATCATCTGCTCGAGGAAGTCCTCGAGCGTGAAGTTCTCGCCCGAGGTGAGCTTGCCCGCCATCTTGGCGGCCTGCTCCTCGTCGAACGTCTTCTGCGCCTGCTCGATCAGGGTGAGGACGTCACCCATGTCGAGGATGCGGGAGGCCATCCGGTCGGGGTGGAAGGCGTCGAAGTCTTCCAGCTTCTCGCCCGTGGAGGCGAACATGATCGGCTTGCCGGTGATGTGCCGCACCGAGAGGGCCGCGCCGCCGCGGGCGTCGCCGTCGAGCTTGGTCAGGACCACGCCGTCGAAGCCGACGCCCTCCATGAACGCCTGGGCGGTGGTCACCGCGTCCTGGCCGATCATGGCGTCGACCACGAAGAGGACCTCGTCGGGCGAGACCGCGTCGCGGATGTCGGCGGCCTGCTTCATCATCTCCTGGTCGATGCCCAGGCGGCCGGCGGTGTCGATGAGGACCACGTCGTGCTGCTTCTGGCGGGCGACCTCGATCGACTGCCTGGCGACCTCGATCGGGTCGCCGACGCCGTTGCCGGGCTCGGGCGCGTAGGTGACGACGCCCGCGCGCTCGCCCATGACCTGGAGCTGGTTGACCGCGTTGGGACGCTGCAGGTCCGCGGCGACCAGCAGCGGCACGTGGCCCTGCTCGCGCAGCCAGCGGGCCAGCTTGCCGGCCAGTGTCGTCTTGCCCGCGCCCTGCAGACCCGCCAGCATGATGACGGTCGGCGGCGTCTTGGCGAAGCGGAGCCTGCGCGTCTCGCCGCCGAGGATGGCGATGAGCTCCTCGTTGACGATCTTGACGACCTGCTGCGCCGGGTTGAGCGCGCCGGAGACCTCCGAGCCCCGGGCACGCTCCTTGACCTGGGCGACGAACGCCTTGACCACCGGCAGCGCGACATCGGCCTCGAGCAGCGCGATGCGGATCTCGCGGGTGGTCGCGTCGATGTCGGCGTCGGACAGCCGACCCTTGGAACGGAGGGAGGAGAAGACCGATGTCAACCGGTCGGAAAGCGTCTCGAACACGTGGTTGGCCAGTCCTCGATGCGGTTATGCGTGGTCTGGACCCAGCCTAGTCGCTCCTTCAGCCATTCCAGCCGGGCACGGCCATGCGTACCGTAAGGGCGTGCTCGACCAGGTGGATGAGCGCGCTCTTGACCGAGTCCTTGGACCGGGCGTCCAGGCGCACCAGCGGGATGTGCGGCGCCAGCGTGAGCGCGTCGCGCACCTCGCCGTCGCTGTGGGGGTACTGGCCGTCCCAGCCGTTGACGCCCACGACGAACGGCAGCTGCGCCTCTTCGAAGTAGTCGATGGCGGGGAAGCTGTCGGCCAGGCGCCGGGTGTCCACCAGCACGACCGCGCCGATGGCGCCGCGCACCAGGTCGTCCCACATGAACCAGAACCGGTGCTGACCCGGCGTGCCGAACAGGTAGAGGATGAGGTCACGGTCCAGCGACACGCGGCCGAAGTCCATGGCCACGGTCGTCGTGGACTTCAGTGGTGTCATCCCGAGGTCGTCGATCCCCGCCGAGGCGTCTGTCATGACCGCCTCCGTGGTCAGCGGCATGATCTCCGACACCGCGCCGACGAACGTCGTCTTACCGACACCGAAGCCTCCGGCCACCACGATCTTCGTCGAGGTGAGGCCGGGGCTAGAGCCTGCGAAGTCCACTGAGCACCCTTTCGAGCAAAGACACGTCCGGCCTTCCGGCTTCCAGCGCTGGCTGGTGCACGCGGACCAGACCTTCTGCCGCCATGTCGGCGATCAGTACCCGCACCACGCCCAGTGGTATCCGCAGGAGCGCGGAGACCTCGGCGACCGAGCGCACCTGGCGGCACAGCTGGGAGATCGCCTGGTACTCGGGGGTGATGTGCGAGAACTCCCGGTGTTCGGCCGTGGCCGAGGACACCAGGGCCTCCATGGCGAGCTTGACCCGCGGCGCCGTGCGCCCGCCCGTCACCGCGTACGGGCGTACCGGCGAGGCGGGGTCGTTGTGGGGCGGCGGCGGGGGTTCCCAGCCGCCGCCGCTGTTCCAGCTAGGGTGGCTGTTCACGAGGCGTGCACCTCGCAGCTATGGTCGCTCACGCTGATCACCTGGTCTGGCTGGCGCGCAGTTCGGCGCGTACCGCGGGGGTCAGCACCTGCCCGGCACGGTCCACCATCAGGGTCATCTGGTAGGCGACCAGCCCCATGTCGCAGTCGGGGGCGGCCAGGACCGCCAGGCACGAGCCGTCGCTGATCGACATGATCAGCATGAGACCGCGTTCCATCTCCACGATGGTCTGGTTGACCACCCCGCCCTCGAAGACCCGGGCGGCGCCCTGGGTGAGGCTGATCAGCCCGGAGGCGATCGCGGCCAGCTGGTCGGCCCTGTCCGTCGGGAAGCCGGCGGAGGCCGCGAGCGGTAACCCGTCGGAAGAGACCACAACAGCATGGGCGACCCCGGGAACGGTGCTGACGAAATCAGTGATCAGCCAGTCGACCCCGCGCGCCGCGTGGCTCAGGTCGTTCATTCGCCCTCCTCCCTGCTATCAACGTGCTTCGAGCCAGGGGGATACGCCCTGCCTTCGCTGATGTCATCACGTGCTGCTCTGAAGCCCTGCTGGAAACTGCTCAGCCGGCTGCGTACCCGGTCGGGCGAGACGTTGCGTACCGGGGCCACGCCCTTCGGCGCGCTGGCGGTGTCGGCGGAGCCCGGCACCAGGTTGGCCTTGGGGACGCGCTTCGGCAGTCCCGCCGCCGTCGGCGCGTCTCGCACCGGCTCGCGTACGGCTTCCGCCGCGCTCCAGCCCGCGTCGGCCTTGGTCGAGCCCCAGTTGCCGCCGCCGTTGTCGTTGTGCTCGAACCAGGCCGACTCCACCGAGGCGAAGATCGGCAGGAACTCGTCGCCCTGGTTCACCGCCGGGATGGGCCCGGTGGCGGCCGATTCGGTCTCGGGGAAGTCGTAGCGGTTCTGCGGGCGCTGCGGTTGTTGCTGCTGCTGCTCGCGGTTGAACGACCAGGTGGACACCTCCTCCGATGGAGGCGCGGGCTGGCGTTTGGGCAGCGGGGGTTCGTTGCCCCAGCCGCCACCGCCGGTGTTGCGTGAGGGCACCCACACGTCCGAGGTGTCGGGGCCGCCGCCGCGCGGGTCGGACGGCCAGCCGCCGTTCCCGCCGCCGCCACCGCCGGCGGGGACGCCGCCTTCGGAGGGCCATTGGGGCATCGAAGGCCACGAGCCGCTCGCCGGGTTCGACGGGAAGGAGGGGTGGCCGCCGGGCATCTGCTGGCCCCACTGCATGGGCTGGCCGTTGAACGGCTCGACCACGGGCGGGGGCGGGGGCGGCGCGCTGACCGGGCCGGGTCCGGTGCCCGCGCCGGCCATGGCGGCGGCCTGGGCGCCGAGCAGCGCCTCCGGCAGCAGGACCATGGCGGTCAGGCCGCCGGAGCCGTGGGGGCGCAGTTGCACGCGGATGCCGTGGCGGTGGGCCAGGCGGGCGACCACGAACAGGCCCATGCGCCGGGAGACGGAGACGTCGACCGTGGGCGCGTCGGTGAGGCGGTCGTTGGCCTGGGTGAGTTCCTCGCCGGTCATGCCGATGCCGGAGTCGGTGATCGACAGCATGACGCCGCCGCCGTCGATGCGGCTGCCGGAGACGGTGACGCGGGTCTCGCGCGGGGAGAACGACAGGGCGTTCTCGACCAGCTCGGCCAGCAGGTG
Organism: Nonomuraea sp. NPDC059023; assembly: GCF_042740095.1. Lineage (NCBI taxonomy): Bacteria > Bacillati > Actinomycetota > Actinomycetes > Streptosporangiales > Streptosporangiaceae > Nonomuraea > Nonomuraea sp. NPDC059023. The sequence continues at coordinate 638,926 of NZ_JBHYIO010000001.1, read as the reverse complement.
GATGACGTCGTTGACGGCCTGTCCGGCGACGGAGACGCCGTCGGGCACCTGGAGGACGACGCGCTCGTAGTTCTCGACCTCCGACAGGGAGGCGCGGGCGACGTCGACCAGCTTGACCGGCTGGCTCCAGCGGCGGGGCGGGTCCTGGCCGGCGAGGACCAGGAGGTTCTCGCTGTTGCGGCGCATGCGGGTGGCGAGGTGGTCGAGCTTGAACAGGTTGGCCAGCCGGCTCTCGTCCTGCTCGCCCTGCTCCAGGCCGTCGATGAGGGTGATCTGGCGCTCGACGAGGGTCTGGGAGCGGCGCGAGAGGTTGACGAACATGGCGTTGACGTTGCTCCGGAGCCTGGACTCCTCGCCCGCCAGCCGTACCGCCTCGCGGTGGACCTCGTCGAAGGCGCGGGCCACTTCACCGATCTCGTCCTCGGAGACGACGCCGATGGGCGGCACCTCGGGCGTGCTGGCGTCGACGGTCTCGCGCATGGTGCGCACGGTGTCCGGCAGGCGCTGACCGGCGATGTGCAGGGCCTCGCTGCGCAGCCGGCGCAGCGGGCTGACCAGCGAGCGGGCCATCAGGGTGGTGACGATCAGGACCAGGATCAGCAGCAGGCCGGAGCCGACCGCGGCGAACAGCGCGGAGGTCTGGGCGGAGTCCTTCAGCCCGCGGCTCTGCACGTTGATCGACTGTGACAGCCGCTTCTCCACGGTGCGCATGGCGTCGATGGCGCCGGTGATCGACTCGAACCAGCGGTCGGCGTCCGCGCGGGTGCGGGAGTCGAGGTCGATGGCGCTGCCCTCGGCGGCCTGCGACAGCGCGCGCAGGCGGAACAGCGCCGCGCGGTCGACGTCGGCGCCGGTGACGGTGTCCTCGTAGAACTGCAGCTCGTCGATGGAGGCGGTCGACCGGAAGGCGGCGATCTCGCTCTCCTGCTGGGCGCGGGCGCCGCCGAAGGCTTCCTGCTCGCCGGTCTGGAACGCGCCGGTCGTGGCGGCGGCGGCCAGCAGTCCGCGCTGCTGGGAGGCGGCGTCCTTCGCGCGCGTCAGGGCGCTGAAGGCGCGGACGCTGTTGCTGAGGGTCTCGTCGACGTCGCCCTGGCCGATCTCGTCGTGGAACTTCTGGAGCGCGTCGATGATCTGGGAGTACTTGCGCATCGTGGGCAGCGCGGGCAGCTGCGACTTGATGACCGTGTCGCGGGCGAAGGCGATCTCCTCGAGGCGGCCCTGCATCTGCTGGACCATGAGGCTGACGCTCTCGCCGTGCGCGTCGGAGATGACGGCGGCCTTCTGGTTGAACGCGGTGACGGCCTTGTCGACGGGGGTGAACGTGCCGCGTAAGTCGGCTTCCGCGGGCTTGCGGCGTCCTACGGCGACGTACTGGACGGCCCGGTCACGTTCCAGGGCGAGCTCGTGGACGAGCTCAGTGATGGAATCCCCCAATTCCGCCTTTTCCAGGACACGCTGATAGGCGTTGGCCCGGCCGATGGAGTCCACGATCTGCAGGCCGCCGATCCACACACCGACGGCGGTCGGGACGGCGATGAGCGCGATGAGCCGCCATCGCACGCGCCAGTTGCGGAGTCGGAACCTACCGCCACCGGCTTTGGAGTGTGCCTGCGTGGGCACCGGACTCTGCGTGCCACGCTGGTTCGCGCCGGATCGTTTCCTCACGTGACTGGCACTTCCTCGCGGGTTCCACGGGGTGGTGAGGGATAGACGGGACAACCCTCGGAACAAGGAGCTATTTGAGCACATCCTCCTAACTCAGGCCAACACTCCGGTCTCACCGAACTCATCAAGCATTGCAAATCACCCACTCCCTGCCATATCACATCTTCATTATCACCTCAAAGGTCATTATTTCGGACATACGACCCAGCCTTCGATATTTCGGACAACACAAATCGGATGATTTCATGGCAATTGCGACCGGGGCTCCGGTACGATCTCCGCCTGTTCGCACGGCTCCCACCTGTCGCTCGGGACGCTCGCGGAACCCTTGCACCACCCCGTCGAGGAGACTCATGACTTTCGGGCCTACCCTCCGCGTGTCCGTAATCGGGCTCGTCGTGGCCGTTTCCCTTGCCGCCTGCAGCAGCGGCTCAGGCTCTCCCTCTGGTTCCTCCGCAGGTGGGGGCCTTGAGAAGACGACGATCACCATCGGGGTCTCCCCCGTGCCGTCGTCCGCGCCGGTCTACATCGCCGAAGCGCGGGGTTTCTTCAAACAAGAGGGCCTCAACGTCAAGATGGAGGTCATCCAGGCGCCGCAGGCGGTCATGCCCAAGATCGAAAACGGCAGCATGGACATCTTCAAGGGCAGTTACGTGTCGTTCCTAAACCTTCAGGACAGTGGTCAGAAGATCAAGATCCTGTCCGATACCCTCCAGGGCGCGCCCGGCATCGCCGCTGTAGTCGTCCCGAAGGACTCCAAGCTGCAGAGCGCCAAGGAGCTCAAGGGCAAGACCATCGGCGTCAACTCGCTCAAGAACCTCGGCGAGCTCTCCGTCAGCGCCCACCTGCAGATCAACGAGCTCAGCCCGCAGGACGTCAAGTTCACCGCGATCGACTTCCAGGCGCAGATCGCCGCGCTGAAGACCGGTACCGTGGACGCCGCCTGGCTCGTGGAGCCGTTCCTGTCGGCGGCGCAGCAGGGCGGCGCGCGCGTGCTGCTCGACACCAACACCGGCCCGACCGAGTCGCTGCCGATCGACGGCTGGGGCAGTACCGACGCGTGGGTGGCCAAGCACCCCAAGACCGCCGCCGCCTTCCAGCGCGCCGTCCAGAAGGCGCAGCGCCTGGCCGCGACCGACCGTTCCGCGCTGGCCGAGGTGGTCCCGAAGTACACGCAGATCCCCAAGGAAGCGGTCATGACCATGGCCATGGGGACCTTCCCGACCTCGCTCAACGCGACGCGCATCCAGCGCGTGGCCGACCTCATGCACGAGTTCGGCTATCTGAAGAGCAAGATTGATGTCCCCACTATGGTCTTCAACGGACCCGAGCAGTAGCAGGAGCGAAAACATGAGATTAACGCGGGTCGTCACCGTCGCCTTCGCGACCGTTCTCGCCCTGGCCGCGTGCGGCGGCGGGCAGAAGGAGACGCCGAAGGCGCAGGGCTCGGCCCCCGCCGGCGGGCTGGAGAAGAGCACGATCACCGTAGGCGTGGTGCCCGTGCCCTCCTCCTCGCCGCTGTACATCGCCGAGAAGCGCGGCTTCTTCAAGGCGGAGGGCCTGACCGTCAAGACGGAGATCATCCAGGCTCCGCAGGCGGTCATGCCGAAGATCCTCAACGGCAGCATGGACGCCTTCCTCACCAGCTACGTCTCGCTGATGGCCATCCAGGACTCCGGCGCGGCCAAGCTCAAGCTGTTCCAGCACGTCCAGACCGGCGCCCCCGGCATCGCAGGCGTCGTCGTGCCCAAGGACTCGCCGGTCAAGGCGACGACCGACCTCAAGGGCAAGACCGTCGCGGTCAACGTGCTGAAGGCGCTCGGCCAGACCACCACCAACGCCCACCTTCAGGCGGCCGGTCTCAAGCCGGAGGACGTGAAGTTCGTGGCGATCCAGTTCGCCGACCAGCTCGGCGCCCTGGCCTCCAAGAAGGTCGACGCCGCCTGGCTGGTGGAGCCCTTCCTGTCGGCCGCGATCAAGGAGGGCGCGACCCAGATCATCGACACGACCAGCGGTCCGACCGCGGGCATCCCGATCGACGGCTGGGGCGTGTCGGAGAAGTGGCTGGCCGACAACCCGAAGACGGCCGCGGCCTTCCACCGCGCGCTGGCCAAGGCGCAGAAGATCGCCGGTGAGGACCGCAACGCCATCAACGAGGTGGTCCCGACCTACACCCAGATCCCCGCGCCGGCCGTCGCCGCGATGAAGCTCGGCACCTTCGGCATGGAGCCGGACATGGCCGCGTTCCAGAAGCTGGCCGACCTGCTCCACGGCTACGGCTATCTCAAGGCGAAGATGGACGTCTCGACACTCATCCCCGCCAAGGTCGAATGAGCACTCTCCGCAACAGACGAGGAATCCTGGGCGCCGCCGGCGTCCTGGGATTCCTCGTTCTCGTAGAGGGCCTGGGACGTCTCGGGGTCATCGATCCCGAGATCATCCCGCTCGTCTCGACCGTGCTGGCCACCACGGCCGAGATCGCCGTCGAGGGCGAGTTCCTGTCCGAGGTCGGCAACACCCTGCTGGCCTGTCTCATCGGCCTGGTGATCGCGATCGTCACCGCGGTGCCCGCCGGGCTGCTGCTCGGCACCGTTCCCGTGGTGGAGCGCTCCGTGCGGCCGCTGGTGGAGTTTCTGCGGCCCATCCCCTCGGTCTCGCTGATCCCGCTGGCGATGTTCCTGTTCCCCGCGAGCCAGGACGCCAAGATCGCGCTGATCGTCTACACCTGCGCGTGGCCACTGCTCATCAACACGATGTACGGCCTGAGCGACGTCGACCCCCAGGCCAAGCAGACCCTGCGCAGCTTCGGGTTCGGCGGCATGTCGATCGTGCTGCGGGTCAGCCTGCCCAGCGCGGCGCCGTTCATCGCCACCGGCATCCGCATCGCCCTGTCGGTCACGCTGATCGTGGCGGTGAGCGTCGAGCTCATCGCCGGTGGCGGCGGCGGGATCGGCAACTTCCTCTCCCTGGCCAGCGGCGCCAACCGCATCGACAGGATGCTGGCGGGAACGATCTGGGCGGGCCTGATCGGCCTGGCGGCCAACGCGTTGTTCATGGCCGGTGAGCGCCGGTTGTTCCACTGGCACCAGGGATCGACATCATGATCATACGCAGGCTCGCCTGGTACTGGCTGCTGCCCGTCGCCGTCCTGGCCTGGGAACTGGGCACGCGGCAGGCCGAGGCCACCTACTTCCCGCCACCGAGCGTCATCGTGGTCCGGCTGCACGAGATGTGGTTCTCCGGGCCGCTGTCACGGGTCTTCCTCACCGACGAGGCGATCGCCGACCTGGTCCCGAGCCTGGCAAGGCTCATGGCCGGCTGGGCCATGGCCGCGGCGGCGGGGGTGGCGCTCGGCGTCCTGCTGGGCCGTTCGCGCTGGCTGTCGGCGCTGGCCGACCCGCTGATCCACTTCGGCCGCTCGGTGCCGCCGTCGACGCTCCTGCCGATCTTCCTCATCCTGTTCAAGATCGGTACGCCGATGCAGCTGGCCTCGATCGTCTACGGCGTCGTCTGGCCGGTGCTGATCAACGCCGCGGACGGGGCGCGCTTCGTCGACAAGCAGTACATGGAGACCGGGGACGTCTTCCGGCTGAGCAGGACGCAGCGGGTGTTCCGCATCATCCTGCCGGCGGCGGCGCCGAAGATCTTCGCCGGGCTGCGGCTGAGCGTCTCCCTGGCGCTCATCATGATGGTCGTCTCCGAGCTGGTCGGCAGCAGCGAGGGCATCGGGCACCGCATGCTGGAGGCGCAGAGCGAGTTCGACATCCCGGCCATGTGGGCGGGCATCGTGCTGCTGGGCATTCTCGGGATCCTGCTCAACGCCGTGTTCATCGGGGTGGAGCGGATGACATTGGGCTGGCATCGGGCCAGCCGTACCCGCTGAGACGCCCCCTTCCCGATTCGCGAGGGGAGGGGGCGTCCGCGCGTCAGCCGTACAGGCGCTCGATGACCTCTTTCTGGCGGGCGACGAACCAGGCGCGGCCGGGCTCGGCGCCGGCCAGGCCGTCGGGGCGCTCGACGTCGTGGCGGGCGTACTCCTCGGCCCACAGGGCCGGTTTCACGCGGGAGAGCAGGTTGGTCATGCCGGGGCGGGTGCGGAAGCGGCGCAGCCCGTCGAGGTCGAGCTCGGCCGCGGCGATCACCGACTCCCCCGGCCCGGCGACGGCCAGCACGCGGCCCTCGAAGTCGAGGACCTCGGAGCCGCCGTTGGTGGAGTCGCCGGGGATGGAGATGCCGCTCAGGCCGCCGCTGTTGGCCGAGACCACGTAGGCCATGTTCTCGATGGCGCGCGCCCGGCGGCCGATCGCCTTGGGCGTCAGCGCCGGGGCGGAGGCCTCCGAGGTCGGGTGGCAGAAGACCTCGGCGCCGCGCAGCGCCAGCGACCTGGCCAGCTCCGGGTAGAGGATCTCCTCCGAGGCCAGCGCGGCCAGGTTGCCGATCTCGGTCCTGGCCACCGGCAGCACCGCGTCCATGCCGTAGACGCCGAGGTAGCGCTCCCACACGTCGTAGGGGCTGGGCGAGTACATGGAGTGGAGCCTGCGGTAGCGCAGCACGGTCTCGCCGTCCGGGGAGAGGATCACGCAGGCCTGGAAGAACAGCTCGGGGAAGTGCTCGTCGCTCTCGTAGGCGTTGACGCACAGGTAGACGCCGTGGCGGCCGGCGATCTCGGCGAGTTCCTTGTACTCCTCGCCGTCGGGGGCCAGGGCCGCCTTGTCCCGCCAGGCGGCGACGCTCTCGCTGATGGGGAAGCCGGTCAGCACGTACTCGGGCAGGACGACCAGGCGCAGGTCGGGACCGATCCAGGCCTTGGAGCCGCCGAGGCCCGCGTCCACACGGGCGATGGCCGCCCTGATCTCCGAACGCGGGTCGGCCAGCCCCGTCACCGCCCGGGTCTCCAGTTGCAGGGCCAGCGCCCGGTAGGCGGTCACCGGTGCCACCACGGGTCGGCCGCGGCCGAGCGGTTGACCAGGTGGGCGCGGCGGCGGACGAACCGGTTGATCGAGACCTTGCCCATGCGCGAGCCGCCGAGGCCGGAGAGCTTGAAGGAGTTCTTCTCCCCTTCGTGCACCAGCGCCGTCAGGGAGGCGTCGTTGACGCTGACCGCGCCCACCTCCAGCCGCCGCGCCAGCGCGCGGGCCTCCTGCTCGGTGGCGGCGAAGACCGCCCCGGACAGCCCGTACGCGCAGTCGTTGGCCAGCCGCACCGCCTCGTCGGCGTCGTCCACGGCCATCACCGGCAGGATCGGCCCGAACGTCTCCTCGGTCATGAGCGCCATCGAGTGGTCCACGCCCGACACCACGGTCGGGCGGCACCACAGCCCGCCGCCGTGGTGCTCGATCTGGCCGCCGGTATGCACGACCGCGCCGCGCTCGACGGCGTCGGCGAGGTGGCGCTCGATGACGCCGGCCTGGTCGGCCGCGATGATCGGGCCGATGGGGCCGCCCTCGCAGGTCAGCGTCACCTTGGCCGCCTTGTCGGCGAGCAGCGCGAGGAACTCCGCGTGTACGGCCCGCTCCACGTAGACGCGCTCGATCGACTGGCAGGCCTGCCCGGCGTTGGCGGTGCCGCCCCACAGGACGGCGGCGGCGGCCCGGTCGAGGTCGCTGCCGGCCAGCACGATGGCCGGGTCCTTGCCGCCGAGTTCCAGGAAGGCGGGGATGAACGCCTTGGCCGCGGCCTCACCGACCTTGCGCCCGGTGGGCACGCTGCCGGTGAACACGACCGCGTCGACGAGGTCGATCAGCGCGGCGCCGGTCTCCCCCGCGCCCTCGACCACCCGCAGGGGCAGCTCCTCGGGCACCAGCCTCATGAGCGGCTCGATGAACCTGGGTGTCACCTCGCTGGGCTTGACCAGCACCGCGCACCCGGCGGCCAGCGCCGGGATCGCGTCGATGAGGCCGAGCAGCAGCGGGAAGTTCCACGGGCTGATCACCCCGACCAGCTCGTACGGCACCGCCTCGCCGCCGACCACGATGCCGGGCAGGCCGGCGGGCTCGTCCTGGGGCGGGGCGAGAAGGGCGGGGGCCTGCCGTACCCACCGCTCGATCATGCCCGCCACGATCTGACGTTCCAGCACCGACTCGCCGGTGCGGCCGGTGTCGGCCACGAGCGCGGCGAGCAGTTCTTCGTCGGTGGCCAGCGCGGCCCCGAAACGGTTGAGCACGGCCCCTCGGTCCGCCTCGCGCCAGGCGGGCGCCGCCGCGCGCAGCTCGGCGGCCGTGGCCGTGAGCAGCGCGGGCGACGGTGGTGCGAGCAGGCGGTCGGTTTCCCCGGTGAGCGGGTTCCTGACCTGCGTCATGGTTACCTTCCGTTGGTGGTGCACCACTGGGCCCAGGTGGTGGCACCCCGGCCCAGTTGCTTGTTGTAGAACGACGACCAGGAGTTCTCGCTGGCGCCGGGGTCGGTGGGAGCGGCCTGGTAGAGCGGGTACTGCAGGTCGACCTTGGCACGCAGCCACGGCTCGACCTCAGCGTAGGAGTTGAGCGCCCAGCTTCGCGCGTGGTAGGTAAGCTGGCCCTGGACGCTCGCCTCCGGCAGGCACATGAAGGGCGCCCACGGGCTGGTGCGGCTCCAGCTGATCTTGGTCTTCATGGCGAGGGTGGGGACGGTGCCGTCGACGGTGCGGGCGGCGCGCTCACGGTCGTCGACGTAGAAGTCGAACATCTCCATCGCGCTGTAGTGACCGTTCTTGAGGCCGAAGCTCTCGCCGAGCGTGGTGGTGAAGTTGGTGTTGACCGGGATGTCGCTGGTCCACGCCGTTTCCTCGTGCCGCTGCTGCAGGGGCAGGCCGACGTAGGAGGGGGTGACGTTGAACGGGCCGAAGGCCACCCTGTCGTTGTTGATCGGCACGACCGGGTAGATCTTGCCGTCGACGGGGTTGGTCCACTCGGTGAGGATCTGCGTCGGGTTGGTGGGGCTGGTGTAGAAGACGATCTCGCGGGAGAGCTGGTGGATCTGCGTGGTGCCGGGCACGCGGTAGAGCCGGCGGATGTTGTAGCCCTCGAGGTTGAACAGCTTCTGGCCGTGACGGATCTTGGGGTCGAGGGCGTTGCCCTCCACGTTGGCGTAGACCGAGCCGGAGATGCGGAAGACCATGTCCTGGCCGTCGGGGCGGCCCATGGACTGCAGCTGGAGCTGTCCGGCGTCGTCGGTGACCGTCCGGTAGATGGGGCCCGGAGCCCAGGGGTCGTCGATGTCGGCGGCGACGGCGGCTCCCGGTGCGAGACCGGTCAGCATGACGGCGGATAAGGCGATAGCGAAGGACGGTCCACGGCGCTTCAACATCGTGTCTCCGGAGGTGGGGCGGCGATAGCGGGGGAAATACGATCATCATCGGAGAGACTCTGTCAACGCGCGTGTCGGCTCCGGGCAGAGCCCCCGGCCGCCCTCGGTCCGGGCGGCCGGGGCGGGGGTCAGGCCACCCGTCGCTCGTCGATCAGCGTGCGCTTGACGCAGACGCCGCCCTTGACCCACTGCCAGACGCGGCTCTTGCTCTTGCCGTCGTCGCTGAGCACGATCAGCTCGAACAGCCGCAGGTCCTCGTCGGCTGCCTTGTAGATCCAGCTCAGGTAGATCGTGGACGCGTCCAGCTCCCAGAACTCGCCCTTGATGCGCTCGGTGTCGAAGCCGCAGCGCCCGTTGCCCAGGTACGTGCCGGGGAACTGGAGTTCCTCGGTCCTGCCGTCGTCCCAGGTGTAGCGGTTGACCTGGTGGTAGGTCTTGTCGTCCACGATGGTGCAGGTCAGGTGGGAGCGGTGGCGGTCGATCAGGTTGCCGTCCGCGTCAAGGTGGGTGTACGTGCCCTCCCACTCGCCCTCGTGGCGGGCGAGAAGCGGCATGTCATCACGAAGCCCCATAGGAACACCTCTTGCAGGGTTGGTCATGGTTTGCGGCCGACGCCGGCGACCGCCAGTTTCAGCACCGGATGGCTCTCCTGGAACGGTTGATCGGGGTCGGGACGCCAGTCAGGCACCCCTACCAGCCCGGGATCGACCATTTCAAGACCCGCGAAGAAGCGGGCGATCTCATCCTTGGTGCGGTATCGGGTGTTCCGGGCCTCCAGCAGCGAACGGCTCTGCTCGTCGCCCCTGTTCAGGAGGTGGTGGATGAACACGTAGCTGCCCGAGGGAAGGGCGGCGACGAGTTCCTTCGTGAGGTGCCAGGGGTCTTCCTCGTCCTGGACGTGGTGGAGGATCCCGCAGAGGATCAGGCCGACCGGCCGCTTGAGGTCGATGTGCGCGGTCAGCTCGCGATCGCCCAGCAGGGCGGCGGGCTCGCGCAGGTCGGCGTGTACGGCGAGCGTGTTGACGTTCCTGGCCAGCAGCGCTCTGGCATGGACCAGGACATGGGGGTCGTTGTCCACATAGGCGACACGCACCCCGGGATCGACCGAGTGGGCCACCTGATGCACGTTTTCGGCTGTCGGTAACCCGGTGCCGATGTCGATCAGCTGGCGTAGACCGACCTCTCCGACCAGAAACCTGACGACCCTGCCCAGCACCGCGCGTTGCGCGCGGACCCCGATCTCGACACCGGGCATGAGCGCGCGGATGCGCTCACCCTCGGCCCGGTCGACACCGAAGTTGTCCTTGCCCCCGAGCAGGTAGTCGTACACACGAGCAGGGCTGGCCTCCGACAGATTCAGTCCGTAGGGAGCCTCACCATCGACGTCTGCCACGACACCCCTTACACCCAAACCTATGATCGCCCTCTGAGCCTATCCGGAAAGCCACCCTGCCATCTACACGACATACCAACATAAATACCCATAAAACCGGACAAAGTACGCGGTTTAATTTAAATCCGACGGTCAAAAGGCTAAAACTGACATATCCACTATATCTCCTTTAAATCTCTTCTCGTGCGTTACAGTGCGTGTCATCGTCGCTCACACCCCCTGGTTCATAAGGAGACACGGCATGCGGTTACGTGCCCTGGGGCGCACCGCCCTGATCGGCCTGGCGACAACCCTGGTGATTGCGGGGTGTTCTGGATCCGGGACCGAAAGCAAACCGGGGGGTACGGCCAACGCGTCGGGTCTGGAGAAGACCTCGTTGCTCATCGGCCAGTACCCCGGAGCCGACTCGGCGCCCCTGTTCATCGCCATGGAACGCGGCTTCTTCAAGGAGCAGGGACTTGATGTCAGGCAGGAGCCCATCCAGGCTCCGCAGGCCGTCTTGCCCAAGCTCAGCAACGGCCAGATGGACGTCGTCCTTGGCAGCTACGCCACCATCCTGACCATTCAGGAGGGCGGTTCGGAGAAGTTCAAGTACATCGCCGACTCCTATCAGGGAGCCAGCGGCGCGTTCGGCGTGATGGTCGCGAAGAATTCACCGATCAAGAAAATCTCCGACCTCAAGGGAAAGAAGATCGGCGTCAACGCGCTCAAGGGACTCGGCGTTCTCACCATGAACCCGCACCTGAAGATCAACGGCGTTGACCCGCAGAAGGACGTCACCTACGTCGAGATCGCGACCACCAACTGGCTGTCATCGCTGGAGAAGGGCGACGCGGACGCGGTCTGGATGACCGACCCGTACGTCAGCGAGGCGGAGAGCAAGCTCGGCGCCACCATGCTGATCGACACCATGTCTGGCCCCACCGAGAGCCTGCCCATCACCGGCTGGGCCGCCACCGAGAAGTGGATCAGCGAGAACCCCAAGACCATGGCCGCCTTCCAGCGCGCGATGGCCAAGGCGCAGAACATCGCCGCCACCGACCGTGACGCGGTGACCGCGATCCTGCCCACGTTCACCAAGATCCCCAAGGAAACGGCCGCGACGATCAACCTCGGCAACTACCCGACCTCGCTGAACGCCCAGCGCATCCAACGCGTCGCCGACCTGATGGCCGAGTACGGCTTCCTGAAGGCGAAGATGGACGTGAGCACGATGATCGTCAATCCGCAGGGATGACCGCAGCGATCGACGGAACGCGGCGCGAGCGCGACCCGCTCGCCCGCGTCCCCATAGCGAAGATCACCCGCCACGTCATCGGCGTGGCGGCTTTTCTGCTTCTGTGGGAGGTCGTCAGCCGGGCCGGGCTGTTCACCTGGCTGCCGAACGCCTCCGACTCGCTGATCAGGTTCGCCACGCTGGCCGCCGACCCCGTCTTCCTCGGCGACCTGGCCGCGACGCTGACCGCCGCGATCCTCGGGCTCGGGCTCGCGGTGCTGCTGGCCGTACCGGTGGGGCTGCTGCTCGGAACGGTGCCGGTGGTCGAGGAGACCACACGCGCCATCGTGGAGTTTCTGCGGCCCATCCCGTCGGTCGCGCTGATCCCGCTGGCGCTGTTCTTCTTCACCCCGGAGATCAACGCCAAGATCGCGCTGATCGTCTACGCCGCGTCCTGGCCCATCCTCATCAACACCCTGTACGGCGTGCGCGACGTCGACCCGGTCGCCACCGAGACCCTGCGCTCGTTCGGCTTCGGCGCGGGCGCGGTGGTGTGGCGGGTGGCGCTGCCGAGCGCGGCGCCGTTCATCTTCACCGGTGTACGGCTGGCCGCCTCGGTCACCCTCATCCTGGCCATCAGCGTGGAGTACTTCGTCGGCGGCGCCAGCGGCGTGGGCAGGTTCCTCATCGAGGCCAGCACCGGCATCGGCGAGTCGGCCATGCTCGACGTGATCGCGACGCTGATCTGGGCCGGGCTGGTCGGCCTGGTGGTCAACGCGGTGCTGCTGCGCGCCGAGCGGCGGTTGTTCAGGTGGCGCAGCTCATGATCAAGACTCTCGTCAAGCGGCTCTGGCTGATCCCCGTCGTCCTGCTCGGCTGGGAACTGGCCGCGGTCGCGGTCGCCAGCCCGTACTTCCCCGCGCCCTCGCGCATCGTGGTGCGGCTGTATGAGATGTTCGCCGCCGAGGAGGCGATCGGGCACGTCTGGCCGAGCCTGGCCAGGGTGGTCGGCGCCTGGTGCGTGGCGGTCCTGGTCGGCGTCCTGCTGGGCGTGGCGCTGGGGCGTACGCGATGGCTGGCCGACTACATCGACCCGCTCGTGGAGTTCGGCCGGGCGGTGCCGCCGCCGGCGATGCTCCCGGTCTTCCTGGTGTTGTTCAGCATGGGCACCGAGGTCCAGGTGGCCACGATCATCTTCGGCATCATCTGGCCGATCCTGCTGAACTCCATCGACGGCGCCCGCCACGTGGAGCGGATGCAGATCGAGACGGCGACCGTCTTCGGTATCCCCGCCCACCTGCGGGTCCTGCGCATCATCCTGCCCGCCGCCTCCCCCAAGATCTTCGCGGGGCTGCGGCTGAGCGTCTCGCTGGCGCTCATCCTCATGGTCGTCTCCGAGCTCAAGGGCAGCACGGAGGGCATCGGCTACCTGCTCAGCCTCGCCTCGAACAATGCCGACATGCCCGCCCTGTGGGCCGGCGTCGTGATGCTCGGCGTGCTGGGCTTCCTTCTCAACTCCCTGTTCCTCATGGGCGAGCGCCGCGTCCTCGCCTGGCACCACAACCGGAGGCGGTCATGACAGACCTGCTGATCAGGAACGTGCGGGTGGTCACCCACGAGCGTGACGAACCCGTCGAGGCGGACATCGCGATAACGGACGGCCGCATCACCGCGGTCGCCCCCGGCCTGCCGCCCGGCGACGACGTCATCGAGGGGAACGGCAAGCTCGCCTTCCCCGGCGTGGTCGACGCCCACCAGCACTGGGGCATCTACAACGCGCTGGAGGAGGACGCCTCGACCGAGAGCCGGGCGGCCGCCCAGGGCGGAGTCACCACCGCGCTCACCTACATGCGCACCGGCCAGTACTACCTCAACCGGGGCGGCCCCTACGCCGAGTTCTTCCCCGAGGTGCTCTCCCGGGCCGAGGGCCGCGCCTACATCGACTACGGCTTCCACCTGGCGCCCATGTCGAGCACGCACATCGCGGAACTGCCCGACCTGATCGAGAAGCACGGCGTGCCCAGCTTCAAGATCTTCATGTTCTACGGCGGGCACGGCCTGCACGGCCGTTCCAACGACCAGAGCCGCTTCCTCATGCTGCCCGACGGCGAGCGCTACGACTACGCCCACTTCGAGTTCGTCATGCGCGGCGTCCAGGCGGCCCGCGAGCGCTTCCCCGACCTGGCCGGCGAGATCTCGCTGTCGCTGCACTGCGAGACCGCCGAGATCATGACCGCCTACACCAAGCTGGTCGAGGAGGCCGGCGAGCTCAGCGGCCTGGCCGCCTACAGCGCCTCGCGGCCGCCGCACTCCGAGGGCCTGGCCGTCTTCATCGCCTCCTACCTGGCCCACGAGACCGGGCTGGCCAACATCAACCTGTTGCACCTGTCCTCGCGCAAGGCGCTGGACGCCGCGGTGCGCATGGCCGCCGCCTTCCCGAACATCGACTTCCGCCGCGAGGTCACCATCGGGCACCTGCTGGCCTCCGTCGAGACCGCGGAAGGGCTGGGCGGCAAGGTCAACCCGCCCATCCGGCCGCGGGAGGACGTCGAGGCGCTGTGGGAGTACGTGCTCGACGGCACCGTCGACTGGGTGGTCAGCGACCACGCCTGCTGCCGCGAGGAACTGAAGTACGGCGAGCCGCGGGACGACGTGTTCGTGGCCAAGGCGGGGTTCGGCGGCGCGGAGTACCTGCTGCCGGGGCTCGTCTCCGAGGGGCGGCGGCGCGGCCTGCCGTACGGAAGAATCGCGGCGCTCACCTCGTGGAACCCCGCGCGCAGGTACGGCCTGCGGTCCAAGGGCACGATCGCGCCCGGCTACGACGCGGACGTGGCGCTGGTCGACCCGGACCAGACGTGGACGGTGCACGCGGCCGACTCGGAGTCCACGCAGGAGTACACGCCGTTCGAGGGCTTCGAGCTGACCGCTCGGGTGACCGACACGTTCGTGCGCGGCCACCACGTCATGGACGCCGGTAAGATCATCGGCCGTCCCCTCGGCTCCTATCTCGTGAGGCCCGGTGTTCACTGAAGGCGAGCTCCTCTACCTGCGTGACCACACGATCGGCCGGCTGGCCAGCGCCGGCGCGGACCGGCGCCCGCACGTGGTGCCGGTGCGGTTCCGGCTGTCGGAGGACGGGCGGTCGCTGGAGATCGGCGCGCGCGACCTGCCCGTCCGCGGGCAGCGGCGCGCCTACCGCGACAACGCCGCCGAGAACCCGGAGCTGGCGATCGTCGTGGACGACTACACCGAGGACGGCGTGCCGCGCGGCCTGCTCATCCGCGGCACCGCCAAGCTCCACGACGACGGCGGCGAGCAGGTGGTGCGCGGCGGCGGTCCGCAGTGGCTCGAGCTGCTGCCCGCCTCGATCTCCTCGTGGGGGATCGACTCGGCCGGGTACGCGCCCCCGATCCGCCGCGCGTTCTAGCCGCCCTGCCAGGCCAGCACCCTGCGCTGTACGGCCAGCAACACCGCGTTGAGCGCGTACCCGAGGACCCCGATCAGCACCACCGCCGACCACATCCTGGGCAGGTCGCCGACCGCGTAGGCGTCCTGCAGCAGGTAGCCGATGCCATTGGACGAGCCGGGCATCAGCTCGGCGAAGACCATGAGGATCAGCGCCACGGACATGCTCAGCCGCAGGCCCGCGAACACCTTCGGCAGCGCCGACGGCACCAGCACCCGCCACAGCCGCTGGGCGGCGGTCAGGCGGAAGACCTGGGCGGTCTCCAGATGCTGCCGGTCCACGCCTTTGACGCCGTCGGCGGTGTTGAGCAGGATCGGCCAGATCGTGGCGAAGGCGATCGTGGCCAGCTGCATCTGGGTGCCGACGCTGAGCAGCACGATGAAGACCGGCACCAGCAGCGGGGGCGGGACGGCGCGGAAGAGCTGCAGCACGGGGTCGGCGTAGGCGCGCGCCTTCTCCGACCGGCCCAGGACGAAGCCCAGGACCACCCCGGTGACCACCGCGCCCGCGAGCCCGGCGGCCAGCCTGCCCAGGCTGGGGGCGAAGTGCTCGATCGCCTGGCCGGTGAGGATGTAGGAGCCGGAGAACCACATCTCGTACATGCGCGCCGCGATCTGCGAGGGCGGCGGGAAGAAGCGGTTGCCCGCCGAGCGCGACAGCGCCTCCCAGGCCAGCGCGCAGGCGGCGAACACCGCCCAGCGGATCACCGGTGGGTCCAGGGGAGCAGGCGGCGCTCGCCGCGTACCAGCAGGGTGTTCGCGAGCAGGCCGAGCAGGGCGGCCCAGACGGTGACGGCCAGCACCTCCACCGTGGCGTCGGGGACGAACGTGGACTGGGCCACGTGCACCCCGATCCCCTGGCCGGTGCCCATGAAGATCTCACCGGCGATGGTGGCGATCAGGGCGATGCCGGCCGCCAGCCGTACACCGGTGGCGATGAACGGCGCCGCGCTCGGCAGCGAGACCCGCACCATCACCGCGGTACGGCCGAAGCCGAAGGCGCGCAGCGTGTCCACGGCCACCGGCTCGACGTCGCGCAGCCCGTACACGGCGTTGAACAGGACCGGCCACAGCGCGACGTAGGTGACGACCACGACCCGGGTGGTGCCGCCGGAGCCGAGCATCATGCCGACCAGCGGGAAGAGCGCGACGCCCGGCATCGGGCGGAGGAACTCCAGCACCGCCCTGCTCGCCCGCTCCACGCCCGGCAGGCTGCCGAGCAGCAGCCCGGCCGGGATCGCGAGGGCGGTGGCCAGGAGGGTGCCGCCCGCCCAGGTGAGCAGGGTGCCCGCGAGGTGGGACAGGTAGCCGGGCTCCAGGGCGAGCGCCGCCGCCCTGGCCAGGATGTCCCCGGCGGGCGGCAGCGTGCCCCCACTCGCCCGGCCCAGCGCCTCAAGTCCGGCCAGCAACAGCGCGACGCCCACGGCGCCGCGCCGGCGGAGCCCGGTCAACCGCCCGGGGTGTAGATGAGGTCGGCGGCCTTGAGGCCGCCCTTGAGCAGGCCCTCGACCTTCATCTGGTCGATGACGCGCTGCAGGCGGGCGGCATCGGGCGCGGTCGGGAAGTCGACGAGCTTGATCGCCGCGGCGGTCGTGGCGTCCATCTTGGTGTAGGAGGGCAGTTGCAGGACCTTCTCGACGCTGACCCGGTCGGCGGCCAGGCTCTGCGCCTTGCCGAGTGCCGTGGCGAGGGCGGCGGCGGTCTTCGGGTTGGCGTCGATCCACTCCTGCTTGACGAAGTAGCCGGCGGTGGGCCAGTTCTGCGTGGTGCCGGAGGCCAGGTCGGTGACGAGGCGGAAGCCCTTGCCCGCGGCCTGGCTGGTGAACGGCTCGGTGAAGGCGGCGGCGTCCACCTGTCCCGCCTCGACCGCGGCGATCGTGTTCGGGACCGGCACCTGCACGTACTCGACCTTGGCCGGATCGGCGCCGGCGTCGCGCAGGACCGCGTTGAGCATGAGCGGCTGGACGTTCTTCAGCACCGCGACGGCGACCTTCTTGCCCTCCAGGTCCTTGACCGTCTTGATCGGCGAGGACTCCGGCACCATGACCGCCTGGACGCCGGGCTTGCCGACCGACCCCTCAGAAATGATCTTCAGTTTGGCGCCGTTGTCGATGATCTGCAGCAGGCTCACGTAGTTGGCGAAGCCCAGGTCGACCTCGCCGCTGTTGAAGGCGACGCTGCCCGCCTTGCTGTCGGTGAAGAACTGCGCGGTGAGGTCCAGGCCCTCGCTCTTGAAGACGCCCTTGTCGAGCCCCACGTGCAGCCCCGCCTGGTCGAGGAACGGCAGCGCCATCGCCTTGACCACACTCGACTCCCGGCCCGCGGCGGTCTTGCCCGGCTCCGCCGCGTCCGTCCCCGAGCCACATCCCGCCAGCGCCGTCGCGGCCACCAGGACCACTAACAGCGACATTCGGGAGAATTTCATGAAATTTCCACCTCTTCCGGCTTACGCCCCCTGCCACCCGAGCAGGCGGCGCTCGATCACGACGAACAGGGAGTTCACCACGTAACCGAGCAGACCGAGCAGCGCGATGGCGGCCCAGACCCCCGGGGTGTCGAACCCCCGCTGTGCCTGCAGCAGCTGATACCCGATCCCGTCGGTGCCGCCGAACAACTCGGAGATCACCATCATGATCAGTGCCAGCGAAAGACTCAACCGCAGACCGGCCAGGATCTTCGGCGCCGCCGCCGGGATGATGACCCTGCGGACCTGCTCGGCGCGGGACAGTCCGAACACGCGGGCCGTCTCGATCTGCAGGACCTCGACCGAGCGGGCGCCGTCGATGGAGTTCAGGAGCACCGGCCAGATGACGCCGAAGACGATCCCGGCCAGCTGCGTGGCCAGGCCTCCCTGCAGCAGCGCGAGGAAGAAGGGCAGCAGCAACGGCGGCGGCACCGAGCGGCCGAACTGGATCAGCGGCCCGGCGTAGTCCTGGGCCGCCCGCGAACGGCCGATCAGCACCCCCGCCAGCACACCGGCCGCGGCGGCCAGCACCCATCCGGTGAACATGCGGGCCAGGCTCGGCAGCAGGTTGGCCACCGCCTCGTCGGTCAGGAACAACCGGGCGGCCGGGCCGGAGAACCAGAGCTCGCGCATCCGGCCCGCGATGGCGGTCGGCGGCGGGAAGTCCGTGTCGGCCTTCAGCCGCGTGAGCACCTCCCACACGACCAGCACGGCGGGCACGAACCACAGCCTGTTCAGCACGCTCACTCCGCCGCTCCCCTGCGCGCCTCGTGCCAGCGGAACAGGCGGCGCTCCCCCGCCACCAGCAGCGTGTTGGCCAGCAGGCCGGCCGCGCCCGCCCAGAGGGTGGCGGCCAGCATGAGATCGGTACGGTTGCCGCTGCCCGCCTGGATGACGAAGACGCCGATGCCGGAGCCGCCTCCGGCCAGCAGTTCCGCGCTGACCGCGAGGATCAGGGCGACACCGGCGGCGATGCGGACACCGGTGGCCACGAACGGGGCGGCGCTGGGCAGGCTGACCCGCCACAGCACCGCCAGGGGGCCGAAGCCGAAGCTGCGCAGGGAGTCCTTGGCCAGGGGGTCGACCTCGCGCATGCCGTACAGCGTGTTGATGAGGATGGGCCACACGGCGGCGTACACGATCACCGAGGCCTTCATCGCGACGTCCACGGGGATGAGCAGGATCGCCAGCGGGATGATCGCCACCGACGGGATGGGACGCATGAACTCCAGCAGCGGGCGGGTCGCCCGCTCGGCGGCGGGCAGCGCGCCGAGCGCCACGCCCGCGGGCACCGCGACGGCCACGGCGGCCAGCAGGCCGAGCGCCCAGTTGAGCAGGGTGGCGGCGACGCCCGCCAGGAACGCGGGGTCGGCCAGGAGCAGCGCGGCCTCGATCAGCACGGCCGAGGGCGGCGGGAACACCACGCCCTCGGCCAGCCAGAAGCGCACGACCAGCTCGGCCACGAGCAGGAACGCGGCGACGCCCGCCGCGCCCCGCACGGCACGCACGCTCATCCGGTGGGGCTGACCAGGAGCGTCTTGACGTCCAGAGGCTGCTTGAGATAGCCGAACTCCAGCATCAGGTCGGCCACCCGCTGCAACCTGGCCGCGTCGAGGTCGGTCGGGAAACTGCCCAGCGTGATCTTCGTGACCGCGGTCTTGTCGATCTTCGAGTACGAGGGGATGACCGCCTCGACGACCTTGCGGTCACCGGCGGCCAGCTTCTGCGCCTTGCCGATCGCGCGCTGGAAGGCGGCGAGCGTCTTGGGGTTCTTCGCGACCCACTCGCCGGTGGCCATCCAGGCGGCGATCGGCAGGTCGGCCGTCGGCCCCGTCATGGTGTCGGCGAGGACGCGCAGGCCCGGCTGGACCTGCGTGGCGGTGATGAACGGCTCGGTCAGCCATGCCGCGTCGGCCTGCCCGGCGGCCAGCGCGTTGCCCATGTCGGGGAAGGGCTTCTCGATGAACTTCACCTCGCCCGGCGCCACGCCCGCGCTCTTCAGCGTCGAGGTGACGGCCAGCGTGCCGATGTTGTTGAGGGTGTTGACCAGGATGGTCTTGCCCTTGAGGTCGGCGACCGCCTGGATCGGGGAGTCCTTGGCCACCATGAGGTCGAAGGTGTTCGGGGCGGCGCCGTAGAGGTCGCCGACCACCTTCACCTTCTCGCCCCTGCTCGCGGCCAGGAACGTGGAGACGTAGTTGGTGTGGGAGACGTCGAGGGCGCCGCTCTTGATCTGCGGCAGCGCGACGGCGCCGCCCTGGATCGTGATCGGCTCGACGGTGAGGCCCTCTTCCTTGAAGAAGCCCTTGGACTGGGCGATGTAGAGGGCGGCCGCGTCGGGGATGGGCAGCGCGCCCACCTTGATGACGGGCTTCTCCAGCCCGCCGGTGGACGCCTGCTCGGCACCGCCGCACGCGGTCAGCGCCAGGGTGGTGGCGAGCAGGAGGGCGGGGATCGTACGTCTCATGGTGCGCGCTCCGGGGGGTGGGGAGGGCCTGCCGCAAGAGACGATATTTCATGACGCGCGGCTTTTCTGACACCTTTTCGACGAGTGAAATCCCCAATCCGGACTCAAAGGCACAAAGCAACGTGAATTCTGGTCAATGCCAGCTATGGCCTCACAATTCGGGCCTCCGCTAGAGTCAGGGGGTCACTCGCGCCCCTCAAGGAACCCAGCCTTGCTCGAGATATCCAACCTCAGCCACACCTACGGCAGCGGCCCCAGCGCCCACCACGCCATCGAAGGCCTCTCCCTGAGCGTCGCCGACGGCGAACTGCTGTGCATCGTCGGCCCCTCCGGCGCCGGCAAGTCCACACTGCTGCGCAGCATCGCCGGCCTCCTCACGCCCACCGGCGGCGAGATCAAGGTCGACGGGCAGGTGGTCACCCACACACCCGACAACCTGGCCGTCGTCTTCCAGGACTACAGCCGCTCGTTGTTCCCGTGGATGTCCGTGGCCGACAACGTCGCCCTGCCACTGCGCCGCAAGAACATGGACAAGAAGGCGCGCAGAGACGCCGCGCAGGAGGCGCTGGAGTCAGTCGGACTGGGGGACGCGGGCAAGAAATACCCGTTCCAGCTGTCCGGCGGCATGCAACAGCGGGTGGCCATCGCCCGCGCCCTCGCCTACCGTCCGACGCTCATGCTCATGGACGAGCCCTTCGGCTCCGTCGACGCCCAGACCCGCGAGGACCTCGAAGACCTCGTCCTCCAGGTACGCGGCCACCACCAGATGACCATCGTGCTCATCACCCACGACATCGACGAGAGCGTGTACGTCGGGGACCGCGTGGTCGTCCTGTCCAAGGCGCCGGCCAACGTGGTCGGCGACCTGCCGGTGGAGCTGCCGTCCCCTCGCGACCAGATCACCACCCGCGAACACCCCGACTTCGTCCACCTCCGCGCCGAGGTGGGCCGCCTGGTCCGCGGCCTGGACTCCAAAACTCCTGCCTGAACTGTCTCCACACGTTTTATGGGTTACGGCAAGCCGCCCCACCCCCACCCGCCGCACGTGGCCGGTGACCTTCCAGGGGAACGCTCCTCCGCCTCCCCGGCCGGCCACCGCGACGTGCGCGCGTAGACCCCCTGAGCGGGAAAACCACCGCACACCCAGGGGCTCACCTCGTGGACCCCAGGCAGCACGCTGCGAGACGTCACCCGGCCACGCCTGGGGGTTCACGCCGGCAAGGGAGCGGTTCCCAACCACAGCCCCCGGTGGGTTTCGGGCCCTTGCTCCCGGTGGGTTTTCGGGCCCGTGTTCCCGGGGTGGGTTCTCGGACTCGTGAGCCCCTGTGGGTTCCCGGGTCCGTGCCCCGGTGGGTTCTGGGGCGGTGTCCTGGGGTGGGTTCTGGGCCGGGGCTGCGGGGGGTTGTTGGCCGGGCTTGGTTGGCTCGGCCAACGTTCTGCGGCTATGCCGGGGCGATCTGGCGGGTCAGGGCGTGTTCGACCAGCGTGATCAGGGTGGACTTGACCGACTCCCTGTTGCGGGCGTCGAGGCGGACGATCGGGGTGCCGTCGCCGACCGTCAGTGCCTCGCGCAGTTCCCGCTCATCGTGCAAGAAGGCCCCGTCCCAGCCGTTCACACCGACCACGAACGGCAGCTTGGCCTCTTCGAAGTAGTCGATGGCCGGGAAGCTGTCGGCCAGGCGGCGCGTGTCCACGAGGACCACCGCGCCGATGGCGCCGCGTACCAGGTCGTCCCACATGAACCAGAACCGGTGCTGACCCGGCGTCCCGAACAGGTACAGGATCAGGTCGCGGTCCAGCGACACCCGGCCGAAGTCCATCGCCACCGTGGTCGTGGTCTTGTTGGGAGTGAGCGACACGTCGTCGACGCCGGCCGACGCGTCGGTCATGACGGCCTCCGTGGTGAGCGGCAGGATCTCAGAGACCGCTCCCACGAACGTCGTCTTGCCCACGCCGAAGCCTCCAGCCACGACGATCTTCGTCGAGGTGAGGCCGGCGCTAGAGCCTGCGAAGTCCACTGAGTACCCTTTCGAGCAAGTTGAGGTCCGGCTTCCCCGCGTCCAGCGCAGGCTGGTGCACGCGGATCAGGCCTTCCGACGCCATGTCGGCGATCAGCACCCGGACCACCCCGAGAGGTTGCCGTAAAAGGGCGGAGATCTCCGCAACCGACCGAACATTTCGTGTCAGCTGGATGATCGCCTGATACTCCGGACTCAAGAGGGAAATATCTTGGTATTCCGACGTCACGGAGGAAACCAGCGCCTCCATGGCAAACTTCATCCGCGGAGCGGTCCGCCCCCCGGTCACGGCATAGGGCCGTACCAGAGAGCTCGGCTTCTGCGGACGGGGCGCCGACGGATGCGGCGGAGTGCTATCACCAGCCCAACCCTGACCTGACACCATGATCTCCTGTCACCGCCCGGCTAGCGGGGGCGGGCCGCCTGCAGCTCCGCCCGTACGGCGGGCGTCAGCACCTGACCGGCCCGCTCCACGAGGAGCGTCATCTGGTAGGCCACCAGGCCCATGTCGCAGTCGGGCGAGGCGAGCACCGCCAGACACGATCCATCACTGATCGACATGATCATCAAAAGGCCGCGTTGCATCTCGATCACCGTCTGGGTGACCATGCCGCCCTCGAAGACGCGGGCCGCGCCCTGGGTCAAGCTGATCACACCGGAGGCGACCGCGGCGAGCTGGTCGGCCCGGTCCTTGGGGAACCCCTCGGAGAAGGCCAGCGGCAGACCGTCCGACGACACGACAACGGTGTGCGCCACACCGGGCACGTTGTTGACGAAATCGGTGATCAGCCAGCTGATGCCACGCGCTCCCTGGCTCAGTTCTCTCATTCCTTCTCCTTCAGATCCTCACGGCCCTGCCGTACACCCTGCTGGAAGCTGGAGAGCCTGCTGCGCAGGCGCTCGGGTGAGATCGGCGGTGCCGGTGACGTCAATGGGGGCTCGGCGGAGCCCGCCGTGCCCGGCACCAGGTTGGCCTTGGGCACGCGCCGCGGCAGGCCCGAGGCGGTGGTACCGCCCCTGGCGGGCTCGGCGGCGGCCTGCGCGGCCTGGAAACCGCTGTCGGCCGGGGAGGTCCAGGAAGCGCCGGCGCCGGACTGTCCCGGCCTGCGCTGCGGCAGCCCGGACTTGCCGACGCCACCCGCCTGCCCGGACGCGGCAGCACCCGCACCGCCGGCACCCGCACCGGGCCCACCGGCACCCGGACCACCGGCGCCGGGACCACCCGCGCCAGGACCCGCATGACCGGAACCCGCACCCGCGTAGCCGGAACCCGCGTGACCGGAACCCGCGTTGCCGGGGCCTCCATAGCCGGAACCGGCGTTGCCGGAGCCCGGCTGACCGGGGCCGCCGTGGCCGGAGCCGCCATAGCCTGCGCCACCGTGGCCGGAGCCGCCGTGGCCGGAGCCAGGGGCGCCCGCGCCCGCGTAGTCCTGGCCAGGGGCTCCTGAACCCGCGTAGTCCTGGCCGGGTCCGCCGGGGTAGTCGGAGGAGCCGCCGGGGCCCGGGTAGCCGGGCTGGCCGCCTGAGTCCCCGTGGCCGCCCTGACCGGCTCCCGCGTAACCGCCCTGGGAGTCCGCGTGGCCGCCGGGGCCTGCGCCCTGGCCGTAGCCCTGGCTCTGGCCGTAACCGGAGACCGGCGGGGGGCCGTCGGCCGAGATGACCGGGTGGGGCATGGTCGGGGGCGAGTCGGCCTCGAAGGAGTCGTAGGCGGGGCTGTTGCCGACCGCGCCGAACGCGCCCGTCCCCGGACCGTTGAAGCCGTCGGAGGAGGAACCCTGAGCGCCGGCGTACCCGCCCTGTCCCACCGGTCCGAACGCGCCGGTCGAAGGACCGGGCAGCTCGGGATCGGCGGGCGGCTCCTGGGCCTTCAGCGGGTCGGGCTCGGGCCGACGGAACCAGTCGGAGCCCACCGACGAGAAGATCGGCAGGAAGTCCTCGCCCTCGGACTCCATGGGCGAGCTGTCGACCACGGGCAGCGGACCGGTGAGGTCCTGCGAGGCGTAGTCGGTGTTGTAGGGCGTGAACAGCCCGTTGCCCGAGCCGTTGCCGTTGGGGGCCGAGGAGGCGACCGACGGCCAGTTCGACTCTTCGCCGAAGGACGGCCACCGCTGGTCGACCTCAAGCGGCGGCGGCTCCTCCGCGAAGGAGGGCCAGCGCTGGTCGGCCGGGAGCGGCGGCGGCTGCTCGGCGAACGACGGCCAGCTCGCCTCGGGCGACTGCTCGGCGAAAGGCGACTCACCGGCGAAGGGGGACTGGCCGTCAAAGGGCTGGCCGTCGAAGGACTGACCGGCGAACGGCTGGCCGGCCGAAGGCTGCTGGTCGGCGAAGGGCTGTTGCTCACCGAAGCGGGGCTGGTCGGCGAAGGGCGGCTGTTCACCGAAGGCGGCGGGCGCCTGGTCGCCGGGCGCGTCCGCGTAAGGCGGCTGACCGGGCTGGGACGACTCCTCGCCGTACGGGTTCCAGCCGCCCGTGTCCGGCACCGGCATCGAACCCGGCCACTGGGTGTCGGCCAGCGACTCGTGGGCGCGTACCTCGGGAGTGTCGGGGTTGGCGTACGGCGGCGAGCCCAGCATGGCCGGGTCGAAGGTGGTGAAGCTGTCGTACTGCCCGCGCTGCTGCGGCACCATGCCGTTGGCGGCGGCGACCAGCATGTCGGGCAGCATGACCAGCGCGCTGAGCCCGCCGGTCTCCCGCATGCGTAGCTGGACCCGGATGCCGTGGCGCAGGGCCAGGCGGCCGACCACGAACAGGCCCATGCGCCGGGACACGGACACGTCCACGACGGGCGGGTTGGCCAGGCGCCAGTTGGCCTCGGCCAGTTCGTCGCCGCTCATGCCGATGCCCAGGTCGCTGATGGTGACGACGAAGCCGCCGTCGGCGGCCGCGCTGGTGACGCTGACCCGGCTCTCGCGCGGCGAGAAGGAGATCGCGTTCTCGATCAGCTCGGCGAGCAGGTGGACGGCGTCGGTGACGGCCGGGCCGACGATCTGGATGTCGGACGGGATCTGGATCTGGACCCGCTCGTAGTTCTCGACCTCCGACAGCGAGGCGCGGGCGATGTCGACCAGCGGGACGGGCTCGCTCCACTTGCGCGCGGCCTCCTGGCCGGCGAGGACCAGGAGGTTCTCGCTGTTGCGGCGCATGCGGGTGGCCAGGTGGTCGAGGCGGAAGAGGTTGGCGAGCCGGTTCTCGTCCTCCTCGCCCTGCTCCAGGCCTTCGATGAGCTGCAGCTGGCGTTCGACGAGCGTCTGCGAGCGGCGCGAGAGGTTGACGAACATGGAGTTGACGTTGGCGCGCAGCTTGGCCTCGTCGCCGGCCAGCCGGATCGCCTCGCGGTGGACCTCGTCGAAGGCCCGTGCCACTTCCCCGATCTCGTCCCGGGTGTTGACGCCGACGGAGGGGACCTCCGGCGTGGCGGCGCCGTCTCCGGACTCGCGCAGCACGCGGACGGTCTCCGGCAGCCTGGTCGTGGCCACCTGGAGCGCCTCGGCGCGCAGCCGGCGCAGCGGGCGTACCAGCGAACCGGCCACGCGGGTGGTGATCACCAGGACGAGGAGCAGCAGCACGAGGATGAGCGCGCCGGAGATGATGGCGTTGCGCTGCTCGGCGTCGCTCAGCTCGCGGGTCTTGGTCACGACGGCCGTGGCGAGCGAGTCTTCCACCTTGCGCATGGCGTTGACGGTCAGCGTGGTGCTGTCGTACCAGAAGAGCAGCTCACGGCGCGGGGTGGCGGTGATGTCGAGGTCGCGGATCTCCTTGTACTCACGCAGCTGGGCCAGGGCGCGCTGGCGCATGGCGTCGGCGCGGTCGATGGCCGGGCCCTTGAGCGTGTCGGTGTACAGGGAGGTGTACTTGGCCTGGGCCTCCTGCTCGAAGGTGGCCAGTTCTGCCTGCTGGGCGTTCCAGGAGCCGAGGAAGTCCGACAGGTCGTCGTAGTCCAGCTTCCGCTCGACCAGCGCGACGGTCAGGATGCCCTGCTGGCGGGCGACCTGCTCCTTGCCGCGCTGGAGAGCGCCGAGGGCGGCCACGTCCTTGATCAGGCTGTCGTCGTCGCCCACCTGGCCGAGCTCGTCCTGGAGGTTCTCCAGGACGTCGATCATCGTCGAGTAGGTGCGGATCGCGGCTCGGGGCGGGACGCTCTCGCCCAGGATCGACTCGCGCAGGCCGTCGAGGCCGATGAGCCAGCGGCGCATGCTCTCGACTTCCTGCCGCACGCGCGGCGCGTGCGCGTCGTCGATGGCGGCCGTGCTGTCGAGCACCTTGGTCTTGGCGCCGTCCACGACGGCGCGCTGCGTGCGCAGTTGCGCCATCCGGCTGGGCCGCCGCTGGTCGGCGATGTACCAGGCGGTGAGCGTGCGCTCCTTGGCCATCTCGTGGGAGAGCGCGCCGATGCGCTGGACCAGCTCGGCGACCTGGGTGAGCCGCCGGTACTCGGCGCTGGTGCCGATCGCGTTGGCAAGCTGAATACCGGCCAGGAGCACACCGACGATGGTGGGGATGAGGATCAGGGCCACCAACCTAGAGCGCACACGCCAGTTAGCCAGCCGGAACCGTCCGCCTGTGTACTCCCCTGGCGTCGCGTGCCTGGGGTTTTCCGTCCTCACTGACTCTCGCTACCTCTCGCGCTACGTGCTCGAAAAATCTGACACGCGTGCGGCGCATGGGATTCCGCGGGCGTGGGTAATTGGAACACAACCCGTACCAGATCGGCCAACCGTGCATTTCCCATCAAACGCGACCAAACGTGTCATTTCGGTCGGTTTCGCCTTCAGCTTTCAGGCCGGCCGGAAAGAGTCCCGCTCGGCCGGGGCAGCGTGTTTGATCATCAGGTGACGGGTCACCGAGTACTCCTGAACGGCCTCCTGGCTCATGTCCTTGCCGAATCCGCTGCCCTTGACGCCGCCGTGCGGGGCCTCGCTGGCGATCGGAAGATGGTCGTTTACCCAGGTCACACCCACGTCCAGGCGATGCGACACCCTCATGGCCCGCGCCACGTCCCGCGACCAGACCGATGAGGCCAGGCCGTAGCGGGTGTCGTTGGCCAGCCGTACCGCATCGTCCTCGTGATCGAACGGAAGCACCACAAGGACCGGACCGAAAAGTTCACCTTGCACGATTTCACTGTCCTGCGCCACGCCGGTGACGAGCGTCGGCGGGTAGTAGAACCCGGGGCCGTCGATCGGCGTCCCGCCGTGCACCACCCGGGCGCCCGCCCGCTCGACGAAGCCGTGCACCCGCTCGCGATGGGCCGCCGAGACCAGCGGGCCGATGTCCGTGGCCGCGTCCCAGGGGTCGCCTACGGTGATCTTGGCGAGGGTCGCCCGAAGAGCCTCGACCGTGTCGTCGAAGACCGTCCTGGCGACGTAGACGCGCGTGGCGGCGGTGCAGTCCTGGCCGGTGTTGTAGGTGGCGCCCATGGCCACGCCGCGCGCCGCCTCCTCCAGGTCGGCGTCCTCGAACACCAGAGCCGGGGCCTTGCCGCCGAGCTCCAGGTGGACCCGCTTGAGCGTGCGGGCCGCGCCGGTCATGACCGCGCGGCCGGTCTCGGTGGAGCCCGTCACGCTGACCATGTCCACGCCGGGGTCGGTCACCAGCGCCTCGCCCACGGCCCCGTCGCCGAGCACCACCTGCACGAGCCCCTCGGGCGCGCCGGCCCGCGCGAACAGCTCCGCCAGCCGCAGCGTGGAACGAGGGGTCTGCGGCGCGGGCTTGATGACGACCGCGTTTCCAGCCGCGACCGCAGGCCCCACCTTCCATACGGCCATGATGAACGGAAAGTTCCACGGCGCGATCGACCCGACCACCCCGACGGGGCGGCGCAGCAGCACCGAGGTGTACCCGGCGCTGAGCACACCGGCTCCGGTGCCGTCCAGCGAGCGCGCGGCCCCGGCGAAGAAACGCAGGTTGTCGACGGCGAACGGCAGCTCGCCGTCGCGGAAGACCGCGGCCGGCTTGCCCGTCTCCTCGACCTCCAGCCTGGTCAGCTCCTCGGCGTCGGCCTCCACGAGGTCGGCCAGGCGCAGCAGCAGCCGCGCCCGCTCGGCCGGAGTGGTCTGCGACCACTCCTCGAAAGCCCGCCGGGCCTTGCGTACGGCTACCGCCACCTCCCCCACCGGAGTGTCGGGAAGATCGGCGAAGGGCTGCCCGGTGGCCGGGTTGATCAGTTGGCGCATGGGGTTCTTTCCTTGGATGACCCGGTACGGCCCGGCGGTGCGGGCCGTACCGGCGGATTACTTCAGGCCGAGCTGCTCGATGAGGTCGGCGGCCTTGCGCAGGCCGTCGCGCTCGCGGATCTCCTCGCCGGTGGCGGCCAGCTCGGCACGCAGTTCGGCGTCGCCGAGCAGGCGCTCCAGGGCGCCCTTCAGCTCCTCGTCGGTGAAGGTGTAGGTCGACAGCCGCACGCCGTAGCCGAGCTCGTCCACGCGCTGGGCGTTGTCGTACTGGTCCCAGAACAGCGGCAGCAGGATCATCGGCTTGCCGAAGTGCAGGGCCTCGACGGTGGTGTTGTTGCCGCCGTGGGTGATCACCAGGTCGCAGAGCGGGATGATCTTCGTCTGGGGCAGGAACTCCGCACCGTACATGTTGTCGGCCAGCTTGATCTCCTCGTGCAGCGGGCCCTTGGAGACGATGAACTGGTGCGGGGTGGTGGCCAGCACGTCGATCACCCGCTGCATGAGCTCCACGTCGGAGGAGCCGAGCGAGCCCAGCGAGAAGTAGACCAGCGCGCCGTCCCCCCTCTCGAAGGGCAGCTCGAAGGCCTCCTCGGTCTCGCGCACGGAGGAGTCGAGCCGGTGCCACGACGGGCCCAGCGGGCGGGCGTTGGTGTAGTCGAGCACCTCGGGGTACACGTAGAGGTTCAGGTCGCCCTCGTGGATGAAGTCGAGGTCGGGCAGCGGGCTCGTGCCCTGCTCGACGCACCAGGCGTTGAAGGCGGTCCAGATCTCGCGGTGGGTGCGCTCGTACTCGGCGCGGAAGGCGTCCCAGCCGGCGCGGTCGTCGGCGGGCAGGCCGGAGAAGACCGGCGCGATGTTCTCGCCGCGCACCTCCAGCGGGTTGCACGACACGATGCGCGCGAACTTCTTGCCCGCGGTCAGCAGCGCCGGGAAGGTGATCACGTTGTCCTCGACGATGACATCGGGGTTCACGCGCTCGATGATGGCCTTGAGCTGCGGCTCGCAGTACTTGGCACCCTCGATGAGGGAGTCCCAGATCGGCTTGGTGACGGTCGCGAGCTGCTCCAGGGTGGTCTTGCGGTACTCCGGCGCGGTCTCGCGGATGAAGTCCTTCCAGAACTGGCCGGGGTCCTGCTCCTCGGCGTCCTCTGCCGGGGGAGCCAGGTCGACCAGGTCCTCCTCGAAGCCGAGCGCTTCGAGCTTGCCCTTCCAGGACGCCTCGGCCGCGAAGACGACCCGGTGTCCGCGGCGGCGCAGGATGTCGCCGATGCCGATGCTGTTGTTCGTCGGCCCGTACGCGCTCTCGGGCATGAACAGGATGGTGAGAGCCATGTGGTCACTCCGGGGGGAACGTCAATCTGAACGGGAATTCAAATGCTGATCTAGCGTAAAGGTCAACTTCGCGGCACTATGGTGACGGATTTGCTGAACTGTGGTGCATCGGGGGTGGGCGTGGCCCAGCGCAAGAGTCGCACGGATCGCCGTATCGATCTGATCGAGGCGGCGCGACGAGCCATCATCCGGCATGGCGTCGACGGAGTGCAGCTCTCGCACGTGGCCGAGGAGGCCGGTCTGACCTCCGGTGCCGTGCTCTATCACTACCCCGACCTCAACGAGCTGCTCGTCGAGGCCCAGCACGCGGGCATGGAGCGCTTCTACGAGCAGCGCCTGCGGCAGATCGCCGCCGTCATGGACCCGGTGGAGAAGCTGGTCATGACGATCCGCTCCGGGCTGCCCACCGGGCCGCTCGACCCGGACGTGCGCCTGCTCAACGAGCTCGGCGGGGCCGCGGGCCGCAACCGGATGTACGGCGTGCTGCTCACCTCGCTCTACGACCGCCAGGTGTCGATGTACCAGTCGATCCTGGACACCGGGGCCGCGCTCGGCGTGTTCACGCTGAGCGCGGACGCGCTGACGATCTCGCGCAACCTGGTGGCTCTGGAGGACGCCTACGGCTACCGCATCACCGCCAGGCACCCGGTGATCGGCCCGGCGGAGGCGGTGGAGCTGATCCTCTCCTACGCGCGCGCGGCGACCGGCAACGACCTCGCTCATTGAACCGCCGGGAGCAGGACCGCGTCCCGCTCCCCCCACTGCAGCCCGACCTCGGCGCCGGGCTTCACCGCGCTGGCGCCCTGCACGGCCACGAGCACGGGCTTGACCTGGCCGGGCACCTCGACGGAGATGTGCGAGACGCCGCCGTAGAAGCTGACGTCGAGGACGCTGCCCTTCAGCGGGCCGTCCTCGGTCAGTTCCAGCTTCTCCGGCCGTACGGCCAGCAGCGCCGCCGCCCCTTCCGGCACCTGGTCGACGGCCGTGCCGCGCAGGGTGCCGAAGTTCTCGGTGCGCAGGGTGCCGTCGGCGCCGGCCGTACCGGCGAAGAGGTTGTTGGCGCCGACGAAGTCGGCCACGAAGCGGGAGCGGGGCCGCTCGTAGAGCTCGACGGGGCGGTCCACCTGGCGCACGCGGCCGGTGTCGAAGACCGCGATGCGGTCGGCCAGTGACATGGCCTCCTCCTGGTCGTGGGTGACGACCACGAAGGTGATGCCGACCTCGTGCTGCAGCCGCTTGAGCTCCAGCTGCATGTCCGCGCGGACCTTCTTGTCCAGGGCCGACAGGGGCTCGTCGAGCAGGAGCAGCCGGGGGCGCTTGACGATGGCCCTGGCCAGGGCGACGCGCTGGCGCTGGCCACCGGACAGCTGCTGCGGCTTCCTGTTCGCCTGGGCGGACAGGCCGACGGTCTCCAGCACCTCGCCGACGCGCTTCTTGACCTCGCCGCGGGGCAGTTTCTCGCGCTCCAGGCCGTAGGCGACGTTCTTGGCGACGCTCATGTGCGGGAACAGCGCGTAGGACTGGAACATGAGGTTGATCGGCCGCTTGTTGGGCGCCAGCGTGAGCAGGTCGGCGCCGTCGAGCGAGACCGAGCCGCCGTCGGGCGTCTCGAAGCCGGCCAGGATGCGCAGGAGCGTCGTCTTGCCGCAGCCCGAGGGGCCGAGCAGCGCGAAGAACTCGCCCTGGCCGATCTCCAGCGAGACCCCGTCGAGCGCGGTGACCTCGCCGAACCGGCGCGTGATGCCGTCAATCTTGAGCACGGGACTCCCCGATCTTCGTCAGCCGCTGCCCCGCGATCACCGCGGTGAAGCTCACCAGCAGGAGGATCGAGGCCAGGGCGTTGATCTCCGGGGTCACCCCGAATCGGATCATTGAGTAGATGATGATCGGCAGCGTCGGGTCGGCGTTGCCGATCGTGAAGAAGGCGATGACGAACTCGTCGAGCGAGAGCGTGAACGCCAGCAGCGCCCCTGCGATGATGCCGGGCGTGAGCTGCGGCAGCGTGACCTTCACGAAGGTGGTCACCGGGCCCGCGCCCAGGTCGCGGCTGGCCTCTTCCAGCGAGGTGTCGGCGCCCGTGAGCCTGGTGCGCACGACCGCCGCCACGAACGCCGTCGAGAACACCGCGTGCGCCAGGATCACCGAGTGGTGGCCGAGCGTCTGGTTGAGCGTGATGAACAACATCAGCAGCCCGATCCCGAGCACCAGGTCAGGCAGAACGGCCGGCATCAGGGCCACCGCGTCCAAGATCTTGGAGCGCGTGTAGCGGGCCAGGCCGACGGCCAGCAGGGTACCGAGGACCGTGGCGATCGCGGTCGAGCTCACCGCCACGATCAGCGTGTTGACCAGGCCCGAGATGACCCGTTCGTCGGCGAGCAACTCGCCGTACCACTTCAGGCTGAAGCCCTCGTAGGTGTAGGCCGACTCACCGGAGTTGAACGACATCGCGACCAGGACCGCGATCGGCAGGTAGAGGAAGACGATCGTCGCCCAGAACGGGACGGAGAGGAGCTTCGGCCTACGCACGGCGGGCCGCCCAGGACTGCACCATGAGCAGCACGATCAGAACGGCGATCAGCGCGAGTGTCAGCGTGGCGCCGAAGGGCTCGTCGCGCGCCTGCAGGAACTGCGTCCTGATCAGGTTGCCGACCATGATGGACTTGCCGCCGCCGAGCAGGTCGGGGATGACGAAGTTGCCGAAGCTCGGCACGAACACGAACAGGCACCCGGTCAGCACACCCGGGATCGTCAGCGGCAGGGTCACCTTGCGGAAGGTGGTGAAGGCGGAGGCGCCCAGGTTGGCCGAGGCCTCGCGCAGCTGCGGGTCGAGCCTCTCGATCGCCGCGTACAGCGGCAGCACCATCAGCGGAATGTAGGAGTAGAGCAGGCCGACGACGATCGCGCCGTCCTTGTAGAGCAGCTCCAGCTTGGTGCCGAGCACCGAGTTCACGATGCCGGGACCGCTCAGCAAGATGATCCACGCGTAGATGCGGATGATGAAGTTCGTCCAGAACGGCAGCACGATGGCCACCAGCGCGATGGTCTTCCAGTTGCGGGGCAGCTGCGCGATGAAGTACGCCGTGGGGTAGCCGATCAGCAGCGCGAGCAGCGTGGTGATCCCGGCGATCTTCAGCGAGTTGCCGAGCACGCTCAGGTACAGCGGGTCGATCAGCCGGGTGAAGTTCTCGGTGGTGAACTCGTAGACGATGCCGCCGAACCGGCCCCGCCGGAAGAACGCGGCGCTCAGCACCAGCGCCAGCGGCACCAGCAGCAGCACGATCAGGTAGGTCAGTCCCGGCGACAGGAAAGCGAACGCCGCGAAACGGCGCCCCCGTGCAGGGGACGCCGGCCGGGTCTTGGTCTGGCTCGTCACGTCGGCTTACTGCGCCTGGACCTCGGTCGACAGGCGGGTGTACTTCGTCGACGCCTCGCCCAGGTCACGAATGGACTCGCCGTTGAGCAGCTCGGCGGGCTTGATGCCCAGCAGCGAGCCCTCGGGCACCTTGACGGCGTCCATGGCGGCCTTGTTCGGGACCTTGTAGTTGATGTTCTCGGCGGCCCAGCCGTGGATCTTCGGGTCCAGGATGTAGTTGATCAGGGCGTGCGCGGCCTCCTTGTTCTTGGAGGACTTCATGATCACCATGGTGTCCACCCAGAGGTCGCTGCCCTCCTTCGGGACCACGAACTTGATGTTCTTCTTCGGGTCGGTGGTCGGGCACCAGCCGTCCCACGCCTCGACCATCACGGCCGCGCCGGACTTGAGCTTGTCGCCGAACGTGGTGTCGTCGTACTGGAGCAGGTTCGGCTTGGCGGCGACGAGCAGTTCCTTGGCCTTGGCGATCTCGTCGTCCTTGTCGGTGTTGACCGAGTAGCCGAGCGCCTTGAGGGCGGGCAGGGCCAGCCAGCGCTCGGTGGTCATCATCGTGACCTTCTTCTGCGCCCAGGCCGGCGGCTTGAGGATGTCGTTCCAGCTGGTGGGCTCGGCCTTCACCAGGTCGGAGCGGTAGCAGATGCCCGTGGTGCCCCAGGTGTAGGGCACGGAGTACTTGTTGCCCTTGTCGTAGGACAGCTGGGTGGCCTCGGGGTAGAGGTTGCTCAGGTTCGGGATCAGCTCGGGGTGGATCGGCTCCAGAAGCCCCTGCTCCCACAGTGCCTGCGCGTACTGGCCCGACACGAACGCCACGTCGATGCCGCTGTCACCGGGGACGGTCAGCTTCTTCATGGCCGTCTCGTTGGTGTCGTGCAGGTTGATCTTGACGTTGGAGACCTTGAGGTCCTGCTTGACCTTGTCGGGTAGCTCCTTGGGCGTGTAACCGTCCCAGACCGTGACCTCGAGCGACTGCTTGGACAGGTCGGCGTTGGCGTTGAGCTGGGCCGCACTGGCGCTGGGCGCGGCCTGTGCGCCGGTGCTGGTCGACTCACCACCGCCGCACGCTGCAGCGGCGAGCGCGAGGCCGGCAACCGCGACGGCGGCCGGAAGACGACGGGTGAACCGGGTACGGAACACGGTCGCTACTCCTTCAGGAATTCGGGGAAGAGGTCGCGCAACCATCCAGGCACGCCAGACCAGGAGAGGAGTGTTGCAGTAGAAATCAACATGAGCAAGACTTTTCCGGACATTGCCACCTGGAAGTTTGGTCTGCCTGTTGAACTCGGATTCAATATGGGAGCGGTTGCTCTCTGTGGGTGAGAATCCCCTTACCGAACGGGATCACGGCCTCACCGCCGCGCTCCTCGCCGCGCTGGCGTCGCAGCCGCCGGCGCCGTTCGCCGTGCGCCGCTTCCAGCCGCTGCCCACTCTGTCGTACGGCGAAGCTGATCAGGGCACCGGGGTGGCGCTTGAACGCGGCTTCGGCGAGCACGTGGACATGACCAACCACTCGGTCGTCGTGGCCGAATCGGTGGTCGTCAAATGGCTCACGCCGCCCGTTCCGCTCCCCCACCCGACGCCCGAGATCTTCGCCCACCTCGTTGACGCCGGCTTCAACGAAACAGCTCCTCCTTACGCGGCTCTGACACGCTCCGACGGGAAGTCGGAGCTCCTGCTCGCCCTGGTCACGGGCTACCTTCCGGACGCCACGGACGGGTGGGAGTGGTGCGTGGACGCCTGCCGTTCAGCCGACATCTCCTTCGCGACGCCGCTCGGCCACCTGGCCGCCAACCTTCACACCGCGCTGTCCACCCTTCCCCCGCCCGCAGACCCGGATCCCGGGCTGCTGACGCGGGCGCTGGACGCCCTGGAAGAGGCGCTGGCCGTGACCGGCGGGACGGACGGCGCGTGGCTGGCCGCCCGAGCCGGCAGGATGCGCGCGGAACTGGCCCCGCTCGGCGCCCCGGCTGCCGGGCCGAGGATCAGGATCCACGGCGACCTGCACGTGGGCCAGATCCTGCGCTGGCGCGACGGCTACGCGGTCATCGACTTCGACGGCAACCCCACGGTGGCGGACGCGGCGCCGTACCAGCCGCCGGCCAGGGACCTCGCGCAACTGACCACGAGCCTGGAGCACGTCGCCCAGGTGGCGATCAGACGCCGCGGCACCGCGCCCGCCGAGGCCGCCGAGTGGGTACGGCGAGCGAAGCGCGAGATGCTGGCCGCCTACACCGGCGCCTGCGACCTGCTCGACCCCGCCCTGATCCGGCCGTTCGAGGTCGAGCAGGAGTGCCGCGAGCTGATCTACGCCGCCCGCCACCTGCCCCGCTGGCGCTACGCCCCGATGGGCGTGCTGCGCACCTGGTACGACGAGAAAGAGGACCCCGCGTGAACCCCGAGCTGTTCCTGGCCGACCTGGAGGCCAAGCCCGAGGCCCTGGCCAAGCTGGCTGAGTCGCTGTCGGATGACCCGTTCGCGGCGATCCCCGGCGACGTCGATCGCGTGGTGTTCCTGGGCATGGGCAGCTCCCGCTACGCCGCGGGCGTGGCGGCGCTGCGGCTGCGGGCGGCCGGGGTGAACGCGGTGGCCGAGTACGCCTCCGCGCGGGCCTCGTTCCCGGCGGCGCGCGGCACGCTCGTGGTGCCGATCTCGGCGACCGGAGGCAGCAGGGAGACCCTGGACGCCGTCGCCCGTTACCGGGGCGGGCAGGCGTTCGTCGCCGCGCTCACCAACGACCCCGGCTCGGCGGTGGCCGAGGGCGCCGACGCGGTCGTGGACATGCTGGCGGGCGAGGAGCGGGGCGGGGTGGCCTGCCGTACCTTCCAGCACACGCTCGCGCTCCTGCTCGCCCTGGAGGCGCGGCTGAGCCGCGGCCACCGCGGCGTGGCCGGGACGGTGTGGCAGGCGGCCGAGGCCACCGCGGACCTGCTGGACCGGCGCGAGGAGTGGCTGCCGCGCGCCATCGAGCTCCTGGACGGCCCGCACGGCGTCTACACGATCGCCCCCGCCGAGCACCTGTCGTCGGCGGAGCAGTCGGCGCTGATGTTCCGCGAGGGGCCGCGCCGCGCGGCCGACGCGTGCGAGACCGGCGACTGGTCGCACGTGGACGTGTACCTGACCAAGACCCTCGACTACCGCGCCATCCTCTTCCCCGGCTCCGCCTACGACGCGCAGGCGATGGAGTGGGTGGAGCAGCGCGGCTCGACGGTGCTCGCCGTCGGCGCCGGGCTGCCGGGCGCGGCGGCGTCCGTCCGCTACACGCACGACACCGACCCGGACGTCGCGCTGCTGACGGAGACGCTGGTCGCCGAGCTGATCGCCGCCCACTGGTGGTCAATCTGACCGCCCTCCGGTCCTGACCGCTCTGCGGGCGTGCTTTTCTCCGGTACTGCGGCGCGGGCCGTACCGGAGATCAGCTCGTGTGGAAGCGGCGGTGCAGCGCGCGGATCTCGGCGGTCAGCGCGGGGGCGGGGCCGTCGACCACGGCGCCCGGCACCACGGCGCCGATGGGCAGCGTGGCGACCGGCGGCGCGGGCACCCCCAGCTCCCCGAGCCACTCGCCGAGCTGCTCCGACGAGGCGGCGTACACGATGCGGCCGAGCCCGACCCAGCCGTGGGCGGCCGCGCACATCGGGCAGTGCTCCCCCGAGGTGTACACGGTCGCCGCCGCCCGCTCCCGCGGCGTCAGGTTGGCCGCCGCCCAGCGGGCGATCTCGAACTCCGGGTGCCGGGTGTGGTCGCCGCCCGCCACGTGGTTGTGGTCCTCGAACAGCACCGCGCCCTCGCCGGACACCAGCACGGAGCCGAACGGCTGGTCGCCCTTGTCCAGCGCCAGCGCCGCCAGCTCCACGCAGCGCCGCAGGTGCAGCAGGTCCCTGTCGTCCATGTCGCCTCCCCCGATCACGGCAACCTATCCCTGGTGCCGGTAGAAGGGCGTGGGGATCGGGTCGAGCGGCGTGTTGCCGAGGATCAGGTCGGCGGACTTCTCGGCGAGCATCATGACGGGCGCGTAGATGTTGCCGTTCGTCACGTACGGCATGGCCGAGGCGTCGACCACCCTCAGCCCCTCCAGCCCGTGCACGCGCATCGTCTCCGGGTCCAGGACCGACATCTCGTCCACGCCCATCCTGGCGGTGCACGAGGGGTGCAGGGCGGTCTCGCCGTCCTTGCGCACCCAGTCGAGGATCTGCTCGTCGGTCTCGACCTCGGGCCCGGGGGAGATCTCACCGCCGTTCAGCCCCTCCCAGGCGGGCTGGGCCAGGATGGCGCGGGCGTGGCGGATCGCCTCCACCCACTCCCTGCGGTCCTGGTCGGTGGACAGGTAGTTGAAGCGCAGCTGGGGCTTGACCCGTACGTCCGGCGAGGTGACGCGGACCGAGCCGCGGGCGTCGGAGTACATGGGGCCGATGTGCACCTGGTAGCCGTGCCCGCCGGCCGGGGCCGAGCCGTCGTAGCGGACCGCGATCGGCAGGAAGTGGAACATCAGGTTGGGGTAGGCGACCTCGTCGTTGGAGCGGATGAAGCCGCCGGCCTCGAAGTGGTTGGTGGCGCCCGGCCCGCGGCGCAGGAACAGCCAGTTCGCGCCGATGAACGGCCGGCGCCACATGGCCAGCGACGGCTGCATCGAGACCGGCTTCAGGCAGGCGTGCTGGACGTAGACCTCCAGGTGGTCCTGCAGGTGCTCGCCGACGCCCGGCAGGTCGTGCACGACGGGCACGCCGGCCCGCTCCAGCACCGCCTTGGGGCCGACGCCGGAGACCTGGAGCAGTTGCGGGGTGTTGATCGCGCCGCCGCAGAGGATGATCTCCTTGGCCGCGATCCGCTCGCCGTCGCAGATGACGCCGGCCGCCCTGGTGCCCTCGAAGACGACCTTCTCGACGAAGGCCCGGGTGCGGACGGTCAGGTTGGGGCGGCGCCGTACCGGATGGAGGTAGGCGCGGGCGGCGCTCAGACGGCGGCCGCGGTGGAGGTTGCGGTCGAAGGCGGCGAAACCCTCCTGCCGGAAGCCGTTCACGTCGTCGGTGAGCGGGTGACCCGCCTCCTGGACCGCCTTGAAGAACGCCTCGAACAGCGGCCCTTCGGCGCGGCCCCGCTCCAGCTTGAGCGGGCCGTCGCCGCCGCGCCACTGGCCGCCGGGGTCGGCCAGGCAGTTCTCCATCTTCTTGAAGTACGGCAGGCAGTGGGCGTAGTCCCAGGACTTCATGCCCGGGTCGGCCGCCCAGCGCTCGTAGTCCAGCGGGTTGCCGCGCTGGAAGATCATGCCGTTGATGCTGCTGGAGCCGCCGAGCACCTTGCCGCGGGCGTGGTAGACGCGGCGGTCGTTCATGTGCGGCTCGGGCTCCGACTCGTACTTCCAGTCGTAGAAGCGGCTGCCGATGGGGAACATGAGCGCCGCCGGCATGTGGATGAACACGTCCCACGGGTAGTCGGGCCGGCCCGCCTCCAGCACCAGCACGCTGACCGAGGGGTCGGCGCTGAGCCGGTTGGCGAGCGCGCAGCCCGCCGACCCCCCTCCCACGATGACGAAATCGTAGCTCACCTGGGGATCCAGTCCTTCCACACGATCTTGTTCTCGTCGACCCACTTCTTGGCGGCCTGCTCGGCGGTCATCTTCTCGTTGACCATGTCACTGGCGACCTTGTTCTGGTGGTCGTTGGTCCAGTTGAAGTTGCGGACCAGCTCGTAGGCCTTGCCGCCGGTGCGGGCGAAGTCCGCGCTGACGATCTTGTCCAGGAGGTAGGGCGGGTAGTCGCAGGCCACCGTCTCGGTGTCGGCGTCGCACCCGATCGCGTACGCGGGCAGGTTGATCTTGACGAGTTTGATCTTGGTGAACAGCCACTGGGGTTCGTAGAAATACATCAGCAGCGGCTTCTTCTTGGCGGTCGCCTGCTGGGCCGCCTTGATGAGCGCGTCCTCGCTGCCGGAGTAGACGACCTTGAAATTGAGGCCGAGGTTGCGGATGATCGCCTCGTCGTTCGTGACGAAGGTCGGATCGCCCGCCAAGAACTGCCCGGCATTTCCCGACTTGGTGGTCTTGAAGAGCGCGGCGTACTTGTTCAAATTTCTATAATTGGTGATGTCTGGATATCTCCCGACCATCCACTCAGGGACATACCATCCGATCACCCCTTTGTTCCCCGTCAAACCGGCGGGGACTGCCGCCTTCTTCTCCTCGATCCACTCCTTCTTCTCCGCGGGGTGGCCCCAATTCTCGACGATCACGTCCACCTTGCCGGCGGCGAAATCGGGCCACGACTTGTCCTCTGTGATCTTTCGCGTCTCCACCTTGTAGCCGAGCTCGTGCTCCAGCAGATAGGCGAGCACGCCCGCGGTCGCCTCGTACCCGACCCAGGCGTGCATGTCGATCTTCACGGTGCCCTGCGTGCCGGGGGCGGCCTTGGGCTCCTCACCGGTGCAGGCGGACAGCAGCAGGACCGCGACCAGCAGCCCCGCGAGCGGTTTGGTTGGCATCACAGGTCCTCGTGGCCGCGGCCCGCGAGGGGCCGCGGCCTGCCGGGGGTCACTTGGGAATCCAGGCCTGCCACTTGGCGGTGTTGGCCTCGACCCACTTCTTGGCCGCGTCCTCGCCCGACATGCCGTTGTTGGTCATGTCGTCGGCCACGGCGTTCTGGTCCTCGTTGGTCCACGTGAAGTTCTTGACCAGGTCATAGGCCTTGCCGCCGGACGTGGCGAACTTCGTGCTGACGATCTTGTCGAGGTCCATCTCGGCGTAGTCGCAGGCCACCTTCTTGGGGTCGGCGTCGCAGCCGTCCGCGTACGGCGGCAGGTTCACCCTGGCCAGCTCCGTCTTGCTGAAGAGCCAGTGCGGGTCCCAGAAGTAGAACAGCAGCGGCTTCTTCTGCTCCTGCGCCTGCTGGGCGCCCTTGATCAGAGCCGCCTCCGAGCCGCCGGTGACGACCTTGAGGTTGAGCTTGAGGTTCTTGATCAGGGCGTCCTCGTTGGACACGTACGACGGGTCGCCGAACAGCAGCTGGCCCTTGTCACCCGACTCGGAGGTCTTGAA
Source organism: Nonomuraea sp. NPDC059023 (assembly GCF_042740095.1). NCBI lineage: Bacteria > Bacillati > Actinomycetota > Actinomycetes > Streptosporangiales > Streptosporangiaceae > Nonomuraea > Nonomuraea sp. NPDC059023. The sequence goes on along the minus strand of NZ_JBHYIO010000001.1, from coordinate 599,055 downwards.
CAGGTCGGCGTACTTGTTCAGGTTCTTGTAGTCGGTGATGCCGGGGTACTTGTCGACCATCCACTTGGGGATGTACCAGCCGATGACGCCCTTGTTGCCGGTCGAGCCGGCGACCTGGGCCACCTTCTTCTCGTCGATGTACTGCTTCTTGAGGTCCGGGTGGCCCCAGTTCTCGATGATGACGTCGACGTCGCCGGTCTCGAAGCCCTCCCAGGCGAGCTGCTCCTTGATCTCCGGCAGTTCGACCGTGTATCCGAGCTCTTTCTTCAGCAGGTAGGCCACCACGTTGGCGCTCGCCTCGTAGCCCACCCACGGGTTGATCGCGATCTTCACGGTGCCGCCGGCCGAGGACGGCGCCGCGCTCTGCGAGCCCGACGGCGCGGCGGCCGAGCTGGGCTTGTCTTCCACCTTGGCTCCGCCGCATCCCGCGACGGCCAGTCCAAGCGTCAGAAGGCCTGCAAGCAGGCGAATCTTCATATCGGCTTCCTCTTTTGGGGGGACGGACGCCTGTCGGCGCCCTGCGTGATCCGGTCGAGCATGATGCCCAGCAGCACGATGGCGATTCCGGCGGCGAAGCCCATGCCGAAGTCCGTGCGCTGGGAGAACCCCGAGACGACGTCGTAGCCGAGCGCGCCACCCCCGACCATGGCACCGAGCACCACCATGGCCAGCGTCATCACGATGCCCTGGTTGACCGCGAGCAGGATGGACTTGCGCGCCATCGGCAGCTGCACCTTGCGCAGCAGCTGGCCGGGGGTCGACCCGGCCGACAGCGCCGCCTCCACCACGGTCGGCGGCACCCCGCGCAGCCCTTCCTCCACCAGCCGGACCACCGGCGGCACCGCGTAGATCACCGAGGCGAAGATGGCGGTGAACCGGGTCGCGCCGAACAACGCCAGCGCCGGCAGCAGGTAGACGAACGAGGGCATCGTCTGGGCGGCGTCCAGCAGCGGGCGCTGGACGGCCGAGAAGCGGGGCGAGCGGGCCGCGGCGATGCCGAGCAGAAGCCCGATGGCCAGCGTGACCGTCACCGCCACGAAGACCATGGTCAGCGTCTGCATGCTGTGCTCCCACAGTCCGAGCAGGGCGATCGCCAGCAGGCAGCCGAGCGCCGTCAGCGCCGGGCGCACCCCGGCGGCCCAGAAGGCGAAGGCGAGCACGGCGGCGGCGACCAGCCACCAGGGGGCGGTGGTGAGCACCCCGTCGAGCGGGTTCAGCAGCAGCCGGGTGGTGAACTCCTTGAGCGCGTCGGTGACCGGGTACCAGGTGCGCTCGGCCCAGCGCACCGCCTCGTTCACCGGGCCGCCCATCTGCAGCTCAAGCGCGCTGGGGAACTCCGGCGGCAGCGCGTACGCCAGCCCGATGCCCACGGCGGCGATCGCGGCGGCGACGGCCAGCTTGACCCGCGACAGGCCCGCCTGGGCCCGCTGCCGGGCCGCCGCCATGGTGGTGCGGTCGAGCACCACGGCCATCACCACGATGGCGAGGCCGGCCGGGAGCATGATGCCGACGTTCTCCCTGGACAGGCCCTTGATGATGTCGGAGCCGAGCCCGGGGGCGGCGATCAAATTGGCGATGACCACCATGGACAGGGCCATCATGATCGTCTGGTTGATCGCGAGGGTCATGGTGGAGCGGGCCAGCGGCAGCCGTACCTTGAACAGGGTCTGCCAGCGGGTGGCGCCGAGCGAGGCGGAGGCCTCGACGGCAGTGGGCGAGACCTGCTCGATCGCGAGCGCGGTGATGCGGATCGCGGGCGGGATCGCGTAGATGATCGTGGCCGCGACGCCCGCGGGCGCGCCGATCTGGAAGAACAACACCATCGGCGCGAGGTACGCGAACGTCGGCATGATCTGCATGTAGTCGAGCACCGGCGTGATCGCCCGGCGCAACCGCGGCGAGCGGCCCACCCAGACGCCCAGGGGCAGCCCGGCCAGCAGCGACAGCAGAACGGCCGTGGCGACCAGGGCGAGGGTGTCGACGCTGTGCTCCCACACGCCCAGCACGCCGAACGAGGCGAACCCGGCCACGCCCAGCAGCGCGATCCGCCAGCCGCCGGCCAGCCAGCCGATGCCGCCCATCACGCCGAGCAGGCCGGGCCAGCCGAGCGCGTGCAGCACGGTCTCGAAGGCCTGGAACAGGCCGTCGATGAACAGCCGGATGTAGTTGATGAAGTAGAGGAAGACCGGGTTGGCGTTCTTGTTGTCGTCCACCCACTCGCGCGCGTCGGTGAGCGCGACGAACGTGCCCGCCTCGTCATCGTGTGGGAGCGTTCCCACCCCACGGAAGACGACATAGCCCACCGCGAACGCGACCGCCACCGCTGCCGGCACGGCCCACCTGGGCATCTTCACGCGGGGCTGAGCGCCGACCGCGGTCGCGCTCATGCCCCGGCCCGTACGGCAGGCGTCTCGTGCCCGGCCAGGAAGGAGAGCATGTCCACCCGGTCCACGACGCCCACCAGCTCGTCGCCGTCCATGACCCGGATCGGGTGGCCGGAGCCGGAGGAGACCTCGATGGCGTCCTTGACCACGGTCGTTGCGGGCAGGGCGGGCCCGTCAAGTGCCTCACCGGGCTCGGGCGGACGGGCGATCCAGCGCAGCGTCAGCACGTGGCTGCGCGGCACGTCGCGGACGAAGTCGGCCACGTAGTCGTCGGCCGGCGCGCCGACCAGGTCCTCGGGGGTGCCGAGCTGCACGATCGAGCCGGAACGCATGATGGCGATGCGCTCGCCGAGCTTGAGCGCCTCGGACAGGTCGTGGGTGATGAAGACCATGGTCTTGCCGACCTCGCGGTGGAGCCTGATCACCTCGGCCTGCATGTCGCGGCGGATGAGCGGGTCCAGGGCGCTGAAGGGCTCGTCGAAGAGCATGACCTCGGGGTCCACGGCGAGGGCGCGGGCCAGGCCGACGCGCTGCTGCATGCCGCCGGAGAGCTGGTCGGGGTAGGCGTCGCCGTGCCCGTCGAGGCCGACCAGGGAGAGGATCTCGCGGGCCCGCTCGTGCCTGGCGGCCTTGGTGGCGCCCTGGACCTCCAGGCCGTAGGCGACGTTGTCGATGACGCGGCGGTGGGGCAGCAACCCGAAGTGCTGGAAGACCATGCTGACGCGGTGACGGCGGATCTCGCGCAGGCGCGCGGGGCTCGCGCGGCCGATGTCCTCGCCGCCGATGGAAATCTCGCCGGCGCTCGGTTCGATCAATCGGGTCAGGCAGCGGACCAGTGTGGATTTGCCGCTTCCGGACAGGCCCATAACGACGAAGACCTCGCCGGGCCGTACCGTGAAGCTCACGTCCCGCACGGCGGCCGTGCAGCCGGTCTTCTCGCGGAGGGGGGCGGCTTCGAGGTGCTTGTCTTCACTGTTCAGCACCTTTTCGGCGGCGGACCCGAAGATCTTCCAGAGACCCTTGACCTCGATGGCCGCGCTCTCGGGAGCAAGCCCCATTTTGCCTCCCGTAGGTAGCTAGGACGGGGGCCAACATATGTGGTGAATAGCGCAAATCACAACGTCGTGACCGTCCAGATACCGGGGCGCTTCCCATGCGTTACTGCCTTGGAACGGGACAATCGCCTATAGGCGGACAGTCGCCACCTTCCGTGGTTATTTCCGGCCGAAAGATGGAGCCCCAGCTTCTCGCCTCATGCGACCCATCTCTCGAATTCTGGCGCGTAATGTTCGATTGGCCGCAACAGTCGGCATGTGTTCCAATTACCCCCACTTGCTGGATTTCCCAAGGGCCCGCACGGCCTTCCATATACGCCGATATGGGCGGCGAGAGGTTGCGTTCGGTGAGCACACAGTTAGGCGAAAGGCAGGCAAGAGCCGCCGACGAGGGAGGCTGGCGGCTACGCAATTGGCGTGTCCGGGCGCGGCTTGTCTCGTTGATCCTCATTCCCACCGCCGCCGCCGTCCTGCTCGGCGGCGTGCAGATGTTCGCCTCCACCGGCGCCGCCTCCGACTACGAACGCACCAACCAGCTCGCCCGCCTGTCCGACCAGATCAGTGAACTCACCCACCAGGTGGCCCGCGAGCGCGCCGTCGCCGCCTGGTTCATCGCCAGAGGCCGCCCGGACAACGGCGTCGAGACGCTCACCCAGCAGGTCCGCGAGACCGGCGGCGCCGCCGCCACCGTCAAGTCCAGCGCCGAGAACCTGTCCGGCGAGGTCGCCGGCCGTACCGCCGACGAGCTGGACGCCACCCTCGCCAGGCTCGACGACCTGACCGGTCTACGCGAGCAGACCAGCAAGGGCGACCTGCTGCCCGGCCCTTCCATCGAGCTCTACACGACCGTCATCAGCGACCTGATCTCCGTGCACGACGAGCTCAGCAAGGGCACCGACGACGACGAGCTGTTCCGCCAGTCGCAGCTGCTCGTCGCGCTGGCCAGGGCCAAGGAGGCCGTCTCCCGGCAGCAGGCGTGGATCACCATCGCGCTGCAGGCGGGCCGCTTCGAACAGGAGCAGCTCAAGGCCGTCTTCGGCGAGCAGGCCCGCGAGACCAACGAGCGCCGGGCCTTCACCGCCGAGGCCACCGCCGACGAGCGGCGCGTCTTCGACGAGAACGTCAACGCGGCCGGCACCGAGCGCATGCTGTTCCTGCGCGAACTCGTGCTCAGCCGGGCCGCCAACAACCAGCCGCTCAAGGGCCTCGACCTGGCCAAGCGCGACGACGCCCGCGAGTGGTACGAGGCGGCCAGCGTGATGGTCGACTCCATGCGCGCCGTGGAGCGCCGCCAGTCCGCCGGCATCGTGACCCGCAGCGAGCAGCTCACCTCCGCCGAGCGCCAGCGCGCCTACCTCATCGCCGGCGCCGTGCTCGCGCTGCTCATCGCGGTCCTGCTGATCACCACGGGCGTGGCCCGCTCTCTGGTACGGCCCCTGCGCAGGCTGCGCGGCGAGGCCCTGGAGATCGCCGGCCGGCGGCTGCCGGAGTTCGTCCAGCGGCTGCGCGAGTCGCGCGACGGCGGCGCCGACGTCGAGATCCCGCCCATCGGCATCTTCTCCAAGGACGAGGTCGGCGAGGTCGCGCGGGCCTTCGACGAGGTGCACCGCGAAGCCGTACGGCTGGCCGGAGACGAGGCGCGGCTGCGCTCCAACGTCAACGCCATGTTCGTCAACCTCTCCCGCAGGTCGCAGACGCTCGTCGAACGGCAGCTCACCCTCATCGAACGGCTGGAGCGCGGCGAACGCGACGACACCAGGCTCGGCGACCTCTTCAAGCTCGACCACCTCGCCACCCGCATGCGGCGCAACTCCGAGAACCTCCTGGTCCTGGCCGGGCAGGAGGCGGCGCGCAAGTGGAGTGAGGCGGTCGAGCTCCTGGACATCGTCCGGGCCGCGCTCGGCGAGGTGGAGAGCTACGACCGGGTCAGCATCCAGGTGCAGTCGGCGGCGGCGATCGCCGGGCAGGCGGTCAGCGACGTGGTGCACCTGCTGGCCGAGCTGGTGGAGAACGCGGTCTCCTTCTCCTCGCGCGACACCAAGGTGATCATCAGCAGCAGCCGGATCGACGGCGGCGGGCTCATGGTGTCGGTTACCGACCAGGGCATCGGCATGACCCCGGAAGAGCTAGCCCAGGCCAACTGGCGGCTGGCCAACCCGCCCGTCGTGGACGTGTCGGTGTCGCGGCGGATGGGCCTGTTCGTGGTCGGGCGGCTGGCGCTGCGGCACAACATCCGGGTCCAACTGCGCCGCCAGGACATCGGCGGGCTGACCGCGATGGTGCTGATACCGGAGGCGCTGCTGTCGGCGGTGACCGAGCACATGCCGGAGCCGGGCGGGCAGGCCTTCGACTCCTTCGACGTGGCACCCGCCGGATCGGGAGCGCCGTTCGACTCCTTCGACGCTCCGGCGGCGCCGCCGTTCGACACGGGCCCTTCGCCCTTCGACACCGGATCTCCCTTCGACACGGGCTCCTCGCCCTTCGAGCCGGCTGCCTCGCCGTTCGCCGGAGGACCACCGGGCGGACCCGCGCACGGCGTGCCCGCGGGGAACCCGCCCATGGGTGGCCCGCCCGTCAGCTCGCTCCTTCCCCGATCACACGGCGCGGGACCGCACGGCGCGGCGCCGCACGGCGCGGGACCGCACGCGGAAGGCCCGCCGGGGGGACCGCCCGGAGGCCCGCCCGCCGGGGGCTCACCCTCCTTCGACGCCACGCCCTCGCACACGCCCTCCTACGACTCCGGGCCGCCCTCCTACGACGCCAGGCCGCAGCACCCGTCGCTCGACGTGCCGCTGCCCGAGGCCGAGCCGCGCTCCTGGTTCTCCGCGGCCACGCCGTCGATCGAGATGACCAGCCCCATCCCCAAGGTCGACGAGTACCTGCCGATCTTCGCGGCGGTCGAGAACGAGTCGAGCTGGTTCACCAAGTCCTCCCCCACCCCCGACCAGCGCACCGACTGGCAGTCGCCCGCCGACACCGCGTGGCAGGCCGCCCGCTCGACCGGGGAGCCGGAACACGGTGGTACGACCTCTTCGGGATTGCCGAAACGCACGCCAAGAGCGAACCTTGTTCCGGGCTCTGCCACGCCGGCGGCCCCACCGCCACCCCCGCCGCCGGTCGAGCCAGACAGGCTGCGAAGCAGGCTCTCCAGCTACCAGCAGGGCGTCCGTAAAGGGCGCTCAGAGCTTGAGGAGAACCCATGAGAAATCTGAGCCAGGCGGCCAGGGACGTGAACTGGCTGGTCACCGGCTTCGTCGAACAGGTGCCCGGCGTGGCCCACGCGGTGGTCGTCTCCGCCGACGGCCTGCCGATGGCGTTCTCGCGAGGCTTCCCGCAGGACCGCGCCGACCAGCTGGCCGCCATCACGGCGGGCCTGATCAGCCTCACCACGGGCGCGGCCCGCGTGTTCGAAGGCGGCGGCGTCAACCAGACACTGGTCGAGATGGAGCACGGGCTCCTGCTCGCGATGTCGATCAGCGACGGGTCCAGCCTGGCCGTACTGGCCGCACCCGACTGCGACATGGGCCTTGTCGCCTACCAAATGACCATCCTCGTGGAGCGCGCGGGGCAGGTGCTGACGCCCGCCGTACGCGCCGAGCTCTCCGCAGCGCGCCCCTGGTGATCGGAGTCGACTGTGGCATCGTGGCATGACGGCCCGCCGGAGGCGGAGCGCAGCTCGCTGGTACGCATGTATGCGGTCACCGGCGGGCGTACCGCTCCGCGCAGCGGCCTGGCGATGGAGGCGCTCGTCTCCTCGGCGACCTCGGCGCAGCTGGGCATGGCCTACACACGGGAGTACCGTGCCATCAGCGAGCTGTGCCGCCAGGTCAGGTCGGTGGCGGAGGTCTCTGCATTGCTGAGCATCCCCCTCGGCGTGGCCCGCGTACTGATCGCGGACATGGAGGCGGAAGGGCTGGTACGGATCTACCAGCCGCAGTTGGACGCAGGCCTGCCGGACAGGAGCCTGCTGGAAAGGGTGCTCAGTGGACTACGCAGGCTCTAACTCGGGCCTCACCTCGACCAAGATCGTGGTCGCCGGTGGTTTCGGTGTCGGGAAGACCACGTTCGTCGGGTCGGTATCGGAAATCATGCCTTTGACGACGGAAGCGGTGATGACGGATGCCTCCGCGGGGATCGACGACCTGGGGCTGATCCCCGGCAAGTCGACCACCACGGTGGCCATGGACTTCGGGCGGCTCTCCTTAGACCGGGAGCTGATCCTCTACTTGTTCGGCACGCCGGGCCAGCACCGCTTCTGGTTCATGTGGGACGACCTGGTGAAGGGCGCGATCGGCGCCGTCGTGCTGGTGGACAGCCGCCGCCTGGCCGACAGCTTCCCCGCCGTCGACTACTTCGAGAACGCCGACATCCCCTTCGTGATCGGGCTCAACGGATGGCACGGGCAGTTCCCCCACGTCGAGCACGAGGTGCGCGAAGCCCTCACGCTCTCGCCGCACGTCCCGATCGTCCGCACGGACGCCCGGCACCGCGACGCGGTCAAGTCCACGCTCATCGCGCTGGTCGAGCATGCGCTCTCCACCACCGCGGCGTGATCTTTCCCGGCCGTACGGTGTACCGTACAGATCGTGACCATCGAGTACACCGGAAAGGGCGACCCGGCGCGCAGCCTCGCGCTGCTCTGGCGGACCAGCGACCGCGTCAGCCGTAAGGGCAAGCCGGACCTCAGCGTCGAGCGGATCGTCCGCGCGGCGATCGAGGTGGCCGACTCCGACGGGCTGCAGGCGCTGTCCATGCGGCGGGTCGCCGAGAAGCTGGGCGTGGGAACGATGTCGCTCTACACCTACGTGCCCGGCAAGCCGGAACTGCTCGACGTCATGCTCGACACCGTCTACGGGGAGGTCGAGCGGCCCGAGGACCCTCAGGGCGGCTGGCGCGAACGGCTGTCGCGCATCGCCAGGGAGAACTGGCAGCTCTACCTGCGCCATCCCTGGCTGCTCCAGGTCGCCACCTCCCGGCCGGTGCTGGGCCCCAACGTCACCGCCAAGTACGACTTCGAACTGCGGGCGCTGGACGGCATCGGGCTCACCGACGTCGAGATGGACGCGGTGCTCACGCTCGTCAACGGGTTCGTCCACGGCACCGCCAGAGGGGCGGTGGAGGCCGCGCAGGCCGAGTCGCAGACCGGGATGAGCGACGAGCAGTGGTGGGCCGCCCACGCGCCCTTCCTGGCCCGCATCGGCGACGCCGCCCGCTTCCCCACAGCCGCGCGGGTGGGACAGGCGGCGGGTGAGGCGCTGGGCGGCGCCTACAGCGCGGAGCACGCCTTCGAGTTCGGGCTGGAGCGCGTGCTGGACGGCGTGGAGGCGCTGATCGGACGCCGCACGACCTGAGAAAAGAGCCGGAAACGGTCGCGGAAAGCCTGAGAAACCGGAAGCGGCCCCGCTCCGCGTGGAGAGGGGCCGCCGGCCGTACCCGATGAGGGTCAGACGTGCGCGGCGCGGATGCGGACCACGTGCTCCACCAGCGCGATGAGCGTCGCCTTGACCGAGTCGCGGTGCCGGGCGTCCGTGCGGACGATCGGCACGTGCGAGGGCAGCGCCAGGGCCTCCCGCACCTCCTCCTCGCCGTGCGGGAACTGCCCGTCCCACCCGTTGACGCCCACGACGAAGGGCAGCTTGGCCTCTTCGAAGTAGTCGATCGCGGGGAAGCTGTCGGCCAGGCGCCGCGTGTCGAGCAGGACGACGGCGCCGATGGCCCCGCGTACGAGGTCGTCCCACATGAACCAGAAGCGGTGCTGACCGGGCGTGCCGAACAGGTAGAGGATGAGGTCACGGTCGAGCGAGAGCCGGCCGAAGTCCATCGCCACCGTGGTGGTCTGCTTGTTCGGTGTCATGCCGAGGTCGTCGATGCCCGCGGACGCGTCCGTCATGACCGCTTCCGTGGTGAGGGGGAGGATCTCGGACACCGCCCCCACGAACGTCGTCTTGCCCACGCCGAAGCCGCCCGCGACCACAATCTTGGTGGATGTGAGGCCTGCGTTAGAGCCTGCACTGTGTTCATAGGCGTCGTAGGCCACTGAGCACCCTTTCGAGCATGTTGAGGTCTGGCTGTCCCTGGGCGAGACGTGGCTGGTGGAGGCGGACGAGTCCTTCGTCGGACATGTCCGCCACCAGCACGCGCGCCACACCGAGCGGAACCCGGAGCAGGGCCGAGATCTCGGCGACCGACCGGAAGGTGCGGCAGAGTTGCATGATCGCATCCTGCTCGGGCGTGAGCAGGGACAACTCGTCATCAGGGATCGACATGGAGGACACCAGGGTCTCCATGGCCAGGTGGTAGCGCGGTTCGGAGCGACCGCCGGTTACCGCGTAAGGGCGGAACAGGGGCTCGTCGTCCCCGTCACTGCCATACACGGGCCTGTCCCATCGATTTCATCGCATCACCGCGTCCTGGCTGCCTGGAGTTCCGCGCGCAGGGACGGCGTGAGTGCCTGGCCGGCGCGGTCGACGAGCAGCGTCATCTGGTAGGCCACCAACCCCATGTCGCAGTCGGGGGCGGCCAGCACGGTGAGCACGGAACCGTCGCTGATCGCCATGACCAGCAGAAGTCCGCGCTGCATCTCCACGACCGTCTGGGTGACGGCGCCGCCCTCGAAGACCCGGGAGGCGCCCACCGTCAGGCTGAGCAGCCCGGCGGACACGGCGGCGAGCTGATCGGCGCGGTCCGGCGGGAAGCCTTCTGAGCTGGCCAGGCACAGCCCATCGGCGGAGACGACGACGGCGTGCGCGACCCCGGGAGTGTTCCTCACGAAGTCGGTGATCAGCCAGTCGAACCGGTGCGCCTCGTGGCTAAGGGTAGTCACGCTACCTCCCTAGCGGCAGGACGCTCGCTCACTCTTGTTCCTCCTGTTCACGTACTTCCGCACGACCGCGGCGCACACCCTGCTGGTAGCTGGCCATCCGGCTGCGGATACGATCCGCGGACACCGGCGGCATCGGGGACAGCGGCTGGGCCTGCTGGCCCGCCGTGCCCGGCACCAGGTTGGCCTTGGGCGTGCGCTTGGGCAGACCGGCGGAGGTGAGTCCGCCGAGACTGGGGTCGCTGGCGGCCGCCGCCGCACGCCATCCGGCGTCGGCGGGGGTTCGCCACGTTTCCTCCCCAGAGGGTACGGCCTGCGGGGGTGCGGCCTCATCCCTCCTGGGCAACTCCTGAGCCTCCGGCGCCCGCTCACCCTGCGCCTGAGTCCCCTGCGCCTGGCTCCCCGGCGTCTGGGTACCCGGTGCCTGCTCCCTCGGCGCCTGCTCTCCCTGCGGCCGGCGGAACCAGGCCGACTCGACGGAGGCGAAGATCGGCAGGAACTCCTCCTGCTCGGGCTCCATCGGGGAGACGTCCACCGACGGCACGTCCCTGCGCCAGTGCTCGCGGACCGGCTCCGGCGTCGCGAACTGCTGCCGCATCGGTGGCCGGCTGGCCGGCGGCGTCGGGTATCCGCCACCGGCCGGCGGCACCGGCGTCTGTGACGGGAAGGCGCCGGTGGAGGGCGGGTAGGCGGGCCGTACCTCGGCGGTGGGCTGGGAGACGGGGAAGGCCCCCGTGTTCTCCCTGGCCGGGGCGGGCTGGTCGACGGGACCCCGCGTCGGCAGCGGCCCGGAGTCCGCGCTGGGGTAGGACGGCTGCTCGACGCTGGGATACGCGGGCTGCTCGGCGCTCGGGTAGGAGGGCTTTTCGGCGCTCGGGTAGGAGGGCTGCTCCACACTCGGGTACGCGGGCTGCTCGACGCTGGGGAACGCCGGTTGCTCCACGCTCGGGAAGGCGTGCTCCGCGCTGGGATAGGCGGGCTGCTCCACGCTCGGGAACGACGGGTGCTCCTGGCGGCGCTGCGGCGGCTGGGGCTGCTGCGGGCCGCTCGGGAACGACGGGAAGGTCCCGCTGTCCTGCCGGAAGGCGCCGCCGTCGGTGTCGGCGGTGAAGCCGGTCAGCCGTCCGCGCGAGGCCGTAAGGTCCTGCGACTCGTAGCTGCCGAAGGAGTTGAAGCTCTGCGCGGGCGCGCCGAAGGCGGGCGTGGCCGCGGTGCCGCCGCCGAAGGCGGGCCGCTGGGCGTTGGGCTGCGGCTGCGAGCCGTCGGGGATCAGCGTGGGCGGCAGCAGCACCATGGCGATCAGGCCGGCGCCCTCGCCCTTGCGCAACTGCACGCGGATGCCGTGGCGCAGCGCCAGGCGGCCGACCACGAACAGGCCCATCCGCCGCGAGACCGACACGTCCACGACCGGCGGCTCGGCCAGGCGCCGGTTGGCCTCGCCCATCTCGTCCTCGGTCATGCTGATGCCGGCGTCGCTCACCGAAAGCAGCGCGCCGCCGCCCTCGATGACGCTGCTGGAGACGATCACGTGGCTGTTCTTCGGCGAGAACTGGATCGCGTTCTCGACCAGCTCGGCGACGAGGTGGACGAGGTCGTTGGCGGCGCTGCCCACCACGGAGGTGGAACGGTGCACCTTGACCTGCACCCGCTCGTAGTCCTCGACCTCCGACAGCGCGGCGCGCACGACGTCGACGAGCTTGGCGGGCTGGCTGCGCCGGCGGGTGGGCTCGTGGCCGGCGAGGACCAGGAGGTTCTCGGAGTTGCGGCGCATGCGGGTGGCCAGGTGGTCGAGCTTGAACAGGTCGGCCAGGCGGCCGCCGTCCTGCTCGCCCTTCTCCAGGCCGTCGATCAGCGAGATCTGCCGCTCGACCAGCGTCTGGGTGCGGCGCGAGAGGTTGACGAACATCGCGCTGATGTTGCTGCGGAGCTCGGCTTCCTCGCCGGCCAGCCGTACGGCCTGGCGGTGGACCTCGTCGAAGGCCTTGGCGACCTCGCCGATCTCGTCCTGGCCCTCGATGTCGATGGGCCGCACCGCGCCCGCGGAGGTGTCACCGGTGATACGCAGCTTGCGCACCACGTCGGGCAGGCGGAAGCCGGCGATGTCGAGCGCCTCGGTGCGCAGCCGCCGCAGCGGCGAGACCATCGAGCGGGCGATGACGACGGTGAACAGCAGCACGGCCACGAGCAGCAGCAGGATGGCGACGCCGGCGACGACCGCGCTGCGCACCTCGGCGTTCTTCAGCTCCAGCACGCGGGCCGCGAGCCGCTGGGCGACCTCGTTCTCGACGCCGCCCATGGCGTCGATGACCTTGCTGTTGTCGTCGAACCAGACGTTGGGGTCCTCGATGAGGTGGTTGCTGAAGACCGCTCCGGCTTCCTTGTTTCCCGCGAGCACGATCGCGCGAGCCTTGGTCAGCTCGGTGCCGTAGTACTCGGTGGGCGGAAGCGCGTTGCGCAGCTTCATGCCGAACTCGACGCCGGCCTCTGCGCCGAAGTCGGCCTGGGCCTCAAGCTGGCGGGAGTGGGAGGCGATGAAGCGCTGGGCTTCCTGCGCGTCGACCGAGCGGTAGCGGTAGTAGCCGATGAGCAGCTGGTAGCGCTGCTGGGAGATCTCCTCCTTGGCCCGCGCGAGCGCGCTGAGGCCGCGGTGGTAGCCGATCGTCGCGGCGTCCTGCGTCAGCAGGCTCAGCTCGTCGTGCAGGCTCAGCAGGGAGTCGGTGAGGCCGCGGTAGGCGGTCGGGACCTTGTCCGCGCGGATCTTGGTCAGGTTGAGCGAGGTCCGCACCATCATGACGGCGTGCTCGACGCGGGGACCGAAGTCGGCCATGGCGGTCAGGTCGTCCTGCAGGGCCTTGACCTGGTCGTTGACTTCTTTCTGGCGGGCGGTGAAGGCGCCCTTGAGCTCTCTGCCCGCGGCCCCCGCGGTGTACATCCACGTCCCGGTGTCACGCTCCAGACCGACAGTCTGCACGAGGTCGCGGATGCGCCCGCTCTGCTCGGCGGCCGCGGCGGCGCGGTCGTAGACGTTGACACTTTCGACGGAGGTGACGACCCGGGCGCCCGCGAGAACCACGCCGGCCACCGTGGGCACGAGGATGAGCGCCGTCAGACGCCATCTCACACGCCAGTTGCGCAGGCTGAACTTAGGCAGCGACCGCCTCGCGCGGTCCCGCCTCGCGGCGAGGCCGCTCTCGGAACTCCCCGTAGTCACTGCTTTCGTTACCCCTCAATCATCCCGTCTTCAACGGGTCGTAAACCGTCCACAAAGTATCCGCAGCAACTCACGTACCAGGCAAAACGGACACAATCGTTACAAATGTGACCGCAGAATGTGTGTTGTTGGTTACCGCAGTGCTGCAAGCACGAGATCGCGGACTTGCGTCCTCTGCGCACCGTCGCTGAGGGGGCGCCCGGCACGGTCTACCACATAGAAGACGTCCACCGCCTCCGCGCCGAGAGTCTCCACTCGGGCGGCGCGTACGTCAAGCCCACATTCCCCGAAAGCCCTGCCAATCCGCCACAGAAGCCCTGGCCTGTCATGGGCTCTGACTTCCACGACGGTGGCCGTCGCCGAGGCGTCGTCCACCAACGTCACGCGGGGTGGAGCGACCGGTACGCGAGCGGGTCTCACCGACCGGGTACGGCGGGCCAGACGTTGCTCAATGTCAAGACGCCCAGCAAGGACGAGACGGAGATCGGCTTCGAGCGTCGCGGGATCCGGCGGCGAGCCGTACTCGGGAATGACCGCGAACTCGATCACGGCCGTGGCGCCCGCGGCCGCTGAGGAGGCCGAACGCACCACGAGCCGGTGCGCGGCGAGCACGCCCGCGGCGCTCCACAGCAGTCCTGGCCGGTCGGGGGCGACGACGGTGACCGCTCCCCCGTGCACGCGTACGGCCCCGCCACCGTGCCGGGCCAGCGCCACCTGCGCCTCCGACAGGCTCGGCGGCTGGGGCGGCGGCGAGCCGGAAAGCGCGGAACGCACCCTGCGCACGAGGTCGGCGACCAGCCCGGCCTTCCAGGAGTTCCACGCGGCGGGCCCGGTGGCGTGGCCGTCCGCGCCGGCCAGCGCGGCCAGCAGGTCCAGCACCTCGCGCGAGCCCACGGTCCCGGCGACCTTCTCGATCGTGACCGGGTCGTCCAGGTCGCGGCGGGTGGCGGTCTCGGGCAGCAGCAGGTGGTGGCGTACGACGGTGGCGAGGATCTCCACGTCGCGCGCGGGCAGCCCGATCCTGGCGCCGATGTCGCGGACCACGACCTCGCCCGTGGCGGAGTGGTCGCCCGGCCAGCCCTTGCCGATGTCGTGCAGCAGCGCGGAGATCAGCAGGAGGTCGGGGCGGGAGACCTCCCGGGTGTGCGCGGCGGCGTTGGCCGCCGTCTCGACCAGGTGGCGGTCGACGGTGAAGCGATGGATGGGGTTGCGCTGCGGGCGATGCCGCACGCGTTCCCAGTCGGGCAGCAGCTTGACCAGGACGCCCGCCTGGTCAAGCTCCTCCCACACCGGCACCGCGGCCCGTCCGGCGCCGAGCACCGCGACCAGCGCGTCGCGCGCCTCCTCCGGCCACGGGACCGGCATCGGCGCCGACTGCGCCGCCAGCACGCTGACCGTCGCGGGCGCCAGCGGCAGCCCCGACTCGGCCGCGGCCGCGGCCGCGCGCAGCACCAGCACCGGGTCCTTGCGCGGATCGGCGCCGCGCGCCAGCACGACCTCACCCCCGTGCTCGACCACGCCGTCGGCCAGCGGGCGGCGTCCTCGCGGGCTCGGCCCCGACACCAGCCGGTCGACCGCCCGCCAGGTCACGTCGAAGGCGTGCGCGATCGTACGGCCCGCCTCCGCGAGCCGGCGCATCAGCGCCTCCGCGTCCAGCAGGCCCAGCAGCCCCGCCACCGCGTCCTGCTCCTGAAGGACCAGCCGGTCGGCGCCGCGCCCCGTGACGACGTGCAGCGCGTGGCGCACGTCCAGGATGAACTCGTAGGCCTCGCGCGCCCTCGGCCCCGGCGCGGAGGCGACCCAGGCCGCCGCGACCGCCTGCATCGCCTGCAGGTCGCGCAGCCCGCCGCGGCCGTCCTTGAGATCGGGTTCGAGCAGGAAGGCGACCTCGCCGCTGCTCTCGGCCCGCCGGTCGACCGCCACGCGCAGTTCGGCCAGGCGGCGGCGCGAGTCGGCGCGCCACTCGGCCAGCACCGCCTCCCTGGCCTTCTTGGTCAGCTCGGGGTCGCCCGCCACGTGCCTGGCCTGGATCAGCCCGAGCACGGCCTTGAGGTCGTCGCGGGCCACGCGCACGGCCTCGTCGACGGTACGCACGGAGTGGTCGAGCCCGACGCCCGAGTCCCACACCGGGTACCAGACACGGTCGGCGATCGCGGCGATGTCGTCGCGGCCCTCGTGCAGCAGGACCAGGTCCAGGTCGCTGCCCGGGGCCAGCTCGCGCCGCCCCAGGCTGCCGACCGCCATCAGCGCCGTGCCCGCGCCGTCGCCGGCCGTACGGAAGAGATCCTTGAGCCAGCGGTCGGTGTCGGCGGCCCGCGAACCGCGGGCCGCGGCGAAGGAGCGCGCCTGTCCCCTCACGACACCTCCATGGTTTCCCGGCGAGCTCACAGCGCCTCGGGGCCCCGCTCTCCCGTGCGTACCCGGATGACCGTGTCCACCGGGACGGACCAGACCTTGCCGTCGCCGATCTTGCCGGTCTGGGCGGCCTTGACGATGACGTCGATCACGTCCTCGGCGTCGTCCTCCTCGGCCAGCACCTCCACGCGGACCTTCGGGACCAGGTCCACCTGGTACTCGGCGCCCCGGTAGACCTCGGTGTGGCCGCGCTGCCTGCCGTACCCGCTGGCCTCGCTGACCGTCATGCCCTTGATGCCGAACTGCTCGAGCGCGGCCTTCACGTCGTCGAGCTTGAACGGCTTGATGACGGCGGTGATGAGCCTCATGCGTCCACCTTCTTCGTGGCAGGGACCGGGCCGTTGGAGGAGACCACGCCGGAGGCGTGCACGCTGCCGAGGTCGTAGCCGGTCTCGGCGTGCGTGGTGACGTCGACGCCGGCGACCTCGGCCTCCTGGGAGATCCGGAAGCCCATGGTCTTGTCGATGATCTTTCCGATCACCCATGAGAGCACGAACGAGTAGAGACCCACCACGACCGGGCCGAGCACCTGCAGCCCGAGCTGGCTGAGCTGCCCGCCCTCGATCAGGATGCCCTTGTTCTGGCCGGGCAGGAACGGGTAGGCGGCCACGAAGCCCAGCGCGACCGCGCCGATCACGCCGCCGACCAGGTGCACGCCGACGACGTCGAGCGAGTCGTCGAAGCCCGCCTTGTACTTCAGGCCCACCGCGTAGCAGCAGCCGACACCGGCAAGCAGGCCGATGACCACGGCCGCCCAGGGGTCCACGAACCCGCAGGCCGGGGTGATGGCGACCAGACCGGCGACCGCGCCGGAGGCGGCGCCCAGCGTGGTGGCGTGGCCGTCGCGCAGCTTCTCCACGATGAGCCAGGCACCCGCCGCGACGGCGGTGGCGACCTGCGTGTTCATGAAGGCGAGGCCGGCGGTCTGGTCGGGGGCCAGCTCCGAGCCGGCGTTGAACCCGAACCAGCCGAACCACAGCAGGCCGGTGCCGAGCAGCACGAGCGTCAGGTTGTGCGGCCGCATCGGCTCCTTACGCCAGCCGGAGCGCTTGCCCAGCACCAGGGCCAGCGCGAGGGCCGCGGCGCCCGCGTTGATGTGGACCACGGTGCCGCCGGCGAAGTCCTCGATGCCGAGCTGGCCCAGCCAGCCGCCGCCCCACACCCAGTGCGCGACGGGGAAGTACACGACCGTGGCCCACACCAGGGAGAAGAGCACCCAGGCGCCGAACTTGGCCCGGTCGGCGATGGCCCCGCTGATCAGCGCGACGGTGATGATGGCGAAGGTGAGCTGGAAGGCGGAGAAGACCATCAGCGGGAAGTTGTCGGCCGCCGCGGCCTCGGGCGTGACGTTGCCTCCCGCCACGATGAGGTTCTCGTAGACCGCGTTGTAGACGCCGCTGAGCCCGATGTAGTCGAGGCCGCCGACGATCTTGTTGATGAACCCGGTGCCGTCTCCGGCGGTGTCGAAGGCGAGCGAGTAGCCGTAGAGCACCCAGGCGACGGTCACCACGATGATGCTGACGAACGACATCATCATCATGTTGAGGACGCTCTTGGCCCTGGTCATGCCCCCGTAGAAGAACGCGAGGCCCGGAGTCATCAGCAGCACCAGAGCGGTGCACACCAGCATCCAGGCGGTAGTGCCGCTATCGATCATCGACGCGACCTCCTTACACATTGGCGACTGACCGGAACTGTCGCCCTGCGGGGTTTCGCGGCTCGACCAGGTGTGTTTCACGTGCGTGAATCTCCACGCCGTGGTGTTTCGCCCTTGTTTCGGTCTCCGCACAGCCCGCGTTTGGGGCCGGAGGGGCGTACGCCCAAGCGGGCGCTAGGCCAAAACCTACTTTAATTATGGACAATCTCCCGTGAGGTCCATCACATTAAATTCGGACACCACGCGACTTTCCCTGCTTCGACGGCCCATCCGCCCCTGACGCTTAAGGCGGCGTTCACCGCTGTTTAGATAGGTTTGTTTACAGTAGAAGGCAAGATGCCTGATGAACGGGGGGTGTTCGCCATGTCCGCGACCTTGCTCGCGCCTACGGCCCGGCCACAGCACGATTTTCTTCCCGTCCCGCCAACGGACACCGAAATTTCACTCTATTTTGGCCCGCAGCGCCGGTGGGTTCTGCTGGCCGTACCTTTGAGTCTGACCTTTACCGCCGGAACATTATTCCTCTTCTCCTTGCGCCACCCGATCCTGCTGCCCTTCCTGGCCGCGCTCGTGGTCAACCTGGCGGGCTGGCTGCTCTCCTACGTCGACGGCCAGCGCCAGCGCACCACCACCTGGGAGTCGCACCTGCTCCTGACCAAGGGCTGGCGCCCGGCCCGGCCGCCCGGCGTGGACGTGCTGCTGCCGACCATGGACGAACCGCTGGAGGTGCTGGACAACACCTTCGCCCACGTGGCCCGCCTTGACTGGAACGCTCCACTCACCGTCACGGTCCTGGACGACGCCGACCGTCCCGAGGTGGCCGACCTGGCCCGCTCGTACGGCTTCGCCCACACCGTCCGCCCCGACCGCGGCCACCTGAAGAAGGCCGGAAACCTCAACCACGGCCTGTCCCTGACCGGCAACGAGGTCGTGGCGGTCTTCGACGCCGACTTCGTCCCGCGCCCCGACTTCCTGCACCACCTGGTCCCCTACCTGGAGGACCCGCAGATCGCCATCGCCCAGTCGCCGCAGTTCTTCGACACCGACCAGGGCATGCCGTGGATCCAGCGGACCGCCGCCGCCTCCCAGGAGATGTTCTACCGGTGGCTGCAGCCGAGCCGCGACGCCGACGGCGGCGCCATCTGCGTGGGCACCAACGTCGTCTACCGCCGCACCGCCCTCGACCGCATCGGCGGCTTCCCCAGGATCGACCACAGCGAGGACATCTACACCAGCGTCGCGCTCATGAAGCACGGCCTGCGCACCAAGTACGTGCCGGTCCTGCTGGCCAAGGGCCTGTCGCCGGACAACGTCGGCTCGTACGTGGCGCAGCAGTACCGCTGGGCCATGGGCTGCCTGAGCCTGCTGTTCAGCCGCGGCTTCCACCGCACGCCGATGGGCTGGCGGGTGCGCCTCTCCTACTGGAGCGGCTTCCTGTCCTACTTCGTCTCGGCGCTCAACATCGCCGCCATCCCGCTGCCCGGCCTGATCATGCTCTACGCCTACCCGCAGGACGTGCGCGCCTGGCACATGATCCCGTTCGTCGGCCCGCTGTGGGTGGCGCTGGTGCTGCTGCCCGCGACCTCGGTCGGCCGCTACCGCTTCGAGGTCATCCGCGCCCAGACGCTCTACTCCTACTGCCACCTGTTCGCCATCGGCCACGCCCTGCGCAACCGGGTGTCGGCCTGGGTGCCCAGCGGCGGCGGCGGAGCCAGGCGCTCGCGCCTGGTGGTCACCATCACCCGCCTGGCCCTCGTCTGGCTGAGCGGAACCACGCTCGCGGTCTGGGCGGGCATCGCCTGGCGCGCCCCCGCCTACGGCTGGCACCACTACTGGGCGCTGACTTTGTTCGCCGCCGCGAGCACCTACATCGCCCTGCCGCTGATCCGCGACCTGTGGAGGTTCTCCCGATGAACCACCGTCAGCGCTGGCCGGAGACACTGGCCATCACCACCCTGCTGGTCCTGGCCATCGTGCTGGCCACGGGCTGGGCCGTCCTGCCTCCCGTGATCCCGTGACCGGGCACCGCAAGGACGTCGACGGCCTGCGCGCGGTCGCCGTCCTGTTCGTCCTGGCCTTCCACGCCTCCGTACCCGGCCTGGGCGGCGGGTTCGTCGGCGTCGACGTCTTCTTCGTCATCTCCGGCTTCCTGATCACCGGCCTGATCGTGCGCGACCTGGCCGCGGGGACCTTCTCCCTCGCCGACTTCTACGCCCGCCGGGCCCGCCGCATCCTTCCGGCCGCGGGCACGGTCCTGGTGGCGAGCGCGCTGGCGGCCTGGCTGCTGCTGCCACCGCTGCGCGCCGCCGACGTGGCCGCCGACGTCTTCACCGCCGCCCTCTACGTGGCCAACTGGCGCTTCATCGCCCAGGAGACCGACTACCTGGCCGCCGACCGCGACCCGAGCCCGCTGCTGCACTTCTGGTCACTCGCGGTGGAGGAACAGTTCTACCTGGTGTGGGCGCCCTTGCTGCTGGCCGCGTTCTGGCTGGCCGGACGCCGGGCCGTGGCCGCCGCCGCGGTGCTGGTCACGGCCGGGTCGTTCGCGCTGTCGCTGTCCTGGGACGGGCCCGCCGCCTATCTGGCCTCGCCGGCGCGGGCCTGGCAGTTCGGGGTGGGGGCGCTGGCCGCGCTGGCTCTGCCGTACCTCTCCCGTACGCCCCGTCTCCTGGCCGCACTCCTGGGTACGGCGGGAGCCGCGGCGCTGGCCTGGTCCCTGACGCTCGACGAGAGCGGCTATCCAGGACTGCAGGCCCTCGTTCCCACGCTGGGGACGGCGGCGCTGATCCTTTTCCGCTCGCCGGTCTCGGCGCTGCTGAGCCACGGCTGGATGGGGGCGGTGGGGCGGCTGTCGTTCGCCTGGTACCTGTGGCACTGGCCGGTCGTCGTGTTGTTCGGCGACGGGCGGTCGTGGCCGGTCAAGCTCGCTCTGGTGATCGGCGCCGCGCTGCCCGCCTGGCTGACGATGCGGCTGGTGGAGCGGCCGGTGCGCTTCTCCAAGGTCGTGGCCGAGCTGCCGCGGCGCGGGCTGGCGGTGGGCACGGCGGCGATGACGGTCCCGGTGACGGCCGCGCTGCTGCTGGGCGGGGCGAGCGTGCCGCGTGCCGAGGTGGCCACCGCGGTGGTCGAGACGGCGCCGACCCTCGACGCGGCGGCGGCGCGTACCGACTATCCGCCCTCGGAGGGGTGTGAGGTGGCGCTGACGGCGACCACGAGCCCGCCGTGCCTGTTCACGCCCAGCGGGTCCGGGCGCGCGGGGGCGGTGCCCGGCAACGACCGCGTCGTGCTGCTCGGCGACTCGCACGCCGGGCAGTGGTTCACGATGGCGCGGCGGGTGGCGCACCGGCGCGGCTGGACGCTGGAGGTACTGACCAAGCCGGGGTGCCCGCCGGCCGCGCTGAAGATCGTGGATCCGCGCCTGGGCAGGGAGTACCGCGAGTGCGACCAGTGGCGCGAGAACACCCTGACCAGGCTGGAGGGCGAGACGCCGCCGCGGCTCATCCTGCTGGCCTCGCTGTCGGCCTACGCCGACGCGAAGGCCACGCTGAAGGGCTGGCGGCCCACGCTGGAGCGGTTGTCGCGGCTGGGGGCGCCGCTGGTGTACCTGCGTGACACGCCGCTGCCCGGCATCGACGTGCCGGCGTGCCTGTCCGGCAAGCCCGCCGCGTCCTGCGCCTTCCCCCGCTCTCGCGGGCTCGCGCCGGACCCCCTCGCGGCGGGCAAGAGGCCGGGCCTGTGGACGCTGGACGTCAGCGACCTGCTCTGCCCCGGCAGCGGCCCCACGTGCCCGGCGGCGCTCGACGGCGTCGTGCTCTACCGCGACGACTCCCACCTGACCAACACGCTCGTCCAGCGGCTCGCTCCACGCCTGGAGCAGCAACTGGAGGAGCTCGACCTGATCCCGACGGTCCTTTGACATCCTTCCCCCTCGCAACGAGGGGGATTCCCACGGTCACCCGCGGGCCTTCCTGCTTCGCCGCCGGTCGCCCGTCCGAGAGGATTCTCGTTGAGGTCTTACACCAGCTCCACAGGCGTTTCAGCTCTCCGCCAGCCCGGCGGCGAGCACGTTCTTGGCCGCGTTCACATCCCGGTCATGGACCGCACCACAGGCGCACTCCCAGGCCCGGACGCTCAGCGGCATCGCCTCTTGCCGGGTGCCGCACGCCGAGCACAGCTTGGAGGAGGGAAACCAGCGATCCACCACCATCAGCGTGCGCCCATACCACTGCGCCTTGTACTCCAGCATCGAGCGCAGTTCCCGCCACGAGGCGTCACTGATGGCACGCGCCAGCTTGCCGTTCTTGACCAGGTTGCGCACCGTCAGGTCCTCCACCGTGACCGCTTGATTCTCGCGAACCAGCCGTGTCGTGACCTTGTGCAGATAGTCCCTTCTCCGGTCGGCGATCCGGGCATACACCCTGGCCAAGCGCAGCCGTGCCTTGCCCCGATTCGCCGAACCCTTGGCTTTGCGGGCCAGCGCGCGCTGCGCCCCGGCCAGCCTGCGCCGCTCCCGCCGCTCGTGACCCGGGTTGACGATCTTCTCACCGGTGGACAGAGTGGCCAGCGCCGCGATCCCGGCGTCAACCCCTACAGCCGCCGCGACCGGCTGCAGCGCGCTGATCTCCTCCTCAACCAGGATCGACACGAACCAACGTCCCGCCGCGTCCCTGCTCACCGTCACCGTGGACGGCTCCGCACCCTCCGGCAAAGGACGCGACCACACAATCGCCAGTGGCGCGTCCATCTTCGCCAACGTCAACCGGCCCGCACGCCAGCGGAACGCCGACCGGGTGTATTCAGCCGATGCCCGCACCTTCTTCTTGCTCTTGAACACCGGATGCTTAGCGCGTTTGGCGAAGAAGTTCGCGAACGCCGCCTGCAAGTGGCGCAGCGCCTGCTGCAGCGGAACCGACGACACCTCCGACAGGAAACCGAACGCATCACTACGTTTCCACTCGGTCAGCAGGGCGGACGACTCCCCATAGGAGACGCGACGCCCCTCCGCATAGGCACGGGTCCGCTCTTCCAGAGCCTTGTTATAGACCAGACGCACACAACCGAACGTCCGAGCCAGCTCGTCGGCCTGTCCGGACGTCGGGTAGAAGCGGTACTTGTAAGCCCGCTTCACGATCCGCGCCACACCGCACAGACTATCGTGCAGACAGGCGACTATCGAGTATGTGTTCCCGTGCCACGGCCTGGTGAGGACATTACACGTCCCCGGCTCCGCCTCCTCGGAGGTTCTCGATGAGAATCCTCATCTCCCTCCTGCTGGTCTGTGTCCTCGCCGCGTGCGGTGGCGGCACGGACCGGCGGGAGGTCTTCCGCGACGACTTCGACGGCGCCACGCTCGACGCCGGGCGCTGGCGGCACGAGACCGGCCCGCCGGAACGCTGGGGCACCGGCGAGATCGAGACGATGACCGCCTCCCCCGCCAACGTCGCCCTCGACGGCAAGGGCCACCTGGCCATCACCCCTCGGCTGGAGGGCGGCCGGTGGACCTCCGGCCGGGTCAGGACCCAGCGTGCCGACTTCGCCGTCCCGCCCGGCGGCACGCTGCGGGTGGAGGCCCGCCTCGCGCTGCCCGCCGTCTCGCCCGCCGACGGCGCGGGGTACTGGCCGGCGTTCTGGATGCTGGGCGGGGAGACCGGCTGGCCGGCCGTGGGCGAGATCGACATCATGGAGGCGGTGAACGGCCGGCCTTCTGTCACCGGCGCCATGCACTGCGGCACCATGCCGGGCGGCCCGTGCCAGGAGCCGAAGGGCCTGGTCACGCCCGAGCAGCCCTGTCCCGGCTGCCACGGCTCCTTCCACACCTACGCGGTCGAGGTGACCGAGAAGTCCACGACCTGGCTGCTGGACGGCCGGCCGTACTTCACCTTGGACAGGAGCCTGCCGCGGGCCTTCTTCGTGATACTCAACGTGGCGGTCGGCGGCGGACTGCCCGGCCCGCCCAACGCGGCGACCGTCCCCGGCAGGCCGATGCTGGTGGACTATGTCAGCGTCACTACACTTAGGGTCGCCTAACCTAATTGACCAAGGAATCCCATGCGCCTGCCCGTGGCGATCGCCGCACTGCTGCCCGTCCTCGCCCTCGCCGCCTGCGGAAGCTCCGCGGACCCGGCCCAGGGCACCGGCTCCACCCGTACGGTCAAGCACGCCATGGGCGAGACCAAGGTCCCCGAGACGCCCAAGCGCGTCGTGGTCCTCGACACGGACAAGCTCGACACCATGGTCTCCCTGGGCCTCGCCCCCGTCGGCGCGGCCCAGGCGGCCGAGAACCAGAAGTGGCCCGCCTACCTCGGCGACGCGCTCAAGGACACCAAGTCCGTCGGCACCCTCCAGCAGCCCAATCTGGAGGCGATCATCGCGCTGAAGCCGGACCTCATCCTCGGCACCAAGTTCCGCCAGGCCGCCTTCTACGACAAGCTCAGCAAGATCGCCCCGACGGTCTTCACCGAGAAGGTCGGCGTGACCTGGAAGGAGAACTTCACGCTCGACGCCGAGGCGCTCGGCAAGCCCGCCGAGGCGGCCAAGCTCCTGTCGGACTACGAGACGCGCGCCAAGACGGTCGGACGGAAGTTCGCCGAGCTCAAGCTGAGCATCGTGCGCTTCATGCCCACCGAGATCCGCATGTACGGCCCCGAGTCCTTCAGCGGCATCGTCGTCGGCGACGCCGGAGTCGGCCGCCCCGAGGTCCAGATGCTCGCCGGCCAGGAGGACAAGCGGTTCGGCAAGCTGAGCCAGGAGAACATCGCCCAGGCCGACGCCGACGCCCTCTTCTACAGCGCCTACGGCGAGGCCGCCGCCGCGTCGCAGGCCGAGGTCACCGGCGGGCCGCTGTGGAAGAAGCTCAAGGCGGTCACCTCCGGCCACGCCCACGCGGTGGACGACGAGGTCTGGATGCTCGGCATCGGGGTCAGGGCGGCCAACGGCATCCTGGACGACCTGGACAAGTACCTCACCGCGCCGGCGTGAGCCGTACCTCGTCTCCCACCCGCACGTCGCCGGGCCGCAGGACCCGGGCGTAGACCCCGGCGCACGGCTGCGCGCCCATGTCGAAGACCTCGACGCGGTTGTGGCGGGCCACCGTGCGCAGCGCGTCGGTGTCGCGCGGCAGCCCGCCGTGCGCGAGCGTGGGTACGGCGCAGCGCGGGCTGGCCACGATGACCTCCAGCTCCGCCGCCCCGAGGCGCAGCCGGGCGCCCGCCCACGCGTTCTCGGGGAAGCCGTCGCCGGGCGTGTCGATCACGACGTTGGGGCGGTAGCGGACCGCCTCCATGTGCCCGCGCGCGCTCAGCTCGCCGATGCGCCGCACGGTCGAGGTGGTGATGAGGTGGAGCGGGGCGAAGTCGAAGAACGTCCCGGGCGCGGCGGCGGCCAGGTAGGTGATGGTGTGGCCGACCTCCTGCTCGATGCCCCGTTCGAGCACCTCTTCCGGGATCGAGCGCTCCAGTTCGGCCGCCGGGGGCGGGGTGTCGGCGAGCCGTACCTCGCGGCCGAACAGCCTGGACAGCTCGGCGTCGCCGGGCGGCGCGACGCCGTCGAGCGTGAGCAGGTCCCGCCACAGCCTGGGGTTCTTGGCACTGGCGACCTTGCCCGTGGAAACGTCGACGACGGCGCGCACCCGGTCTCCGGAGAGCCCTCGCTCAGTGATCTCGCCGGTGTCGAGGTCTTCCCCGAGCATCGACTTGACCGGATAGCGGCGCAATGCCCCCACAACACCGACAAGATCACTCATTTCATGATCTTACGGCGTGTGCGGAGCTTTTGCCGGTTTCCACAGCGATCCATCGAGCACCAGCGGCGCGCGCCGGGCCGTGAGGTGTCGAGAAACAGCAGGTAGCAGCGCTCGCCGCCGCACATACGCACGCGTTCGACACGATCGCCGGAAAACAACTCGATCGCGTCTCGCGCCACCGCCGACAGGAACTGCGACCCGGTCACCGGGTACGCCCACTCCCTGACCCGGCCGGCCCCCATGACGGGCACCGGCGGCGGCGCGGCGGCCAGCTCGTTCAGGATCGTGTGCGGCCGCGGTGGGTCCGCGTCGATCCTGACCTCCGCCACACCGGCGACCTTGAAGCCGGGGGCGTCGTCCTTCACCGCCTCCATGGCGAGCGACAGGATCGCGCCGCGCAGCCGTTTGGCGTCGGCCAGCTCGTCCGCGTCCGCCCGCGCGGGCCCGTCCAAGCCGAGCCTCGACACGGCGATCCACTCGGCCAGATCGGCGGGCGCGTGCAGCCGTTCCCAGGGGTTCACCGCCCCGCTGAGCAGGAATTCCAGGCACAGCGTGCCCGCGTCGAACCTGAACCGCTGACCGTCGCCTCCGGTCAGCACCATCGCGCTTGCGCTCTCCACAGGAGCAGTGTAACACTGGACACCAGTTAAACCGGTGTAATCGGAGGAGACGAGAATGAACGAGATCATCGAGCTGACCGAACGTTCGTGGGAAGCCAACAGGAACGGCGACGCCGCCTTCTTCGACCGTTTCCTCACCGCCGAACCGGTGAGCGTCTCCCCCTGGGGCGTCATCACCGACCGGGAGGCGATCCTCAAGGGCTTCGCCGAGAACCGCAACC
The DNA here is from genome assembly GCF_042740095.1 of Nonomuraea sp. NPDC059023. Lineage (NCBI taxonomy): Bacteria > Bacillati > Actinomycetota > Actinomycetes > Streptosporangiales > Streptosporangiaceae > Nonomuraea > Nonomuraea sp. NPDC059023. Next base: position 572,931 of record NZ_JBHYIO010000001.1, on the reverse strand, counting down.
CCTACACCCGCACCGAGCAGTCCGGCCACCGCGTCGTCCGGCTGACCGAGGACAGCCTCGTCCACATCAGCCTGGTCGAGATCGACGTACTCCTGAACGGCACCGAGAAGCAGACCGTGCTCTATCACGCCGCGACGACCCTGGTCCGCCAGGACGGGGAGTGGAAGGCCGCCGTCTTCCAGGTCACCCCCGCCGGAGCCTAGGGATCCAGCCGGGCACCGCCCGCCGGTAGTCCTCGTACTCCTGCCCGAAGGTACGGCGCAGCGTCGGCTCCTCGTAGAAGCGCACGAACAACCACGTGACGATCCCGACGAGCGCCGCGTACCAGAGCAGGCTCAGCCGTCCGAGCAGCAGGGCCTGCCCGGCGATGGCCAGTTCGACGGCCACGTACATGGGATTGCGGACGTAGCGATAGAAGCCCCCCACCACGAGGCGGCTCGGCGCGGCCACCGGCATCGGCGTGCCCAGCCCCTCGACCACGAAGCGGACGAACGCCGGCACGATCACCACCGCCCCCGCCACGACCATGAGACCGCCGAGCCCTCGCAGCGGCGGCCACATCGGCCCGAAGTGCCAGCCGGTGATCAGCCACGGCGCCACCCCGGCCACCAGCCCCGGCCCGAGGACGAAGAACAACGACGTCACCGTCGCCGCCACCGGCTTCCGCATCCGTGTCACCCCCAGAAGCGCCGAAGATGAGGTACGAGCTCGGCGGCCCGCTCGTCGGGGAAGAAGAGCCGGCCACCGTCGATCTCGACGACCTCCCGCACGCCCGGGATGGTGTCGCGCAGCCAGCGCGCCCATTCCACGCCGAAGAAGACGTCACCCGTACCCCACACCACAAGCGTTGGCACGGCAAGCACCGTCAATTGCGGCTCGATGGCCACCATCTCCTTGGCGTCGATCCCGGCCAGGAGACGCTCGAAGGCCCGCCCGCCGCCGGGCTTGGCGAACATCGGCCGCAGGTACGCGTCCACGAGGGCCTCGGGGTCGTCGATCCGCTCGTAGCCGTCGCCGTACACGCTCTGGCCGATCAGGCCGGGGTGCTGGATCAGCGCCTCGACCAGGGGGACGAGTTCGCCCTTGGCGGCCAGTTCGACGGTGGGACGGAAGGCCTCGGGCGGGGTGTTGTCGTGGACGTCGCAGTTGGTGAGGGTGAGGGAACGGAGCCTGTCCGGATGGCGCACCGCGAAGATCTGCGCGATCGCGCCGCCGGTGTCGTTGGCGACCATGTCGACCCGGTCGAGACCCAGATCGTCGCAGAACCCGGCCAGCGCTTCCGCCAGTCCGGGCAGCGTGAGGTCGTCGGTGATCGGGCTGCCGCCGTGGACGGGCAGATCGGGTGCGACACAGCGTCGTTCGCCGCGTAGCCCGGCGATGACGTTGCGCCAGAGGTAGGAACTTGTGCCCACGCCATGCACGAACAGCGTGGCCGGCCCCTGGCCCTCGTCGATGTGGTTGAGCATGAACGCCTCCAAACAAACCGACTGTCGGTCTGGAAAATACCCGACTGCCGGTCGGTATGTCTAGAGTTGGTTCATGAACCTCAAGGCAGAGCGGGGCGCGGCCACCCGCGACCGGGTCCTCACGGTCGCGCGACGCCTGTTCGCCGAGCAGGGCTACGAGGGCACCTCGATCGAAACCGTCCTGCAGGAGACGGGACTGAGCCGGGGCGCGCTGTACCACCACTACTCAGGCAAGGACGCCCTGTTCGAGGCGGTACTCGAGCAGGTGGAGACATCGGTGGGAGTGCGCCTGATGGAGTCGGTGAAGGGAATCGCCGACCCCGCCGAGGCTCTCGTGGCGGGATGTCTGGCATGGGTAAGAATGGCCCGCGACCCGGCCACCCGCCGCATCGTGCTGATCGACGCACCTGCCGTACTGGGATGGGAGAGATGGCGAGCCCTGGAGGAACGGCACGCGTTCGGCATGCTGAAAGCGGCCCTGAGGGCGACGGGAAGAGTGCCGAAAGAGGCCCTGGACGTGTACGCGCACATGTTGCTGGCCGCGATCAACGAGAGCGTGTTGCTGGTGGCGAGGGGCAATGAACTGGAAGGCGCGGAGAGAGCGGTAGAAGACTTCCTTCACCGCCTCCTACGCCCCTGAAGGCAAGGTCATCGCACTGTTGGCGCTCAGGCGTTTCTCCAGCCGCCTACCACCCCGGCGGCAAGTACTTCACTGACTCATGGATCATCGTGCGCTAGATGCACCCGGGGGAGGGGCGCGTGAAGCGCTCCTCCCCCTTGCCATGCCGACGCCGGTTCCCCAGGCTCGCCGCCCGGGCGGGCGGACGGGAAGATCCACAATGCTCGGCGGTCCGCCCAACCGCGCCTCCTAGGTCGTGGTGTCGGTTGCGTACTCCGGGCGACCGCTGGGCCGGTAGACCTGGATCGTTATGCCATCTGAGGTGGCTTGGGAGTCGATCAGTTCCAGCGCCGTGTCCGGGCCGGCATCGGGGAACAGCCGCCTGCCCTGGCCGACGACCACGGGATACGTGATCAGGGTGATCTCGTCGACAAGCTGGTTGGCGAACAGCCAGCGGACCAGTTCGCCGCTGCCGTGTACCTGCAACTCGCCTCCGGGTTTGGCCTTCAGCTCGCGGATGGCGGCCGCCACGTCTTCGGACAGGACGGTTGTATTCGCCCATTGCGGGTCGCTGAGCGTGGTCGAGACCACGTACTTGGGCCGCGAGTTCAGGGCCACCGAGATGGGGTTGTCGCCCTGTTCTGCTCCCCAGGAGCCGGTTCCCCACGAGCGGGCGAAGATCTCGTAGGTCCGCCGGCCGAACAGGAACGCGTCGGCGCGCTGGTAGACCGCGCCGACGAACGCCTCGGCCTCGTCACCGAAGAGCGGCAGCGCCCATCCGCCACGCTCGAATCCGCCCCTGCGGTCCTCATCCGATCCGCCGAGGCCTTGCATCACGCCGTCGACCGAGACGTTCATGATGGTCGTCAGTTTCATAGTCGCAATTTCCTTCTCGTTGGATTGGGCGTCGACTGTTCTGACCCGGCGAGCGCACCGAACTCATCGATCGGCCCCCGTGCGATCTGCGCGGCCACTTTGGCTCCCGTCCTGTGAGCCGCCGGGATCTCGCCTGACCAGGCCGGGTTGACAGGTTCGGGAACATGTGGAAATACTAACGACGTTAGATGATCTAACGTCGTTAGGAGTTCGTGGTGGGGAAGCGGGAAGAGGTACGTCAGCGGACGTTCGCCGAGATCCTGGAGACGGCCGGCCGGATGGCGGAGGCAGAAGGCTGGCGGGCGGTGACCATCCGGCGGATCGCCGCCGAGATCGGCTACAGCGCGCCGGTGATCTACCAGCACTTCCCCAGCAAAGACGCCGTCCTGCACACGCTGCTGCACCGGGTCAACGGTGAGCTGGCGGAGCGGATGCGGGCCGCGGTAGCCGGTGAACCGGCGGCACGGGGCCCACACCTGGCGGCAGCCGCGTACCTGGAATTCGCCCGGTCGCGGCCCGGCCTCTACCAGCTCATGTCGGGCGCGCCCGGCACGGACGTCGACGCCTCCACCCGCCGCGCAGCCGCCGCCGACGTGATCACCTTCACCCGGCAGCTCATCGGCGCGTGGGCGGCCGACACCGCAGCCGAGCCCATCGACATCGACGACGCCTGCGACCTGCTGTGGGGCACACTGCACGGCCTCGCCTCCATCGGCTCGATCCAGGACATCGGCTTCGACCGCGCCCTGAACCTGGCCGACCAGGCGGTGACCGCGCTGCTCGGCTACTGGTCAGCCCCGGCCGCGAACCCCGAAAGCCACTCGCACACCATCAGGAGAGAGAAATGATCTACCACCACAACCGCTTCACCTTCAAGCAGACCGCCACCGCCCAGCAGCGGGAGGAAGCCCTCGCCAGCCTGCGCAACCAGGGCGAGTCGATCGACGCGGTCTCGCGGTACGTCGTCGGCCAAGACATCGGCGGCGAGTTCGAGTACGGCGCCGTCTTCGTCATCGACGACCTCGACGGATACTGGGAGTACCTGATGGCGCCCTCACACGCCCACACCGACCGGATCGGCCTGCCACTGCTGGAGTCCTTCGTCTCCTACGACACCACCGACAGCGACGACCCCGGCATCGCCCAGAAGATCGCCGACCTCCACGCGCGACGCTACGCCGGCAACCCGGCCCTCACCAAGCTGGTGGCCGACCTCCCCTCCTACACCGGCAGCAGCGCGCCGACCCCCACCAACCAGCCCGCCGCCGGCCCTGTCACCCGGTAGCCGTGAGGTAGCGGGTGAGCATGGCCACCAGTTCGTTCTCGAAGCGGGGGATGTCGATGGGGTCGGGTGCGGCGATGAGCTGGTGCACGACCAGTTCGACGGTGCTGACGGCGAGCCGGGCGGCGGTTTCGGTGTCGCCGACCCGGACCTGCGGGTGGCGGTCGAACAGCTCTCGCAGGTAGGCGACGCGCTCCTGCTCATACCGGGAGATCTTCTCCAGCAGTGTGTGGGAGCGGGGCGCCTGTTCCATCATGACGCGCAGGAGCTGCGGGTCGTCGTGGTGGTTCTCGATCGCGGTCCGTACGTAGAGGCGGATGACCTCCTCCAGTGAGCCGGGCGGCCCGGTCTCCTCCCCGCGGGTGAGGCCGGACACGCCGGCGTCGAGGTGCCGGACGAGCAGCTCGACGAGGATCGCGTCCTTGTTCGGATAGTACTGATACAGCGAGCCGATCGAGATCCGTGCCCGCTCGGCGATCCGGTTGGTGGTGCCGGCGGCGTAGCCGTACTCGGTGAAAACGTGAGCAGCGGCCGTGAGGATGCGTTGCCGGGTGAGCTCGGCGCGCACCTGGCGCGGCTGTTTACGTGGCTGAAGCCGGCGCTTGTCCGATGTCATGGCACCCCTGGGGACGGCAGCGTGAAAGCGAGTAGCGCACGAACTGAATAATTGCTCATAATTGTGGCATGACCTGCGCCGATGTGGCGAACGCCGACCGCGCGGGCGCGCTTGATGCGGAGGCAGAACCCCCGGGAGAAGGAGTCTTTGATGACGTATGCCCCAACGCGGCCACGGCGGGTGCCACAGGAGGAGGTTCTCGCCCTGCTCGGGGAGCCCGAGCCCATGACCAAGGCCAAGATCTTCGACCGCGTCGACCAGCACTCCCGGCGCTTCATCGCCCACTCCCCCTTCCTGACGATGGCCACGGCGGACGCGGCCGGACGCGCCGACTGCTCGCCGCGCGGCGACTACCCGGGGTTCGTGAAGGTCCTCGACGACCGTACGCTCGCGATACCCGACCGGCCCGGCAACAAGCTCGCCGACTCCTTCCGCAATCTCGCGGAGAACGACGGGGTCGGACTGCTGTTCCTCATCCCCGGAGTGCGCGAGACGCTGCGGGTCAACGGCCGCGCCTACCCCACCGACGAACCCGATGTGCTCGCACGGATGCAGACCGAGGCCAGGCAACCGGTGCTCGCGCTCATCGTCGACGTGGCCGCGGTCTACCTGCACTGCGGCCGCGCGCTCATCCGCTCGCGGCTATGGGACCCCGCCAGCCAGGCCCTCGCCGCGGAGATTCCCTCGGCCGGTGAGGTCGCCATCGGCCAGCTCGGGCTCGACCTCGACCCGGAACTCGTCGACCGCAAGCTCGAAGCCGGCTACCGCGAACTGTTCTGACCCCGATCCCAAGGTGACCTTCCGATGCAACTGACGATTCTCGATCGTATGGACCGGGTCGCCGACGGCGTCCTGTCCCTGACCCTGCGGAGCGCCGCCGGCCCGCTGGCGCCCTGGGAGCCGGGCGCCCACGTCGATCTGGCGCTGCCGAACTGGCTGACCCGCCAGTACTCGCTGTGCGGGGACCCGGCCGAGCGGGACCGCTACCGCATCGCCGTACGACATGAGCCGCTGAGCCGGGGAGGCTCGGAGTACGTCCACCTGTTCCTGCGCCCGGGCCGCACCCTGGAGGTCTCCTCACCGCGCAACACCTTCCCCCTGCTGGCCGCGCCGGACTACCTCTTCCTCGCCGGCGGCATCGGCATCACCCCCATCCTCCCGATGCTGCGCGCCGCCATCCGGGCGGGCGCCACGGCCAGGCTCGTGTACGCCGGGAGGTCGGCCGCGACCATGCCCTTCGCCGACGACCTGCGCTCCTCCTACGGCGAGCGGGTCCAGGTCCTCGCCCAGGACGAACAGGGCATGCCCGACCTCACCGCCCTGGCGGCCGAGCTGAACCCCCACACGCTGGTGTACTGCTGCGGCCCCGCACCGATGCTCGCCGCGGCCGAGGCCGCCTTCCCCGCCGAACGCCTGCACCTCGAACGTTTCCGCCCGACCACCAGGACGTTCCCGCCCAACACCGCCTTCGAAGTGGTGTGCGCCCGATCGGGCCAGACGGTTTCCGTCTCCCCCGAGGAATCGATGCTGGACGCCCTGACCTACGCCGGGCACCCCGTGCCCTCCGGCTGCCGCGAAGGCGTGTGCGGAAGCTGCGAACTCACCGTCATCGACGGGGAACCCGAGCACCGCGACGACATCGGCGCTCCGGCGGGCCGCATGTACGCCTGCGTGTCGCGGGCGCGCTCACCCCGCCTCGTCGTTGACCTCTGACGTGCTCATCCCTCGTCGAGGGTTCATCTGGATGTTGGTGGCGCCGTCGCCCGTGGAGATGATCCCGCTGTTGTCACCACTGACGACGACCGACCGCGCCCCGCCACCGGCCGGAGGATCCGGTTCAGCGGCGGAAGGCCGGGTCAGCCAGAACGCGACCAGCGCGCCGGCCGCGGCCAGCGCCACAGCGACACCGGTCCACCCCCAGCTCCATCCGGCATCGGTGAGCACCTGGTTGCCGGCCACCGCCGTACCCACCCCGAGCGGTACCGACAACACAAGCAAGATCCGCCTGCCCCACACCCGTGCACGTCCGCGCATACCGGCATCTTCGACCCCCGGCCAAAGCCGCGCAACGCGTTCACGTCTCACCCATCATCCTCAAGCCGGAGCCATTCGAGCGATCCGCCGTTACGGCTGCGTGGCGTGGGTCGGCGAGGTCGTGGGCGGAGCGGGTCAGCCAGATCAGGCTCAGCGCACCGGCGAGCGCCGTGACCGTGCCGGGGACGTTGCCGACACCTTCCAGCAGCCGGTCCAGGAGCGAGGAGGTCAACATCAGGACCAGGGCGGCGATGCCGTACACCACAGTGGAGGTTTGCCAGCGGCGGTCATTTCGCTGCGCCCGCAGGAGCAGCATCGTCCAGAGCAGTCCCGCCAGCCCGCCTATCGTGATCAGGAAGTCGCCCACGGGCATGCCGAGCAGGTCGAGCACCTCGGAGACCGCGACGCTTCCGTACGCCACGATGCCGAAAGACCGCATATGGTCGCCATATTTCAGGCCACGCGTCAGCACCGGGTGGTACAGCCACACCACCGCCAGCATCACCGCGGCGTCGAGCAGGCTCATCCACCACGACCAGGACGTCACGAGGGGATAGACGAGCCAGGACGCCGCCGCGACGTACAGGGCGATCCGTAGTCGCGTCGTGTCCCGATCCATCTGGTACGGCGGGCCCACCAGCGGCCCACGCAGACTCTGCCACAGCGCCCACGCCCACATCGCGCCGACCAGCCCCACGATGAGCACGCCGCGCCCTGTCACCGCGAGGCTTTCATCCAGTTCGGGCACCAACGTCAGCCGCAACATCGCGCTCAGATCGCCCGAGATCAGGGCGAGCGCTCCGACGATCGCCAGTGCGATGACGTAGCCGCCCGCGACGAGAAGGGCGAGAAGGCTTAATCGGTAACGACGCGACACGTGGCACTTCCTGGGGGTGAATGCGATCGAACGCCCTACCTTAGCGAGCCTCCAACCCTCAGTCGATCAAGCATGTCCCTGGAACCATGCGGAGGTGGCCGGCTTGTACAGCAGGACGAGCGCCGTGACCGGCAGCGTGACCATGACGGCGATCACCACGACGCCGAGGACGTCGCCGGTGACGAACAGGCCGACCAGGCTCAGGAGGAAGCTGAGCGCGTACACGACCGCCAGCACCCACTGCGTCACCACGGCGAGGGTGCGCCCTCTGCGGTGGCCCAGCACCCTCAGGAAGAAGTTCACGGCGCCGGCGGTGAAGATGAGCGTCTGCAGCCAGAGGATGATGAGCGTCGCCCGAGCGGTTGCGGGCAAGGCCGTGTCCATGGGCGCCTCCAGGATGTTGGGCTGGCATGAGGTGTTGATCAGACCGCGTACCGGCTGGGGCCCCACTCCGGCACTGCGCGCCATCCGGCTATCGCAAGCTAGCCCCGCCTGCGCGCTGTCAGCGGCATGAGAGGGCGTTGGGCAGTGCATACGCCCGGTCCCGGCTGCGACGTTCCGACTGGGCCTGATTGCCGATGAGGGGAGCCCAGCCGATCCTGCTCAGCGGACCGTCGGGGCTCGCGGCGTGACCGCATCGCGCAGCTCGGCGGCGGCCTGGGCGATGAGCTCGGACAAGGTCGCGTCCGGATCGGCCAGCCAGCGGGACGTGGCACGCCGGGAGATCGCGATCGCCACGTCGATGATGAAGCGTGCCTCGCCGGACTCGACGCCGCGGCGCTCCAGCGCCCCCACCAGTGCGCCGGCGATGTCGGCGAGCTTGATCAGGTCGCGTTCGGCCAGTGCCGGGCTGGCGGCGATCACCCCGACGCGGCGCAGCAGGAACTCGCGCGAGCGAAAGACCTCGTCGGCGGTCCCCAGCGCGACCAGCAGCGCCTCGAACGGCATGAGGCCCGGGGCGGCCGCCTCGATCTGGGCGACGAGGTGGGCCTCGAGCTCGTTGCCGGCGAAAAGGACTTCCCGCTTGTCGGGGAAGTAGCGGTAGAAGGAGCGCTCGGTCAGACCGGCGGCACGCGCGATCTGCGCGACCGTGGTGCGCTCGAACCCCTGCGTCTCGAACAGCTCGAGCGCCGCGCGCTCGAGCCGGCCCTGTGCGTCGGACTCCCATCTCGGCATACCGGCCAGGATACGACAACAGATGCTGTCATCACCGTGCTACGGTCGATGACAACAGATGCTGTCATCACAGAGGAGATTGTCATGAAGGCTCTGCAGTTCGACCGGTTCGGTTCCCCGGACGTGATCGTGCTCCGTGACGTTCCGAAGCCGGAGCCGGGACCCGGCCAGATCCGGATCGCCGTGCGGGCGTGCGGCCTGAACCCGGCCGACTGGGCGGTGGTCGACGGCCTCCTCGCCGACCGGTTGCCGCCGCTGCCGCGCGGGCTCGGCTTCGAGGTCGCGGGCACCGTCGACGCGTTCGGTGAGGGCGTCACCGGCGTCGAGGTCGGCGACCGCGTGTTCGGCCCGGCGACCTTCGACGGCCCGACGGCCGGGGCCGCCGAGTACGCGCTGATGCCAGCTTGGGCGCGCATTCCCGAGAGCGTCACCGCCGAGCAGGCTGCCGCGCTGCCGATGGCGGCCGAGACGGCGTGGCACGCGCTCGACGACCTCGGCGTCCAGCCGGGTGAGTTGCTGCTCGTCCACGGCGCGGGCTCCACGGTCGGCGAGGCCGCGGTGCGCTTCGCGCTGCACCGGGGTACCCGGGTGATCGCCACCGCCGGGCCCGCACGGGCCGCCGCCCTGGAAAAGATCGGCGCCCAGGTGACCGGCTACGGCGACGGCATGACCGAACGCGTCGCCGCCCTGGCCGGCGGCCGCGTCGACCGTGCCCTGGACACGGCCCCGACCGGCGGCCGGATCGACCGCCCCGACCAGACCAGCCCGGCCGGCGGCTCACTGCCCACCCTCATCAAGCTGACCGGCGACCCCGACCGCGTCCTCACCGTCTCCGACTTCGCCGCCGCGGCCGAACTGGGCACCCGGGTCACCCACATCGAAATGCGCTACGACCGGCTGGACGAGTTCGCCCGGCTGGCCGGCGAAGGTGTCCTGGCCGTATCGGTCGCCCGCACCTACACCCTCGACCAGATCCACGAGGCCGCCAAGCTCAGCCAGTCCCGTCGTCCCGGCGGCAAACTCACGCTCGTCCTGTGATCGCCTCACCGCCTGCGCAGGCGATCCCGCAACCGAACAAGCACTGAGCTACCCAATATCCACAACAACACGAGCAGCGGCGATGATGATCAACTCCCGCTTCCCGGCATTACAGACCCTGCGCGGTGCCGGACCGAGATCTTGGCGATATCGCGCGGTACGCGAAGAGCTCACCAGAGTGCTTCGAGGACTGCTGATAGGTCAGGGCCGTACACCTCGGGGGGAGAATGTGGCCTTCCCAGATCCATGTCCGGGTTGTCCGCTCAGAAAGGCGGTGTCAACCGGCTCGCATCCGTCGCGGGACACACTGCGGGCCTACCCCAGGCAAGGAGTGCGTTCATGCGAATGCCCCTGATCTCGATCGCCATGCTCACCCTCGCGTGCGCCGCCTGCTCATCCCCCGGTACGGCAGGCCTCCCGGCACCGGCGCCCGCCACGACCATCACCTCACCGTCCAGCCCTGCCCCGGCTCCCCCGGCGCCGTCCCCGACCCCCTCACCAGAACCCCCGGAACCGCCGGCCGCGAGAGCGAAGATCCCCGACGTCGTCGGCATGAACCTGCAAGCCGCCCAGGACACCATGCAGGCCGCCGGCTTCTACTTCCTCGACGACCAGGACGCCACCGGGCAGGACCGGCTGCAGATCTACGACCGCAACTGGGTCGTCACCAGGCAGACACCTGCCGCGGGCCGCAAGGCAGACCCGGCGACCCGCATCACCCTGTGGGCCAAGAAACACGGCGAATAGGCTCACTGATGCCACCGAAAACGATAACTCTCCGTAATCAAGCTTAGGGTGATCGGCGCAGTTCAGCGCCTTTGCGGCAGGCGGCCGGGTCGGCTTCGGTGGCCAGACGGGCGGAGGTCTCCTCGCCGAGGCGGACGTAGCGGCCGAGGCTGGCCAGGTGCTGGTGGCGGGATTTGGCCTGGAACTCGGGCGCACTATGCCCGGCCTCGGCGAGGTGCAGCAGGGCGGCTGTGGCGCAGTTGGTGGAGCGTCCAGTCTTTCTGGTGCGTGTCGAGTTCGGCGCTGGCCTGTCTGAACGGGTATTCGGCGCGCGGGCAGGACAAGCGGCCCCGTCCTGTTGCCGGGCAGATGTCGGTGACCGCGAGCATCCGGGAGCCGGCGGAGGGGCCAGTGCGCGTACTCGATCGCGCCGCCCTTGGACACCACGTGGGCGCGGCGGAACTCCAGGTCCAGATCCTCGATGTTCAAGATGAGGATCTCCTCGGCGCGAGCCGCCGTCTCAAACAGCATCCGCCACAGCAGGCGCTCACGCAGGGCGTGGGAGGAGTCGGTGAACAGGGTCTCCAGCGCGGACAGGTGACGGCCGCCGCAGTGTTCCATTGCGCCATCACCGGGCGTAGTCCTCGGCCGCCAGCTCCCTGGTGGGCCGCGGGTCGGCCAGCGCGGTCAGGCTGGTGAGGGTGGCGGCGTAGTCGGCGCGAGTGGCGGCGGCCTGCACCTGGTCGAGGAAGGACAGGAAGCCCTCGTGCTGCTCGTCGCTGTCGGCGCAGGCGCTGACGATGCGCGGGTTGAGCAACACGATCGGCTCGGCATCCACACCGGGCCAAGCCCGTGCCCTTACCGACTACATGGTGCTCGTGTACCCGCTGCAGCGCGGCGAACAGGGCGTCGATCACCTCCCCGAGCGGCGAGCACCGGTCACGATCATGGGCCCACCGAGGTCGCCATCCGCCTTTCTCGTGTGCCACTCACTTTTCGGGAGCACCGCAGGGCGACGATATCAAGCGACATATTCTCCGCTATATAACACCTATATACCTGGATGCTGGCAACGTTGAGGCGAGGTGCGTATGTGCAGGTGGTAGCCGAGTTTATATAAAGCTTCGTATGGAGTTATTTGCGTATGGAGCTTTTTGGACGCTAGCCTCGAAGGGTCGGTTCGCGAAATCTGCGAACCATTCTCCGCTCGCCAATGAAAGGGCACACATATGTCTGCTTCCCATTCCGAGACGGCCGGCCGCGCCGTACCCGGATGGTTCGACGAGGCAAAGCTAGGCGTCATGATCGTGTGGACCCCGGCGGCGGTCCCGGCGTTCGCACCGCTGTTCCCCGCGGCCGAAGCCTGGGAGCAGATGACCGAGGACGAGGCCGCCGTCCTGCTGCGCGACGGCCTGCCGTTCGCGGAGATGTACCTGAACCAGATGCACGTCCCGACCAGCGCCGTGGCCGCCCATCACGCCGAGCGCCACGCGGGCGTCTCCTACGACGACTTCGCCGCCGAGTTCAGGGCCGGGATGCACCGGTGGGACCCGCGCTCGTGGGTGGAACTCTTCGCCGCCGCCGGCATCCGGTACGTGGTGCTGACGGTCAAGCACCAGGACGGCTTCCTGCTGTGGCCCAGCGCCACCCCGAACCCGCACAAGAAGGACTGGCAGGCCGAGCGGGACCTCGTCGGCGAACTGGCCGAGGCGGTGCGCGCGGCCGGGATGAAGTTCGGGGTGCTCTACAGCGGCGGCCTCGACTTCACCTTCACCCCGCCGCCGGCTGCCGAGGACTACGAGAACCTGCCCGCCGCCATCGCCGACAACCCCGGCTACGCCGCCTACGCCGACGCGCACTGGCGGGAGCTCATCGAGCGCTACCGGCCGTCGGTGCTGTGGAACGACGCCGGCTACCCGGCCGCCGCCCGCATGGACGAGATGGTGTCCTGGTACCGCGAGCAGGTGCCCGGCGGGGTGATCAACGACCGCTTCGGCCCCACGCCGGCCGGCTCGGAGGAGGAACTCGCCGACTTCGCCACCCTGGAGTACCAGCGGGACTACGCCACCGACGCACCCGAGGGCCGCAAGTGGGAATCCTGCCGCGGGCTCGGCTCCTCCTTCGGCTACAACCGGCAGGAAACCGACGCCAGCATGCCCGACGCTGCCGAGCTGATCCACGAGTTCGTCGACTGCGTCGCGCACGGCGGCAACTTCCTGCCCGCCGTCGGCCCGACCGCCGCCGGGCAGGTGCCGTGGATCCAGGCCCAGCGACTGCTCGCACTGGGCTGGTGGCTCAAGACCAACGGACCCGCCGTGTACGGCACGCGTCCCTGGACCCGCGTCACCGGCACCACCGGCGACGGCCTCGACATCCGCTACACCCAATCACCGGACGCGGTGCACGCCATCGTGCTGGGCGTCACCAACCGGCCGGAAGTGGAGTTGGACGTGCGCGCCGAACCCGGCGCCGAGATCACCCTGCTGGGCGGCGGCTCGGACCCGCTCACCTGGGAAACGGCCGCGCACGGCATCCGGGTCCGCCTGCCCGAGACACCCGACGCCCAGCCCGCTCTGACCTTGCGCATCAGCCCCGCCACCTCCGTTCAGCCTGCCTCTGTCCAGCCCGCCGTTCAGGAGGCCGAATGAACAGCCACCACACCGCCGCCCGCACCACCCCAGCCTGGTTCGACGAGGCCAAACTCGGCATCTTCATCCACTGGAACCCCGCCGTCGTACCCGCCTACGCGCCGGTCCCGTCGGTGCACCCGGTCGATGAGATGATGGCCTACGACGAGTCCGGCGTGCAGGCCATGCGCCGCAACCCGTACGCGGACATGTACTGGAACAGCATGAACATCCCGGGCAGCCCCACCGCCCGTCACCACGCCGAGCACTACCCCGGCCTCGACTACGACGACTTCGTCCGCGTCTTCCGCGAGCAGGTCCTGAGCGCCTTCGACCCCCGGCCGTGGGCCGAGCTGTTCGCCCGCGCCGGCGCCCGCTACGTGGTGCTCACCACCAAGATGGACGACGGTTTCCTGCTGTGGCCCAGCGCCACCCCCAACCCGCACAGGAAGGACTGGCAGTCCACCCGCGACGTCGTCGGCGACCTCGCCGAGGCGGTACGCGAGCGCGGCCTGCGCTTCGCCACCTACTACTGCGGCGGCCAGGACTGGACCTTCACCGGCCTGCCCCTGGCCGACATCGAGGCGTTCATGAACGGCTGCCCACCCGGCCCCGCCTACGCCGCCTACGCCGACGCCCACATCCGCGAACTCACCGACCGCTACCAGCCCTCGGTGCTGTGGAACGACTACAGCTACCCCGCCGACTCCGACGTACCCGCCCTGTTCCGGCACTACTGGGACACCGTGCCCGACGGCCTGGTCAACAACCGCTTCGCCCCACCCGGCACCGACCCCGGCAACGACACCTCCGGCATCCACTACGACTTCCTCACCCCCGAACAGACCACCGCAGGCCACTTCCCCGGCAAATGGGAGGCGTGCATGACGCTCGGCACCGCATGGGGCTACAACCGGATGGAACCCGCCTCCACCCACCTAAGCGGTGAGCAACTCATCCGCACCTTCATCGACGTCGTCGCCCGCGGCGGCAACCTGCTCATCAACGTCGGCCCCACCGCCGCCGCGACCATCCCCTGGATGCAGGCCGAACCCCTCCTGGCCCTCGGCTGGTGGCTGGAAACCAACGGCGAGGCCATCTACGCCACCCGCCCCTGGACCAAGACCAAGGGCTTGACCGGCGAAGCCCTCGACATCCGCTACACCCAATCCAACCACCCGTCCGGCGGCGCCGTACACGCCATCGTGCTCGGCACACCCACGCGACGCGACGTCGAACTCGACGTCCGCCTGGACGGCGGCGCCCGCGTCAGCCTGACCGGCCACGGCGCCGCCCTGCCCTGGGAAGAGACCCCGATGGGCGTGCGCATCCAGCTACCCGACCAACTCGACCCAAGGCCCGCCCACAGCCTGCGCCTCGAACCAGCCAACCACGTCCACCCCCACACCGAAACCTGACCCGGCCCCAACCTTGCTGTCGCGCCAAGCCGCGTCACCGACGGCCTCACCCACACCAGCCCCGCCGTGTTGCCGCTTGAGATCAACCGTGCGCTGCCGGACGCGGTGATCACCGTCTCCGGTACGGCGATCATCGAGGCGATGGCGGCCTGCTTCACCTATCCGAAGACCGTGGTCGAGCCGAGCGGCGCGTGCCGCACTTGCAGCCTGCACGCCGGAGCGGCTCGCCGCGATCGTCTAACAGGGGGCCGTCCCCGCCGGCGATCCGCTCCGGCGCGCTTCCGGCGCTCCCGTGAACAACCCTTCCGGCAGTCCGATCGCCTTGACCCGTTCCAGCTTGACGATCTCGGCCAGCAGCGCGTTTTCCTCCGGTGACATCTACCCTTGCGACATGAGGTCGCACGTGGCGAGTGACTACGTTGAAGGAGGATCGATCATGTCGGGAACGTAGTCCAGGTCAGTGTTCGAGACCTGTCCTCACCCTGACGTGCGTCGCGGGTAACTGCGGGGTGCGGAGCTCAGGGGAAAGCCCAAGGGCCGCTGCCCGTCCGGTGGCCACAGGCGAGAGGAAGGCTGGGAGGGGCGAATGATCCTGAATTCTCGCTGATGCCTCGTCATGTCAACGCTCCGGGACGGAAGGCTAGACCGGAGTGCCAGGGACCAGCCGTTGAGAGACGGCAGGCGGCGGTCGGAGAGGGTTTTCGGCCGTGAGAACACCGCCGTCCCCGGGGTACAGAGGACGCCCGGCCCCAGCCGTGTCTCGCGCGTGCGGAACATGGAAACCCCGTCGGGGTCCGCGCCTGGATGGTCAGGCGTGGTAGGCCGACCGTGAGGAGAGCTGAACTCCCCGGCGGGAACAGGATGCCCAAGAAGCGAATGCCGGTGGCCGAAAGGCAGCGGGAAACCGAGACGGACAAGGCCGCTCCTCCAGCGGATGGTCTCGGATAACCGGCCGGATACCGGGCCTGGTGCCCGGCCCCGAAAGGGAGCTGACGTGGGCAGGTGAGCCTTTGACGATCACGCGCCGGATCCGCCGGCACCGAGGGACAAGTTGGACGCCGTATGGTGAACGGACCCGAGGGCCCGCCCCTGGACATGGATGCCGATCGGTGGGAACGCATCGATTGGCGCAGCCAGGAGGAGCAGGTAAGGCGGCTGCGGAGCCGAATCTTCAAGGCGGTTCAGGAAGGGGACTGGCCCGAGGCCAGAAACCTGCAGAAGCTGATGCTGCGCAGCCGGGCCAACACGCTCATCAGCGTGCGCCAGGTGACGCAGCGCAATGCTGGCCGCAAGACCGCGGGCATCGACGGGGAGGTCGCGCTGACCTCCGAGGCCAGGGCCGATACGGCGATGCGCGTGCACGCCACGATCGGGTCCTGGAACCCGCGCGCGGTCAGGCGGGTGCACATTCCGAAAGCCGGTAACGCGGCGAAGCTGCGCCCGCTCGGCATCCCAGTGATCATGGATCGGTGTCACCAGGCACGGGTCCGCAACGCGCTGGAACCCGAGTGGGAAGCCCGGTTCGAGCCCCGATCCTATGGGTTCAGGCCGGGCCGGAGCTGCCAGGACGCGATCGAATCCATCTTCCAGGCCACCAGCCGGAAACTGGCGAAACGGCTCTGGGTGCTGGACGCGGACCTGGCGGCGGCCTTCGATCACATCGACCACTCCCGGCTGCTGGAGGCCATCGGATCCTTCCCCGCCAGGGACCTGATCCGAGATTGGCTGAAGGCCGGGGTGTTCGAGGCAGGCAAGGAATTCTCACCCACCGACGAGGGCACACCCCAAGGTGGCGTGATCTCCCCGTGCCTGTTAAACATCGCGTTACACGGACTGGAGGAGGCCGCCGGGGTCCGCTACCACACCGGCTCACGGGCCGGTGAAACGGTGGCGGGCTGCCCGATCGTGGTCAGATACGCCGACGACATGATCGCGCTCTGCCACAGCCAGCAGCAGGCGCACCAGGTCAAGGCACGACTTGCCAAGTGGCTGGGGCCCAGGGGTCTGGTCTTCAACGAGGACAAGACCCGCATCGTCCACCTCCGCGAAGGGGTGGAGTTCCTGGGCTTCCACATCCGCCGCTACCCCAACGGCAAGACACTGACCAGGCCGAGCAGCACGGCGGTTAAGCGGCTGAAGCTGCGGCTGGCGACCGAGACGCGCAGCCTGCGCGGCTCGAACGCCAAGGCGGTCATCGCCCGGCTCGACTCTATCGTGCGGGGTTGGTCCGCCTACTACCGCAGCGTGGTGTCGTCCAGGACGTTCGCCGCCCTGGACCACTACGTCTGGCAGCTCACCTTCAAGTGGGCCACCTACAACCACCCGAACAAGCCGACGCGCTGGATCGTCGACCGGTACTTCGGCACGTTCAACAAGTTCAGGAACGATCGATGGGTATTCGGCGACCCGGACACGGGTGCCTACCTGCCCAAGTTCGCCTGGACCAACATCGTCCGGCATCCCCTCGTCCTGGGCAGGGCATCTCCCGATGACCCCGCCCTGGCTGAGTATTGGGCCCGGCGGCGCACGCGGGTCAAGCCTCCGCTGGATCGGTATACGTTGCACCTGCTCACCAGGCAAGACGCGCGCTGCCCGCTCTGCGGAGACCACCTGCTGACCGCCGACCAGCCACCCGAGTCCCCCGACCAATGGACACGCTGGTGGCAGCATGTCGCCCGGCGCGCGATAGCAGCCGACTATCTCGTGCACCACGGGCGGCCCGGGTCACCGGACGGTGACCAGACCCGCCTTGTTCACGCCTCCTGCCACCGGAGCTATCTCGCCCGGCGTCGCAGGAGCCCAGCACAGCGAACCTGAACCGGCCCTTCGGGGCTTGCTTGAGCCGTGTGCCGCGAGGAGTGGCCCGCACGGTTCTGAGGGGGCCCCGGTGCAGCAATGCACCGGGGCTACCCGGCGAGCGGTGCGCCGAATAGCTTGGGCGATGGCAGCACGGGCCCGATGCGGCCCATGGCATCGGAGATCCGGAAGTTCAATGGGCGGTACTCAATCCGCCCGGAGACAACCAGGTTGAGATGTGAGCACCCAAACGGCTCCAGATCTTGCTCAACCTCCGGGCATCGAGAGGCCGGGCGCCGCCCCAGAGCAACGAAAACCCCTTGCCCGGGGACACCCAACCGGCCCACACCCCAAGCAGTGCGGGTGGCAGGAGCTGGGAGGCCACCTAGCCGGGCAAGGGGTGGGGCCCAGAAAGCAGGGCGCCCGGAGCGAAGTGGAGGCCCGACAGGGGTCGAGCTTCAGCTCGACTGGAGAAAGCCTGAGCCCCAAAGCGCGAAGCGCGCCAAAGGCGATGACCTTGCCTTTAGGCGGCAGCCATCTTGCGGAGCCGGGCCAGCGCGTCCCGCTCGATCCGCCGGGCCCGGTCTCGTCCGATTCCGTAGCGCTCGCCGACCTCGGTCAGCGTGTGCTCGCGCCCGTCCACCAGCCCGTATCGCCACCGCAGCATCTCGGAGGTGTCGCCCTCAAGGTCGGTCAGCCACTGGTCCAGCCGCTCACGCTCAAGGATCTCGATCGCCTGCTGCTCCGGGTCCGCCCACGTCTCGTCCGCGATCATGTCGCCGAGCTCGGTCTCGTCCTCGTCACCGACGCCAAGCTGCAGGGAAACGGGGTCGGACGCCCACCGGCGCAGTTCGCGAACCCGCTCGATGGGCAGTTCAAGCACCTGAGCGAGGTCGTCATCAGTGGGCTCGGTGTCGAACTCGGCCAGCATGTCGCGCCGTACCCGCATCAGCCGGGTCATCTGCTCCCCGGCATGCGTGGGCAGCCGTACGGGGCGAGCCTGTTCGTGAATGGCCCGTCCCACCGACTGCCTGATCCACCACGTGGCATACGTCGAGAACTTGTACCCCCGCTGGTAGTCGAACTTCTCCACCGCTCGCACCAGTCCCAGGTTCCCCTCCTGGACCAGGTCGATCAGCGGCATCCCCCGCCCGGAGTACTTCCGGGCAACCGCCACGACCAGCCGGAGGTTGGCCTGGATGAACTCGTCCTTCGCCCGCTGTCCCGATATCGCCAGCCGTTCGAGCTCCTCGTCGGCGACGTCCCCGATGCGGGGCTCCGAGCCTCCGCTGTCGAGGAGTTGCTCGGCGAAAAGCCCCGCTTCGATCCGCTTGGCGAGCTCGACCTCCTCCTCGGCGGTGAGCAGCGGGACCCGGCCTATCTCCGCCAGATAGGTTCCGAGCAGGTCGCGTTCGGCGACCTCCTGCGTGCGACTCCCCGTAGGCCTTGCCATCCCCAGGCACCTCGTTCCCGCAGCTGCGTTCTATACCCGGCCAACGTGTGGTCCGAAGCAAAGATTCCCTAAACAGGTACGCCGCTGGGATGGTTCTGGTTGTCCTCCTTCAGGAGGAGACGGCCGCTACCAAGGGTACGCCCGGGCGGTATGCGAGGTGCACATACGAGGGTGCGTCGAGGGTCACGTAGTCCGCGCGCGACCCCGGACGCAGCACGCCGACGTCCTCTCGCCGGAGCGCGCGGGCGCCGCCGTACGTGGCCGCCCTGATGGCTTCCAGTGGCGTCATCCTCATCTCCCGTACGGCCAGCGCGACGCAGAACGGCATCGACGAGGTGAACGACGAGCCGGGGTTGCAGTCGGTCGCGATGGCCACGGTGGCCCCGGCGTCGATGAGCCGCCGCGCGTCCGGGTACGGCGAGCGCGTCGAGAAGTCCGCCCCCGGCAGCAGCGTGGCCACGGTCCCGGACGAGGCCAGCGCGTCCACGTCCGCGTCCGACAGATGCGTGCAGTGGTCGGCGGAGGCCGCCCCGAGCTCGACGGCGATCCGCACGCCGGGCCCCTCGGTGAGCTGGTTGGCGTGGACTCTGGGCAGCAGCCCGGCCTTGATGCCCGCGGTGAGGATCTCCCGCGTCTGGTCGCCGTCGAACGCGCCGCGCTCGCAGAAGACGTCCACCCATTTCGCGTACGGCGCGCAGGCCGCCAGCATCTCCCCCGCCACGAGCCGCACGTAGTCGTCGGCGTCCACCCCGGCGGGCACCACGTGCGCGCCCAGGTAGGTGGTCTCGTCGACGAGCCCGGAGGCGATCTCCAGCGAGCGCCGCTCGTCCTCGACGCTGAGCCCGTAGCCGCTCTTGATCTCGACGGTCGTGGTGCCCTGACGGCGCATCTCGGCGAGGAGCGCGGCGGCGTGCGTGGCCAGTTCGGCGTCACTGGCGGCGCGCGTGGCGGCGACGGTGGTGCGGATGCCCCCGGCCGTGTACGGCTGGCCGGACATGCGCGCGTCGAACTCGGCGGTACGGTCACCGGCGAAGACCAGGTGGGCGTGGCTGTCCACGAAGCCGGGGATGACGCAGCGCCCGGCGGCGTCCTCGCGCTCGTCGGCCACCGGCGCCTCGGCCGCGGGCCCGGTCCAGACGACGCGGCCGTCCTCGACGACCATGGCGGCGTCCGCGATCTCCTCGCGGGCGGGGTCGCCCGTGTAGAGGAGGCCGATGCCGTCGATCAGTTTCGCGCTCACCGCAGGGCTCCTATCGCCTCGGCCAACATCTGACCGACATTTCCGGAAATGTGGTGGCCGTCGGCCACGATCTGGCGGCCCGAGGAGACCACCGAGAGCACGTCCGCGGCCGTCGCGGCGAAGACCACCGCTTCGGCTCCCGTGGCGCCGGCCGTACGGACGGAATCGAGGCGGACCGTGACGAGGTCGGCCCACGCGCCCTCGGCCAGCACCCCCGCGTCCGGGAAGCCCAGCGAGGCGTGGCCGGCGGCCGTCGCGGCCGTCAGCAGTTCTGCGGCGCGCCAGTGGCCGCGCTTCTCGCTGGCCAGGCGCTCGTCGAGTTCGACCGCCCGCGCCTCCTCGAACAGGTCGATCACCGCGTGGCTGTCGGAGCCGAGGGTGATCGGCGCGCCCTTGTCGAAGAGCGTCCTGGCCGGGCCGATGCCGTCGGCCAGGTCGCGTTCGGTGGTCGGGCACATGCAGACGTGCGTGCGCGAGCCGCCGAGCAGTTCGACGTCGGCGCCGGTGAGGTGGGTGGCGTGCACGGCGGTCGAGCGCGGGCCCAGCGCGCCGTGTTCGTGCAGGACCTGCACCGGCGTGGCCGCGTACCTCTCGACGCAGGCGGCGTTCTCGGCCCGCTGCTCGGAGACGTGGGCGTGCAGCGGCGCGGCGTGCCGGTGGGCGAACTCCGCGACCAGCGGCATCTGCTCGGGCGGCACCGCGCGTACCGAGTGGATCGCGGCCCCGGCCACCACGTCGGGCTGACCGGCGTAGTGCGCGGCCAGGTCCTCGGCCCGCCGGGCCCACCGCTCGGCGTCGCCGTCGCCGAAGCGGACCTGCGCGCCGGCCAGCGGCGTGCCGATGCCGCCGGTCAGGTAGCAGGTGTCGAGCAGCGTGATGCGCAGCCCGGCCTCGCGAGCGGCCCGCACGAGCGCGTGTCCCATCGCGTTGGGGTCGGCGTACGGGCGCCCGCCGGGGGCGTGGTGCAGGTAGTGGAACTCGCCGACGCAGGTGATCCCGGCCATCGCCATCTCGGAGTAGACGGCGCGCGCGAGGGTCAGGTAGGAGTCGGGGTCGAGCCGGGCGGCGATCTCGTACATCTGGTCGCGCCAGGTCCAGAAGTCGCCCCTGCCGGTCTGGGTGGCGGCGCGCAGCGCCCGGTGGAAGGCGTGGGAGTGGGCGTTGGCCAGCCCCGGCACCGTGATCCCCGGCAGCCGCCGCGCGCCGGGCGGCGGCGGGCCCTGGGTGACGGCGGCGATGCGCTCGCCGGAAACCTCGACGATCACGCTCTCGGCCGCGCCGGTGGGCAGCCACGCCTGCTCGCACCAGTAGGTCAGCGGCACAGGTCCTCCAGGACATGGGCGAGCGCCTCGACGCCGGCCGCGCAGTCGGCCTCCTCGGCGTGCTCGGCGGGCGAGTGGGAGATGCCGGTCGGGTTGCGCACGAACAGCATCGCCGACGGCACCCCGGCCGAGGCGAGGATGCCCGCGTCGTGCCCGGCCCCGGTCGCCAGGACCGGTACGTCTCCGGCCGCGGCGGCGACGCGCGCACGCAGGGTCTCGTCGAAGTCGACCACCGGCGTCCAGGACTCCTCGCTGACCTGCTCGCCCGCGCTCAGTTCCGCCACCAGCGCCCGTACCGCGCGCTCCCAGGCGCCCCTGGCGTCCAGCCACGCCGAGACCTGCCCCGGGATGGCGTTGGCGTTGTTGGGCGAGACGCGCACCTTCCCGAACGTCGCGACCACGCCGTAGCGGCGCGCCGCCTCACGGGCGGCCAGCACCTTGGCGGCGTAGGCGAGCATCGGGTCGTCGCGATCCTCCAGGCGCGTGGTGCCCGCGTGGTTGGCCTGGCCGCGGAAGTCGAAGCGCCAGCGTCCGTGCGGCCAGATCGCGCTGGCCACACCGACCGCCCGGCCGCGGTCGACCAGCCCTCTGCCCTGCTCGACGTGCAGCTCGACGAAGACGCCGACGTGCCCGAGCGTCTCCTCGTCCTTCCCCAGCCCGTACGGCTTGCGCCCCGCCGCGGCCAGCACCTCGGCCAGTGTGCGCCCGTCGTCGTCGGCCAGCCCCCTGGCCCGGTCGGGATCGAGGACGCCGGTCAGCAGGCGCGAGCCCATGCACGGCACCCCGAACCTGGCGCCCTCCTCGTCGGTGAAGCAGGCGATGCCAAGTGGCCGGCCCGGCTGGAATCCCCGCTCCTTGACCAGGTCGAGCGCCTGGAAGGCCGACACGACTCCGAGGGGGCCGTCGTAGGCGCCGCCCTGCCGTACCGAGTCGAGGTGGCTGCCCGTGACCACGCCCGGCGTCACCGACGGGTCGCCCCACCACGCCCAGAGGTTGCCGTTGCGGTCCTCGCGCAGATCGAGGCCGCGCCGGCCCGCCTCCCCGGCGAACCATTCCCGCAGCTCCAGGTCCGCGGCCGACCAGGCGTCCCGGACATAGCCGTTGGTCGCGGGATCCCGCCCGATGTGCGCAAGTTCTCCAAGCATGGGGTCACTCTAGTGAATGAATCCATTCATAGGACAGGGCCGCTCCGGGGACGGAGAATGAGATCGGTCAGGTGGGCGTCGGCGCCCGCGGCGACGGCGCCGAGAACCGCCCCGGCCACGGTCTCCGCGGCCAGGTACTTGTCCGGCTCGAACGCGCCGCCCTCCTGCTCGCGGACCGAGCGCTGCATGTCGGTGGCCACCCGGCCGGGATAGAGGCTGGTGACGCGGAGCGCGGGCTCCTCCTGGCGCAGGGCGTCGGCGAAGGCGCGCAGCGCGAACTTGCTGGCGGCGTAGGAGGCCCAGCCGGGGTTGGCCCGCTGACCGGCGCCGGAGTTGACGCACACGACGTGGCCTTCGGCGGCGCGCAGGGCGGGCAGCAACAGGCGGGTCAGCTCGGCGACGGCCACCACGTTGATCTCATAGGTGTCGCGCCAGACGCTCGCCGGGGTCTCGGCGATGCGGGACAGCTCCGCCACGCCCGCGCTGTGCACGAGCACGTCCAGGCGCTCGACGTCCGGCAGGTCCGCGGCCCGCAGGCCGGTCAGTTCCACCGGCCACACCCGGGCGCCGGGAAGGTCCGCGGCCACCTCGGCCAGGGCCTTCTCGTCGCGTCCGCCGAGGATCAGTCGGTGGGTCGGCGCCAAGGCCCGCGCGACGGCCGCGCCCACCCCGCGAGAAGCCCCCGTCACCAGCGCGATCGGTCGTTCACTCATGCCCGTCACCCTAGCCACCCTTGACACGCACTCAAATTTGAACTCAAACTTGAGCATGTCTTCGACGCGTGTACTCATCCTCGGCACCCTGCTCGACGGCCCGCTCAACGGCTACCAGGTCAGAAGGCAGCTGGAGATGATGGGCGCCGACTTCTGGGCCAACGTGGCCTACGGGTCGATCTACCACGGGCTGTCGAAGATGGCCGACGAGGGCCTGCTGGACGTCGTCGAGAGCGGCAAGGGCGGCAAGACCGTCTACGCGCTCAGCGACGACGGCCGCTACCAGTTCTTCCATCTGCTCATGTCGTTCTGGAGCGAGATCAAGCCCATCGTGGACCCGTTCCAGGTCGCGATGACGTTCATGGACCGGCTCAGCAAGCCCGAGCTGCTCGGCGCCCTGCGCGGCAGGAAAGAGCAGCTCACGATGGCGATCGCGATGACCGAGCGGGCCCTGGGCACCAAGCGGGGCGCGGGCGCGCCCCGGCACATCGACGAGAACCTCAAGCTCAACATCGGCA
Organism: Nonomuraea sp. NPDC059023; assembly: GCF_042740095.1. Classification (NCBI taxonomy): domain Bacteria; kingdom Bacillati; phylum Actinomycetota; class Actinomycetes; order Streptosporangiales; family Streptosporangiaceae; genus Nonomuraea; species Nonomuraea sp. NPDC059023. Next base: position 548,989 of record NZ_JBHYIO010000001.1, on the reverse strand, counting down.
TGCTCAAGGCCCAGCTCGCCTGGTGCGAGGAAGCCGTGAAAAAGGTGGAAGCCGACGAGCTTCCCTGAGGAGAACAATGATCATTCAAGCTACGGACTTAAGGAAGACCTTCACCACGAAGAGCAGAAAGGGCGTCCAGACGGTCGAGGCCGTCAAGGGCGTGGACCTCGCGGTGAAGAAGGGCGAGATCTTCGGCGTGCTCGGCCCCAACGGGGCGGGGAAGACGACCACGATCAGAATGCTCGCCACGTTGATCGTCCCCGACGCCGGCCAGGCCGTCGTCGCCGGTCACGACCTGCTCAAGGACCCCGCGGGGGTACGGCGCAACCTCGGCTACGTCTCCCAGGCCGGCGGCGTGGAGGAGGGCAACAGCCCGCGCGCGCAGATCGTCTTCGCGGCCAAGATCTACGGCGTGGCCGACCCCGGCCGGGCGGCCGAGGACGTGCTGCGCCGGTTCGACCTGCTGGAACTGGCCGACCGGCCGGGCCGTACCCTGTCGGGAGGCCAGAAGCGGCGGGTGGCGATCGCGCTCGGGCTGGTGCACGCGCCCCCGCTGCTCTTCCTCGACGAGCCCACCACCGGCCTGGACCCGCAGAACCGCGCCAACCTCTGGGACCGCATCCGCGAGCTACGCGAGATGGGCACCAGCGTGCTGCTCAGCACCCACTACCTCGACGAGGCCGACGCCCTGTGCGACCGGCTGGCGATCGTGGACCACGGCGTGGTCGTGGCCGAGGGCACCCCGTCCGATCTCAAGCGCGAGGTCTCCGGCGACGTGGTCACCCTGCGCCTGGACGAGCTCGACCGCGCGGCCGAGGCCCTGGGCCCGCTGGCCCGCGCCGCCCGCGTGGACGAGGACGTGCTGCGCGTCTACCTCGACGACGGCGAGCACATGCTGCCCGCCCTGCTCAGGCGGCTCGAAGAGGAGCGGCTGGAGCTGCGCTCGATCGCGCTGGACCGCTCGACGCTCGACGACGTCTTCCTCGCCAAGACCGGACGCTCGCTCAGGGACACGGGAGCCGCCGTATGATCCGCGACACCTCGCTCTTCTTCGCCTACGAGGTCAAGAACACGCTGCGCAACCCGATCTGGCCGTTGTTCGGCATCATGCAGCCGGTCATGTACCTGCTGCTCTTCGCCCCGCTGTTCGCCGGCATGGGGTTCGCCGGTGATCTCGGGCAGGCACTGACCAGCTTCGCCCCCGGCATGCTGGTGATCACCGCGCTGTTCGGCTCGATGGGCGTCGCGTACGGCACGATCTACGAGATGCGCAGCGGCGTCCTGGAGCGCATCGCGGTCAGCCCGACCCGGCGTCCGGCGATCGTCCTGGGCCGGATGCTGCGCGACGTGGTCGTGCTGGTGATCCAGTCGGTCATCGTCATGGTGGTGGCCGTGATCATGGGCATGCGGGTCGGCCCCACCGGTCTGCTGCTCATGGTGCTGCTGCTGGCGCTCACCGGGCTGTTCTCCTCCGGCGTGGCCTACGGCCTTGCCCTGAGCCTGCGCGACGAGAACGCCATGGGACAGATCATGCAGTTCTTCGCGCTGCCGCTGATGCTGCTGTCGGGCGCGCTGCTGCCGATGGCCTTCGGGCCGGGCTGGCTGGAGAAGGTCGCCTGGTTCACGCCCTTCTACCATCCGGTCGAGGCGGGCCGCGCGCTGTTCGCCGGGAACTTCGGCGACGTCAACGTGCCGCTGGCCTTCGCCATCATGCTCGGTCTCGCGCTGCTGACCGTGACCTGGTCAGTCCGCTCGCTCAGGCGCATAGCCGGCTAGTCACGACTCGGCGAATGTCCCGGTCTCCTCGGTCATCTTCTCGTACTCCTCCAGCCGTGCCTGGGTGCGCAGCGGCGCCGCGTCGGCCATGGCCTCGACCAGGGCCATGGCCAGCGCGAGCGGCGCGGCGTGGGAGTCGAAGACGAGCCGGTCGCCGACCGGGGCGTCGAGCACGACCTCGGCGGGAAAGTCCGGCCGGTCGGTGATGACCGCCGTCCGCAGCCCCGCCTTCTCGGCATATTCCAGAGCCTGTACGGCTTCCGCCGGATACCTGGGCAGCACGACCGCCAGCACCCACCCCGCGCCCGCGCGGCGCGCCGCGTGCAGCCCGTCGATCAACTCGGAACCGCCGTGGACCAGCAGCCGCACGTCGGGATGGATGCGGCGGGCGTAGTAGCCGAACGTGGTGGCGAGGCCCGACGACACCCGCAGCCCCAGCACCGGCAGCGGCTCGGTCGCGGCCAGCGCCTCGCCCAGCTCCTTGATCGGCAGAGCGCTCAGCCGCTCGCGCACGGCCGACAGGTTGCGGATCTCGTCGTCGAGGGCGGTGCGGATCAGCGTGTCCTCGGCGGGGCGCGGCGGCCCGCCCAGCACGAGCGGCCGCAGGGCCTGCTTGAGCTCGGGGTATCCGGCGAAACCCAGAACCATCGCGAACCTGGTGACCGACGGCTGGCTGACCCCGGACCGCTCGGCCAGTTCGACGCTGGACAGGAAGATCGCGTCATCGAGGTGCTCGGACAGGTAATGCGCGATCCGGCGCTGCACAGGCGACAGGCGCCGCCCGTCGAGCAGCGCCTCAAGCCCGGAATGCGTCACGCCACCTCCAACGCCGTCACTCATGCGATCCCATCCCGCGTATCCCGAAATGTGGGCACCACTTGGCCGGTCAGGCGGGCCTTGTGGCGGCGGGCGCCACGTCCGGCGTGAGAAGCGCCCGACGATCGGGCGCGACCCACGGCGGCGGGAGGCGGTGGTGCGGCGGAGCCGTAACGGATAAGAGACCCGCACATCAAGCGACGAGACCCCCGCACCAAGAGACGAGACTCTCGCATGGGGAGATTTACGACTCGCGCATCGGGATGCGGACGCCGCGCTCGTCGGCGACCGCGGCCGCCTCCTCGTAGCCCGCGTCGACGTGCCGCATCACGCCGGTGCCCGGGTCGTTGGTGAGCACGCGGCTGACCTTCTCCCTGGCCAGCGCGGTGCCGTCGGCCACGGTCACCTGGCCGGAGTGGATGGAGCGGCCGATGCCGACGCCGCCGCCGTGGTGGATCGAGACCCACGCGGCGCCGGAGGCGGTGTTGAGCATGGCGTTGAGCAGCGGCCAGTCGGCGATGGCGTCCGAGCCGTCGGCCATGGCCTCGGTCTCCCGGTACGGCGAGGCCACCGAACCGCTGTCGAGGTGGTCGCGCCCGATGACGATGGGCGCCTGGAGCTCCCCGCTGGCCACCATGTCGTTGAAGCGTTCGCCGGCCAGGTTCCGCTCGCCGTACCCGAGCCAGCAGATGCGCGCGGGCAGGCCCTGGAAGTGGACCTTCTCCCCGGCCTTGCGGATCCAGCGGGCGAGCTGCTCGTTCTCGGGGAAGAGTTCCAGGATGGCCTGGTCGGTCTTGTGGATGTCCTCGGGCGAGCCGGACAGCGCCGCCCAGCGGAACGGGCCCTTGCCCTCGCAGAACAGCGGCCGGATGTAGGCGGGCACGAAGCCGGGGAAGTCGAAGGCGCGGGAGTAGCCGGCGAGCTGGGCCTCGCCGCGGATGGAGTTGCCGTAGTCGAAGACCTCGGCGCCGGCGTCCTTGAAGCCGACCATGGCCTCGACGTGCTTGGCCATGGACTCGCGGGCCTTCTGCGTGAACCCCGCGGGGTCCTTCTCGCGGGCCGCCGACATGTCCTCGAAGGCGATCCCCTGCGGCAGGTACATCAGCGGGTCGTGCGCCGAGGTCTGGTCGGTGACGATGTCGATCTCGGCGCCGCGGGCCAGCAGGTCGGGCAGGGCGTCGGCGGCGTTGGCGACGACGCCGATGGACAGCGGGCGGCGCTCGTCGCGGGCCTGGTAGGCCAGGCGCAGCGCCTCGTCCAGGGAGGACGCCTCGACGTCGAGGTAGCGGTGCTCGATGCGCCGGGAGACGCTGCGCGGGTCGCAGTCGACGCAGATGGCCACGCCGCCGTTCATGGTGACCGCGAGGGGCTGGGCGCCGCCCATGCCGCCGAGCCCGGCGGTGAGCGTGATCGTCCCGGCGAGCGTGCCGCCGAAACGCTTGGCGGCCACGGCGGCGAACGTCTCGTAGGTGCCCTGGAGGATGCCCTGGGTGCCGATGTAGATCCAGGATCCGGCGGTCATCTGGCCGTACATGGTGAGGCCGGCGGCCTCCAGCCTGCGGAACTCCTCCCAGTTGGCCCAGTCGGGCACCAGGTTGGAGTTGGCGATGAGGACGCGGGGCGCCCACTCGTGCGTGCGGAACACGCCGACCGGGCGGCCCGACTGCACCAGCAGCGTCTCGTCGCCCTCAAGCGTGGTCAGCGTGCGGACCATCGCGTCGAACGAGGGCCAGTCGCGTGCGGCCTTCCCGGAACCGCCGTAGACGACCAGTTGCTCGGGGTGTTCGGCGACCTCCGGGTCCAGGTTGTTCTGGAGCATCCGGAGCGCCGCCTCTTGCGGCCATCCTTTGGCGGTCAGCGTGGTACCTCTGGGCGCGCGCACGACCCGGCTCATGAAGCTCTCCTCTGAGTGACACTGAATGAACATATTCACCTATGTCACTCGAAGAGTACAGGTCAGCAGTGATAGCTGGGAGTCACCTTGACGGCCTCGTTCCGCCCGGCGTCGATCACCGCGGAGGCGGCGATGCAGCGGCCCTTGCCGTACACCTTCACCGGACCGGCGTACTTGGCGTAATGGCCGTCGTCGTTGGCGATCTGGATGGACTTGCAGGAGAAGTAGTCGGAGGTCTTGTTCTTGCAGGTGTGCAGGGTGACCGACATCTGCTTGGTACGGCCCCAGTGGCTGCCGTAGGAGTCCAGGCGGGCGCAGTTGTAGCCGCTGGAGGGGTTGTAATAGATGTTCAGGTGGCCCTTGGTCGTGCCGCCTGAGGTCTTGACCGCGAGGTGCTCGATGCGGTTGCCCGCGCACTGACCGGTCGCGGCCTGAGCCGGGGCGGACCCGAGGACGGCGGCCGAACCGGCCAGCAGCAGGGCGGTCATTGCCAATCTCTTTACTCGCATAACGGACAAACGTACCAATAACGGACTAGCTCACCAGGAACTGGGTCGCGGCCAGCTCGCGGTAGAGCTCGTCGGCGCCCACCAGCTCGTCGTGCGTGCCCATGGCCCGCACCGTGCCCGCCTCCATGACCACGATGCGGTCGGCGTTGGTGACGGTCGACAGCCGGTGGGCGATGACCAGCACGGTCGTCTCCCTGGCCACCTCGGCGATGACCTCGCGCAGGCGCAGCTCGTTGACCGCGTCCAGTTGTGAGGTGGCCTCGTCGAGCAGCAGCAGCCGGGGCTTGCGCAGCAGCGCGCGGGCGATGGCCACCCGCTGCCGCTCACCGCCCGACAGCAGGACGCCCCGGTGCCCGACCGGCGTCTCCAGCCCCTCCGGCAGCCGGGAGACCAGGTCGTCGAGGCGCGTACGCCGCACCGCCCGCCACAGGTCGTCGTCGGTGGCGTCCTCGGCGGCGAACAGCAGGTTCTCCCGCAGCGTCCCGGCCAGCACGGGCGCGTCCTGCTCCACGTAGCCGAGCGTGGCGCGCAGGTCGCCGAGCGGCCAGTCGCGGATCTCCCTGCCGCCGACGGTGATCGTCCCGCCCTGGTGGTCGTAGAAGCGCTCCAGCAGCGCGAAGACCGTCGACTTGCCCGCTCCCGACGGGCCCACGAGCGCGGTCAGGCCGCCGGGCGGCACTTCGAAGGTGACGCCGTGGTGCACCTGTTCGCGGTCCTCGCCGTACTGGAAGGTGACGTCCTCGAAGGTCACGCCGACCGGCGCGCCCTCGCGGACCGTGGGGGCCGAGGCGGGCTCGGCCGGCAGGTCCTCGATCTCGCGGATGCGCTTCAGCGCGGCCAGGCCGTTCTGCAGTTGCACCGCGCCCTCGACGAGCTGGCCGATCGGCGCCACCAGGTAGAAGAGGTAGAGCAGGAACGCGATCAGCGCCGAGACCTCCAGCGTGCCCGAGGCCACCCGGGCACCGCCGACCGCCAGCACGCACAGGAACGCGATCTGGACCGCCATCCAGGTGGCGACTCCGGCCAGCGAGGTCCAGCCCGCCACTTGCAGGCCGCGGTCGCGGGCGCGTACCGCCGCCTCGCCGACGACCTCGACCTCGCGCTCCTCCGCGCCGCTCGCCTTGACCGTGCGGTACGCCTGCAGTGCCCGGTCGAGCACCGCGCCCATCTCACCCACGGCCTCCTGCGCCTGGTGCTGGGCCTTCTGGATCTTCGGCATGACCAGCGCCACAAGCCCGCCGATGACGACGATGACCAGCAGCGTCACCAGCAGCAGGATGCCGTCCATCGCGGCCATCATGACGATCGCGCCGACGAGCATGAAGACGGAGCCGATGGAGTCGACGATGCCGTTGGTCAGCACCGAGCGCAGCAGCGTCGTGTCGCCGGTCACCCGCGACAGCAGGTCGCCGGGCTTGAGCCGGTCCACGTCGGCCACGCGCAGCCTGAGCAGGCGGTCGACGAGCTTGCGCCGTGCCCCGAGGACGATGCCCTCACCGGTGCGCTCCATCAGGTAGCTGCCCCCGGCCGAGACGACCGCGCCTACCAGCACCGCGATCGTGAGCCCGATCAGCGGCGCGGCCATGGACTGCTTGGCGCCGAACGCGTCGACCACGTACTTGGCCAGCAGCGGCATGGCCAGGCCCGCGATCGAGCCGATCAGGCTGAGTACGCCGCCCAGCACCAGGATCCCCCGATGCGGCCTGAGGTACCCGATCAGCACCTTGAACGGCGCCTTGCCCCCTGCGTCCTCGTCCATAGTTCCCCTTTCCGGTATTTCCGATAGCTCCAACGAACGAACGGCGCAATCCGTACCCGTCAACCTAAATTGACGACCTAAGTATGTCAACTTTGATTGACTTCTCATCCCCGAGGAGGAGTCGCGCGAATAGGGCGTCGAGGAACCCGGCCGGAACCTCAGCCAGGACCATGACTGAAAGGACCGAACATGGAGCTCCGGATCAACCGGCGCGCCCTTGTCGGACTGGGCGTTGCGGCGGCGCTGACCGCCTCCTCGTTCGCCCTGCTCCGTACCGACACCGGCACGGCTTCCTCGCACCGCGAGGCACCGGCGATCTCGGGCGACCCGCGTAACGACAACACCGACGTCTACGCGTTCGTCAGCCCCGACAAGCCCGACACCGTCACCCTGCTCGCCAACTGGATCCCGTTCGAGGAGCCCCAGGGCGGCCCCAACTTCTACTTCTTCGACACCAAGTCCCGTTACAACATCAAGATCGACAACGACGGCGACGCCAAGCCCGACATCACCTACCAGTGGACCTTCCGCGACGAGGACAAGCGCGGAAACACCACGTTCCTGTACAACAACGGGCCCGTCACCTCGCTGAACGACCAGAACCTGCTCTTCCGCCAGCGCTACACGCTCAAGCGGATCACCGAGAGCGGCACCAGCACCCTCGTCGCCAACGGCGTCGTCGCCCCCAGCAACGTCGGGCCCGCCTCGATGCCCGACTACGGCACGCTGCGCTCGCAGGCGATCACCAACATCCCCGGCGGCAAGACCTTCGCCGGGCAGTCCGACGAGGCCTTCTTCCTCGACCTGCGCGTCTTCGACCTGCTGTACGGCGGCAACCTGTCCGAGGTCGGCCAGGACACGCTCAAGGGCTACAACGTCCACACACTGGGCCTGCAGGTCGCGGCCAAGGACCTGGCGCTCAAGGCCGACGCCAAGCGCAACCCGGTCATCGGCGTGTGGTCCACCACCGACAAGTGGGGCCCCAACGGCTACAAGCAGGTCTCGCGCCTGGGCGAGCCGCTGGTCAACGAGCTCGTGGTGCCCGCCGGGCTGAAGGACGCGTTCAACGCCCTGCCCCCGGAGAAGGACGCCGACGTCCCGGCCGTGGTCAAGCGGGTCACCGACCCCGAACTGGCCAGGCTCCTCGAGTCCATCTACGGCATCAAGGCCCCGGCCACGCCGCGCAACGACCTGGTCCAGATCTTCCTGACCGGCATCGCCAAGGGCAACGGCCCGATCATGGCCGACCTGAACTCGCAGTCGCTCAACAAGGACGCTGGCAAGCTGCGTCCCGCCGAGATGATGCGGCTCAACATGTCGATCCCGCCCACGAAGGACCCGAACCGGCTCGGCGTGCTCGCCGGTGACCTCCAGGGCTTCCCGAACGGCCGGCGGCTCAGCGACGACGTCGTCGACATCGAACTCCAGGCCGTGGCCGGCGCGGCGGTGACGGGCAAGCTCATCCCGGCGCTGACCGACAAGGTCGACCAGAACGACAAGACGTTCGGCGCCACGTTCCCGTACATCCCGCTGCCCAGCAATGTCGCGGTGAACCAGCGATAAGCCACCACCCGGCCGCTCCTCCTCTCCGGGAGCGACCGGTCCCCCCGGCGGGCGACACTCCCGAACGCCCGCCGTCCGACCGGCCGGCCGCACCCCCTCGCGGCCGGCCGGTCATCTCCACCCCTTGAACGGAGCCATACGCCATGCGCTGGATCGTCGCGCTCGCCCTGGCCGGAGCCCTGGCGCTGACCGCTTACGCGGTGCTCGCGCCGCCGGCGCCCTCGGCCGAACAGCCCGCCGTGTTCACCGAGACGCTGCAGGCGCGCCTGGCCCGGCTGCCCGGCGACTACCGCTCCTGGGCCCAGCTCGGCATGGAGCAGATCGAACAGGCCAGGATCACCGGCGACCCCGCCCATTACCCCAGGGCCGAGGGCGCGCTGGCCAAGGCCGCCGCGCTCGCGCCGCGCGACGACGCCGTCCTGACCGGCCGCGCGGCCCTCGCCGCCGGCCGCCACGAGTTCAAGCAGGCGGTACGGCTGGCCGAGCAGGCCATCTCCGTCAACGCCTACAGCTCGACCGCCCACGGCATCCTGGCCGACGCCCGCACCCAGCTCGGCGACCTGCCCGGCGCCCAGCGCGCCGTCGACAGGATGCTCGCCCTGCGCCCCGGGGTGCCGTCGTTCACCCGCGCCTCGTATGCGGCCGAGTTGCGCGGTGACACCGCCGCGGCGACCGCGTTGATGCGGCTCGCGCACGAGGACGCGTACCTGCCGGCTGACCTCGCCTTCACCCGCTACTACCTGGGCGAGCTGTCACTGCGTTCCGGCGCGCTGCGGGAGGCCGAGCGCTGGTACACGCGGGCGCAGGAGGCCATGCCCGCCTACGTGCCCGCGATGGCCGGGCGCGCCCGGGTCGCCGCGCTCTCCGGCCGCCTCCCCGAGGCGCTGGATCTCTACCAGACGGTCGTGAACCGGCTGCCCCTGCCCCAATACCTGCTCGAACAGGGCGAGACGCGCATCAAGGCCGGGCTGCCCGCCGACTGGACGCTCCTGAAGGCCCAGCGGCGCCTCTACGAGGATGCCGGCGTGCGCGACGCCCTGACCTGGGCGGAGTTCGAGGCCTACCACGGCTCGCCCGCCGCCGCCGTCCGCCTCGCCCGCGCCGAGTACGCCGACAACCGCAACCCGGTCGCCGCCGACGCGCTGGCCTGGGCGCTGCACCGGGCGGGGCGGTCGCGGGAGGCGCTGCCGTACGCGGAGAAGGCGACGGCGGGCGGGTGGCGCAACGCGATCCTGTACCACCACCGCGCCGAGATCGAACGCGCCCTCGGCCGCCGCCCCTCCTCCATCCCGGCCAAGCGCCTGAACCCGGCCTTCGACCCGTCCCTGCCCGCCCTTGCGAGGTTCTCGTGAGCATGATCGCGTCGCTGGTGCTGTCCGGCGCCCTCCTGGCCCATCCGCTGGGCAACTTCACCGTCAACCACCACAACGGGCTGCGGGTTCTTCCCGATCGGGTCGAGAACACCGCCGTGGTGGACCTGGCCGAACTGCCCACGCTGCAGGCGGGCGACGGGGTGTCGGCCGCCGCGGAGTGTGCCGCGCTGGCTCGGGCACAACGCCTGGTCATCGACGGTACGGCGGTGCCGTGGCGGGTCACCTCCGCGGCCTTCGCGTTCACTCCCGGGCAGGGTGGGTTGCGAACCAGCCGGTTGACGTGTGAGCTGACGGCCAACCCTGGCGACATTTCCGGCGGCGTCACCTTTGAGGACCTTTATCAGCAGGAAAGGATCGGCTGGCGGGAGATCACCGCCGTGGGGGACGGCGTCCGGCTCTCCGGCTCGACCGTCGGCACGGCCAGCGTGAGCGACGAACTCCGCCGTTACCCGGACGACCTCCTGTCCAACCCCCTGAACCAGACCACCGCCACCTTCACCGCCACCCCCGGCTCCTCCCCCACGATCGGCAAGCCGAGCCCCGGTGGGCCGGGTACCAGCGGCGGGCTCGCGGCGCCCGCGATCGGCGGGCCCATCGGGGAGGCGCTCGCCTTCGTGGACCGGACCTTCACCGATCTGATCGGCGCCGACGGCCTCACCCTGCCGCTCGGGCTGCTCGCGGTGTTACTGGCGGTACTGCTCGGCGCTGGGCACGCGCTGATCCCCGGGCACGGCAAGACCATCATGGCCGCCTACCTGGCCGGTCGCAGGGGCCGCCCGCGCGACGCGCTCGTGGTGGGCGCCACGGTGACGGCCACCCACACGGCAGCCGTCCTGGTGGTGGGGTTGTTGCTGAGCGTGTTCACCGCTTTGGCCGGGGAGTCGGTGCTGTCGTGGCTCGGCGTGGCCAGCGGGGTGCTCATCGCCGCCATCGGCATCAAACTCCTCACCTCCCGAAACCCCACCCACGGCCACGGTCACGGCCACGGACACGGGCATGGTCACGGCCATGGACATGGTCACGGCCATGGGCACACGGGCGCATCGGGGCAGGAACACGAGGGTGAGCCTGGCCAGAGGCACAGCGTCGGCACTCTCGTGGCCACGCGCGGCGAGCATGGCGACGCCGATGTGGCCAGGCACGGTGGCGAGCATTCCGGCCCCGATGGGGGCGGGCACGGGCGGGGGTATCGGAGGCGGGGGTTGGTGGGGCTGGGGGTGGCCGGTGGGCTGGTGCCGAGTCCGTCGGCGCTGATCGTGCTGCTGGGGGCGATCGGGCTGGGCCGTACCTGGTTCGGCATCGCGCTCGTCGCCGCCTACGGCCTGGGCATGGCGGCCACCCTCACCGTCACCGGCCTGCTCCTGGTCAAGCTGGCCGACCGCCTCGAACGCCGCGCCGCGACCGGTCATCGCATCGCAGCCCGCCTGTCCGGCCTGGCCCCGGTGGGCACCGCCGCGATGGTCGTCCTCCTGGGCGCCGGCCTGGCCATCCGCTCAGCGACCGGCGTCCTCTGACGGCGGCCCGCCCCTGGAGACGCGGCTAGATGACGCCCTCGCGGGCGGCCGTGGCGGCGGCGTCGGCCGCGCGTTCGGCGTCGCGTTCGGTGACCGGCTCGTGGGTGACGAACAGCCGGTAGTAGATGGGGGCGACGGCCATCCTGACCACGTCGGCGGCGTCGGTGCCCGGTGGCAGCTCGCCGCGCTCGACGGCTCGTTCGACCACCTTGGCCGCCTGTTCGTGGCGGGCCACGAAAAAGTCGTGCAGCGACCGCGCGGCGCCGCCGCTCTGCACGGCCGCCGCCACGAACGCGGCGGCGATCGGCCCGGCCACCGGGTCGGCGAACCCGCTGCGCACCAGCCGGGCGATCTCCCGCAGATCCTCCCGGAGCGAGCCGGTGTCGGGCACCGGCCACGGCTCCCCCCGCGCGAGCTCCAGCGCGTCCGCGATCAGCCCTTCGGCGTTTCCCCACCGGCGGTACACGGTCGTCTTGTGAACGCCCGACCGCAGCGCCACGTTCTCCACCGTCAGCCCGGTATAGCCGTGTTCTGCCAGTTCGGTGAGCGTGGCCTGCCGTACGGCATCGCGTACGCGAGCACTGCGACCCCCGGGACGTGTCGTCGTCAAAGTCTACTCCAGTTGCATTAGCCGACCGAGCCATGCTATCTTAACGCTACACAAGTTGCGATTGGAGTGCCACTCTGACCACACAGCTCACCCTCAAGGGAGTCTCGAAGGCGTACGGCGAACGCCGCGTCCTCCACCAGATCACCTTCAGCGTCCGCCCCGGCGAGCGGATGGGGATCGTGGGCGAGAACGGTTCCGGCAAGTCCACGCTGCTCCGGCTGATCGCCGGGGTGGAGACGCCGGACGACGGCGAGGTGACGGTGTCGGCGGCCGGTGGCGTCGGTTACCTGGGCCAGACCCTCGACCTGCCGGGCCACCACACCGTCCAGCAGGCCATCGACGCCGCCCTCGCCGAGCTGCGCGCCCTGGAACACGGCATGCAGGAGGCCGCGCAGACGCAGGAGATGGACAGGTACGGCGACCTACTCACCGCCTTCGAGGCCAGAGGCGGCTACGAGGCCGACGCCCGCGTCGACAAGGCGATCCACGGGCTCGGCCTGGCGCGGATCGAGCGTTCACGCGTGCTGTCGAGCCTGTCCGGCGGCGAGCAGGCGCGGCTGGGGCTGGCCTGCGCGCTGGCGGCCGCGCCGGAGATCCTGCTGCTCGACGAGCCCACCAACCACCTTTCCCTCACCCTCGTCGAGGAGCTCGAACAGGCGCTCGACGGCTACGGCGGAGCGCTCGTGGTGGTCACCCACGACCGGGCACTGCGACGCCGCTTCACCGGCACCGAGATCTCCCTTCAGGAAGGCCACCCATGTTGATCGACGGTTCTCCCTACGGCGTCACCACCGGCCCCGATGACGCCCTGTGGTTCACGCTGGTCCATGAGGGCCGGATCGGCCGGGTCACGCCGGGCGAGGACCCCGCGATCTTCCGGCTGGACCCCGCCGACGGCCGCCCCACGGTGATCACCACGGGCGTCGACGGCGCGCTGTGGTTCACCGAGTTCACCGGCGACCGGATCGGGCGGATCACCGTGGACGGCACGATCACCGCCTTCGAGACGGCCTCGCCGTACGGCATCACCGCGGGCCCCGACGGGGCCATGTGGTTCACGCAGCTGCAGGGCGACCAGATCGGCCGCATCACCCCGACCGGCGAGATCACCCGCTACCCGCTCGCGACCGAAGGCGCGATGCCGTCGATGATCGTGACCGGGCCGGACGGCGCGCTCTGGTTCACCCTCAACCAGGGCAACGCGATCGGCCGCATCACCGTGGACGGCGAGGCGACCCGGTACGCGCTGCCCACGGCGGACGCCGCCCCGGTGGGCATCTGCGCCGGTCCGGACGGGGCGTTGTGGTTCGTGGAGATCGGCGCCGGCCAGGTGGGCCGGATCGGCACCTCCGGCACGATCACCGAGTTCCCGCTCCCCGACCGCGCCGCCCGGCCGCACGCCATCGTGACCGGCCGGGACGGTGCGCTCTGGTTCACGCAGTGGGGATCCGGCACGCTGGGCCGTATCACGACCGAGGGCGAGATCGAGGAGTATCCCCTGGAGGGCGCCGAACCCCACGGCCTCACGGCCGGGCCCGACGGCCTGATCTGGGTCGCGATGGAATCCGGCGCTCTGGTGCGTCACCCACCCGGGCGCTTCCCGGGGTCCCAGGGGCCAGGCGTGTTCTAACGAGCATCGATGTGTTCGGTCAGGCCGTAGTAGACGCGGGGCGCGCCGTCCAGCCGGATCTTGACCTTGCCGTCGCACGGGGTGAGCCGTCGTTCCCTGCCGATGCAGTCCAGCACCCGGACGGGGCCGCCGGCCGCGGTCACGTGCACGTCGGTCTTGGTCGGCCACCCGTCGACCCACGGTTCCGGCGCGGCGAACCACCCCGAACCGGGCTCGTGGTCGGTGTTGAGCAGGTAGCCGTCCTTGCGGCTCCACAGGATCGAGACCGGCCCCTCCGGGGTGGCGAACAGGAGCCCCTTGAGGTCGGGGTCGGCGAAGGTCAGCCGGCGGGTGAACGTCGCCTGGTCCAGGACCTTGGCCGCGGTGGCGTAGGCGAGCATCGAGGGCTTGGCGCTGGTGTCGCGGTTCATGAGCCCGTAGTGGTACTCGGGGTTGGCCGGGTCGGCCATCTGCGGCTTGCCGAGGACGCTGTCGTGTAGCTGGTACCAGTTCACGCAGCTCACCCCCTCGGCCATGGCCAGCGCGAGGCTGAGCAGGATGTTCTCGGCGGCCTGCCGGTAGGTGTCGTGCCACCAGCTGTTCGGCTTGGTGCAGGCGTAGGCCTCGGTCAGCCACAGCTCCTTGTCGCCGTAGTCGGTGATCACTTCACGGGCCTTGCGCAGGCTTCCGAGGAAGTTCCAGTACGAGCCGTTGTTCCCCTGCGTCCACTCCTCCGGCGGCGGCGCGTAGTCGGGGGTGAAGTTGCCCCGGCCGGGGTGGAAGGCGAAGCCGTCGATGAGGTCCCAGCCGCCGGCGTCGCGGAAGTTCTTGGTCCAGACGTAGTCCATGCCGGCCAGGCCCGCGTTGAGCACCTTGGTCGGAGCTCCGGCGGCGGTCAGGCGCTCGCGGACCGGGCGTAAGCCGTCCCGCACGTACGCGGCGGCGGTCTCCCCGCTCATCCACGGCTTGTTCACCTCGTTGGCGACCTCGAAGTAGTCGGCCCGCGAGCCGATCGCCTTCTGGGTGTTGGTGTCGGCCCAGGCGGCGACCTGGGCGGGGGTGCCGCCGAGCGGGATGCCCGCGAGCTCGATGTTGTGCTCGATCCCCGCGGCGTCCAGGGTGGCGGGCGGCAGGCCGGGTCCGCCGTCGTAGGAGATGCGCACCCGCTTGATGCCGATCCGCCGCATCAGGCCCACGACCGCGGCGGCGTCGGGCTTGAGCAGCCAGGGGTAGTTGGCGATGCCGAACATGCTGTCGGCGCCCGCCCGGTAGGTGTGCGGCGGCAGGACGGTGAGGTTGGTGCGGGCGAACGCGCTGTCGGCGCCGGCGGTGGCCTTCACCTCGGTGAACACGATCCCGTGCGACGGGGAGGTGACGGTGAACGTCTGCTGCCACGCCGATCCGGCCGCGACGGTGCCGGTCACGCTGCCCGAGCCGAGCGTCCGGCCGTCGAAGTCACGGGCCCACCACGACAACTTCACGGTACGCGCGGCGCCGCCCCCGTTGGCCACCTCCGCGTGCAAGGCCATGGGCCGGCCGCCGCCGTCCCAGAGGCTGAAGGGCTGGTCGGTCCAGACCTCCACGCCCAGCGGCAGTCCCGCGCCCATGGTGCCGCCCGCCGCCGGCCGGATCGAACCGAGCACCAGATCGGCCTCCGTCACCGCCCCGCCGGCCGCCGCGGTGCCCGGCGCGTGGATCCAGGTGGCGTTGGTCCAGGCCGGGGTGGTGCCGCCGAGCCGGAAGTAGCCGCGGGTGCCGGCCCAGGTCTCCTGGTAGACGACCCCGGCGTTGGTCTCGTAGGGCACGCCGCCCCCGGCGTCGCGGTTCCATCGGGTGAGCGCCGTGAAGGACTCGGCCTCGGTGGGGGCGATGACCGTACGGCCGAGCATGAAGCCGGCCGGGATGAGCGTGGCCGGGCCCGCGACCTCCCAGCGCAACCGCGCCCGGTTCGGCGCGACGCGGAAGACGCCGCGGACGGTGATCCCCTGCGCCGCGGCGGGAAGGGTGTAGTCGACCTGGATGGCCTGGGCGCCGTCCGGGAGCGTGACGAGCGACGGGGTCCCGCCGGTGGTTCGCTGGATGCCGGTGACGGAGTCCTTCGCCATGAATCCGGTGAGCCGGATCCGTTCGACGCCGGCGCCGTCCTTGACGGTGATCGTGCCGTCGGCAGCGGCGGCGAGCGTGATGCCGTCTGCGGCGATCGAGGGGGTGCCGGCCTCGGCCGCGGTCGCGGGAAGCAGGGCTCCGGCGAGCCCTGCGGCAACGGCTCCGCCGAGGAATCGGCGTCGGGGGATGTCGGCCATGAGGATCCCTTCCAGTCACCTAATGCGGATTAGGTGAGAGGTGTACTCCTGCCGCAACCGGAGTGTCAAGCGTTTGACATCAGCCCGCGATACCGGCTTAGATGCCGCCTAATACGCATTAGGCGAAGGGAAGTTGCCGATGGATGTCTCCACGAGGTGGCGTCTGGGGATGGCCGGAGCGCTCGTGCTCGCCGCCGCGACGTCAGGCTGCTCGTCCGGCACCACGGAAGGCGACCCCGGCAAGACCACGATCACCGTGGCGGGCATGCCGCCCACGACCGCGGCGAAGACCCGCAAGCAGTTCCTGGACGCGGTCGCCGCGTTCGAGAAGGCCAACCCCGACATCAAGCTCAAGCCGACCGACACGCAATGGGACGCCAGGACGTTCGCGACCAGGCTGGCCGGAGGCAACGCCGAGACGGTGCTGACCGTACCGCTGACCGAGCCGCCCGGACTCATCGCGCGGCGGCAGATCGCCGACCTCAGCGCCGAGATCAAGACCCTGCCGCACGCGATCGACTTCGACCCTCGGGCGCTGGCCCCCGCGACCGGCGCCGACGGAAAGATCTACGGCCTGCCCGTCACCGAGTACGCGCTGGGCCTGGTCTACAACCGCGCCCTGTTCACCAAGGCCGGGCTCGACCCGGACAAGCCGCCCGCCACGTGGGACGAGGTCAGGACGGCGGCGAAGAAGCTCGCCGGTTCCGGTGTCGCGGGCTACACCCAGATGACGGTCAAGAACACCGGCGGCTGGATCCTCACCGCGATGACCTACTCCTTCGGCGGCCAGATGGAGAAGAAACAGGGCGAGAAGTACGTCCCGTCACTCCTGGACGGCCCGGCCGAGCAGGCGCTGCGCCACCTGGCCGCGATGCGCTGGCAGGACGACTCCATGGGCGCCAACCAGCTGCGTACCCAGCAGGACGCCGAGCGCGACTTCGCGGCGGGCAAGATCGGCATGATGATCGGCACCGTCAACAGCTACAACCGCTACACCACCCTGTACTCCGGCAAGCCGGACGACTTCGGCATCACGGCACTGCCGCAGCAGGCCGGAGCGAAGGCGACGCTGCTGGGCGGCCTGGTGGCGGCGGTCAACGCCAAGGCGACCCCAGAACAGCGCGCCGCCGCGGTGAAGTGGATCGACTTCTACTACCTGAAGCCCAACTACGACCCGGCGGCGGCCGAGCAGCTGGCCATCGCCAACGCGGCGGACAAGCTGGCGGTCGGCCTGCCCACGCTGCCGTTCTACGGCACCACGGTGTCCGGTCCCGTGAACGCCGCGATCGCCAAGCACTCCAACATCCCGGTGTCCAACTTCACCCCGTACGTGAAGGACACCGACAAGCTGGAGTACCTGGTCGAGCCCCCGATCGCCGCCCAGGACCTGTACGGCGCGCTCGACACCGCCGTGCAGGCCGTGCTGACCCGCAGGGACGCCGACCCCCGTGACGAGCTGACCAAGGCGGCGGCGCGGGTCGCGCCCCTGCTCGAGAAAGCACAGTGACCCGGCGTCCCGGCCTCGCGGCGGCGCTGTTCCTCATCCCGACGGTGCTGGTGTTCGGCCTCTTCTCCTGGTGGCCGATCGTGCGCAGCGTGGTGCTCGGATTCCAGCGGACCAACCTGGTCGAGGCGGCGGTGTTCGCCGGTCTGGACAACTTCCGCACCCTGCTGGCCGACCCGCTGCTGGGCACGGCGGCGGGCAACACGCTGCTGTTCACCGGGCTGGCCCTGGTGATCGGCTTCCCGGCGCCGATCGTCCTCGCGGTGCTGATGTCGGAGCTGCGCCGCGGCTCCGGCCTGATGCGGGTGCTGGTCTACCTGCCGGTGGTGGTGCCGCCGGTGGTGGCCGTCCTGATGTGGAAGTGGTTCTACGACCCGGACTCCGGGCTGTTCAACCAGTTGCTCGGGCTGGTCGGGCTGGGGCCGTACCCGTGGCTGCAGTCCACGGGCATGGCGATGCCGAGCCTCGTCCTGGAGGCGACCTGGGCGGGCGCGGGCGGCGCGGTGCTCATCTATCTGGCCGCGCTGTCGAGCGTGCCGGTCGAGCTGTACGAGGCCGCCCAGCTGGACGGGGCCTCGATCGCGCGCAGGATTTGGCACGTGACGCTGCCGCAGCTCCGGCCCGTCCTGCTGATCATGCTGCTCCTGCAGGTGATCAACACCTTCCAGGTGTTCACCGAGCCGTTCGTGCTGACCGACGGCGGGCCGGAGGACTCGACGGTCACGGTGCTGCTGCTGATCTACAGATACGCGTTCGTCAACGGCGACTACGGGGCCGCCGCGGCGCTGAGCGTGAGCCTGGCCGTGGTGCTGGCCCTGCTGTCCGCCGTGTACCTGCGGCTGACCAGAACCTGGGGGACCAAGTGATCTCGGAGGCGGAACGGCGCAGCCTGCGCGGGCGGCTATCCACCGTCCAGGTGCTGCTGATCGTCGTCCTTCTGCTCGAAGGCGCGGGCCCGATCTACTGGATCTTCAAGGGCGCGATCTCCTCCACGCAGGAGTCGCTGCGCGATCCGCTGGCCCTGTGGCCCGCCGAAGCGCGCTGGTCGAACCTGGCGGAGGCGTGGACGACGCTGGAGGTCGGCCACTACCTGACCAACACCGTCGTGCTCGTCGCCGGCTCCTGGTTCACACAGCTTTTCGTCGCGGCGACCGGGGCGTACGCGCTGTCGATCCTGCGGCCCTCCTACGGCAGGTACGTCTACGGCGCGGTCCTGGCCACCCTGTTCCTGCCCGCGACGGTCTCGATGGTCTCGCTCTACCTGACCGTCCTCGACCTGGGCATCGCCAACACCCCCCTGTCGGTGTGGCTGCCCGCCGGCGCGCACGCCTTCAACGTCCTGCTGGTCAAGCAGTTCTTCGACGGCATCCCCCGCGAGCTGTTCGAGGCCGCCCGCCTCGACGGCGCCGGGCCATGGCGGATCTTCACCAGCGTGGTGCTGCCCATGTCCCGGCCGATCCTGGCCGTGGTCTCCCTGCTGGCCGTCATGAACGCGTGGAAGGACTTTCTCTGGCCCATGATCGCCATCACCGACACCGAGAGCCAGCCGCTGGCCGTGGCGCTGCCCCGCCTGGCCGACACCTCGGACCAGGCCCTGCTGATCGCCGGGATGCTGATCGCCATCATCCCGCCCGTCGCGGTGTTCCTGGTCTTCCAGCGGCAGATCATCCGCGGCATCGCCTTCACCGGGCTGAAGGGATGAGGGTCCTGGTCACCGGCGCGGCCGGCCGGCTCGGCTCCGCCGTACTCGCGGAGCTGGCGGAACATCACGTGACCGCGCTCGTCGAGCGGGACTCCGGCCCGATCGCGGCCGAGCGGGTGGTCGTGGGTGACGCGCGCGACCCCGCCGCCGTGCGCGCGGCGCTGGAGGGGGCCGACGCCGTCGTGCACACCGCGGCGCTCGCCTCTCCCGAGGTCGCCGCGCCCGAGGTGGTGTTCGCCGCCAACACTCAGGCCACGTTCGTGGTGCTGAACGAGGCGGGCGAGCAAGGGGTACGGCGGGCGGTCATCGCCAGTAGCCTGTCGATCACCGGGCTGCCGTTCGCCCGATCGCGCCGGAGCCCGGCGTACCTGCCGCTCGACGTGCGCGTGCCGCCGCTGATCGAGGACCCGTACGCGCTGTCCAAGCAGGTGGACGAGGCCACCGCGGCGATGATGGGCCGGCGGCACGGCATGACCGTCGCCGCGCTGCGCTTCCCCTTCCTCGGCGACCGGGCCAGACTGGCCGCGCGCGCCGCCATGCTGGCCGGGAACCCGGCGGCGGGGGCGGCGGACCTGTGGAGCTATCTGGACCTGCGCGACGCCGCCCGCGCCTGCCTGCTCGGGCTGACCGCCCCGCTGGAGGGCACGCCCGCCTTCTACCTCGCCGCCCCGGAGACGCTCATGTCCACTCCCACGCGGGAGCTGATCGCGACCTACCACCCCGGCGTCCCGTGCCGGGCGGAACTGCCCGGCAGAACCGTGGCCATCGACCTGGAACCCGCCGGACGGGTGCTTGGATTCACCGCCGAGGAGCTCCTTCCATGATCATGCCGGAGACACAGGCGCCGTGGCCGGCCAGGGACGGGCTGCGCGTCACCGGTGTACGCACGATCGTCACCGCGCCCGGCGGCGTACCTCTCGTCGTCGTCCGCGTCGACACCTCAGAGCCCGGACTGTACGGCCTGGGCTGCGCCACCTTCACCCAGCGCTTCCACGCCGTGGTGGCCGCGATCGAGCAGCACGTGGCGCCCATGGTCATCGGGCGGCATCCGGCCGACATCGAGGACATCTGGCGCATGCTGCACTACTCGTCGTACTGGCGGGGCGGGCCGGTGCACAACAACGCGCTGTCCGGCATCGACCAGGCGCTCTGGGACATCGCCGGCAAACGGTTCGGCGTCCCGGTCTACGAACTCCTGGGCGGCCGGGTCCGTACGGCTGCCGCCGCCTACACCGGCGCCAGGGGCGGCGAGGTGGAGGAGTCGATCGAGCGGGCCGCGGCGCTCGCCGAGCAGGGCTACCGGTACGTGCGGCTGCAGTTCGGCGGGCCCGGAATCGGTACCTACGGAGCCACCGGCACGCCCGGCGGATACCCGGGCAGCCCCCATCCGGACGGCTGGGACGTCGGCCGGTACCTTCGCGACACGCCCCGCTTCTTCGAGCGTGCCCGTTCGGTCCTGGGCGAGGAACTCGGCCTGCTGCACGACGCGCACAACCGGCTGACGCCGAAGGAGGCCGTGGTGCTCGCCCGGTCGCTGGAGCCGTACCGGCTGTTCTTCCTGGAGGACCCGCTCGCGCCCGAGCACTTCGACCGGCTGCCCGAGGTGCGCGCGGCCGCGCCGATGCCGATCGCGTCGGGGGAACTCGTCTCCTCGGTGACCGGCGCGGCGCGCCTCGTCACCTCCGGCGGCGTCGACTATCTGCGCGCGCACGTCTCGACCGTCGGCGGGCTGACCCCGGCGCGCAAGCTCGCGGCGCTGTGCGAGCTGAGCGGGGTGCGCACCGCCTGGCACGGACCGCCGGACGTGTCGCCCGTGGGCGCGGCGGCCAACGTCACCCTGGACGTGACCAGCCCGGCGTTCGGAATCCAGGAGGCGCACGTGTACCCGGAGGCGGTGCACGAGGTGTTCCCGGGAACGCTCAGGACGGTCCACGGATACCTGACGCCGTCGGACCGGCCCGGCTGGGGCATCGACCTCGACGAGCGAGCCGCCCTGCGCCATCCGCCGCGGACCCATCTGCACGAGCGCTGGGCCGCGCGGGTCCGGCGACCCGACGGCGGGATCGAGGCTCCGTGATCTACTATTTCGTGGGGGGTATGTCATGAGATCGAGCGGTCGCCCTCGTCAGGCGGACATCGCTCGGCTGGCCGGCGTCTCACAGCCGACCGTGTCGCTGATCCTGAACGGCGGCGCCGCCGCCGTCGGCATCGCCGAGGAGACCCAGCGCAAGGTCATGGAGGCCGCCGAGCGGCTCGGTTACGTGCCCGACCCGATCGCCACCCGCCTGGCCGCCGGGCAGAACAACCTCCTCGGCCTCTACACCTTCACCTCGACCTTCCCCACCGAGATGTCCCACGCCTACTACCCGTTCCTGGTGGGCATCGAGGAGGAGTCGGCGGTCCAGGGCTACGACCTGCTGATGTTCATCGCCTCCAGCGTCACCGGCGAGCGCCCGCACGCCCAGGTGCTCAACCGGGTACGCCTGGCCGACGGCTGCCTGTTCCTCGGCCGGCACCTGCCCGTGCCGGAGATGGACCGCCTGCTGGCCACCAACCTGCCGATCGTCTACATAGGGCGGCACGACGACTTCGGCGACCGCCTGCCCTACGTCGGCGCCGACTACGTGCCGGCGAGCGCGGCCGTGGTGCGGCACCTGGCCGGGCTCGGCCACGAGCGCATCCTGTACGTACGCGAACCCGACGAGGCGATCACCTCGATCGACAGGGAGGCGGGTTTCCGCGCCGGCATGGACGCGTGCGGACTGCCCGCCACGGTGGTGCGCACGGACGGCGCCGACCTGACCGCCGACCGGCTGCGGACCTGGCACGACCAGGGCATCACCGCGATCGTCACCGAGGCCACCGACACCGACGCCGCCCACCTCGCGCTGCTGGCTTCAGCGGGCGAAGCGGGGTACCGGTTCCCCGACGACTTCTCTCTGGCCACGCTCGGCGACCCCGCCGCCGGTCCCGGCGGGCTCACCGGCTTCGCCGTACCGCGTCGTGAGATGGGCGCGGCGGCCGTCCGGCTGCTCGCCCAGCTCATCGCGGGAGACCGGGCCGTCTCCCGGCACCAGCTCCTGACCTGCGAGCTTGAGCCCGGCCAGACCGCGACGTCCCCGCGCTGACACCCCTTTTACCCCTTTGAAAGGCCGCACCATGCCCGAAATCAGAACGGACATCCTTGTCGTCGGCGGCGGGCTCGGCGGCGTCGCCGCGGCCCTGGCCGCCTGCCGCGCCGGGCAGAACGTCGTTCTCACCGAGGAGAGCGACTGGATCGGCGGGCAGCTCACCGCACAGGCCGTGCCACCGGACGAACACCCCTGGATCGAGAGTTACGGCGCCACCGCCACCTACCGCGACCTGCGCGCCTCCATCCGCGACCACTACCGCCAGTGGTACCCGATGACCGGCGGCGCGCGGAGCTGGCGCCACCTCAACCCGGGCGCCGGTTATGTCAGCAAGTTGTGCCACGAGCCGGGCGTCTCGCTGGCCGTCCTGCGGGCCATGCTCGCCCCGCACCAGTCCGCCGGGCGGCTGCGCGTCCTGCTCGAACACCGTCCGCTCGGCGTGGACGTGGACGGCGACCGCGTCACGGCCGTCACGCTCCAGGACACCCGCTCGGGCGACTCGCTCACCGTCACCGCCGCGTACGTCCTCGACGCGACCGAGACCGGCGAACTGCTGCCGCTGGCCAAGACCGAATACGTCACGGGCGCCGAGGCCGGGAGCGAGCACGACGAGCCGCACGCGCCGGACGAGCACCAGCCGCTGAACATGCAGGGCATCACGTACTGCTTCGCCGTGTCCCACCACGACGGCGAGAACCATGTCATCGACCGCCCGGCGGACTACGCGTTCTGGCGTGACTACCGGCCGGACTTCTGGCCCGGCCCGCTGCTGGGTTTCAGCGCGCCCGACCCGCGTACCCTGGAGGCGGAGGATCGCTGGTTCGACCCCAACCCGGCGGGCGACCCGCGCGAGGTGCTCGCCGACCAGAGTGCCCAGTCGGGGGACAAGGACCTGTGGATGTTCCGCCGGATCCTCGCCCGCGACCTGTTCGAGCCCGGTTTCGCCGCCTCCGACATCACGCTGGTCAACTGGCCGCTCAACGACTACTGGCTCAAGCCGATCATCGAGGTCGACCCCGGCACGGCCGCGCGCGCCCACGCCGAGGCGAAGCAGTTGTCGTTGTCCCTGCTCTACTGGTTGCAGACCGAGGCGCCACGGCTCGACGGCGGCACCGGCTTCCCCGGGCTCCGGCTCCGCCACGACGTCGTCGGCACCGCGGACGGCCTGGCCAAGTCCGCCTATGTCCGGGAGTCGCGGCGTATCCGCGCCCGCACCACCGTGACCGAGCACCACGTCTCGCGCGCCATCGTCGGCGAACGGGGCGCGCTACGCCACCACGACTCCGTCGGCGTCGGCGCCTACCGCATCGACCTGCACCCCTCGACCGGAGGCGACAACTACATCGACATCGCCAGCGTGCCCTTCGAGATCCCGCTGGGCGCGCTGCTGCCGGTCAGGATGCGCAACCTGCTGCCCGCCGCCAAGAACCTCGGCACGACCCACATCTCCAACGGCTGCTTCCGGCTGCATCCCGTGGAGTGGAACATCGGCGAGGTCGCCGGGCATCTCGCCGCGTACTGCCTGCGCCGGGGCACCGAACCCCACGAGGTCGGGGAAAACCCGACACACCTGAGCGACTTCACCGCCGACCTGGACGCCGCCGGAGTCGAACGCCACTGGCCCGCCCCCACCGGGTACTAGCCGGGATCACACCTGTCCGCGGCGCTTCCTGGTGGAGGGCAGGTCGTGCCGTCCCGAGACGAACTCCTGGAACGCGATCTTCGCGCGGATCACCGGGCGGCGCCAGCGGTCCTCGCGGTGGATGGCCCTGGCGAGCTTGCGCGGGTTGCGCCCGGCGAAGAACCAGTGCGCCCAGGGGGAGCCGGGACGCGCCAGCCGTACCGCGCTGACGACCAGGACGAGCGGCACGAACAGGCCCACGAGACCCGTCCAGATCTTGCCCTTGAGCAGGGTCACCACCGCGAGCACGAGATTGCAGACGATCACCAGCGTGGTGTCGGCGAGGCCCCAGAGGTCCACGACCAGGGGCCGTAGCCCGATCAGCAGCAGTCCGGTCACGGCGATGGCGATGAAGACGGCGTCGACGGAGGTTCGTCCCTCTTCCTCCCAGTACACGTCGTGCAGGTGCAGGATCAGCGCGAACTCGTCCAGCACCAGCGCCGAACCCACCCCGAAGATCGAGGCCGCCACCGCGAACCACAGCTGCGACGCC
Organism: Nonomuraea sp. NPDC059023; assembly: GCF_042740095.1. Classification (NCBI taxonomy): domain Bacteria; kingdom Bacillati; phylum Actinomycetota; class Actinomycetes; order Streptosporangiales; family Streptosporangiaceae; genus Nonomuraea; species Nonomuraea sp. NPDC059023. The sequence goes on along the minus strand of NZ_JBHYIO010000001.1, from coordinate 524,752 downwards.
GCCGCCACGACCAGCCCGGTGACGCCGCCGATCAGCATCAGCACGACCCCGAACACCACGTGGTGGATGTGCATCTCGCCGACGCTGACGTTGCGGAACCATCCGATCTTGGCTCGAATCAGCCTGACGTTGATGCGCACGAAAACGAAGGCGCCGATGAGCGCGACGAAGAAACAGAACAGCGGTAGCCGCCCCGTCGCAATGATGCTGTGCTCGAACCAATACCCCATAGCCCTGAAACCGATGGTACGAGCAGTTCATTGCACCTTGCGCGACGGCTGGGTCACTTGGGCGGTTTGTAGGCGTTTGGCGAGCTCTTTGGTGACTTCGCGGTCGGCGAGCGAGAGCCGTACCCGCTGCTCGGACTCCGCGAACGTGGGCGGCTCGCCCGTGAGGTCCTTCACCAGCTCGTCGTAGTGGGCGCGGACCCGCTCGCGCGGCAGGTCCAGGCGGTCGGCCAGCGCCTTCCTGAGCTCGGCCGCCCGCAGGCCGGCGAAGGTGTACTCGTCGTAGGACGGCACACCGGGCAGCGGGCGGCCGGACGCGCGGGCCTGCTCGCGGCGGCGGTTCTCCGCCGCCAGCGCCGCCGCGAACCCCGCCTCGCTGACGTCGGCGAGCAGCCCTTCCTCGCGCGCCCACAACCTCAGCACCTTGTCCTGTACGGCCAGCGCCAGCCCCTCGGCCCGCAGCCGGTCGGGCGGGACGGCGCCTCCGTTGGCCGCGGCGACGCCGGCCCGGGCGGTGTTCATGCCCCGCTCCAGCTCCGCCCGCACCACCGGCTCCCCATCGACCAGCGCTACCACTTCGTCCTTCGGTGGTGGTGCCTGGGTGAGGGAGCAGGCGGTGACGAGCATGGCGGCGACGGCCAGGACAAGAACCCACCACCAGGAGCGACCGGCCTGCCCTGGCCGCTCAAGGTTCTGCCCTTGGTGCCCGGCTCGCTCATGGTGCCGTGTCTCGCCGCGGGATGGCGCTCTGGTGGTGGGTGTCATGGGATCAGCCGGTGACCTTCATGTCGAAGACGTGCAGACCGGCGTCGGCGAGCGGGCTCCCCTCGGGCAGCGTGACCGAGGCGACCGTCTTGCCCGGGTCCAACGGGACCGAGTAGCCGAAGACCGCGACGCCCGATTCGCGGGTCTGCCCGGTGGCCGGGTTCTTGTGGCTGGTCTGGGTGATGTTGTGATAGTCCGTGCGAGCGACCACGACTCCCCCGGAAGGTGCCGCGGAATCCCAGAAGTCCCCGAACCGCACCATCTTCGACTCGGCACTGCCATCGGTGTAGGTAACGGTGAACTCGCCCTCCCGCACCTTGAACACCCCGGTCCCCAGCAACACGAGGTTCGCCCCCTTCCCGGACACCCGGATGGTCTGACCGGCCGCCTTCACGTTGTCGGCCCAGCCGTACGGACGCGGATGCCACACGAACGACGCGCCGAGCACGCTCACCGGCCGCCCGGGAACGAGCCCGGCCTTCTCCAGCCCCTGCCCCGGATAGCTGCGTCCGCTGGTGGACAGCCCGCCGGTGTTCGGGTTGAGGTCGGAGCTGACGCCGACGTTGTTGTAGGCGTCCTCGATCCTCCGGTACGGCTCCGCCGCAACAGGGGCCCCCGAGTAGGCGCCCCTGCTGAGCGTCGTCAGCGGGTTGCCGAAGTAGTCGCGGGCGCCCAGCCCGTCCACGGCCACCCCGGTGCCCAGGGCGGGCGATCCGGCGAGCAGCTTGTAGCCGTTCACGTCACCGGCGCCCGTGGCGGTGCCGGGCGCGGCCAGGCCGGGGTCGGCGGTGATGCCGCGGGCGTCACCGGCGGGCGGGGTGATGCCGCCGTGGTAGACGTTGGCGTCGTAGGTGATGCCGGTGCCGGTCGGGAAGGCGCCGTGGGCGGCGTAGAAGATGTTGTTGACCAGGCGCGTGTCCTGGTTGAGCCGCATGTCCACCTTCTGGCTGGAGCAGAAGAAGGTGTTGTTGTAGACGCGGAAGGGCGCATTGTCGGTGTTGGCGATGCGGCAGTCGTCCTGGGCGATGTTGAAGCGCAGGACGGCGGTCGCCTTGTAGTTGGGGAACTCGGTGCAGCCCTGACAGCCGAGGAAGAAGCCTCCGGCGTTGTCGTGCGAGTAGTTGTACTGGTAGAGGCAGGTGCCCTTGATGCCGCCGTCGCAGTCCCAGGCGGTGGAGTCGTAGATGGTGGGCCGCTGGCGGGTCACCTCGTTGTACTGAAATACCGGGTCAACCGAGTTGATGGGCCACATGCCCGCGAAATTTCCGTCGACGTACGGGTATTTCCCGGCTCCGCCCTCGTCGAACAGGTTGTGCTCCACCAGCGGCCGGTCCGAGGCGTGCACCACGATGCCGTCGCCGCCGACCGCCCTGATCGTGTTCCGGGCGATGAGCACGTTGCGGTGGTAGTCGTTGCCCTTCCGGCTGATCTTGATCCCGCCACCGCCGGTGTCGTGGATGTAGTTGCCGGTGATCGTGATGCCGTCGATCGGGCCCGGCACGCCGTCGGGCAGCGCCTGGATGCTGATGCCAGCGGAGTAGGAGAACCAGGAGCTGTTCGCGCCGGTCTTGTTGCCCCATCCGGCGACGTCGGAGATCTCCAGGTCGCGCAGCACCAGCCCGGCCTTGGGCGCGGCCGTCGTGGAGTTGTACTGGACGCCGGTCCGCTTGCCCGTCGTCGGCGCCGGGTTGGTGATGTGCAGCTTCTCGATGGTGACGTGGCTGTTGTCGACCAGGTGAACGGCCCACTCGCCGCCGTCGCCCTGGATGATCGGCTTCGGGCCGGTGCCGTGGGAGGTGAAGGTGACGGGGCGGCCCGCCGTACCGGATCCGAGTGGTTCGAGGCGGCCGGTGCAGACGGTGCCCGCGCGGAACTTGACCGTGTCCTTCGCGCGGAACACGATCGCGTTGACCTGCGCCAGCGCGGTGAGTGGCCGGGCGGCGTCACGGCCGGAGCCGCCGGGGGCGGCCTGGCAGTCGACGAAGAAGTTACGTGCGGCGGCGGCCTGGGCCGGGGCGGCGGTCAGCCCGGCGCAGGCCGCGACGAGCGCGGTCAGGAGCGCCAGGCGGGGGGTTAAGCGCATCGGTTGCTCTCCAGAAGGTCGGGATCAGGCGGAGCGGGACAGGCTCGCGGGCTCCACTCCGTGCGCGAAGGGCAGGCCGCGGGCGTAGCGGACCAGCTCGTCCACGGCGAGATCGGCCATGCGGGCCAGCTCGCCGCCGAGCGAACCGGCGATGTGCGGGGTGACCAGCACGTTCGGCAGGTCGTAGAGGACGGAACCGGACGGCAGGATCTCCGGGGCGGTGTGGTCGAGCACGGCGTGCAGGCGGCCCGAGGCCAGTTCGGCGGTGAGCGCGTCCTGGTCGACCAGGGCCGCGCGGGCGGTGTTGATCAGCGTGGCGCCGTCGCGCATGGCCGCGAGTCGCTCCTTGTCGATCATGTGACGGGTCTCCGGAAGGTCCGGGGCGTGGACGCTGACGACGTCGCTCCGGGAGACCAGCTCGTCAAGACTCACCCGCTCGGCGCCCAGGTCCTCGCGCAGGTACGGGTCGCTGACCAGAACGTCCAGGTCGAACGGCTTCAGCAGTTCGATCACCCGCCGCCCGATCCTGGAGGCGCCCACGACGCCGACCGTGCGGCGGTAGTTGCCGAAGCCGGGATAGCGGGCGTCCCAGTCGCCGTCGGCCCGGTTCGCGCGGTAGTCGCGGGCGATGTCGAACACCCGCTTGTTCGCGAACAGGATCGCGGCCAGCGTGAACTCCGCCACCGGCTCCGCGTTGGCCGCCGCGGCGGTGGAGACCTTGATGCCGCGCTGCCAGCAGGCCTCGCTCACGTGGTGCTTGACCGAACCCGCCGCGTGCACGATCGCGCGCAGCCTCGGCGCCCTGGCCAGCACCTCGGCGGTGACCATCGGGCAGCCCCACGAGGTGTAGAGCACCTCCACCTCGGCCAGGTCGGCGTCGGCGAAGTCGGTCACCACCAGATCCGGGTCCACGTCGGCGACCAGCGCCAGGCGGCTTCTGACCGGTTCGCGCAGCAGCCGCCGCGCGACCTGTGCGCCCATGGCGACCAGCGTCCTGGGCCTCTTCATGACATCCCCCGAGAAATCGCTCACTTGACGCTGCCCGCCGTCATCCCGGCCTTCCAGAACCGCTGCAGCGACATGAACACGATCAACAGCGGCACCACCGACAGCAGCGAGCCCGTGATCACCAGCGTGTGGAACTCGGGAAAGGCGTTGCCCTGCTTCTCCCACGTGAACAACCCCAGGCTGAGCGGGTAGAGATGCTGATCGTTGAGCATGACCAGCGGCAGGAAGAAGTTGTTCCAGATCGCCGTGAACTGGAACAGGAAGATCGTCACGAACGCGGGCAGCAGCATCGGCAGCGCCACCTTCACGAACGCCCGCACCTCCCCCGCACCGTCCGAACGCGCCGCTTCAAGCACCTCATTGGGTACGTAACCGGCCGACAGCACGCGGGACAGATAGACCCCGAACGGATGCACCAGCGCCGGGACGAACACCGCCCAGAACGTGTTGACCACACCCACCTTCGAGGCCAGCAGATACAGCGGCAGCGCCGTCGCCGTGGTCGGCACCAGCACGCCGAGCAGCACCAGGCCGAACATCTTCTCCTTGCCGAACCAGGCGTACTTGTCGAAGGCGAAGCCGCACATCACCGAGATCAGCGCGCTCACCGCCGCTCCGGCCCCCGCGTACAGGACGCTGTTGAGGTACCAGCGGAAGAAGATGCCGCCGTTCTCGCTGCTCACGGCCCGGATGTTGTCGATCAGGCTGAAGTCGGCGAAGGCGAAGCCCGGCGTGCCGTACAGGTCGTCGAGGGTCTTCGTCGAGGCGAACAGCAGCCACGTCAGCGGCAGCAGCGTGTAGAGAGCGGCGATCACCAGGAAGAGGTTGACCGTCGCCCGGGACATCCACTTCATCGGCGGTTGCTCCACTTGGTGACGACGTACGACATCACGGCGGCCAGCAGCGCCAGCAGGATCGAGGCGGCGCCCGCCTGGCCGTAGTCGTTGTTGCCGAACGCCTCGTTGTAGGCGTACATGTTCGGGGTCCAGGTGCTGACCACGCCGTCGCTGGAGTTGTCGAACACCATGGGCTCGGTGAACAACTGCAGCGAGCCGATGATCGTGAACAGCAGCGTCGTGACGACCGCGCCGCGAATGAGCGGCAGCTTCACGCGGAAGGCGGTCCGCAACCGCCCTGCGCCGTCCATCCGCGCCGCCTCCAGCACCTCGGCCGGGATGGCCTGCAGCGCCGCGAAGTAGATGATCATGTTGTAGCCGATCCACTCCCAGAGCGCGACGTTGACGATGGACCCGAGCACCGTCCCGCCCCCGAGAAAGTCGACCCCGCCCAGAAGATCCACGATCGGGCTGATCCCCGGCAGGTAGAGGTAGAGCCAGATCAGCCCCGCGATCACGCCCGGGACGACGTGCGGCATGAACAACGCCAGCTGAAAGAACCTCCGCAGCCGCGCCAGCCCCGAATCGAGCAGCAGCGCCAGCCCGAGCGCCCCGCCGATCATCAGCGGGATGTAGAGCAGGCAGTACCCGGCGATCACCAGGAACCCGTCCGTGAAGGCCTTGTCCTTGAGTGTGTCCAGGTAGTTCCCAAGCCCGACGAACACCGTCTCGGTACCACCGAACCCCAGCCCCGAGGACTTCTCACTGAACAAGCTCAGGTAGACCGCGTAGGCCAGCGGCGCCACGATCACCGCGGCGAAGAGCACGAAGAACGGCCCCACGAAGAGCACAACCGCTCCCCGCCGCCGCGCCGCCTCACTGCGCATGCTGCTCCTTTGTCATCGATCATTTCCGATACGTCGCGGCCCCGTCCGGGGTCGGTCGCGAACCCCTTCCGGGGAGATCGCGGCCCCTTCCGGGGAGGTCGCGGCCCCTTCCGGGGAGGTCGCGGACCCTTCCGGGGAGGTCGCGGACCCTTCCGGGGAGGTCGCGGACTTTCCGGACGGGTCACGGACCCTTTCGGGGTGGGTCGCAGACCCTTCTGGCGCGGCGAGATCCTCTTTGTCCGGCGGGATCCTTTCGACGCGGCGGGATCCTCATGGTCCGGCGCGGATCTTTCCGACGTAGCGCGGATTTTTCCGGCCCGGCGCGATCTTTTGGTCCGGCGCGATCTTTTGATACGACGCGGCGCGCCGTACCAGCGTCACTGCTGGGCGGCGACGTTCAGCCCGCGGGCCTTGATCTCGTTGACCGTCGCGGTCTGCACGGTGTCCAGGACCGACGGGATCGTGGTCTCACCGGTGCTCACCTTGCCGAGCGAGTCCTTGAAGGCGGTGAGGGTCTGCACCATGCTCGGCCCCCACGTCCAGCCCGGCTGAATGGTCTTGTACGACTCCGAGAACAGCGCGTAGATGTCCTGACCGCCGTAGAACGAGGCGTCGAAGCTCTTGGCCGCGACCGGCACCAGGTCGGCGATGGCAGGAAAGCCACTGGAGGTCCCGGAGGCCAGACGGGCCGTCCAAGCCTGCTCAGAACCGGTCAGCCACTTAATGACCTCGATCGCTTGCTTACTGTTCTTACTGTTCTTGGAGACACCGAAAGTGGTGCCGCCGAGCATGCCACTGGACGGGGTCCCCCAGTGCGGCACCGGCGCGATCGCCCACTTGCCGGACTGGCCCGCGTGGCCGCTCTTCATGACGCCCGCGCCCCAGTTGGCGCCGACGTAGCCCCAGAGGGTGTCGTCCTCGAAGGCGGCGTTCCACGGCTGCGAGAACGAGGCCTGCACGTGCACGAGGTCGTCCTTGACCAGGTCCTGCCAGTAGCCGGCGACCTTCTTGGTGGCCTCGTCCGCGATCGACACCTTCCAAGCGTCGCCCTCGGTCCCGAACCACTTACCCCCCGCCTGCCAGGCCAGCGCGGCCAGCACACTGGGATCATCAGGGAAGAACGTGGCGATCCGCGCCTTGCCGTCCGCCTTCTTCACCTTGGCCGCGGCAGCCTTGAAGTCGTCCCAGGTCGCAGGAACTTCGATCTTGTTCTTCTCGAACAGATCCTTGCGATAGAAGAACACCTGCGGAGCCGCGTCCATAGGCACCCCCCAGGTCTTCCCTCCCAGCTCGACCAGACTGAAGACCGAGCCCGGATACTTCCCCTTGACGTCCGCGGTAGCAGCGGTGATGTCCTGCAAAGCGCCCTGATTAACAAAGTCGGGCAGCTGTGGATACTCGATCGACATGACATCAGGCGCGTTACCGGCCTTGACGGCGTTGGCGAACTTCGCATAGCCGCCCGCGTTGCCCGAGGGGATCTCCTCGAACTTGATCTGAACGTCCTTGTGCGACTTGTTGAAGGCGTCCACGACCTGCTGAGTGCCCTTGGCCCAGCCCCAGAACGTGACGGTAACCGGCTGCCCACCCGCCCCGGCCCCGCCACCCTCCTGACCCCCACCGCAGGCCGCGAGCATAGTGATCCCGGCCAGCAGCCCAGCAAGACCGGCGGCGGCGCGCTTACGCTCCATCGATGCTCCTTCTCGCAATCGATCGAAATCCGATCGTTCTGGAGCATCATTCGCTCATAACCGAACACATGTCCACCATTCGATCATAACAACTCCATCTCGAAACCCCCGACAGCCCCGTGGACCAAGGCCCTCGACACCACGACAACCGGGTGGGGACACGCCGATCGGGACGCGGTCGGTGGCCGATTGGGAAGCCGGACGCGCAGGTCGGGACGCGCAGGTCGGGACGCGCAGGTCGGGACGCGGTCGGTAGCCGGCCGGGACACACAGGCCGGGACGCGGTCGGTGGCGGGCCACCTGCGCTTTTCGGCGCCGGGCGGTGGGAGGGTGGTCGGTGGCGTTCGGCGCCGTTGTGCGGCGCGGACGTGGGGCACGGCGGCCGGGCAAGAGCGGAGTTGTTGCGGCGAGCGACCCCGTGAGCCCTCACGACCAGCGCTCGACAGGCGGCAACCCACGACGGCGGGGCGGGCAGGGTGGCTTGCCGTAACGGAAAGGGCGCAGTACGAAGGCGCGCGACACGCGCGGGAGCGGCACCACAAAGGGGGCAGCGCAAAGGCGTAACGCAAAGGCGAAACGCAAGGGGGCAAGCGCAGGGACAGCGCAAGAGCAGCGCAGCAGGCGCAGCGCTGTGGAGAGGGAAAGCACAAGGTGCGGAAAGAGAAGGTGCGGACAGAGAAGGAGGAGCGGACAGTAAGCGAAAAGCCAAAGAAGACGACAGGGGATCAGCGCGGGCGGGTGGAGGCGCGGGGGCGGAGTTCGGGGAGGAGGGCGATGTGTTGGCGGGGGGTCTCGGGGCCGGTCAGGCGGCGGAGCAGGAGGTCTACGGCGTGGGCGCCCACTGCGCTCTTCGGTGGGGCCACGGCGGTCAGCGGTGGGTCGCTCAGGGCGGCCACCTCGTCGTCGTAGGCGACGATGGAGACCTCGTCCGGGATCGTGACGCCCGCTGAGCGCAGGTGCTGGACCAGGAGCAACGCGTCCTCGTCGTTGTGGACGAGCAACGCCGTCACGCCCTCGGCGCGGACCGCGCGCACGACGTCGCCCACCTGGTGGTGGGACGGGCCCTCCTGGTCTATGCCGAGGTCGGCGTAGCCGGACAGGTCGAGGTCGCGCAGTGCCGCCTCGAAGCCCTGGCGTACGCGCGGGGCCGTGGGGCTTTCGCGGGTGACCATGGCGACGCGTCTGTGGCCCAGGTCGGCGAGGTGGCGGACGCCGAGGAAGGCGCCGTGGGCGTGGTGGGAGGCGACGGCGTCCAGCAGGGAGGCGGGGCCGCCCAAACCCGCTCGGCGCTCTACCAGGACCGTGGGCACCTTCAGACCGGCGAGCCAGTTTCCGTGGGACTCGTCGGGCTGGCGGGTCGTGGTGAGCAGCAGGCCCTCCACCCCGCCTCCGGCGACGAGCTGGGCGACCTGGAGGCGTTCCTCGGCCTCGTCGTAGCGGGAGACGCCGAGCACCAGCCTTGCCCCGAGTTTGGCGGCCTGTTCGCGGGCGCCTTTGATGACGGCCGGGTAGTAGTAGGTGGCCGAGGGTACGAGCATGCCGATGGTCAGGCCTGTGTCGCCGGTGGCGGGGGCCGTGGGGGTGTCGGCGGTGGCGGGTGAGCCCGGCAGGTCGGTGCGGACCCTGGTCACGCCGCCGTGGACCCGCTTGAGCAACCCCTGCGCGGCCAGGTTCTCCACGTCCCTGCGCAGGGTGACCATGGAGACGCCGACGCGCTCGACCAGGTCGGTGAGCCGCACGGATCCGCGCTCGCTCACCTCGCGCAGGATGAGTTCATGGCGTTGCTCGACGAACACGGTGGCCCCTTCGACTCGGTCGTTGCTGATCCTAGCGTGCGGATGTGAACGTATGCTTTCGTTCGATCACAGTCGGAGATTCCTTGGAGTGGTGCATGTTTCCCCTTCCGCCGGAGGACCGTTCGCTCAGCCCGCTCACGGGGTGGACCCGTGCCCACTGGGAGGCGGTGGCCGACGGACTGCTGGGCGCGGTGGAACCGTATCGCTCCGCGGACGGTGCTGTGATCACCTTGCCCGGACGGGAGAGCGCGTCGCGATGCGATGCTCTGGAGGGGTATGCGAGGACGTTCCTGCTCGCCGCCTTCCGGGTGGCCGGTGGGGGGCCGGTCGAGCTGCTCGAACCTTATGGGCGCGGGCTGCTGGCCGGGCCTGATGTCTGGGAGCCTGTCGGGGACCGTACTCAGCCCATGGTCGAGGCGGCGTCGATCGCCATCGGGCTGTGGCTCACCCGCGAACAGCTCTGGGACCGCCTGCCCGGCGACGTCCAGGAACGTGTGGCCGGATACCTCGCCGGTGCGCTCCGGCATAAGCCGGTGGACAACAACTGGTGGCTGTTTCCCGTCATGGCGGGCGGTTTCCTGGCGGCCGCCGGGTTCCACACCGAGGAGGCCGAGGCGGCCGTGCGGCGCGGCCTGGAGCGCATCGAGCCCTGGTACACCGGCGACGGCTGGTACTCCGACGGCGCCAACCGCTCCTTCGACCACTACAACGGCTGGGCGATACACCTGTATCCGGTCCTGCTCGCGCTGCTGTCCAAAACCCCCGTCGGGAGGTACGGCGAGCGGCTCAAGGAGTTCCTGACCGGTTATGCGCTGATGTTCGACAGCGAAGGCGGCATGCTCTATCACGGCCGATCGCTCACCTACCGTTTCGCTTCGGCCGCCTCGCTCTTCGCCGGTGCGCTGGCCGAGTCCACCCCGCTGACACCCGGCCAGACCAGAGGCATCGCCTCGGCGACGCTCCGCCGTTTCCTGGCGCACGACGCCCTGTCACCGGAGGGCATCCTCACACTCGGCTGGCACGGGCCGCACGAGCCTTCGCTGCAGCGGTATTCGGGGTTCGCCTCGCCGTATTGGGCAGCGAAGGCGTTCACCGGCCTCCTCCTGCCCGCCGACCACCCCGTCTGGACGGCCACCGAGGAGCCGGGGCCGCGGGGAGTCCGGGCGCTGGCCGGTCCCGGCCTCATCGTCCAGAACACCGGCAGCCTGGCCCGAGTCGTCAACCACGGCAGCCAGCACCACCCCGGCGACCCGCTCTACGACCGCTACGCCTACTCCACCCGCACCGGCCCCACCACCGCCACCGACATCCCGGACAACCACGCGGGCTCCGGCCCCCGCGGGCGCATCGTCCCCCGGGGTGCCGGTTCGCTGGGTGATGGAGCCTGGGCGGCCTCGTTCAGCGAGGGAAGCGGAGTGGCCAGTGTGAGCGTGGTTCGCGGGGAGGTGGAGGTGCGGCTGCACTATGGCGAGGTGGGCAGGGAGACGGGCTGGGCACTGGCCCACGCCACACCAGAGGGCCGCACGGTGGGGACGGCGGGCGAAACCGCCGCAACAGCCACGGACACAGCGGGCGAAGCGGGTCGCTCCGACGGGAGGGCCGTGGGTGGGGCTGTTGTTCGGGCGGTGGACGGGCTGGGGTCCTGGTTGATTCCGTTGGCCGGGGCGGTGACGGCTTCGGTGCTGGAGGCGCCCGAGGGCACCGCGTTCGGCAGGCCGGCCCTGGTTCCGGCGCTCACCGGCGCCGACGCCACCGGCTGGCGGGTGAGCGCCGCCGTCCTGGCCCACGAACTGCCCGACCTCCCCTCGGCCGAGGTGAACGGGCTGGAGGTCACGCTCACCTGGCCGGACGGGGTCGTCCACGTGATCACCCCGGAAGGCCCACGCCTCCTGTGATCACACCGGAAGGTCGATGACCGACTGGCGTCACTCCGGAAGCTCCACCGCACCCCGGGTCACCCCGGAAGGCCCACGGCCCTCTCCGCGGCCATGATCGCGTTGCGGAACAGCATCGCTACCGTCGTCGGTCCCACGCCGCCCACCCGAGGCGTGATCGCCCCCGCCACCGCCTCAACCGACTCGTCCACGTCGGGCAGCAACCGCCGCCCCTCGTACCGAACGCCCCCGCCGACGACGACAGCCCCGGGCTTCACGTGCTCGGGCTGGATGATCCCCGGCACCCCGGCGGCGGCGATGAGGATGTCGGCCCGTTGCGTGTAGCGGGCCCAGTCGGGTACGCCGGTGTGGACCACGGTCACCGCCGCGTTGGCCGTGGGCCGCTTCTGGCTGAGCAGCGTGGCCAGCGGCCGGCCGAGGGTGGCGCCACGGCCGAGGATCACGACCTCCCGCCCCGCCACCGGGATCTCGTAGAAGGCGAGCAATGCCTCGATCCCGGCGGGCGTGCAGGGCAGCGGCCCGGGCATGCCGAGGGACAGCCGGCCCATGTTGAGGGGGTGCATGCCGTCCACGTCCTTGTCGGGGTCCATGGACTGCAGCGCCGCGTCGTAGTCGAGGTGGCCGGGCACCGGGTACTGCACCAGCAGCCCGTGCACCGCCGGGTCGTCGTTGTAGGCGGCGATGGCGGCGTGGAGGTCGGCCTGGGTGGCGTCGGACGGCAGGTGGGTGTGCGGTGAGTCGAAGCCGAGCTCGGCCGCCTGCCGCTGCTTGATCCTGATATATCCGGCACTGGCGTCGTCGTCACCGACCAGGATCGTGGCCAGCGACGGCGTCACACCCTTGGCAGTCAGTACGGCGGCGCGCGCGGCGACGTCCTCCAGGACACTCTGCGCCACCGGACCGCCGGGAAGCATGCGGGTCATGGCTCTCCTCGCAACGTGGTCGCCCAGGCGGTCGGCTTCCACGACGAGCTCCCCGATGGTCGATTCCATCCTCTGTGCCGCCAGTCGCGCTCCTTCTAGGATGCCAGAAGGCTCAGGACAGGAAGCCGCGCAGGAGTGCCGCGGTGCCCTCCAGATGCTCTGACACGGCACGCCGCGCCGCCTCCGGATCTCCGGACAGGATCGCCGCCACAATGGCCTCGTGCTGGGTGGCCGCGTGATCGATGTTGACCTGGAGCATCGGGATGGCGTTGAGCAGGTCGCTGACCCGCAGCCGGGCGTCGGCGCAGGCGGCGGCCAGCAGCGGGGAGCCGGTCAGCTCGGCGATCGCCAGGTGGAAGGCGGTGTCGAGGCGGCGGTACTCCCCGGGCCTGGCGGCGTTGAGGTCGTCCAGGCGGGCGCGCAGGATCCGGCGGCGGTCCTCGTCGAGCGAGGTCGTGGCCAATACCTGCGCGGCGCCGCACTCCACGGCCATGCGGAAGGTGAGGGCGTCGGAGAGGTCGTCGTTGCCCATGTCGGCGACGACCTTGCGCAGGGCTCCGGTGCCGGGTTGCGGCGGGACATAGGTGACGAAGGCGCCGCCGTAACGGCCGCGCCGTACATCGAGAAAACCGGAGTCCTGAAGCGCTCGGATGGCCTCACGCAGCGTCACCCGGCTGATGCCGAGCTGGACGGCGAGCTCGCGTTCCGGCGGGAGCTTCTCGCCGGGCGCGACGACGCCCAGCTTGATGGCCTGGAGCAACCGCTCCACGGTCTCCTCGAACGCATTGCCAGCGCGCACGGGGCGCAGCACCGTCAACGGGTTCACGCTTCGCTCCCCCCACCGCCACAGGGCCTTGACAATCGATCCCGCCATGGACCTCAATGGTCTAACACTAGCCCAATCAACGGGAAACCGCCGTGGCCAGATCGGAGCATCCTCACGTGAGCACCGGATTGTTGTCCGTTTCCGACCTGCGGGACGAAGTTGCTGCTGGGCGCATAGACACCGTATTGCTCGCCGTCGCCGACATGCAGGGCAGATTGCAGGGAAAGCGGCTGTCGGCGCGGTTCTTCCTGGAGGAGGTGCTGCGGCACGGCTCCGAGGGCTGCAACTACCTGCTCGCGGTGGACGTGGACATGAACACCGTCGAGGGCTACGCGATGTCGTCGTGGGAACGCGGGTATGGCGACTTCGTCATGAAACCGGACCTCTCGACACTCAGACGGATCCCCTGGCAGGAGGGCACCGCCCTGCTCATGGCCGATCTGACCTGGGAGGACGACACCGATGTGACCGCCTCCCCCCGGCAGATCCTGCGCAGGCAGCTCGCCCGCCTGGACGAGCGCGGCCTGCGCGCGTTCGTCGGCACCGAGCTGGAGTTCTGCGTCTATGAGGACTCCTATGAGCAGGCGTGGAAGCGCGGATATCGCGACATGTCCCCCGCGAACCTCTATAACGTCGACTACTCCCTGCTCGGCACCGCCCGCATCGAGCCGCTCCTGCGCCGGATCCGGCGCGAGATGGAGGGCGCGGGGCTGTATGTGGAGTCGGCCAAGGGCGAGTGCAACCTCGGCCAGCACGAGATCGCGTTCCGCTTCGACGAGGCGCTGAAGACCTGCGACAACCACTCGATCTACAAGACCGGCTCCAAGGAGATCGCCGCCCAGGAGGGCCGCTCGATCACCTTCATGGCCAAGCCGAACCAGCGCGAGGGCAACTCCTGCCACATCCACATCAGCCTGCGCGGCAGCGCCGACGAGCCGGTGATGGCCGGAGACGGACCCCATGGCATGTCCGAGCTGGGCGCCCGCTTCATCGCCGGCCAGCTCGCCTTCATGCGCGAGCTCACGCTCTTCTACGCGCCGAACATCAACTCCTACAAACGGTACGTGCCCGGCAGCTTCGCCCCGACCGCCGTCAAGTGGGGCGTGGACAACCGCACCTGCTCGTTGCGCCTGGTCGGCCACGGCCACTCGCTGCGCGTGGAGAACCGGGTGCCCGGCGGCGACGTCAACCCCTACCTGGCCGTCTCCGCGCTGATCGCGGCTGGCCTGCACGGCATCGACCACGAGCTCGAACTCGAGGACGCCTTCACCGGCAACGCCTACACCTCCGGCGCCGAGACCGTGCCGCACACGCTGCGCGACGCGCTCGCCCTGTTCGAGGGCTCGAAGCTGGCCAGGGAGTCCTTCGGCGAGGACGTCGTGGCCCACTACGCCAACAACGCGCGCGTCGAGCTGGCCGCCTTCGACGCGGCGGTCACCGACTGGGAAATGTTCCGCGGCTTCGAACGTTTGTAAGGGACCAGCATGAAGATCATCAATCCGGCCACCGAAGCCGTGGTGGCCGAGGTCGACCTCGCCGACGCGGCCGAGATCGACCGGGCCGTGGAGCGTGCCAAGCGGGCGTACGCGAGCTGGCGCGAGGTGGCGCCGGGCGACCGGGCCAGGCTGCTGCGCCGGTTCGCCGGCCTGGTGGACCGCCATGGCGAGGAACTGGCCCAGCTGGAGGTCGCCAACGCCGGCCACACGATCGGCAACGCCCGCTGGGAGGCCGGCAACGTCCGCGACGTGCTGCACTTCTACGCGGGCGCCCCGGAACGCCACCACGGCCTGCAGATCCCCGTGCCGGGCGGCGTGGACGTCACCTTCCACGAGCCGCTGGGCGTCGTGGGCGTGATCGTGCCGTGGAACTTCCCCATGGTCGTCATGACCTGGGGCGTCGCGCCCGCGCTCGCGGCCGGGAACACCGTGATCGTGAAGCCGGCCGAGTGGACGCCGATGACGGCGCTGCGGCTGGCCGAGCTGGCTCTGGAGGCGGGCCTGCCGGAGGGCGTGCTGCAGGTGCTGCCCGGGGCCGGGGAGGTCGCCGGCGCCCGGCTGGTCGAGCATCCGGGCGTCGCCAAAATCGTTTTTACCGGCTCGACCGAGGTGGGCAAGGAGATCGCCGCCAAGGCGGCGGGCCAGGTGAAGCGGCTGACGCTGGAGCTGGGCGGCAAGTCCGCAAATATCGTCTTCCAGGACTCCGATCTCGAAAAAGCGGCGAAAACCGCGCCGTATGCCGTCTTCGATAACTCCGGGCAGGACTGCTGCGCCCGATCGCGCATCCTGGTCGAGCACACCGTGTACGAGGAGTTCCTGGAGAGGCTGGGCGCCGCCGTACTGGATGTGAAGGTCGGCGACCCCCTCGACGAGAGCACCGAGATGGGCCCGCTGATCAGCGCAGAGCATCTGGAGCGGGTACGCGGGTTCGTCGCCGAGCCGCACTTGCAGGGCGCCTGTCCGGACGGGCCCGGCTACTGGTTCCCGCCCACCGTGCTCACCTCGCGGGTCACCGACCGCGCGTTCACCGAGGAGATCTTCGGGCCCGTGGTGTCGGTGGTGGCCTTCCGGGACGAGGCGGACGCCGTACGTATCGCCAATGACACCCCCTACGGCCTGAGCGGGTCCATCTGGACCCGCGACGTCGGCCGCGCGCTGCGGGTGGCGCGCGCGGTCGAGGCGGGCAACCTGTCGGTCAACTCGCACTCGTCGGTGCGCTACTGGACCCCGTTCGGCGGCTTCAAGCAGTCGGGCCTGGGCCGCGAACTCGGCCCCGACGCCCTCAGCGCCTTCACCGAGACCAAAAACGTTTTCATCTCCTGGGAGTCATGAACATGCAGCGTTTGCAGGACCGCGTCGCCGTCATCACCGGTGCGGGCAGCGGGATCGGGCTGGCCACGGCGCGCAGGTTCGCCGAGGAGGGCGCCCGGGTGGTCTGCGTCGACATCGACGAGGAGGCCGGCAAGAAGGCCGCGGAGGAGGTCGGAGGGATCTTCGTCAAGGCCGACGTGACCAGCGACGAGGACGTCGCCCGCATGTACCGGACCGCCTTCGACACCTACGGCAGCGTGGACATCGCCTTCAACAACGCCGGCATCTCCCCGCCGGACGACGACTCCATCCTGGAGACCGGCATCGACGCCTGGCGGCGCGTGCAGGAGGTCAACCTCACCAGCGTGTACCTCTGCTGCAAGCACGTCATCCCCTACATGCGGCGGCAGGGCAAGGGCTCCATCGTCAACACTGCCTCGTTCGTGGCCGTGATGGGCTCGGCGACCTCGCAGATCTCCTATACCGCCTCCAAGGGCGGCGTGCTGGCGATGTCGCGCGAACTCGGGGTGCAGTTCGCCCGCGAGGGCATCCGCGTCAACGCCCTGTGCCCCGGGCCGGTCAACACCCCACTGCTGCAGGAACTGTTCGCGAAGGACCCCGAGCGCGCGCAGCGCCGCCTGGTCCACATCCCGGTCGGCCGCTTCGCCGAGGCCACCGAGATCGCCGCCGCGGTCGCCTTCCTGGCCAGCGACGACGCCAGCTTCATCACGGGCTCGGAGTTCCTCGTCGACGGCGGCATCTCCGGCGCTTATGTTACCCCGTTCTGATCTCTTTCGTTGATGTCTCGATCCGTTACGGACCTCTCGATCGCTTAAGGGCTTTTGATCTCTCAAGGGCCTTTGATCTCTTAGGAGTCTTTGGTCCGTTACGGCAAGCCACCGCCCCCGCCGCCCGCCGCACGGGGCGGGCGGCACTCCAGGGCCACGGCAGGCGGCCGCGCGGGGCGGGCCGCCGCGACGACCCACGCCGACCCACTCCCACGGCCAGCCGGCCACACGCGCGACACGCCGCGCCCCGACCCCGTGGCCCGCTGACCACACACGACCCGCCCGGCCCGGGGGTGTCGCACCACACGCGCTACACAAATCACCCGCCCCGGGGTCGGCGGGCCACACACGACACACCTCGCCCACCGACCACCGGGGGCGAGGGGCCACACGCGCGACCGGCCTCGCTCGCCTCGGGGGCGAGAGGCCACGCGTGTGACCTGCCTAGCCCGCCGTGGGGTTGGCAGGCCACACGCGTGACACACACCTCGCCCCGCTCCCGGAGCGAGATGCCGCTCGCGCGGTGTGTTGACCGGCTTCCCGGGTGGGCAGGCGGATGGATGAGGATGGAGGTATGAGCATGCGGCCCGTCATCGGGATCACCTGTTACGTGGAGCCCGCGCGGTTCACCGTGTGGGAGATGGACACGGCGCTGCTGCCGTACATGTACGTGGAGCAGGTGGCGGCGGCCGGTGGTCAGCCTGTCATCCTGCCCCCGGCCGGCGACCCCGCCGAGCTCGTCACCCGCCTGGACGGCCTCATCGTGGCCGGAGGCGGCGACATCGACCCCGCCCGGTACGACGAGCCCGCCCACGACCGCGTCGGCTACATCCGGAAATTTCGTGATGAAGCGGAGTTCGCCCTGATGTCCACAGCTCTGGAGGCCGGGCTGCCCTTCCTGGGCATCTGCCGGGGGCTCCAGGTTCTCAACGTCAGCCTCGGCGGTTCCCTCCACCAGCACCTGCCCGACGTGACCGGCCACGAGGGCCACTCCCCCGCGCCGGGCACGTTCGGACACCTGCCCGTCCACACCGAACCCGGCACCCGCCTGGCCAAGATCCTCGGCCAGGACCCGCTCAACGTCCCCCACTACCACCACCAGGCCGTCAACCGCCTGGGCACCGGCCTGACCGTGAGCGCCCGCGCGGAGGACAACACCATCGAGGCCATCGAACTGGACGCCCACCCCTTCGCCGTGGCCGTCCAATGGCACCCCGAGGCCGGCACCGACCCCGCCCTCTTCCACGCCCTGACCACCGCCGCCACCCACCCCACCCCCTGAACCCACCACCCAACACGCCAACCCGATCACCGACCCCACAACCGCACCCAGCCACGAGCCGACCAGCACCCATGTCGGCAACCCGGTCTCCGGCGGGGCCGGGTAGCACTGTGAGGGGCGGCGCCGGAGGGATGTCTGCGATGGCGAGCCGTGTTGCCAGAGACAGGGGCGTGAGGGTGAGCGGTGCAGCCGTAGACCCGACCGGAACGGTGAGCGGCGCTGCCGGAGACCCGCCCCTCGGCACCACCCCTTGCGGGCGCCACCGGTCCAGGGAATCCCGGGGTCGCGATCCCGTCTCGGGCCGCCCCGGCCGTACCCCCTCGGCGTCTTCACTCGCCCCTGTCCGGTCCGCAGAGCGTGGCTGTCAAGTCGGCCGTCACGATCCACCGCAAAAGCCGCGATCGACCCCAATCCGATAGACCACGAGGTAGAACACCCCACGGCGCGGTCATGTCGGGCCCGTGAACGCCAGGTCAGCAGCGAATTCCGAATTGGGTCTTACTGGAAAGCTTCTTTACTTTTACTCTCAGAGTGTGGAGCTCGAGGTCCGGCATCTCAGAGTCGTATGTGCGATCGCGGACACCGGGAGCATCTCCAAGGCGGCGACGTCGCTCGGGATGTCCCAGCCCGCGCTCGCAGCGCAGCTGCGCCGCATCGAGCGGCAGTTCGGCGGCCCGCTGTTCGAGCGGGGCCGCGAAGGGACGACGCCCACTCCCTTAGGCCGCTGGCTGCTGTTGAGGTCGCGTTCCGTCTTACCCGCCTTCGACGACCTAGCGCGTGACGCCCGGCGCCACGCGCGGGACGAGCGCGACACCATCCGCGTCGGCTGCGCCCTCACCCGGCTGGCCATCTACGCGGCCAAGGCGTTACGCCGCCTGTTACCAGAGGCCGAGATCAGCCTTCGTACCGAAGAGACGACCGAGGTGTTGCCCGGACTGCTGGAGTCGGAACGCATCGAGCTGGCCACCCTGGACGACTATCCCGGTCACGAACTGCAACCGCCCCAGGGCGCCGTCTACGCCGAGATCGCGATCGAGCCGGTCTTCGTGGGGTTGACGGCCAGTCACCCTCTGGCGGCACACGACGAGATCGATCTGGCGGATCTCGCCAAGGAGCAGTGGGCGCAGCACGCGCTGCTGGAGTCGGGGCCGCGCGAGCATTTCTGGACCGCGTGCGCCGATCACGGGTTCTCGCCGATGGTCGGGTTCAAGGTGGACCTGAGCGTCGCGCTGGACCTGATCGCGGAGGGCCGCTGCGTCGGATTGTTCCAGGCCACGAGCCCGGCGCGGGACGGCATCGTGATCCGGCCGCTGGTCGGGTCGCCGATGAAGATGCGTCACCTGATCGGCTGGACCGAGCACGGAGCGCTGGCTCCGCACGCCAAGGACCTCGTCCAGGCGGTCACCAAGACCTATTGGTCGGAGGCCATGCGCAACCCCACATACAACGCGTGGTTGCGGCGACATGGCGCCCATAGTGTGACGTTATGACAAATTGTGGGGTTACGGTCCGTGAGCCCCCGATGTCAGCTTGGGGTTGACTCCAGCCAGATTCACACCCCCCAAGGAGCCACGAGAGTGAACCCCAAGCTCAAACTGTCGGCCGCCGCGTTAGTCGCGCTGGCGCTGGCCCTGGTACCCCAGGCGGCGCAGGCCGGACAAGATCCCCCAACTCCAAGTGAGGCCAAGAGCGCCGTCACCTCGGCGCAGGGCGCGCTTGCTGCTTACGCCCCCTCCCTGCGTACCGCGCAGGACGACGCATACCACCTCCAGGCCAACACCCCCGGCGCGAACGGTCTGCAGTTCCTGACCTACTCACGCACCCACAAGGGCCTGCCCGTCTACGGCGGCGAGGTCGTCGTCACCACGGACGCCTCCGGCCAGTCGGTCAGCGACATCACCACCGGCCAGCAAGCCGTCATCAACGTCGGCACCAAGGCCAAGGTGAGCGCGGCCACCGCCGCCGCCACGTCGCAGGCACGGATCAAGAAGGTGGACAGCGTCAGCGCGCCGTCGCTGGTCGTCCACGCCGCGAGCAAGACCCCGCGGCTGGCGTACGCGACCACCGTCACCGGCCCGTCCAACAACCGGACCGTCTACGTCGACGCGCTGACCGGCGCGGTCATCGACGAGGTCGAGCTGTTCAAGGCCGCCGAGGGCCGGTCCCACTACGTCGGGACCGTCACCATCGACACCCAGGCCACCTCGATGGTCGACCCCAACCGCCGCGGCATCCAGTGCGGCGGCCAGAACGGCTCCGCCTTCACCGGCTCCAGCCCCTGGGGCAACGGCGGCGCCACCGACCTGCCGACCGCCTGCGTCGACGTCCTCTACGGAGTCCAGAAGGAATGGGACATGCTCCGGGAGTGGGTCGGCCGCAACGGCATCAACGGCTCCGGCGGCGGCTTCCCGGCCCGGGTCGGCCTGGCCCAGGCCAACGCCTTCTGGAACGGCTCGTACACCAACTACGGCCACAACGGCGCCAGCGGCGCCGCGCGCAAGAACCTGGTCTCGATGGACGTCGTCGGCCACGAGTACGGCCACGCCATCTTCCAGACCACGCCCGGCGGCGCGGGCTCCGGCAACGAGGCCGGCGGCCTGAACGAGTCCACCGGTGACATCTTCGGCGCCGTGACCGAGCACTACGCCAACAACCCGAACGACCCGCCGGACTACCTGGTCGGCGAGGAGCCCGCGCTCGGCGGCGGCCCGATCCGCAACATGTACAACCCGTCGGCTCTCGGCCACCCGAACTGCTACACCCCGGGGTCCTTCCCCGAGGTGCACGCCGGAGCCGGCCCGCAGAACCACTGGTTCTACCTGATGTCCGAGGGCACCAACCCGCAGGGCAAGCCCGCCAGCACCCGCTGCGACAACGGCCCGGCGATCGTCGGCATCGGCATCCGCAAGGCCGCCCAGGTCTTCATGACCACGCTGAACAAGAAGACGTCCCCGTGGACGCACACCAAGGTCCGGGTGGCCGCGCTGCAGGCCGCCAAGGAGCTGTGGCCCGGTAGCTGCGCCGAGTTCAACGTGGTGAAGGCCGCCTTCGACGGCATCCGCCTGGGCGCCCAGTCCGGCGAGCCGACGTGCACCGCCCCGACCGACGACTTCTCGCTCTCCCTCGACCCGGCCGCCGGCCAGGCCGACCCGGGCGACAGCGTGACCACCACGGTCAGGACCACGGTGACCAGCGGCAACGCCCAGCAGATCACGCTGCGCGCCGGCACGCTGCCCAGTGGTGTGACGGCCCAGTTCAACCCGGCCACGATCACCGCCGGCCAGACCTCGACGCTGACCCTGTCGACCTCGGCGGGCAGCCCCGTGGGCGGCCACGCCGTACAGGTGACCGCTGACGGCACCGCCGTCGACAAGAACGCCACCTACAACCTCACGATCGGGCAGGTCCAGGACGACTTCTCGTTCGCGGTCAGCCCGGCGTCCGGCTCGACTCAGCCGGGCGGCTCCGCTCAGACCACCATCAACACGACGGTGACCAGCGGCTCCGCTCAGCAGGTCGCGTTGTCGGCCACCGGCCAGCCCTCGGGCGTGACAGTGACCTTCAGCCCGGCCACCGTCACCGCCGGCCAGAGCTCTCAGGTGACCGTCGCCACGACCTCCAGTGTCGCGGCGGGGTCCTACCCGATCACGCTCACCGGCGCCGGCACCAGTGGCAGCAAGACGGCCACCTACACGCTGACCGTGGGTAGCACCGGCACCGAATGGGCGCCGTACACCTCCTACACGGTCGGCCAGGTCGTCACCTACCAGGGCGCCAGCTACCGCTGCCGGCAGAGCCACACCAGCCTGCCCGGCTGGGAGCCGCCGAACGTGCTCGCACTCTGGCAGCCGCTGTGAAGAAACTCCTAGTGTCAGGGCTGGTCACCATCGTGGTGGCCGCCCTGGCCCCCCTCGCCGGCGCCACGAGCGCTCAGGCTGTCGCGCCGCCCAACATCCCGGTCGCGAACGTGACAGCCCACCTCAGCCAGCTCCAGTCGATCGCCACGGCCAACGGCGGTAACCGGGCCTCAGGACGGCCCGGGTACAACGCCTCGGTCAACTACATCAAGGGCAAGCTGGACGCGGCCGGATACACCACCCGGATCCAGACCTTCAGCGGCGGCAGCAATCTCATCGCCGACTGGCCGGGTGGCCCGACCAACCAGACCATCATGCTCGGTGCCCACCTGGACAGCGTCGCCGCCGGTCCGGGGATCAACGACAACGGCTCGGGCTCCTCGGCCCTGCTGGAGATCGCCCTGACCCTGGCCAGCCAGCGGCCGACGGTGACCAAGCACGTCCGGTTCGGCTGGTGGGGTGCCGAGGAGCAGGGATTGATCGGCTCCCGGTACTACGTGCAGAACGGGGGTGCGGCGGGCGTCGAGGCGTACCTCAACTTCGACATGACCGGCTCGCCCAACCCCGGCTACTTCGTCTATGACGACGACGTGGCCCTGCAGCGGCTGTTCAACGACTACTACACCTCGATCGGCGTGCAGACGGAGCCGGAGCGCATCGGCGACGGACGCAGCGACCACGCCTCGTTCAAGAACGCCGGCGTACGCGTCGGCGGCGTCTTCACCGGGGCGAGCGAGCGCAAGACGGCCGCCCAGGCCGCCAAGTGGGGCGGTCAGGCCAACCAGTCGTTCGACCGCTGCTACCACTCGGCCTGCGACACCTACCCGTCCAACATCAACACGACCGCGCTCGACCGCAACGCCGACGCGGCCGCGCACGCGCTGTGGACCCTGGCCGTCGGCCAGGCGCAGCCGAACGATTACTCCATCGCGGTGAGCCCGGCCTCGGCAACCCTCCAGCCCGGCCAGTCGGCGACGACGACGCTCACCACGACGGTCACCTCCGGCCAGGCGCAGCAGGTCAGCCTCTCCGCCGGCAGTGTCCCGGCCGGGGTGACCGTCTCCTTCAGCCCGCAGACGATCTCGGCGGGCCAGTCCTCGACGGTCACGGTCGCGGCGTCAGCGGCGGCGGCGAACGGTAGCTACCAGATCGCCCTCAACGGTGACGGCGCCGACAGCGACCGTTCGACCGCCTTCAACCTGACGATCGGGCAGGTCCAGAACGACTACTCGTTCTCGGTCAGCCCGGCGTCCGCCTCTGTCCAGCCCGGCGGCAGCGCGAGCGCCACCGTCAACACCCAGGTCACCTCCGGCCAGGCCCAGCAGATCGCGCTGACGGCCTCCGGAGCTCCCCAGGGCGTGACGGTGAGCTTCAGCCCGGCCACCATCTCGGCGGGCCAGACCTCCGCGGTGTCGATCGCGACGACCTCCTCGGTCGCCGCCGGCACCTATCCGATCACGCTCAACGGCGACGGCACCAGCACGGACCGCTCGGCCACGTTCACCCTGACCGTGGGCAGCACCGGCAACGAATGGGCGCCGTACACCTCCTACACGGCCGGCACGACCGTGAGCTACCAGGGCACCAACTACCGGTGCCTGCAGAGCCACACGAGCCTGCCCGGCTGGGAGCCGCCCGGCACACCCGCGCTCTGGCAGCGCCTCTAGAGGAGCATGTACGGCCGGCGTCCCGCCAGGCGCCGGTCGTACAGACGTGGCCGGGAACCGCTGGGGTGTGCCAGGTTCCCGGCCACACCCCGTGGCCGGCCGTTCATCCGGGGGGACGGCCGGCCGCGCTATGCGTTGAGTCACACGCCCCGCAAAGTCCCGATATATCCGGTTAAACACCCGGCAAGCGACACGCAGGGTCCCCGAACCTCTCGGCAAACACTGATCACCTCACGCACCAAGCTCGGATTATTCCGGACATATCCCCCATAGGCTCGCCACCGTTGTCCGGATCCGATCCCCCTCAGGAGGGAGCCCGAGCTTTTGTCCAGCGACCTGGTGATCATCGCCGCGCTCGTCGCCGTCTCGATCGTGCTGGCCCGCTTTCTCAGCACGAGATGGAGGCTGCCGCCCCTGCCGTTCCTGGTCCTGCTCGGCATGCTCGTGGGAATCCTGCCCTGGGTGCCGGTCGTGTCGATGGACCCGTACGTCGTGCTGACCGTGCTCATCCCGCCCCTGCTCTACCACCACGCCACCACGCGCAGCGCGCCCCGCGAGTCGCGCGCCGCCTGGCGGCCGATCATGTTCCTCGGCGTCGGGCTCACCCTCGCCACCGCCGGCGCCGTCACCCTCGTCGCCCATCTGCTGCTCCCGGGCCTGCCGTGGGGCGCCGCGCTGACCGTCGGCGCCGCCTTCGCGCCCACCCAGGCACTCGTCCTCGACCGGCTCGGCGCGCCGGAGCGCGTGCTCACCGTGCTGCGCGGCGAGAGCCTGATCAACGAGGGCGTCGCGGTCGTGCTGCTCGCCATCGGGCTTGAGCAGCTCAAACGTCCCGAGACCGTCTCCGTGGCCGCGCTGCAACTGGCCGGGGCGATCGCCGGCGGCGCGCTCGCGGGCCTCGCGCTCGGCTGGGTCGTCGTGCAGTTGCGCCGCCGCCTGGCCGACTCGGGAACGCTGATCGTGCTCTCGCTGGCCACGCCGTTCGTCGCCGAGATCAGCGCGAGCAAGCTCGGACTGTCCGGCCCGCTCGCCGTCACCGCCGCCGGCTTCTACGTCGGGGCGCGCGGCCGCCTCTTCCACACCCCCGCGCGGGCCACCGAGCGGATCACCTGGCAGGTCCTGACGTTCCTGCTCGGCGGCACGCTCGCGGTCCTGCTCGGGCTCCAGCTACGCGATCTGGGCGGCTCACACTCCGGCCTGCCGCTCACGACGGTCCTGCTGGTCACCGCGGCTCTGCTGGGCGCGAGTTTGCTGGTACGGCTGGCGTTCGCGCTGGCCGTCGACCGGCACAACGTCCGAGCCCTCACCCTGGGCGGCACCCGCGGGGCCTCGACGCTGGCCATCGCGCTGGCCATCCCCGCGCTGCCCGCCCAGGACGCGTTGATCTTCGCCGCCGCCTCGGTGGTGCTGGTCAGCGGGTTCGCCCTGCTCACGTGCCGCGCCGCCGTACCGGAGAGTGGGGGTGTCGCGGCGCCGGAGGAGGAGGCGCGGGCGCGGCAGGCGGCGGCCGCGGCGGCGATGCGCAGGCTCGACCAGATCTCCCACCGGCTCGACACCGGCACGTTGTGGGCGCAGCGGCAGTTGCTCGCGGTCGAGGCGAACGCCGGCGCCCCGCACGACCTGCGCGACGAGCTCGCCAGGGCGCAGCGCGAGACGCTCGGCCAGATGTACACCGAAGGCCGCATCGGCGCCACAACCCTGCACAAGCTCACGGAAGAGATCGATTGGCGCGATCCACACGCGACAACACCCCCGTGACGGCACTAGGCTGGTTGGAGACACCGGTGAACCCGTGCGGGAGAGCGTTCTGACAATCCGGTCAGAGCCCCTGAAGGAGCAAGCCCTCCCCGCGAACCTCTCAAGGCAAAGGACCGCTCGGGCGAGGTGCCTCTGGAAAGCAGGCCTCCGGGCCTCGCCGAAGGTGAAAGTCCGGCAAAACCCGGGCGAAGCTCTCAGGCATCGATGACAGAGGGGGAGGATGCTGGCATCCGACCCTGCCCTGAGGTGCGAAGACCAATGTCCCGACCGACACCGCTGCGAGACGTTCACGAGAGTCTCGGCGCGACGCTGACCGACTTCGCCGGCTGGCTGATGCCGCTGCGCTACGGCAGCGAGTCCGCCGAGCACAACGCCGTGCGCACCGCCGCCGGACTGTTCGACCTCTCGCACATGGGCGAGATCTTCCTGACCGGGCCCCAGGCGGGCGAGGCACTCGACTACGCGCTCGTCGGCCACCTCTCGGCGCTGGCGCCCGGACGGGCCCGCTACACGATGATCGTCGGGGAGGACGGCGGGGTCCTGGACGACCTGATCGTCTACCGGCTCGCCGACGAACAGTTCATGGTCGTGGCCAACGCCTCCAACTACCTCCTCGTGGCCCGCGAGCTGACCGCGCGCGCCGCCGGGTTCGACGCCGTCGTGGACGACCGGTCCGAGCAGTGGGCGCTCATCGCCGTGCAGGGTCCGCGCGCCCAGGAGATCCTCTCCTCGCTCACCGACGCCGACCTGCCCGGACTCAAGTACTACGCCGGGCTGCCCGGCGTCGTCGCCGGGGCCCAGGCGCTCATCGCCCGCACCGGCTACACCGGCGAGGACGGCTTCGAGCTGTTCATCGCCAACGAGGACGCGGTGCCGTTGTGGCAGGCGCTGGTCAAGGCGGGCGAGCCGTACGGGCTGATTCCGGCGGGACTGTCCTCGCGCGACACGCTGCGCCTCGAAGCCGGCATGCCGCTCTACGGCAACGAACTGTCCACCGCGCTCACCCCGTTCGACGCGGGCCTGGGCCGAGTGGTGAAATTCGACAAGCCCGGCGACTTCGTCGGCAGGGCGGCGCTGGAGGCGGTCAAGAACGACCCGCCGCGGCGGCGCCTGGTCGGACTGGTGGCGCACGGGCGCCGGGTCCCCCGCCACGGGTACCCGGTGACCAAGGACGGCGCCGTGGTCGGCGAGGTCACCAGCGGGGCCCCTTCCCAGACCCTGGGTAAGCCCATCGCGATGGCCTACGTGGACACTGGTGTCACCGAAGGCGTGGCCGTGGACATCCGGGGCAGCCAGGAGGGCATGGACCTCGTCGCATTGCCCTTCTACAAGCGCAGCGCCCGTTCGTGAATACAAGCGCAGTAACTAGCAGGAGGACGTAAGTGAGCAGCATCCCTGACGAGCTGAGCTACACCAAGGAGCACGAATGGGTGGCCGGTCTCGACGACGGCCGGACCGTGACCGTCGGCATCACGGCCTTCGCCGCCGAGGCCCTGGGTGACGTCGTCTTCGTGCAGCTTCCCGAGGCGGGCTCCAACGTCGAGGCCGGCGACTCCATCGGCGAGGTCGAGTCGACCAAGTCGGTGAGCGAGATCTACGCCCCGGTCGGCGGCGAGGTCACCGAGGTGAACCAGGCCGTCGTGGACGATCCGTCGCTGGTCAACAACGACCCTTACGGCGAGGGCTGGATGTTCCGGGTACGCCTCGAAGGCGACCCGGAGGACCTCCTCTCAGCTGAGGAGTACGGAGCACTCACCTCCGGCGACTCCTGACCAACCGCCGGGGCCCGGCATGGGCCCCGGCACCGCCCTCCCCCCTGTTGCGGAAGGACGCATCAATGGCGATCAGCGTCTTCGACCTTTTCAAGATCGGAATCGGCCCGTCGAGCTCGCACACCGGCGGCCCGATGGCAGCCGCGCACAAGTTCGCGCGCGGCCTGCACGAAGACGGCCTCGTCGAGCGGACCGCGCGGGTCGAGGCCATCCTCTACGGCTCCCTCGGCCTGACCGGCAAGGGCCACGGCAGTGACAAGGCCGTGCTCCTCGGCCTGTCCGGCGAGAAGCCCGAACTCGTCGACGTCGACACCGTCGACGAACGCCTCGCCGCCATGCGCGCCGCAGGAACCGTCCGCCTGTACGGCGAGCGCGAGATCCCGTTCGTCGTCGGCGAGGACCTGGTCTTCGAACGCAAGATCAGCCTGCCCGAGCACCCGAACGGCATGCGCTTCACCGCCTTCGCCGCCGACGGGGAGAAACTCCGCGAGAAGGTGTACTTCTCCGTGGGCGGCGGCTTCGTCGTCGACGAGAACGCCACCGGCGCCGACCGCATCAAGCCCGACGACACCGTCGTTCCCTATCCGTTCACCTCCGCGGAAGAGCTCCTGAAGCACTGCCACAACACCGGCCTGTCCATCTCCGGGCTCATGCTGGAGAACGAGAGGGCCTTCGGCCGTACCGAGCAGGAGATCCGCGACGGCATCCTGAACCTGTGGCGGGTCATGGCCGAGTGTGTGAGCCGGGGCATCAGCAAAGAAGGCATGCTGCCCGGCGGCCTGAAGGTACGCCGCCGCGCCCACCAGCTTCACCGCCAGTTGTGCAGCGAGTCCCCCGAGAAGGACCCGCTCCAGACGATGGACTGGGTCTCGCTGTTCGCCCTTGCCGTCAACGAGGAGAACGCCGCCGGGGGCCGCATCGTGACCGCCCCGACGAACGGCGCGGCAGGCATCATCCCGGCAGTCCTGACGTACTACACGCGCTTCGTCCCCCAGGCGAACGACGAGGGCGTGGTCCGCTTCATGCTGACAGCGGCCGCGATCGGCGTCCTGTTCAAGGAGAACGCGTCTATTTCGGGTGCTGAGGTGGGCTGCCAGGGCGAGGTAGGCTCAGCCTGCTCCATGGCCGCGGCAGGCCTGACGGAGGTCCTGGGCGGGACCCCGGAACAGGTGGAGAACGCGGCGGAAATCGGCATCGAGCACAACCTGGGTCTGACGTGTGACCCGATCGGCGGCTTGGTCCAGATCCCGTGCATCGAACGGAACGCGGTGGCCAGCATCAAGGCCATCACCGCCGCCCGCATCGCCCTGCGCGGCGACGGCCGCCACTTCGTCAGCCTGGACAAGGCCATCAAGACGATGCGCGACACGGGCCGGGACATGCTCGACAAGTACAAGGAGACCTCACGCGGCGGCCTGGCCGTCAACGTCATCGAATGCTGAAAGGCTCGGGCCTTCGCGCTGGGGGTTCGGGCTGTGACAGTGGGGGCGCGGCCCCCACACCCCGGCTGAGGGCGTGGTCCTCCCCTTTGGAGCGCTTCGCGCATTGGGGCTCGGGCTGTGACAGTGGGGCTCTGCCCCACACCCCGGGCGAGGGAGAACCCTCGCGCTCCCCACGTGGCCGACGTCCTGCCGTTGCGCCGGGATGGATTCCCGGCTGAGCTAGGTGCCATCCGCATCCAGGCTCACGACTTGCCCTTTCGTTCAGCACCCAACGTCCGCTGAGACGCAGATGCAGGACCGGGCAGCCTGGCACCCGGATCGCCGAGACGAGCACCGACCTCAACCCAGCTGGGGCAAGCTACTCAGGCGGCGGGCAGGGTTCATCCTTACACCGATGCGCGCCGCCCGCGCTCCGCAAGGTCATCCTCTAGGAGAGGCTGGCGAACCTCTACATACGTGAGCCTTGCACGTCTAGCCTGGAGAATGTCGAAGATCTACCACGCTGGAGGTGCAGGGCCTGTGAGCAACGGTAGCGACGAAACCGGGCCCCCGGTGCTAACCGTTGGACAGCGAATCCGAATGGTTCGTAAGCGCAAAGGGATGAGCCAGGAGGTCCTAGCCGGTCTTGTTGGGAAATCGACAGCGTGGTTGAAGGCGGTGGAATCCGGTCGAAGGCAATCCGAGCCGCGGCTGACCATCATCCTCCGACTGGCATCAGCATTGGGCGTCAAGGATCTTTCGGAGCTGACTGGGGAGCAGCTTCCGCCGGTGCGGATGTTCTCCGGCCCTGGCCATCCTGCACTGGCCTCGGTGCGGGCCGCTGTGAACAACGCACCCTTGCTGCGGCCACAGGGCACCGTACAGCCGTTGAACGTCCTGCGGGCGAGGCTCGATGCTGCATGGCGCACTCGCCACACCTCTCCGGATCATCGCACCGCCCTTGGCGCCATCCTGCCGGATCTCCTGCGGGACACTCAGCTTGCCGCGAGTATGTACGGCGGAGACGATCGGCGCCGGGCCAACGCCCTGCTGGCCGAGGCGTACGGCTTGAGCCAGATGTTCATCGCCTACCAGCCGGCCGAGGACCTGCTGTGGCGTGTCGCCGATCGAGCGCTGATGGCCGCCCAGGAATCAGAAGATCCGATGGCGTTGTCCTGCGCGGTGTGGTTCCTGGCGCAGGCGCATAGAGACAACGGGGACCTCGAGGCCGCGCGGGACATCAACGAGCAGGGCATGACGGCCATCCAGCCGTACCTGGGCGGCGCTGGCGTGGATCTTCTGGCGATGTGGGGAGCCCTGTCCTTCGAGCTGGCTTTCACCGCGGCCAGGCTCGGTGACGCCGCTGAGGCATGGGTGCAGTGGGAGGAAGCGCAAAGAGTCGCCGAGCGCCTGCCCAAGGATTACTACCAGCCGTGGACTTCCTTCAGCCAAGTAATCATGCGAGCGCATGCGGTCACCGTGGCCGTCGAACTGCATCAAGGTGGAGAGTCGGCGAGACAGGCAGAAAGTGCCGAGAGCGTCCCTATCCCATCCAGGCCCCGGCGCGGTCGTCACCTCATCGAAGTCGCGCGGGCGCATCTCCTTCAGCGTGATCACGATGCCGTGCTCGGGGCGCTTCAGCTGGCCCAGCAGACTGCTCCGGAAACAATCCGGTACAGCACCCACGCCCGGCGGATGGCATTCGAGCTGCTTGAGACCGGGCCTTCATATCTACGGACCCAAGCAACTCAACTCGTGGACCAAGTCGGCCTATTGGCCTGACCCAAAGTAAGGGCTACAGTTCGTAGCCTTTCTGTCCTCAACTGCGGCCTACGGTCAGGGACATGACACCTGGCCAGGCGATACGGCTACTACGAATCGCGCTAATCAGGCACGACGTCGGTACCCGAGATGGCGACGTACACGTGCGTCCGGGATGCCAGCCGAGTTTGAAGGTGAGCGCAAGCCTCACGGTGTGGTGCGGGCCTGAGCGCTTTCGCTGGTTCGTCCGCTCGCCGACACGTTGGCACTGGCATCCCATCGAAGATCCAGAAGGCGCCGCGCACACTCTCATCCCCCTGCTTGGGCCCGGCTCCAACGGTTGCCCATTGCGGCCCACCACCCGAGGCATCCACCGCTACGGCTGCGACGAAAGATTCTTGATCTTCTCGCACGTGTGCGGCGACCTGCTATCTGCCAAGGTCAGAGCCGAAGCTCTTGAGCTCTACGCCCAGCTGTCGCCCATCTACCCGCGCAGCTCAGCCGAGATACACAAGATTCTCGACGGGCTCGACCTCCTGGAGCTCGGCCTGGTCGAGGCGTCCACATGGCGGACCGACGACCTGATACCGCTCGATGTCGGGGAAGCCCAGTTCCTCGCCGTGATGGCCGAGTTCCGCACCGGTGGGTCCGGCAACCAAGCCCCGGTCAGGGATGCGCGCGCAGCTGCCGCCTGACCGGTCGTGATCGGAGGGCCATCACGACCGACGATCCCGTCCGACCGCTCGGCGGGCCGAGCATGCCCCGATAGCCACGCTCGGCCCGCCACCCCACCGCTTCGAGGAGGCCCCGCCATGAGCGCGCCACAGCTCAAACCGCTTCAGCCGACATGGGAGTTGTGGTGCCTGCTGTGGTTGGAATGGCATCGGGAGTGGATCGCCTTCTACTGCGGCCCGCACAAGGTCGAGCCGGTGACCGCCAGCGACCCCGACGTGTTGCGCACGCTCATGAGCGCGGCCGAACCTCTTCTTCCCTGCGTCTGGCCGGTGCCGGTGACCCCTGCTCCCGGAAGCGATGCTGGTAATCGCCTTCTCACACCGGGAGAGCTGGCCAGCCGAGGCGGCCAGGGCCGCCGACCCCCGCAGGGGACCGGCGGGTGGTTGGGATGAGGAGGCCGCCCCCGTCCTCCTCATCCCACCGCACAACGGCGAGAGGACGGGGGCTCTCGGGGCCTGGCGCGCAGCTCGTGTCGCTGAGATGCAGCAAGGCGGCTGGATTCTCCGTGCGGATACGGTTGAGAAGACACATAAGCGCGGCCGGTTCGGGGGGGCCGTTGAGGAGGCGCAGGCCAGGGTGGGCGCGGACGCCTGCCATATCGTTCCCAGTCCCCCGGCCTGCGCCACCTCGCCGATCTCGTGGCGTGGGTGATGACCCGCTCCGCCCAGGTCACGATCGCACCTAGTCGACACCGATGTCGGCATCTACCGTCAGAACGAGATCACCCGCCAATGAGGAGATCGACATGATGGTTACCCACGCCCCGGCACCGCGCCCTTGGGGGCTGAGCCGGGCAACGCAACGTCTGGAAGTGGCCAGACTCCCGTACGTCATGGTGCGCGTGGACCCGGACACTCAGATCGCTCGCTTCTACGACGAGCAGGGGACAATCGTCGAGATGGCCAGCAAAGGCACCAACCGGTCATACCTGTCAGGGACCCTGTCCCGTCCCGGTGACGGGTCCAAGAACGCACCGGACGTGCCGGACGACTCCCAAAACGACTCCGAAACTGACTAGCGTGACGCGAACCGAGCCCTACTTCGTGATGGTAATCACCTCATCAGAGGACGTCACCGCGAACCTGGTCATCGCCGCCCTGCACGAGCGCCAGGTGCCCATAGCGCGCGTGGACCCCGCCGATGTGGGCTCCGACCTCATCTTCAGTGCCTGGCTGGGAGAGGGTGGAGCCCGCTGGACGGG
Source organism: Nonomuraea sp. NPDC059023 (assembly GCF_042740095.1). Classification (NCBI taxonomy): domain Bacteria; kingdom Bacillati; phylum Actinomycetota; class Actinomycetes; order Streptosporangiales; family Streptosporangiaceae; genus Nonomuraea; species Nonomuraea sp. NPDC059023. Next base: position 492,766 of record NZ_JBHYIO010000001.1, on the reverse strand, counting down.
GCAGTTGCGCACCGCCAGTCGCAATATCGAACTGGAGAGGGCGCGGGCGGTGTACTACCGCCGCCCCTCAGCTTGGCGATTCGACGGCCTCGATCCGCAAGCTCGCGCCTTCGCCATCGCCGAGGCGCGCTACGGCCTGCACGGCCTGCTGTTCAACCTGCCGGACTGCCGCTACGTCAACCACCCCCTCTGCAACCAGCGGGCCGACTACAAACCGGCGCAACTGCAGATGGCCGCCCGCCTGGGACTGCCAATACCGGCAACCCTGATCACCAATGACCTGGACGCGGCCGAGAAATTCGCCGCGGAGCATCCCGCGATGATCTACAAGTCGTTCCGCGGTGTCCCGGCCGTGCCGGAGGGCCCGGTAGCGGCCATCTGGACACAGCGGGTCGATCCCGCGGATCTGGACGAGTCTCTGCACGTCACGGCCCACCTGTTCCAGGCCGAGATCCCCAAGAGCGGCGACGCCAGGGTCACCGTGGTAGGCGAGCGGGTGTTCGCTCACCGGATCACTTCGCCGGCGGGCATGCTCGACTGGCGCAGCGAGAACCCATCTGCCCTCCTGCACACCCCGATCCAGGTACCCTCGGCCGTCCAAGCCGCGCTGCACACGTACCTGGCCCGCTTCGGCCTCATCTTCGGCTGCTTCGACTTCGCCCTCCTGGAGGACGCGAGCGAGACTCACCAGTGGATCTTCGTCGAATGCAACCCGAATGGGCAATGGGGCTGGCTTCCCAACTCCGATGCGATCGCCGCGACGTTCGCCGACACCCTGCTGAAAGGATGGCAGCGATGACCTTGGCCGCCGACCTGCGCCGCAAACTGGCCGCCGACATCGCCTCCGCGCCCTGGCGCTCCGCGCTGGAGGAGGTGCCCCGCGAGCTCTTTATCGGCGATGCCGTCTATCGTCACGAGACCGGCCTCGGCTGGGTGCCCGTACGGCGGGCGGAGATGAGCGAAGAGGAGTGGCTGCGCCTGGTCTACACCGACGAGACCTGGGTCACCCAGCTCGACGGGGTGATGGCCGAGGACGCCACCGGTCCCGTGCCGATCCTGAGGCCCACCTCGTCATCGACCTTTCCCGGCCTGGTCATCTCGATGCTCGAAGCAGCCGGGATCGGCGTAGGCGACCAGGTGCTGGAGATCGGCACCGGCACCGGCTACTCCACCGCGCTGATGTGTCACCGGCTGGGGGCCGCATCCGTCGCATCCGTCGAGGTCGATCCCGAGGTGGCCACCCGCGCCAAGGCCGCCATCACCGCGGCCGGATACGCGCCCACGCTCGTGACCGGCGACGGACTGCTGGGCCATGACCACGACGCCCCCTACGATCGCCTGATCGCCACGTGTGCGGTGCGCACCATCCCGCTGTCATGGCTCAGGCAGATGTGCGTCGGAGGTACGATCACCACGCCCATGATGGGATGGCTCGGCGGCGCCGCCTTCGCACACCTGCAGGTGACCGACGACGGCTCCGCCAGCGGCCATTTCCTCACCGAGGACGTGTACTTCATGACCGCCCGGCCGCACCAGCCACCACCCCGGCCACCCATCGACATGGGCCGCGGCGACCAGCGCGACAGCAGAATCGACCCCGCGATCCTCAAGCAGGACACCGCCCTGTTCGTCGCCCAACTCGGCATCCCCCAAGCCCAACACGGCTGGGCCGGCAACATTCTCGTAGTGCACGACGTCAGCACCGGCTCGCAAGCTGACGTCCGGCCAGACTCCGCAGGCGGGTGGACAGTGCACCAGCACGGGCCGATCAAGCTGTGGGACGAAGCCGAAGAAGCCATCCTGACCTGGCAAGGGGCTGGGAGCCCACATCAAAGCGGGTTCGGCCTGACCGTAGCAGTCGACGAGCAGCGCGTCTGGCTCGGGGATCCCGCAGGCCCAAGCTGGAATCTACCTGCTTGATCAAGGCGCCCAGGGCGAGCTGCAGGCGGCGAGGCAGGACGCAGACACCGTCGCGACCACATGGCCGGGACATCGACGCTCCTCGCAGTTTCTTGAGCGCCGAGGACATCGACGATCAGGCACCTCACCGAGCCTCCTCGCGTCATGCTGGCGCAGCGCCCCTCCCCGGCCGTACACACCCGATAGGAGCAGATCATGGAGTACACCGAGGTCGAGCAGAAGTTCCGCCTCCTCACTCCGGTGGAGGACCTGAAGGCCACCCTCGCAGAGCGGGGCGCCCAGGCCGGGGAGTCCTCGCGGCAGGTCGACACCTACTTCAACGCGCCGCACAAGGACTTCCTCAACGGCGAGGTCATCTCCGAGTGGCTACGTATCCGGGAGGAGGCGGGAAACGCCTCACTCAACTTCAAGCGGTGGTACCCGCTGGAAGCGAAGATCAAGACGCACTGCGACGAGTACGAGAGCCGCATCTCCGACGCTGACGCCGTCCGGCACACCCTCCAATCCCTCGACTTCACCAAGCTGACAGTGGTGGACAAGACCCGGGAGGAGTGGCACCTGGACGGCATCGCGGTCGCCTTCGACGCCGTGGCCGACCTGGGCAACTTCGTCGAGTTCGAGTTCAAGGGCCATGCCGACAGCATCGAGCAAGCCACAGCCGCGATCACCACGTTCATCGCGAGCCTCGGCATCGAGCTCGGGGAGCGGATCCATGCGGGCTACCCGCACATGACGCTGGGACTTCACCCGGCCGTCTGAGCTCCTGCTCGCCAAAGAGCAGACGAGCGAGAGCACCAGTTCCAGGGCGACCTCCCCGCCACCCGCGATCGGGCCTACCGGATGGGTATTCCCATGCGCAGCGGTAGCAGGACCAGGAGACGACGAAGTGCCCGCTCCCCCAGCGAAGGAGAGCGGGCCAGATCACGGACTATGACGCAAGCGCTGCCTATCCGTGGATGCGTCAAAAGGCTCGCCGACCCGGCCGTTGAAGACTCGAACACAACTCCATGAGCGCCCATCCCGTTGGGCCTGCGCGAAGTCTCCAGGCCGTGACTCTCGACAGCTGTCTGGTGGCGATCAGCGCTGGCGTCGCATGGTCCAGAACAGCCAGTTGCTTTGGGCAGCGCAGGTGGCAACGTCCCAGCCCTGGCCGCCGAGTTCGGAGAGCACCGCGACCACCTCGTCGTAGCTGCCGGAGAGCACGCGCTCGTTTCCTCCCGGCAGGTTGACCCGGATGGCGTTCGTATCCCATAGCCACTCGACAACACCGAACTCGTACGTGAACATCGTTGCCCCACATCTGTCGGCCGCCACAGCAACCCAGGAAGCTAGCACGATCTTCGCAAGGGGCGATGGGCTGGTCATCGCGGGGCGTAGCCATCCAGGTCGTCACCTTGGATCGGCCACCAGCAGTCGTCGCAGTGCCGGTGATGATTGCAGGACGTGGGCGAACATCAGGTCCGCCGGGACCGTGGAGTCCGGGCCGGGTCGGTCGAGGTTTCGGTGGTGCCAGGTCGTGATCTGTTCGGCGAGGTCCGGTAGGCGTGGATCTGTGGGAGACCAGTCCAGGGCGTGGGAGATCGTCCGGTAGAGCTCGACGAATGCCGGATCGTCAAGGGCCGCGCTCTTGACGGCGACCCATTCGGGTACGGCTTGGGGTGTCTGGGCGGCGAGCATGATCCAGACGTCGCGTTCCAAGCGCACCAGACCCTCGCCGACGCCCAGGGCACGCTGGCGGTCGAGGATGCGCACGACGTCCTCTGGGAGGAACAGGCGGTCTCCGGCGGCCAGTTCGGAGATGCGCCTGCGGTGTTCGCGGAGCTGGTCCATCTTTTCGGCCAGGGAGTGGTCGATCTCGGTGACGGCCTCGGCGAAGTGGCCGGGGCCGGCGTGGAGGAGTTCGTCGATGCGGGCGAGCGGAACGCCGGCGTCGGCCAGGGTCTTGATCCGGATCAGGTCGACGACGGCCGCGGCGCCATACCGGCGATATCCGGAGGCGTCCCGCTCCGGCTCGGGCAGCAGGCCGAGATGGTGATAGTGGCGGACGGCGCGTACCGTCACGCCGGTGTGAGCGGCGAGCCGGCCGATGGTGAGCATCTCTATATCTTCGCGTCGCACATCAGGTGGTCGATGGCGGTGTTGATGAGCTTCTCGATGGGGAGGGCGTTCTCGTTGGGGGCCCACAGGGTGGTGAGCAGGACCATTCCGCGGCGGCCGTCCTCGGTGAAGCCGCTGTGGGTGGTGTGGCCGGGGGTGTTACCCGCGTGACCCCAATAGGAGCCGCAGGGGGATTGGAGCTGGGCGATTCCGAGGCCATAGCGTGCGCCGGGGAAGACGGGGCCCCATTCGGGGGCGGGGACGGTCTGCTTCATGGCGGCGAGTTCGGCCGGGTTGAGGAGTTCGCCGCCGAGCAGGGCCTGCCAGAACCGCACGAGGTCGGGCATCGTGGTGATGAGGTCGCCGGCGGCGCTGGCGGCGGTGAGGTTCCATTCGGTGGTCTCCACCGGCTCGGGGCTGTCGGGGAATTCGGTGTAGCCGATCGGGTGCGGGTCCGGGAGCTTGGGGTCGTCGCCCGGGGAGAAGGTGCGGTCGAGGCCGAGGGGGCGGAGGATCCGGTCCGTCACCTCCTGCGATCGGGGGTTCCCGGTGACCTTCTCGATGATCATTCCGGTCAGCGTGTAGTTGGTGTTGGAGTAGCTCCAGCGGCGGTCGCCGGGTTCCGGGATCCAGTGGGGTTCGTGGCGCATGGCGAGGGCCACGAGGTCCTCGGCGGTGTAGGAGTCGTAGCGGTGCTCGCGGAAGTCCGCCGCGGTCCAGATCGGGACGTCGAACATGTACTCGGGCAGACCGCTGGTCTGCTGGAGCAGCCGCCTGACAGTGATCTTGGTGCCGTCGTTGCCGTTGCCGCGTACCACGCCCGGGAGCCAGTCCTCGACGGTGTCGTCGAGGGAGAGCCGGCCTTCGCCGACGAGCTGGAGCGCCACGGTGGCGGTGAAGGTCTTGCCCGTGCTGCCCATCCGGAAAAAGCTGTCGTGGGCGATCGGCCGATCGGCAGACGCGCCGCAGCCAGCGGTCAGCAGTTCCCTGCCGGTGTGCACCGCGGCGAGCAGACCGGGGATGCCTTTGTCGTGGATGGCCTGAAGGTCGGCCTCAAGGACAGATCTGTCGTATGTGCTTGTCATGGATCCGATGCTCGACCCCTGACGCAGGGTCAGGGTCAAGCCCTCTGGAGCAGTTTCTCGGTATAGGCGGCCAGCCGGGCGGCGTCCGCCGGGTCGAGTGTCTTCAGCGACAGGTCGACCTCCCGCCCCCGGTCGAAGGCGGAAAGCGCCGCCGATGGGGGCCGGTCGATCCAGCCCACGATCGGCCGGACCGCGTCGGGGACGGGGCGGGCGAAGAGCCTGGCGAGCACTTTGAGTGCGCCTCTGACCAGGGGATTCTGGTGGCCGGTGCCGCTGCGGGTGAAGCCGGGGTGGTAGAGCACGTAGCGGGCCTTGCTGCCGGCGTTGCCGGCGAAGGCCACGCCCAGCAGGTCGTTGGCGCGGCCGGCCTGGAGCTGGGCGCGGATCTGACCGTAGCGGCGGGTCAGCTGCGGGTCCTCCCAGACGATGCCGCCCGCCGTGTTGCCCACTCCGGCCACGTTGATGATCACTGGATCGGGGGCGGCGTCGAGCAGCGGGATCAGGCGGTGGCTGAGCAGGTAGCGGCTCAGGTAGTACAGGGCGAAGGTGAACTCCAGCCCCTCCGCGCTCTCCCGCCGCTTCGGGCTGACCCGGTTGGCGAACAGGGCGAGCGCGTCGATGGCGTCGTGGGAGTCGTGCAGGTGGGCGACGACCCGGTCCACCTCGGCGATCGAGGAGAGGTCGGCTTGGAGAAAGCGCAGGTCAGGGCTGGCGGCGTGGGCGAGTAGCGCCTTGCCCTTGGCCGGGTCGCTGCCGATCACGGTGACGCTGTCGCCGCGCGCGAGCCGTTCCAGAGCGGTCGCGCGGCCCATGCCGTCGGTGCCGCCACTGATGATCACGGTCTTGGGCACGGCGCTTCTCCTCCATAGGCTCGTTGTCAGCGAGACCCATCGTGCGGTGCGCACGCCGGAGGCCGGAAGAAGGCAGTTTGATGTCAGGTACGAACACGCGTGTCCCCTCCATCCAGGCTCACGAGCTTCCTCGGCCGGTGCCCCTGGCGGAACTTGACGAGTGCCCGGCCGGTGATGTGTTCCGGCGCATGGGCGACCGGTGGAGCCTGCTGCTGGTGGCGTTGCTCGGCAAGCGCCCGTATCGTTACAACGATTTGCACCGCTCGATCGAGGGCATCAGCCAGCGCATGCTGACCCGTACGCTGCGCGGGCTGGAGGCGGACGGGCTGGTGCATCGGGAGGTGTTCCCCACGGTGCCGCCCAGTGTCGAGTACAGCCTGACGCCGCTGGGCAGGACGCTGCTCGAACCGGTGTCCGCCCTCGCCGACTGGGCGGTGCGCCATGAGGCGGAGATCAACGCGTCGCGATCCAGATATGAGGGTTGAATTCCATGATGCGGGGTTTCTGATGATCTTCGCTGGGTGATCTTCCCTGGCGTGAAAACGACCATGGTGCTGCTCCTGGCAGCGGCGCTCATCGCGGTGGATCCCGGCCGGAGCGGGGCGGCGCTCGCCGCGCCCGCCGCGGGCTGCGGGTTCAGCGCGCGGCACCTGACTCTGGCGCCCGGTGAAACGTTCGCACTCGACTTCAGCTTCCGCAATCCGACGGCGAGCGATCCCGACACCACGTTCACCGCGGTGATGCTGGAGAACGACTTCTACGGCCCCCGCCACACCTACCTCGTCAGGAACGTGGGCGGCGGCACCGGGGTCAACGTGAACACGCACCTCACGACCGGCGCGGCGCCCATCGGAACCGACGACGTCACCATCCAGGTCACCTCGTCGCACACGGGCGCGACCATCCTGGCCACGTGCACGACGAGGCTCACCGTCAGCGGCGACACCGACCTCGACGGGATTCTCGACGAATGGGAGACCTCGGGCATCGACGGGAACGGCGACGGCGTCGCCGACCTCACGCTGACCGGCGCCAACCGCCGCCGCAAGGACATCTACCTGGAGCTCGACCACATGCGGCAGCACGACCTGCTGCCCGCGGCCGGCCAGGACGTCGTGGCCGCGTTCGCCGCCGCCCCGGTGGTCAACCCGGACGGCAGCACCGGGATCACCCTGCACATCGACCAGGACGAGGAACTCGCCCACGAGGACGACGTGACCACGTGGACGGAGTTCGACACGATCAAGGCCGGCGCGTTCGGCACGGTCGCCGAGCGGGCCAGGCCCGAGGTCATCGAGGCCAAACGCAGGGTCTACCACTACGTGCTGTTCGGGCACGAGCGCGACGGCGACACCTCGTCGGGACGGGCCGAGATCCACGGAAACGACGTTCTGGTGACGCTCGGCGGCGCGCCCTGGGGCATGAACGCCGCGGGCCACCACGTCGGCACCGTCCGGGAGCAGGCGGGCACGCTCATGCACGAGTTCGGCCACAACCTGGGCCTGCGTCACGGCGGCGCCGACGACACCAACTGCAAGCCGAACTACATCAGCGTCATGGGCTACTCCTTCCAGACCACGCTGATCCCGCAGGTGGCGGGCCCGAACCGGCTGGACTACTCCCGCGGGGCGCTGACCGAGCTGAAGGAGAACTCGCTGCTGGAGTCCGACGGCGTCGGCGCCGGCGGGACCGACTTCACGTTCTGGAGCGCGGACGGCGGCGCCGGCGGCCTGAGCAGCGCGCAGGCCAACGGCTGGCTCGACTGGAACGAGAACAACAGCCAGGACACCGCGCGGGTCCCCGTCGACATCAACAATCTCGGCTTCGACGACTGCCGCGCCAGCCCCGGCCAGACGCTGACCGGGCACGACGACTGGGCCAACCTCGACTACAACTTCCGCGACGACCCCGACTACGCCGACGGCGCGCACTCGCCGACGCCGCCGGAGATCACCGGTGAGGTCGCGGCGGAGATCCGCGAACGCGTCGAGCAGGCGCTGGCTCCGAAGGCCGAGGCCGGGGGACCGTACACCGGAGTGGAGAACGCGCCGGTGGCCTTCACCGGCGGTGCGACGGGGACGGGCACGCTCACCTATGCCTGGGACTTCGGCGACGGGACCACGGGCACGGGTGCGCAGGCCACGCACGTCTACGGCGACGACGGCACGTTCACGGTCACGCTGACCGTCACCGACCAGGGCGGACGCACGGGCAAGGACACGGCCGCGGTCACCGTCGCCAACCTCGCGCCGGCCGTCGCCATCGAGGGGCCGGGCACGCGCGTCGCCCGCGCCGGGGTCGCGGCGGAGTGGGCCGCGCGCGGCACCGACCCCGGCAGCGACGACCTGACCGTCACCTGGACCTGGGGCGATGGGCAGAGCACGAGCACCGCGTACCTGATCGATCCGCCGGGCGCCGACCCCGACCCCAGCCCCGACGTGGGGCCGCGCGACGTGCGCGACGTCGCCCGCCACACCTGGACCAGGCCTTGTGTGTACGGCGTGCGCGTGACGGCGGCCGACGACGACGGCGGTCAGGCGGCGGACGAGGCGACGCTGGTCGTCACCGGCGACGGCGGCGGGCCGAGGCTGCTGGCCTTCTGGGCGCTGCGCATGCGTCCCGGCGGAGCGCCCGTGGGTTGCCTGCTGCGCACGGTGGAGCACATGAGCAGGGTGTTCTCCGAGGTCGTGGACGTCTCGACCAGGGATCGGGCGTTCACCGCGCTGACGCCGAGGGGTATCGACCCGCGTCGTCAGCTCGACGCCCAGTTGCTGACGGCCTGGCTGAACTTCGCCGACGGCGCCCACACGCTGGACGAACTCGTGGACGGCGACGGCGACCAGGTCCCGGACACCTCGTTCGCCACGGCCATGGCCAGGGCGGAGGCCGTGCGCCTGGATCCCGCCGCCACGCCCGCGGCGATCGCGTTCCAGGTGAGCGTGCTCAACGGCCTCAACGTTTAGCGGGCCGAGTGGTGCCCCCGCCCTTCAGCGCGGGGCGGGGGCATCGCGGACGGCTACTCGACGCGCACGATCTGCCAGCGCGGCGGGGTGCCGGTGGACATCGCGTCCGAGCAGCTGCAGTTGCCGCAACCAGGGGTCATCGCGTTCTCCTCGCCATGTCGGGGAAGGGATGACGTACCCCTCACGACCGGCCCTCACGCTGACCCCCCGGCCAGACTTGCCAGTCACCCGGCGGTGTAGCCATCGGCGAACTCCTCCGACGGCGCGACGTTGGTGATCACGTCGACCAGGACGCCGTTGGGGTCGGCGACGATGAAGTGGCGCTGGCCGAAGTCCTCGGTCCTGATCTCCAGCTCGGGCTTGAGTCCTTCCGTGAGCACGAGGCGCTCCCACTCGGCGTCCACGTCGTCCACCTCGACGTTGAGCAGGATGCCCTGGGCAGGCTTACGGTACGCGGCGGGCACCGTGGGGTGCTCGTAGTCCAGCAGGGCCAGCTCGTGGGCGCCCCGGCGCAGGCTGACGTACCAATCGGCCTCAAAGGTGATCTCGAACCCGAACAGGCGCACGTAGAAGTCACGCGACTCGGCCAGCCGGGAGCTGCCGATGACCGGGTAGAAGCTGCTGACGTTCATGAGGGGTTCCTTTCGCATACCATCGGTATGTGAAGTAAACTAGCTCGCATACCGTCGGTATGTCAACTGGAGGTCGATGTGAGCACCCGGGCCGAGCAACGTGAGCAAACGCGCACGACGCTGCTGCGCGAGAGCAGGAGGTTGTTCGCCGGTCAGGGGTACGCCGCGGTCGGGCTGGCCGAGATCGTCGCCGCCGCCGGGGTGACCAAGGGCGCCCTCTACCACCACTTCGCCGGCAAGGCCGAGCTGTTCCGCGCCGTGCTCGACCAGGTGCAGCAGGAGGTGGCCGCGCGGGTCGTCGCGGCGGCCGACGCCGAGGAGGAGCCCTGGGACCAGCTGGTGGCGGGCTGCCAGGCTTTCCTGACGGCCAGCACCGATCCTCTGCTGCAGCGCATCATGCTGGTGGACGGCCCCGCCGTACTCGGATGGGCGCAGTGGCGGCAGCTCGACACGGACAACTCCGCGCGCCACCTGGGCGAGGCGCTCACCAGGTTGGTCGAGCTGGGCGTCATCGCGCGCCAGCCGGTCGAGCCGCTGACCCACCTGCTGTCCGGCGCGATGAACGAGGCGGCACTCTGGCTGGCCGCGGCGGGCGGGCCGCACGACCTGGCCGACACCCAGGCCGCGCTGGCCCGGTTACTGGACTCGCTGCGCGCCTGAGCGAACAACTCGCTGCGCGCCCAAGCGAACGATTCAACGCGCGCCCAAGCGAACGATTCAACGCGCGCCCAAGCGAACGTTTCGATGCGCGCCCAAGCGAACGTTTCGATGCGCGGCTAGCGGCGTACGTGCAGGCGGACCACGGCGCCGCGGTCGTCCTCGCAGACCTCGCGGCGGATGCGGCCGATGATCTCGCGGTCCAGCTTGTTCACGATCGTGCCCACGTCGGCCGCGGCGGGGCAGGCCAGGTGGACGTTGAGCCGGTCGGCGTCGCCCACGACGCGGACAGCCGCGCCGGTCAGGCCCTCGACGTCCTTCAGGCCCACACACAACATCGCGGTGCCCGTCCCGCTGCGCGCGCCCCTGCGGCCCCAGCCCAGACCGAGCAGGAACCAGCGCAGCGAGAGCAGGGCGAGCACGAGCAGGGTCAGCGCCAGCAGCCAGAGCATCCACGGCTGCGCGGCGATGGACTCGGCGGCGTTGTCGGGCAGGACCTTCGCGCGCGGGGCCAGGCCGGGCAGCAGGTTCTGGCCGCGCAGGTAGGCGTAGGCGCCGGCGGCGAGCAGGATCGTGCCGACGACGGCCAGGCCGATCCGGTTGCCGGAGTACTGGCGCATCACAGCCCCCTGGTGCGCAGCCGTACCACGACCTCGCCCGCGCAGATCGCGCCGAGGCCGGCCAGCCGATCGCCCACCGCGGTGCCGACCTGCCTGAGCATCGCGCCCGAGCTCTCCGATCCCGTGGTCACGGTCACCTCGATCGCGCGTTTGCGCAGCCGGACGCGGGCGCGGGCGACGCCGTCGACGTTCTGGGCGACCGCGCGCAGCGTGCGGCGCAGCCCGGAACGGGTGATGCCGATGACGATCAGCGGGTCGGCGGTCTCGACCGGCACCAGCCGCGAGCGTCCCGGCACGATCGCCAGCGCCAGCAGCCCCGAGCCGCCGATCACCGGCACGAGCGCCGCGAAGGAGATCTCCCACCACGTGGTACGGCCGGCCACGGCGAGCACCCGGTCCAGCGGAATCCATCCCAGCGGCGTCCCCATCAGCGCCGCGACCAGCTCGGCGGCGGTCAGGCCGAGCCCGGCGGCAAGCGCCAGCGCGAGCGTCACGCCGGCGGGTGTGCGGGCGGGCTTGAGCGCCCGGGTGAACCTTTTGCGCGGAGTCTCCGGCTGGGCGAGGGAAGCTGCGCCCGGCAGCCGCTGCTGGAGCGTGGTCATCACATCGACCATGGGTACACGCCTCATAGCCGCCCGTCGCCCTCCCCGCCGCCGGTTTGCCGGATCATTACGGGACTTCCGAAGAATGCGAATCATGCTCATGTCCGGTTACGCTGCAGCCATGGACGACCGTCAGCGCTACGACCGCGCCACCGCCGCGCTCGAACCACCGTTCGCGATCCTCGACCTGGCCGCCCTGCGCGCCAACGCCGCGGATCTGGTACGGCGGGCCGCCGGCAAGCCCATCAGGGTGGCCAGCAAGTCGGTGCGATCGCGACCGGTGCTCGAACGCATCCTGGCGATGGACGGCTTCCAGGGCATCATGGCCTTCACCCTGCCCGAGGCGTTGTGGCTGGTGAGCCAGGGTTTCACGGACATCCTCGTGGCCTATCCGACCGCCGACAGGCAGGCGCTGGCCCGCCTGGCGGCAGACGCCGGGGCCGCCCGCGAGATCGTGCTGACCGTGGATTCCGTCGGTCACCTGGACCTCGTCGAGGACGCGGTGGCCGGGGTGCCGTCCCGGCACGAGATCCGGTTGTGCATCGACATCGACGCCGCGTTCATCGCCCTGAGCGGGAAGTTCCGGGCCGGAGCGCTGCGTTCCACGATCCGCGAGCCCGAGCAGGCCGCCGAACTCGCCGCCGCCATCGCCAAACGCCCCGGCCTCAGGCTGAGCGGCCTCATGGCCTACGAGGCCCAGATCGCCGGGGTGGGCGACGACCCGCCGGGGAACGCCGCCTACACCCGTCTCGTCCGTCTCATGCAGAGCCGTTCGGCCCGCGAGCTGATCATCCGGCGGGGCCGTATCGTCAACGCGGTCCGCCGGGTCGCCGACCTCGACTTCGTCAACGGCGGCGGCACTGGCAGCGTCGAACGCACCGTCCGCGAGAAGGCCGTCACCGAGGTGGCGGCCGGGTCCGGGTTCTTCCATCCGCGGCTGTTCGACTTCTACCGGGGCGTCAGCGGCCGTCCCGCCGCGCTGTTCGCCCTGCCGGTGGTGCGCCGGCCGGCCCCCGACATCGTGACCGTACTGGGCGGCGGCTACCCCGCCTCGGGAGCGGCGGGGCCGAGCCGCCTGCCCCAGCCCTACTTCCCGGCGGGGCTGCGGTACGCGGCCGACGAGGGCGCGGGCGAGGTCCAGACCCCGTTGCTCGGCCAGGCCGCCCAGGACCTGAGGGTCGGCGACCGCGTGTGGTTCCGCCACGCCAAGGCGGGCGAGCTGTGCGAACGTTTCGACACCCTGCACCTGATCGACGGCGACGAGCTCGTCGACCAGGTCCCCACCTACCGCGGCGAGGGCCGCACCTTCCTCTAGTACGGCACGTAGAACGTGAGCAGGTCCGCCGTCAGCGGCGGGAACAGGGCCCGGAACAGCTCTCCCCGCCTCGTGTAGACGTCGGGCCTGACGCGGGTCAGCCCGGCCATCCCCTGCGCCCCGAACACCAGGGCGGGCAGGTAGTCCGGCGCCACCGCCGCGCCCGTCGGGCCGGGCCCCTGCTTCTGGCCACCGGCCGTGACCTGGCCGAGGCCGTCGGCAGTGACCGGAATCCGATAGTGCGCCCCGAAGGTCGTGATCACCAGATCCGGCTCCGCGTAGTCCACCCCGGATTCGGTGAGGCGCTGCCAGAGCAGCGGCCGCAGCCGGTCGAGCAGCGCCGCGGCGTCCGGGATCCGGACGTAGTACTGCTCCGGCTCCTCGCGTGGCTCGTCCTTCACGAACTCCTGCCAGGCGGTTGCGGTGACCGTACCGGCTCGGTGGACGACCTGCAGCTCGCTGCCCGGCGCGAGCGCGGCGACGCCGCGCAGCAGGTCACGCGCGGCCGCCTCGTCGGAGGCGGCGGGCTCGGCGAGCAGGATCTCGCCGTCCGGCGGCGAGACCCGGCCCGAGGCGACGACCGCGCCGTCCCGTTCCAGCACCCAGGTGCTGCTGCCGTCGTGGGCCAGCAGCCAGCGCGAGCACGCCGCGGAGTGCGGCATGGCCACGTCGAACCGGCTCTGCGTCACGTCCTGCAGCGCCCGCAGCGCGGACAGGTCGGACGGCTCGGCCCGGCGGAGCGTGGGCGCCTCGTCCCCGTGCGGCAGGCGGCGCACGCTCAGCGCCGGAGGAATGTCGATGGCGTACTCGTAGCCGAACAGCCGGTAGAAGTACGGGATCCCGATCATCGTCTGGATGACGTGCCCACGCGCCGCGGAACGTTCGTGCGCCCACGTCATGAGGGCCCGTACCAGCCCACGCCCCTCGTACGCGCGGTCGGTGGCGACCAGCTCGACCTGTCCGGCGGGCAGCCGCACCCCGCCGATGCGAACGTTCTCATCGAGCAGCGTGGCGGTCGAGACGACCCGGTCCCCGTCGACGACCACGGCACAGGATTCCCATCCGGCCTCCGGATCCTCCACGACCAGCCGGTGGTCCACGGCGTCGACCGGTTCGCCGCGTTCGGCGAGCAGGGCGCTGATCTGGTCGAGGTCCGCGGGCCGCGCCTGGCGTAGTTCCAGGCCACCGGGCAGCGAGACGGGATTGTTCGTGCTCACGGCCGCGACTATGACACCGCCCGGCGCCGTGCGTCCATCGAGTTTCCGCTACTCCGAGCGAGCGCACACCGGGCACGCGGCCTGCACCAGAGCGCGGCGTTCCTCGTCCACCGCGACCACTTCGCCACTTCCCAGGCAGCACCGGCACAGGCGGAGCAACGCCGTGTCCGGATCGTCCCACCCTGGGCTGTTGCAGCGGTGACAGGCCAGCGGGATGCCGCCGACCCACTGCACCCGGCTCCCCCGGCACTGGGGGCACGTGGGCTGACTGTTCATCCCGCCTCTCCCTCTCCGATTGAAGGTCCCCTGGGGCGAACGCCACCGTTTTCCCGGCAAAGTTTCAACCGAAGGTTCAACGATACCGTTGAAGCCATGGACATCAAGGACATAGCCCGTCCCCTCGACGGCGCGGCCATCTCCACCTTCCTCCAGTCTCTGCCCACCCGGCCCCTGCTCCTCGGCCTGGGCGAGGCCACCCATCGTGTGGACGCGCTGCCGGAACTGCGCAACGAGATCTTCCGGCACCTGGTCGAACATGAGGGTTACCGATCGATCGCGCTCGAAAGCGACTGTCTCATGGGCATGATCGTGGACGACTACGTAACGAAGGGAACCGGCACCCTCGACGAGGCCATGGAGCGGGGCTTCAGTCACGGCTTCGGCGCCTTCCCCGGCAACCGCGAACTCGTGCGATGGATGCGGGCGTACAACGAGGAGCATGAGGAAAAGATCCGGTTCTTCGGCTTCGACGGCCCGCTGGAGTACTGGGCGGCGAGCCCGCGGCAGGCGCTCACCGCACTCTACGACCTCCTCGACGATCCGCTCCCCTGCACCAGGGAGACGCTCGACACGCTGCTCGGCCAGGACGACCGGTGGTCGAACGAGGACTCGGCCATGGATCCGTCCCAGTCGATCGGCCAGTCCGCCGAGGCGCGGCGGCTGCGGCTGATCGCCGACGACCTGGTGGCGCTGCTCGACACGCAGGCGCCGGGGCTGGGCGTGGCGGAGAGGGAGATGGCGGCACTGTACGGGCGTACCGCCACCGGACTGCTGCGTTACCACTACTGGATGGCCGACGCGTCCCCGGCGCGGTGGAGCCGGCTGTCGAGCCTGCGGGACGTGATGATGGCCGCCAACCTGCGCGCGATCGCCGAACTCGGTCCGGCCCTGATCTTCGGCCACAACCTCCACCTGCAGCGCAACAAGGCCGCCATGAGCTTCGGCGACCAGACGCTGGAGTGGTTCGGCGCGGGGGCGATCGCCGAGACGCACCTGGGCGACCGCTACACCTTCCTGGCCACGGCCCTCGGCACCATCGACACCGAGGTCCCGCCCCCGGACACCGTGGAGGGCATCCTGTCCGCGCTCCCCTGGGACCGCACCCTCGTCGACGCCCGCCCCCTGGCTGAGGCTCTCACCCGGCCGACCCCGCGCAACTCGCACGACTTCGCCTACTTCCCGCTGGACCCGGCCCACCTTGGGCTGATCGACGGCATCGTCTTCCTCAGCGAGGTCGCCCACCGCGCCGAGAAATCGTGATCGACTCCGCGGCACCATGGCGGACCGGGACCGGCTCGCCCGCGACCGGCCGGCGGCCCAGGTCCCGTACCGGCCTGATCAGCAGCAACGCGGCCACCACACCGACGGTCACCATCGCCGAGCCCAGCAGGAAGGTACGCGGCTCGACCAGCAACGCGGCCGGTCCGGCCAGCGCCTGGCCGACCGCCATCCCCGCGACCGACCCGGCCACCTGGTAGGCCGAGACCCGGTTGAGTACATCGGGCGCCACCTGCGTCTGCACGCTGGTCGTCCACATCACCGACCAGAACGCCAGCGCGATCCCTCCGAGCACGTGCCCGGCCATCAGCACCGGCAGCGGCGGCCCGAGGGCGACCGTCAACGGCACCGCCACATACCCCGACAACGCCACCGCCCCCGCCGCCAGCGGCCGCCCCGGCCGGAGCCGGATCGCGACCAGCCCGCCGGCCACCGTGCCCAAGCCGAGCGCCGCCATCACCCAGCCGTAGTCGGCCCCGATGACCTGCGACGACAGCGGCACCGACGGCCCGATCACCAGAACCCCCCAGAAAACCCAGACCAGGATGACCGACCACATCCAGCTCCTGGCCTTGAACTCATGCCACCCTCGGCGCAGATCGCTCAGCACGTCCGAGGGCTCCGGCTTGGGTACGGCCACGCGGACCAGCAGCAGGAGCACCGCGCTGACCAGGAACGTTCCCGCGTCCAAGGCGTAGACGAAGACCGGACCGGCCGCCAGCACCAGGATCCCGGCCAGCGCCGGTCCGGCCAGGTGGGTGATCGCTTCGGCGATCTTCAGGGTGGCGTTGGCCCGCTGCGGATCCCGGGAGACGAGCGGCACCATCCCGTTCACCGAAGGCTCGAACATCCCGGCCCCGATGCCGGACAAGAACGCCATCGCCAGCAACAGGGCGTACGGCGGGGCGCCGTCGAGAAAGGCGATCGCCACCGCGCCCTGGCTGAACACACGCAACACGTCCGCGCCGATCATCACGGTCCTGGCGCCGAACCGGTCGGCGAGAACGCCGCCGAAGAGCATGACCAGGACCGCGGAAGCTGTCCAGACGGCCAGCACATAGCCGACACCGGCGATGCCGTACACCTGACCGATCGCGAGGGCTGCGGCTACGGGCATCATGGCGTCACCGAGCAGCGATATCGTCCGGGCGCCGAAGTAAAGGGTGAAACTCTTCATCCACATAAGCAACAAGTCTGGATATTTCCAGATCAGACCACCGGTGTCGCAGATGACATCATTAGGTACATTTGCGTCATGCCCTCAGCGCCACCCGCGCCCCCACTCCCTGCGCGACCCGAGCCCTCGCTCCCTTCGCGACCCGAGCCCGCACTCCCAGAGCCACCCGCACTCTCACGTCCGGAGGCACCCGCGCGCTCACGTCCAGGGGCACCCCCGGCGGCGCCGTCAACGCGGCCCCCGATCACGCTCCCGGTGTGTCCTCCGGCGCCGCCCCCGCCCAACCCGCACCGCGTCGTCGCGCTGGTGGGCGAGAACCAGGAGCTCTACCCGGTCACCTCGGCATCGGCGGTCTTCGGCTACCAGGGGCAGGAGATCCCGCAGCACTACAGCTTCCGCCTCTGCGCCGAACGCCCCGGCCCGCTCACCACCACCCTCGGCAGCCCCATCCACGTCGAACACGGCCTCGACGCCCTCGACACCGCCGACACCGTCGTCATCGCCAGCTGGACGGTCTCGCCGACGCCCGCCGTACTCGACGCCGTCGCCGGAGTCCACGCCAGAGGCGGCCGGATCGTCGCGGTCTGCGCAGGTATCTACATCCCCGCCGCCCTCGGCCTGCTCGACGGCCGCCGCGCCTCGGTCCACTGGGAACTCAGCGCCGACCTGGCCGCGCGCCACCCCCGCATCGTCCCCGACGACACCGTCATCTACGTCGACCACGGCGACGTCGCCACCGCCGGAGCCTCGGCCGCCACCCTCGACCTCTGCCTCCACCAGGTACTCCAGGAGCACGGCGCCTCCCACGCCATGCGCATCGGCCGCCAGCTCGCCGCCGGACCACGCCGCGAGGGCTGCCAGCGCCAGTACCCTCCCCTCCCGACGACCGGCCCCATGCCCGACTCCCTGGCAGGCCTGCTGGAATGGCTCCTGGCCAACCTGTCCAACCCCATCACCGTCGAGGACATGGCCGCCTTCTCCGGCGTCTCCCCCCGCACCCTGACCCGCCAGTTCGCCGACCAGCTCGGCGTCCCACCGGCCCGCTGGCTGCTGGAACGCCGCCTCGCCACCACCCGCGCACTGCTGGAAGACACCGACCTCCCGGTCGAAACCATCGCCACCCGCGTCGGCCTCTCCTCAGCGGTCAACCTGCGCCGCCGCTTCCACACCGCCCTCAACACCACCCCAGCCGCCTACCGCCGCTCGTTCCGCTGACATCACGCGGGTACGGCGGGGCGCGGCCCGTACCTCATGGAAGGTCGATCAGAGTGTCATCCAGGTAGAACGACGCCAGTCGTCGCACACCACTGGCGCGGACACCGGACCGCTCGTGAGCAGGTTCTCCGCGTATACCGCCACTGAGCTGGTCATGGTCGGCCCGGCGTCCGCGGCGGCGGGCTTTACACGGACGCCTACTGTCGAAGGTCCTGTCGAAGGTCGGCCGTCTCGGGACCGGCCGGGACGGCGGAGATTCGCGGCCATGCCCAGACGGAGCGCAGGATGAAGCCCAGGAGCAGCACCTCGATTCCGATGGAAAGGCCGTAGAAGGAGGCCCAGTCCCAGGACTCCCCTGCCGCGTTGAACACCGAGTAGGGGATGTAGAGCGATGCCACGACGAGGTTCGTGGCGCGGTTCACCCGGGCGGGCAGCGTCATGGAGAGCATCACCATCAGGGCCGGGATCGCCACGGACGCGAGCATCACGGTCAGCAACGTCGGGCTGATGTCGAACTCGAAGACGACGCCGGCCTGGATGTTGTCGACGGTGCCGGGCTTGTAGAGGTGGAAGTAGTCGACGTAGATGTAGAGGAACATGAAGCTGGTCCATGCGGCGGCGAGCTTGACCTGCACGGGGACCGGCGGGTTGTCGAGCAGGTTCGGGCTTCTCGTCTGAATGTTCATCGGTTCTTCTTTCGAGAGGAGCGATCCGTCCGCCGGAGTGGCGGCAGGTTGAGGCGTTCTCGTCGGGTTCCCGGCGCCAAGCGCCCTGGCGATCTGTACGGCGAAGGAGCCCACGCGGCCCAGAGGTGTCCGTGACCAGCACCCTCTGGCCCGGTCGAACGTTCGCGATCTTGCGCATGCCCGCAACGCCGCCATGGCCGAGGTGGGCACCGCCGGCGCGGCCGGCGGAGCCTGAACGCCGAGCGCACCACGTACGGCTCACCGGTCATGACGAAGCCGGCGCCAGGATGTTCCGAGTCCGCGCCCACCTGGACGACCGCATCGCCTCGACCGGGCAGCGGTAGCCCGGCCTCGGACGACTCGAGCACTGAGGGCGGCCCGCATCGTCGTCGCCCCGGCCGGACTCGCCCCCGGCACCAGGCATGCTCCGGCATGCGATCGCTGCTCGATTCCCACAGAAACCTCCTCGCGTCCGAACTGCTACTCGCTGGTTCGTACATCGTACTTAGTACGGTGTACGATGGCTGTACGCTGAACGATTGTCAAGCGGTTCGAGGGAGCGAGGAGACCCGTTGTCCGCAAGGGAACGACGCCAGACCGCGTCAGATGCGGGGCTGAGCAAGGAGCGGGTGGTGGTCGAGGCGATCCGGTTCGCCGACCGCGAGGGGGTCGGCGAGCTGAGCATGCGCCAGCTGGCTCGCGCGCTCGGCGCGGGCGCGATGTCGCTCTACTACTACGTGGCGAGCAAGGAGGACTTGCTGGACGCCATGATCGACGTCGTGTTCGAGGAGATCGAGCTCCCACCCGAAGAGACCGACTGGCAGTCGGCGATGCGACGTCGGGCGGTATCCGCCCGCCAGGTTCTCGCCCGCCACCCATGGGCGATCGGCCTGATGGAGTCGCGGACATCGCCGGGGCCCGCGAGCCTCCGCCACCGCGAAGCGGTCACCGCCTGCCTGCGGCGTGCCGGCTTCCCGGTCTTGATGGCGACGCACGCCAACTGGCTGCTCGACAGCTATGTATACGGTTTCGCCCTGCAGGAAGCCAGCCTCCCGTTCGACACCGCCGATGAGTTCGCGGACGTGACCGAGGACGTCTTCCTGCCCCAGATTCCTCCTGACGAGTTCCCCTACCTCAACGAGTCCGCCGCGGTGCTCGCCGCTGCCGGCTACGACCCGGCGGAGGAGTTCACCTTCGGCCTCGACCTCGTCCTGGCCGCCCTCGAACCCCTGAGAGTGCCTACGTGAATTTTTGTGGTCGTGCTGGGATGGCGCGGTGACTGAGCACCCGCCACCACGACCGGCCTGGCCGCAGACGTGCTGGGCCTGGTCATCGCGGTCGTCGTGCTCGCGGCCTCAGCCCACGAGAACACGGTCGTCGCCCATGGCGCCGGCCTGGGGATTGCCGAACGCAGCCCAAACCGACGGGTCGTCGAGCAGACCGGCGCCTCTACTGGCGCGGGAGCTGGATGCCGGCCGCGCGTAGGTTGGCTTCGACCAGCGCGTTGAGCCGCGCGAGAGCCGGTTCCTGGTCTTCGCGGTGATGGTTGACCAGGCCGTACCGGGAGGCGGCGTCAGGCTGGTTCTGAAATCCGTCCGGCATCGTCAGCAGCGCGCGGTCGGCCAGCAGCTTGTCGGCCAGCGCGGACGCCAGTTCCTCGATCCGCGGGTCATCAGGCTCCCAAGACCTGGCGTCCAGGCCACGCTTGGTCAGTTCGACGAACTCGGGATCGTCGAGCCGTTGTTCGAGCTGCTGAAGAAAGCTGGTGAAGACCCCCGGCACCAGCGCGCGGGCCAGCACCAGGGCCTCCCGTTGCGCAGCCACATATTCGGCACCGAACCCAAGCTCGACAAGCCTGTCCAAGACCGCACAGGCCCGATCCGGCAGCAGAACCCGGTCTCCATGAGCGAGACGGTGCAGCGTGTCACGCCGCGCGATCAGGTCCTCGATACGCTCGGTGAGCCGGCGATGCACGTCATCCAAGGCGGTGGCGAACCGTTCGGAGTCAGCGTCGAGCAGGTCACCGATCTCAGCCAGCGGCACTCCGGCCTCAGCCAGCGTCCGAACCTGAACCAGCCGCAGCAAATCCGCCGACCGATACCGCCGATACCCAGAGCTGTCACGCTCCGGCTCGGTGACCAGGCCAAGCCGGTGATAGTGCCGCACGGTCTTGATCGTGACCCCGACGAACGCCGCCGCCTGACCGATCGTCAGCCCATCCACCATCGCCTCAGCACACCTCCAGACCACGAACGGCCACAGTCCCCCTCACTCATCACAGGGGCGAGGATAGCCCGCAGCCGTTCCATCTGAACCGGCACGTTGGCGCTCGGCTCCGCATCGCGATGGGCCTCTGGCAGGCTGATCGGGTGACAGCGAGTGCATCGGATCCAGGTGACCGGTTCCGAGACCGGCGCGAACGGAAGTACGGGTACGACTTCATCGACGAGGTGCTGGTGCGCTGTCCTCGGTGCGACGGGTGTGCTGTCGTCTTGGCACATCCGGGGATCACTAAGGACAGCGAGACGGCTGCATACGGCCGACGCTTGCGCTGTAGAGAGTGTGGCTACGTCAAGGACGAGGCGTTTGCCTCCGCTGTCATCGGCGGCCCCGTCGATCCCTTCTTCCAGCGGCCGGTGTGGCTACAGGCGAGTTGCTGCGGACAGGTGCTGTGGGCCTACAACATCCGTCATCTCGACCTGTTGGAGGCCTATGTGGCTGCGAAGCTGCGCGAGCGTGGAGATCGTGTGGCTCGGGCTCCGGCAAGTCTGGTCGAGCGCCTGCCCACGTGGCTCAAGACCGCCAAGAACCGTGCCGAGATCTTGCGGACGATCGAACGCATGCGCTCGACGCTGCCGGGTGGCGGGATCCCGCAGCCGTAGTGGGGCGCCTACGACAGGAGTGGTAGACCCCTCACGCTCCGCCGCACCACCTCGCTCACCGAACACGAGACAGACCCCGGTCGTATCATCGATGGTGTGACTGAGCAGGTGTGGACTGTGGCGTGGTGGCGCTCCGGTTGGGGCGTCTGGCCAGGCGAAGAACCCGACATCACCACCGAGCCCGCATACACCACCCTCAACCTTCCGCACAGCGCATCAGAGGCAGCCGGACACTGGGCACTCGGCGTGATCCCCCACGGTTCAGGATCGGTTCGTTGCCAATTCGGCGGAGACCCCGACGGCGCAGCCAGATGGCAAACCTGGATCGAGGACCAACGCGCGATCCGCCGCCGACGCCGCCGCCGACTCTGGCTCTTCTAGACCGCCTACGTGATGTCCCGGGCGTTCTCGCAATCCACCGACTTGGTCTGTTCGTCGGTGGCCCGGAACTCCTTGCCCGTGTCGAACGTGCCCGCCTGCGACACCTCCGCCTTGTACCGCCCTGATTTGCACGGCGACAGCGCATACGAATAGACGTGCTCACGTCCTGGCAGCTCGTGGAACTGCTCGTAACCGGCCTTGAACCACTCCCCGCCGAACCGACCTTCCCGGTACCACACCTGGATGTCGGTGAGTTGAGTGGCGATGACGTCCGGCTTCGAGCACTTCTGATGAACCTGCACCCGTATCCGGGGAGCCGCACTGCCGAAGCGGACCGCCTCTATGGCCACCTCCTGAAAGCAGCCGACCGCCGTAGCCGGACGCGGCGGAGGCGGATCAGTCGTGCTACCAGCGCAGCTTTCCGGGGCCACGCCAACAGCGGCAACCGCCAGCACCAAGAGCTTGAACCTTGCAACGGGCACAGTTCGCTCCCTTCCTGGGCTCAATGCCACCCCACGACTTCGCCGGGCAGGCCGCCAGGGCAATCCCCGGCCTGTGCACCCCCGCCTCTGCCGAACGTGACAGCGGTCCCGATGACGACCCCTGATCCAGCACCACCACAACCACCGACACCCGCCCAAGGCAGACCCGGCAGGGTCAGCTACATCAGCCGCGCGCAGCACTACCGAACTGGACGGCACTATCACGCCACCCGCTCAAGACGACCATCATCGCGTTGACGTCGAAGGCCCACACTCCCAAGTCCGCGCTAGGACTCCAGGTGAATCACCGTTTCTTCACTGGATAGAGCGACCTTGACGCGCCGGTTGCTGCTCACACCGGGAGCTGTGAGGGTACGCCGCATGTTCCCGCGGGTGCACACTGAACCCGACGCCCAGCGCCTGGGGATCCAGCCCAAGACGACCTCATAGAGAAAGTGATGACCGAGCAATGGGCCTGACCAACGCTCAATGGCGCAAGGCCCGTCGCAGCGCCGACAACGGCGGCAACCGCGACGAGGTTGCCGTGATGAGCGGGGCCAAGGAAGGCCACACCGTTAGAACCTCGGCCCCGACAAGGTGCTGTTCTTCACCCCCGCCGGGTGGGACGCCTTCCGGCCTGGCGAGGGCGAATTCGACGACCTGAGCTGATCTCCCAGCTCAGTCGCCACCTTCCTCAAGAGATACTTGCGTCCGCGATTGGAGCCCCGAGACACCGATGGGGCTCTCGCATTGCGAGAACATCCCCACCGGGAGGTGTCACACGCGCCAGGGCCTACGGTGCTGAAGGAGCGATGCTGCCTAGGCACCTATACGCCCTGGCCGCGACCCTGCTGCTGTCGGTAGCGGTTCTTCCTGGCCGAGACTCCGGACACCCCGGGTGCCGAGGCCACTTCCTCAGGGATCGCCCGCCCCGCGCAACAGCAGGACGCCGGCCACGTGGGGAGCGCGAGGGTTCTCCCTCGCCCGGGGTGTGGGGCAGAGCCCCACTGTCACAGCCCGACCTCCAAAGCGCGAAGCGCTCCAAAGGGGAGGACCGCGCCCTCAGCCGGGCCCGAAGGCCCGAGCCTTTCAGCGACGCCGCCGGCGCCACAGCATGATGGCCGCCCCCACCACCAGTACCGCCCCCACCCCGATCAACACCGGCGCCAAGCTAGGCGGCTCGTCGTCCCACAGGTGGTCCGGGTCGTCCTCGATGCGGACCGGCCGGGCTGTGAAGCCGAGGGCGTCGCCGACGGACGTGGCGATGTGCCCGGCTCTGCTCCGAACGTCGGCCACCGTGCGTTCGGCGACGCGCTTGGGGCTTACCCGGTCGGCGATGGCGTCGACCGTACGCGCGAGCTCCGTGCGCGTTTGCGCGATCCGCCGCTCCATCTCGTCCGGGTCGGTGTCAGCCATGGCTCTCCTCTCGCAGGCGATCAGTCTGTCAGGTCAGGTCACCGTACGGCACGCCGGGCAGGCCGGTAGGTTCTGGGTCATGACCGAAACCAAGCTGGCAGCTGGTGACGCCGCGCCGGAGTTCGACCTTCCCGCCGCCGACGGCAGCACCGTCTCGCTCGACTCGCTGCGCGGCAAGCGGGTGATCCTCTATTTCTACCCTGCCGCGATGACTCCGGGCTGCACGAAGCAGGCCTGCGATTTCCGCGACAATCTGGGGCAGCTGACCGCGGAGGGCTTCGTGGTCCTCGGCGTGTCCAAGGACAAGACCGACAAGCTGGTCAAGTTCACGGAGCGGGACGCGTTGACGTTCCCGCTGTTGTCGGACCCTGAGCTCGCGGTGCACAAGGCTTACGGCGCGTACGGCACGAAGAAGCTGTACGGCAAGGAGGTCGTGGGCGTGATCCGCTCGACCTTCGTGATCGACGCCGACGGCAAGATCGAACAGGCCCTCTACAACGTGAAGGCCACCGGCCACGTGGCGAGCCTGAAGAAGAAGCTGGGCCTGGACTGAGGGGCGCGGAAAACCCGTGCTTCCGGTCGCCTTGGGGCAGCTAGAATACGGGAGTTCCGCTACTGCAGCAGGGACGCGGGCGTGGCGAAATCGGCATACGCGGCAGGTTTAGGTCCTGTTGGTGGAGACACTGTGGGGGTTCGAGTCCCCCCGCCCGCACACCCCACCACGGACAAAGATCGGGCCGGGTGGCGCTTCCTCTTCGCCACCCGGCCCGACGTCGTGATCATGATCGACCATCACGATCTCCCTTTACCCGCCTCTGAAAGGCGCTCCCAGGAAGAATCCTGCCGGAAGGCCGGTAAGGCGGGTGTTAAGAGCCGTTCATGTCAGACCTGGGTCGTACGGCGTGTTCCACCTCCAGGCGGACAGAGCGCCTGCGGGTGGTACGTATCGTGAGGATGTGTTCGGCAGGTTTCGCGCGTGGTCGCAGCGCCACGACAAGCTGGTCGATGCCCTGTGGGTGTCGCCTCTTATTGGCCTGTGTCTGTTGACGGCGGTGCCGTACAGCAATCTCAGACCTGAGGACCCTGGCGCCTACATCTCGATGGGCGGCTATGTGGGGCTGTCGGCGATCCTGCTGCTGCCGCTGCTCTGGCGCAGCTCGCGGCCGGTTCCGGCGTTCGCGGTGATCGCGTCGATCAGTTTCGCGCAGTGGCTGCTGAAGCTCGATCCGATCCCGGCCAACCTCGCGGTGCTGGTGGCGTTGTTCTCGGTCGCCTACCGGGCGCGTTTCCTGTGGGCGGCCCTGGCCGGGCTGGTGGCCGAGCTGGGGATCTTTCTGGCGCTGGTGCACTGGGACAGTCCGTCGCTGGGGATGTTCACCACCGGGACGATCTTCGTGGCGACGATCTGGCTCACCGGCATCTACGCCAACACCCGGCGGCGCTACCTCGTCAGCCTGGAGGAACGGGCCGAGCGGGCCGAGCGGGAGCGTGACCAGCAGGCCAGGATCGCGGCGGCGGCCGAGCGCACGCGGATCGCGCGGGAACTGCACGACGTCGTGGCGCACAACGTGAGCGTCATGGTGGTTCAGGCGGACGGCGCCGGGTTCGCGATCGACGCCGATCCTGAGCAGGCGCGGCTGGCCGTACAGAACATCTCCAGGACCGGGCGTGAGGCGCTCGCGGAGATGCGCAGGCTGGTGGGGGTGTTGCGGCAGGACGACGCGCCTGGCACCGACTACCTGCCCCAGCCGGGTCTCAACCAGCTCGAGGAGCTGGTCAGGGGCGCGGGCGTACCGGCTGAGCTGCAGGTTTCCGGCGCGCCCGGCGAGCTGCCCGAGGGGCAGCAACTCGCGGTCTACCGGATCATCCAGGAGGCGCTCACGAACGCGCTCAAGCACGGCGGCCCGGCCGCCAAGGCGCTGGTCGAGCTGAGGTACGGCAGAGCCGAACTCGTGGTCAAGGTCACCGACGACGGCAGGGGCGCGGCGGCACCGGCGCGCGCGGGCGGCCACGGCCTGGTCGGCATGCGCGAACGCGTCACCATGTACGGCGGCGCCGTCACGGCCGCACCCAGGCCGGGCGGCGGCTTCGAGGTGCTCGCCCGGCTCCCGATCCAGACCCAGAGGGCGGCCTGAAGCATGATCCGGGTGATGCTGGTGGACGACCAGCAGTTGCTGCGCACGGGCTTCAAGATGGTGCTGTCGGCCCAGCCCGACATCGAGGTCGTGGCCGAGGCGGCGAACGGCGCGCAGGCGCTGGAGGTCCTGGAGCACACCGAGGTGGACGTGGTGCTCATGGACGTACGCATGCCGACCATGGACGGCGTCGAGGCGACGGCCAGGATCAACGGCCCGAAGGTGCTGATGCTGACCACGTTCGACCTGGACGAGTACGCGTTCGCGGCGCTGAAGGCGGGCGCGGCGGGGTTCCTGCTGAAGGACGTGCCTCCGGCGGACCTGGTGACGGCGATCCGGCAGGTGCACGCGGGCGACGCGGCGATGGCGCCGAGCACGTTGCGGCGCGTGCTGGACAGGTTCGCCGCGCATCTGCCGTCGGGCGAGGTGGCGGCGGTGAAGGAGCTGACGCCGCGTGAGCACGAGGTGCTGCTGATGGTGGGGCGCGGCCTGTCGAACCTGGAGATCGCCGCCCGCCTGGACGTGGCCGAGGCCACGGTGAAGACGCATCTCGGCCGCATCCTGGCGAAACTGGGGCTGCGGGATCGCGCGCAGGTGGTGGTGTACGCCTACGAGGCCGGCCTGATCGTGCCCTCGAATCGGCCAAAAGGCTGACCGCGGTCATCTGAGGGGGCACATGAAGTCCCTCCTCAGGGGTCATGGATCTCGAAATTTCCGCCCATAGCGTGGGTCGAGTTCGAAGAACCACGACCCAGGAGTGAACGTGACCCTCACGGAGACACGGCGCCAGGCCCCGCCGGCGGTGGTGGCCAGAGCCCTGACCAAGGTGTACGGCCAGGGCGACGCCCAGGTGCACGCCCTGAGCGGCGTCGACGTGTCGTTCGCGACCGGCGCGTTCACCGCGATCATGGGCCCGTCCGGCTCGGGCAAGTCCACGCTGATGCACTGCCTGGCCGGTCTGGACAGCGCGACCAGCGGCACCGTGCACATCGGTGACGTGGAGCTGACCGGCCTCAGCGACAAGCAGCTGACGTTGCTGCGCCGCGAGCGCATCGGCTTCATC
Organism: Nonomuraea sp. NPDC059023; assembly: GCF_042740095.1. Classification (NCBI taxonomy): domain Bacteria; kingdom Bacillati; phylum Actinomycetota; class Actinomycetes; order Streptosporangiales; family Streptosporangiaceae; genus Nonomuraea; species Nonomuraea sp. NPDC059023. The sequence continues at coordinate 465,813 of NZ_JBHYIO010000001.1, read as the reverse complement.
TTCCAGGCGTTCAACCTGCTCCCGACGCTGACCGCGGAGCAGAACATCCGGCTGCCGCTGGAGATCGCCGGCCGCCTGGCCGACCAGCAGTTGTTCGACCGCGTGATCGCGACCGTCGGGCTGAAGGACCGGCTGTCGCACAAGCCGAGCGAGCTGTCCGGCGGCCAGCAGCAGCGTGTGGCGGTGGCCCGCGCCCTCATCAGCAAGCCTCAGGTGATCTTCGCGGACGAGCCGACCGGCAACCTCGACTCGCGCAGCGGCGCCGAGGTGCTGTCGTTCCTGCGGACGAGCGTGCGCGAGCTGGGCCAGACGATCGTCATGGTCACCCACGATCCGGTGGCCGCCTCCTACGCCGACCGCGTGGTGTTCCTGCGCGACGGCGCCCTGATCTCGGAGCTGGCGCAGCCGTCCCCGCAGACGGTGCTCGACACCCTGATGAAGCTGGAAGGGTGAGCGGGGTGCTCAAAACGGCTCTGGCCGGCCTGCGCGCGCACAAGCTGAGACTGCTCCTGACCTCGCTGGCGATCACCCTCGGCGTGGGGTTCATCGCGGGCACGTTCGTCCTCACCGACACCGTCGACGCGGGCTTCTCGCAGAAGGTCACCGCGGAGGCCGACAAGGTCGCGGTCGCCGTACAGTCCAAGGACTCCGAGAAGCCGCTGCCCGCCGCGCTGCTCGGCAAGATCAAGGACGTCCCCGGCGTCCGCGACGCGCAGGGTCTCATCCGCGGCTCCGCTCCCCTGCTCGGCAAGGACGGCAAGGCCGTCGGCGACCTGCCGACCACCGCCATCTCGATCCCGACCGGCGAGCTGGCCCGCGCCACGATCGTCAGCGGCACCGGCCCCGGCAACGACGACCACGCGGCCGTCGTGGACAAGAACACCGCCAAGGCGCAGGGCATCAAGCCCGGCGACACCGTCACCGTGCTCGACCACCGCCAGGCCAGGCACGACTTCAAGGTCATCGGCATCCTGGACCCCGGCCTCGACCAGGAGCTGGGCTTCACCGGCGCGGTCGGTTTCACCACGGCGACGGCGGAGCGGATGACCGGCGCCAAGGGCTTCACGGAGATCGACGTGGCCGGGGAAGACCCCGCGGCGCTGAAGAAGGCGGTCGCCGCGGTGGCCGACGGCGCCGTGGTCATGACCGGGCAGGAGCTGGCCGACCAGATGGCGAAGGCCGCGGGCGTGTCGACCGACATGATCACCGCGGGCCTGCTGCTGTTCGGTCTGATCGCCATGCTGGTGGCGGCGCTGGTCATCTACAACACCTTCAACATCCTCATCGCCCAGCGCACCCGCGAGATGGCGCTGCTGCGCTGCATCGGCGCCACCCGGCAGCAGGTGTTCGGCTCGGTGCTGTTCGAGTCGGCGATCGTCGGCGTGGTCTCCTCGGCGCTCGGCCTGCTGGCCGGCTACGGGCTCGGCGCGCTGGCGATGACGCTGCTGGCCGCCTTCGACGCGCCGCTGCCGACCGGCGCGGGCGTGTCGCTGGCGCCGAAGACGATCGCGATCGGCCTGGCGGTCGGCATCGTGGTCACCGTGGGCGCGGCGCTGCTGCCGGCCCGAGGGGCGACCAAGGTGGCCCCGATCGCCGCGCTGGGCTCGCAGGTGGAGGAGCAGACGTTCCGCGCCGGGGCGCTGCGCATGGTCTTCGCCGGGCTGTTCCTGCTGGCGGGGGCGGGTACGACCGCGGCCGGAGTGATGATGAAGCCCGGTGAGATGGTCTCGCTGTTCGTCGTCATGGGCGGCGGCGCGCTGACGTTCCTGGCGGTGCTGATCCTGGGACCGGTGCTGGTCAAGCCGCTCAGCGCGCTGGTCGGCTGGGTGCCGGGCAAGCTGTTCGGGGTGCCGGGCAGGCTCGCCGTGGACAACTCGGGCCGCAACCCCAAACGCGCCGCCACCACGACGGTCGCGCTGACGATCGGGGTGACGCTGATGACGCTCATCTCGGTGATCACCGCGTCCACGCGGGTGACGATGGACGCCAAGCTCGACAACCAGTTCCCCGTCGACTACATGATCATGACGCAGTCGCGCGAACCCACCGTCCCCCGGGAGGTCGCCGAGAAGCTGCGTGCCCTGCCCGAGCTGAGCGCGGTGGTCTCGATCCGCGAGGACACGACCAAGGTCGGCGGCAAGAAGTTCGACGTCGGAACCTGGTCGGGCCCGCTCAAGCCGGTCGTCAAGAGCGGCACCATGGACGGCTTCGGGCCGGGCCAGGTGGCCCTGACCGACTATCTGGCCACGGACCTCGGGGTGAAGACCGGCGGCACGATCACGGTGAAGGGCGAGCGGCTCAAGGTGGTGGCCCTCCTCGACGGCGAGGAGACGCCGCTGCCGAGCGTCACGCTGCCGGAGGCGTCCTTCGACAAGCAGTTCACCGGCGCGCTCGACTCCCGTGTGATGGTCAACATCAAGGACGGCGTCGCGCCCGAGCAGGCCCGCAAGCTCGTCGAGGCGGCCACCGCCGCCTACCCGACGGTCCAGGTGCAGAGCTCCACCGACGTGCGCGGGCAGTTCGACGACGCGCTCGACATGGTGTTGATGATCATCACGGCGCTGCTGGGGCTGGCCATCCTCATCTCGCTGCTCGGCATCGCCAACACGCTCTCGCTGTCGGTGCACGAGCGTACCCGCGAGTCGGCCCTGCTGCGGGCGCTCGGCCTGACCCGGCCGCAGCTGCGCCGGATGCTCTCGGTCGAGGCGCTGGTGCTCGGGCTCATCGGGGCGCTGGTCGGGGTGGTGCTCGGCGCCGTCTTCGGCTGGGCCGCGGTCAAGGCCATGATCGACGGGGCGGTCTACCAGCTGCCGATCGGGCAGGTGCTGCTGTTCGTGGCGCTGTCGGGGGTGGCGGGCGTGCTCGCCGCGGTCCTGCCCGCGCGCCGCGCCGCCCGCGCCTCGATCGTCGGCTCGCTGGCCGCCGGCTAGCTCATCGGGGGGTACGGCCCGGCCACTGCTCGGCGACCGTTTCCGGGTCGAGCAGTGGCCGGATCGCCACCTCTCCGGTGGCCCCGTCGATGACGATGCAGCCGCCGCCGACGCTCTCGGGCAGCTGGACGGGGTCGGCGGGTTCGAGCTCCCTGACCCAGGCCACATACCCCTCGCGGAAGGCGTGGAGCCCGACCGAGACCGCCTCGTCGGCCGGGCGGACGCCGTTGAAGTACTCCTCCGCGACCGCGCGGGCCTGGTCGAGGTTCACCGCGGCAGCCCCTGCCGGTCGACGACCACGCAGAACACGCCCGTCACCGTCGTGTACGGCGGCTCGACCGCCATGTGCCCGCGCTGCGCGTCCACCCAGATCACCTCTCCCGACATGTTGACGGCGTTCCAGGCGTGGGCGCCGCCGCCCGGCCAGCGCACCACCAGCACCGCCGCCGCCCCGTGCCCGGCTTCCACCAGCCGCCGCGCGATCAGCGGGTAGGCGTGCCGTCCCTGTCCCGCGCACTCGAATCGCTGGCCGACCCAGCGCTCCATCCTGGCGATGCCGCCGTCCTCGCCGGTGAGCAGCGGACGGCCGACCTTGTCGTACTCGGGCAGCCGGGGCGCGGCCGCCGCGGGCTCGCCGTGCCAGGTGGACAGCACGGCCAGCGCGCAGTCCACGGCGTTGCCTGCGCGGAACGGGTCGTCGGCCGGGCCCTCGCCGTTGATCAGCCTGATCCAGGTGCCGCGCGGATCGGGGAACCGGCTGCCGGACGGGAGCGCCCGCATCAGGTCCTGCTCGACCTGCGGGTCGGGGTGCGCCAGCCCGCCCGGCACCCCGTACGGCCGGCACTCGGCCAGCTTGGGCGGCCGGTCGGGCAGGTCGAACCAGTCCTCCCCGGTGAAGTCGTCAACGCTGCCGGGCAGCGCCGCGTCGGCGGCCAGCTCGTAGTCGCGCCAGCGCACGCCGTCGGCGACCAGCGGGTTGTAGTGCCCGCCGGGAAGGCTCCACCGGTTGCCGGACTTTCGGTCGCGGAACACGACGCCCGATCGTAGAGGCCCGGTCGCTCTGAGTCAGCGAGTTGCCCGATTCTCTCGAACCCAGCTCGCCGGCAGCACGGCGCCGACCGGGCGCCCGGCGAGGAGTTCACCGTCCCGGACGAAGCCCTCGGGACGGCCGCGCAGCCGTTCCACCAGCATGCCCCGCCACGGCCCGCCGACCGGCAGCTCGCGCAGCTCGTCCGGGTCCTCGGCCAGGTCGAACAGCTGCTCGCGCCCGTCACCGCTGCGCCAGAGGTACTTCCATCGCCCGTCGGTCAGCCAGTGCACGCTCCCGGCCCGCGCGGAGATCACGTGCTCCCCGTGCAGGACCGGGCGGGGCGGCCCGGACACCGCGTCGCGCCCCTCCACCCCGGCCGGGACGGGCAGCCCGGCGGCGGTCAGCAGGGTCGGCATGACGTCGCGCAGTTCCACCACCCGCGTGTCCACTCCGGGCGCGATGCCGGGCCCGCCCAGGATGAACGGGATGCGCGCCGAACCCTCGTAGGGCAGCGACTTGCGGTAGAGGTGGTGGTCGCCCATCAGCTCCCCGTGGTCGGAGGTGAACAGCACGATCGTGTTGTCGGCCCCCTCCTCGGCGAGCACTTCGAGGATGCGGTTCACCTGCTGGTCGATGTGCGACATGTGCCCGTAGTAGCCGGCTCTGGCCCGCTGGTGCCGTACGGCCGGCAGCTCCAGGTACGGCGAGGCCGGATCATACGGACTCCCGCTGTCGCCCCACATGTCCCGGGCCCACTCCCCCACCGGAACCGGCGGCATCTCGCGCCCCAGATACTGCTCGAAGGCCCAGGCGGGCGGGTCGTACGGCGGATGCGGCCGGTGGAAGCTGGCAAAGAGGAAGAACGGCCGCGAACGATCCCGGGTCCGCAGGAAGTCCACGGTCCGCTGGGTGACCCAGTTCGTCGGGTGCTGCCACTCGGGCTTGTCCCAGGGCCTGGCCACGGTGCTGTTGCAGTCGACGCCGTGCTCGGCGTAGTCCGCGTCGGCCCGGCCGGTGGCCGCGCGCAGCCAGGGCACGTAGTCATCGATGTCGGCCAGGTCGTCGGCGTGCCGGCGGGCGTGGTGGAGGTAGCCGTCGTGGAGTTCGACGCTTTCGAAGCCGAGGGTGTGCCGCTCGGGGTGGACGTGCATCTTGCCGATGGCGTGGGTGCGGTAGCCGTACTCGGTGAAGGCGCCCGCCAGGGTGGTCTCGTAGTCCCAGGGGACGCCGTCGGCGTACCCGACGCGGCCGTGGGTGGTGGCGCGCTGGCCGGTCATGAGGGAGGCACGGGCCGGGACGCAGGTGGGGTTGGCGGAGTAGGCCCTGGTGAAGCGGCGGGCGCCGGAGGCCCAGCGGTCGATGAAGGGCGTCTCGACGACGGGGTGGCCGTCGATCGACAGGCAGTCACCCCGCCACTGGTCGGTGAAGATCACCAGGATGTCAGGCTGTGCCACGGTGGACGAGACTCCAGTTCTGGAACAGGACCCGGCCGGGGCCGGGGTCGCTCAGGCGGTCGAAGAGCAGGTCGGCGGCGGGGGTGAAGTCCATACGATCGGGTTCGACGAACGTCACCCGGGTGTCCGGTTCGTGCACGCCACCGACGGCGACGATCGCCACGTCGTCGGGCACGCGCAGGCCGAGGCTGCGCGCCGCCCAGCAGGCGGCGACCCCGGCCGAGTCGCTCAGCGCGAACACGGCGGTGGGCCGGTCGGGCCGGTCGAGGAGCGCGAGCGCGGCGTCGTGCCCGCGTTCCCAGGAATTGTCCGTGTACGGCATGAGCCACTCCTCGGGCAACTCCCCCAGCACATTCCGATAGGCCTCGAAGCGCACCGCCCGATAGTCGTCCTGTCCCTCGCCCGGCCAGCGGCGCAGGCAGGCGATGCGCCGATGCCCGGCCCCGGCCAGGTAGCGCATGGCCTCCTCGCAGGCCTCCAGCTCGTTGCTGCGGACCACGTCGAAGCCGTCGGGTTCGATCCCGTTGCCGAACACCAGCAGCGCCAGGCCCATCCCGACGAGCGGTTCGAGCCTGGCCTGGTCGAAGCCGCGCCGGTGCCACAGGTCGATCGCGGCCCCGTCGGCGACGTGCCGGCGCAGGTAGCCCTCCCAGTCGCCCTGGACGAACATCGCGGTCGCGTACCCGTGGCGCTCGGCCACCGCCGACAGGTCGCGGGCCAGCGCGGCGGCGAAGGGCGAGCCCGGCCGCCGCGGCACGACGTACACCTGCTCGGTCCGCCCCCGCCGCAGCCCGCGGGCGGCGAAGCTGGGCGAGTAGCCGAGTTCCGCCGCGGCGGCGAGCACGCGCTCGCGGGTCTCCGGCCTGGCGCGGCCGTCGTCGCGTTTGTTGAGCACGTAGGAGACGGTCGCCACCGAGACCCCGGCCAGGCGAGCGACGTCACGGACGGTCGGTTTGGGCGGCACACCCCATTGTTAAACGTTTAACGCCAGGCCGTCAACGGCCCTCTCTCAGCCCACGCGCACGGAGATCGTGTGCCACCCGCTCGCGCCGTCCGGCGCCACCGGCGCCTTCTGTTCGGTCTGCGTACGGCCCGCCGCGTCGGTGGCCCGCACCTGGATCGTGTGCTCACCCGGCGTGGCCTGCCAGTCAAGCGCCCACTGCCGCCAGGTGTCGGCGGTCGGCGCCTGCGCCAGCCGCGCCTGCTGCCACGCGCCGCCGTCCACCCGCACCTCGACGGCGTCCACGCCGGTGTGCTGCGCCCACGCCACCCCCGCGATGGTCGTACGGCCCGCCGCCACCTTGGCCCGGTCCCTCGGCAGGTCGATACGCGACTGCGTCTTGATGGGCCCCTTGGCCGCCCAGCCGCGCGGCGTCCAGTACGCCTCGTCCCGGTCGAAGCGGGTGACCTTGATGTCGACCACCCATTTGGTGGCCGAGACGTACCCGTACAGGCCGGGCACGACCTGCCGGACCGGGAAGCCGTGCGTCAGCGGGAGCGGCTCGCCGTTCATGCCGACGGCCAGCAGCGCGTTTCTGCCGTCCATGACCACGTCCACGGGAGTTCCGCAGGTCCAGCCGTCGTCGGAGGTGGACAGCAGCATGTCGGCGGCGCTCTGGACACCCGCCTCGCGCAGGATCGCGGCCAGGGGCACGCCGAGCCAGCGGGCGTTGCCGGCCAGGTCGCCGCCGACCTCGTTGGAGACGCAGGTGAGCGTGACGTCGGCCTCGGTGAGGGGGCGTTTGAGCAGGTCGGCGTAGGTCAGCTCGATAGGGCGGTCGACCATGCCGTGGATGCGCAGCCGCCACTCCTTGGGGTCGATCCTGGGCAGGATCAGGGCGGTGTCGACCCTATAGAAGTCACGATTTTTCGTGACAAAGGGGGTGAGGCCGTTGAGCCGGAAGTCCACGCCCTGCGGGAGCGGCGCGGCGGGTGTGGCCGCCTTCGGCAGGACGAGGCCGCCGCGGGCGGCGTCGATCGCCTCGGACCCGGACCAGGCCCGGCCCAGGAAGGTGGAGGCGCCCGCGACCACCACACCACCGGCCGCCCCGACCAGCAGCCGCCGCCGGTCGAAAGCCATCTCCGGCCCATGAACAGTAGGCCACTCGGACGGCCCGTCACCTGCCGGTCCATCCCCCGCCGGCCCGCCACCTTCCGGTCCGTCCCCGACCGGTCCGCTACCGGCTGACCTGATACCGGTCGCTCCGGAGCGGGCCGGGTCCCGTGCGGGCGCGGGGGCCATCGTGTAGGCCCGCCGTACCAGAAGGCCGAGTGCCCAGATCCCCACCCCGAGCCCGGCAACGGTCGGCAGCACGTCGGCCGGACCGGCGTCGGGACGGGTCAGCACCGCCCACACCCCGACGACGGCGAAGGCGGCCAGCCCCGCCTGGCCGTACCCGATCCGCCGGGTCGCCAGCACGCCGAGACCGGCGGCGGCCGCCGCGAGCAGCACGAGCACCCCCGCGACCAGGACGGTCTTGTCGTTCTCGCCGAACGTCGCGATCGCCCAGTCCTTGACCGGAGCGGGCGACAGGTCCACGACCGCGTCGCCCACGGCCACCACGGGAAAGGCCTCGGGCCGCACGACGGCCGCGACGAGCTGGGCCACGCCCAGCGCCACGGCCCCGGCGACGAGCCCGGCCAGCGCTCCCGCCCACGCGGGAACCACATTTCTACGCACACCCCGACGCTACGCCAGCGCGGGGGTGGCGGATCTTACGCCCTGGTTACGAGGAGTTCGCGGACGATCGGGTCGAGGGCGCGGAACGCGCGGCCCCGGTGGCTGATGGCGTCCTTCTCCTCGGGCGAGAGCTCGGCCGCGGTCCGGCTGCCGCCGTCCGGCACGAAGATCGGGTCGTAGCCGAAGCCGTGGGACCCGCGGCGCTCGCGGATCAGTCGGCCGGGCAGCGTGCCCTCGACCGCCCGCGTCTCCCCGGTGGGCAGCGCGAGCGCGGCCGAGCAGGCGAAGTGCGCGGTCAGCAGCGGGTCGGGCACGTCGCCCACCTGGGCGAGCAGCAGGTCGATGTTGGCCTCGTCGGCGCCGTGCCGGCCCGCCCAGCGGGCCGAGAAGACGCCGGGCATGCCGTTGAGCACGTCGACGCAGAGCCCGGAGTCGTCGGCGACCGCGGGCAGCCCCGAGCCCTGGGCGACCGCGACGGCCTTGAGCAGGGCGTTCTCCTCGAAGGTGACGCCGGTCTCCACGACGTCCTCGATCTCGGGGAACTCCTCAAGACCGACGATGTCGAAGCCGGCGAGAATACGCCGCAGCTCGGCGATCTTGCCCTTGTTGCGGGTGGCCAGGATGATCTTCACGCGCGCAGTGCCTCCTGCTGGTGGAGCGTCAGCTCCTCGCAGCCGGTGACAGCCAGGTCGAGGAGCTGGTTGAGGGCGTCGCGGTCGAAGGGCACGCCCTCGGCGGTGCCCTGCACCTCGACGAAGCTGCCCTCGCCGGTCATGACGACGTTCATGTCGGTCTCGGCGGCGACGTCCTCGGTGTAGCAGAGGTCGAGCATCGGCACCGTGCCCACGACGCCCACGGAGACCGCGGCGACCGAGCCGACCAGCGGGTCTCCCGGGCACATCTTGCGCTTGCGCATCCACGCGACCGCGTCGGCCAGCGCCACGTACGCGCCGGTGATGGCGGCGGTGCGGGTGCCGCCGTCGGCCTGCAGCACGTCGCAGTCGATCAGCACCGAGTTCTCGCCCAGCGCCTTGTAGTCGACGCAGGCGCGCAGCGAGCGGCCGATCAGGCGGGAGATCTCATGGGTGCGCCCGCCGATCTTGCCGCGGACCGACTCGCGGTCGTTGCGGGTGTTGGTCGCGCGGGGCAGCATCGCGTACTCGGCGGTGACCCAGCCCTGCCCGCTGCCGCGCCGCCAGCGCGGCACGCTGTCCTGGACGGAGGCGGCGCACAGGACCCTGGTGCCGCCGAACTCCACCAGCACGGAGCCCTCCGCGTGGGTGAGCCAATCGCGGGTGATCGTGATCGGGCGGAGCTGGTCGGGAGTACGGCCATCCTGTCGAGACATGCAGATCACCCTATCTCCGTGGGCGTATACCCTTGACCGCCCCCGGCCTAGACATAGATCCTTACCCAATGACAACGGGGGTGTTACGAAACCCGGACTTCCTCCGATTCATGGGCTCACATCTGGCCAACGAGTTCGGAGCCAACATCGCACGGGTGGCCCTCCCCCTGGTCGCCGTGCTGTCGTTGCACGCGTCGCCGCTTGAGGTGGGCGCGCTCGCAGCGCTGCAGTCCGCCGCGTTTCTGATCGTCGGTCTGCCCGCGGGGGTGTGGGTGGACCGCCTGCGCAAGCGCAGGGTGATGATGCTCGCCGACGCCGGCCGGTTCCTGCTGCTGAGCAGCATTCCGCTGGCCTCCGCGCTGGGCGTGCTGAGCATGCCGGTCCTCTACGCGGTCGCCCTGCTCGCCGGGCTGGCCCAGGTCTTCAACGACATCGCCGACCCGACGTACCTGCCGGCGCTGGTCGGCAAGGAAGAGCTCACCGACGGCAACGCCAAGCTGGAGGTCGTGCGCAACGGGGGCGCGCTGGCCGGTCCGAGCCTGGGGGGCGCGCTGGTGCAGTTGCTGGGGGCTCCGCGCACCATGCTGGCCACCGCTCTGGCCGCGCTGGCCTCGGTCGTCTTCCTGGGCACGATCAAGAAACCGGATGCGGCGCCCGTACGATCGGAACGTTCCCGGCTCCTGCCCGACATCGCCGCCGGGATGCGGGCCGTATGGAGTGACCAGGTGTTACGCGCGTTCCTCGCCGCGACAGCCGCGACCAACGTCTGCGTGAGCGCCGTGCTCAGCCTGTCGGTGTTGTTCCTGGCCACGGTGGTGCACCTGCCGCCCGGGTTCATCGGCGTGCTGCTCATGTCGGGCGCGGTGGGCGGTCTGCTCGGCGGCGTGCTCGGCGCCTGGCTGTTCAGGAGGTACGGCCAGGCCAGGGTCACCTGGCTGGCCCTCGCCCTCAGCTCGCCCTTCGGCCTGCTGCTGCCGATGACCGAGGCCGACTGGCGCGTCTCCTTCTTCGCGCTGACCTCGGTCGCCCTGTCCTTCGGCGGCATCCTCTACAACATCGGCGTGATCACCTACCGGCAGACGGTCATGCCGGAGAACATGCTCGGCCGCGTCAACGCCACGGTCAGGTTCATCGTCTGGGGCACGATGCCGGTCGGCGCGCTGCTCGGCGGCATCGTGGCCCATGAGATCGGCGTGCGCGAGGCGCTGTGGGTGTTCATGGCGGGGCGGCTGGTCTCGTTCGCGCCCCTGCTGTTCTCCCGGCTGCCGCGCATGCGGGACTTCGTGAAGGTTCAGGCCAGCTCGTAGACCGCCCCGCTGCGGGCCAGCTCGATCGGGCCGGCGAATCCGCCGGTCGAGGCCTCGTCGAGCACCCGCAGGCGGTCGTGCCACGGCACGAGATGGGTCAGCACGAGCCGGCCCACGCCCGCCTTGGCCGCGTGCTCGGCGGCCTGGCGGCCGGTCAGGTGCAGGCCTTTCGGCAGGTCGGGGCCCTCCAGGAAGGAGGCTTCGCACAGGAGCAGGTCGGCGCCGTCGGCCAGCCGCACCAGCTCCTCGGACTCGCCCGTGTCGCCGGAGTAGGCGACGCTGCGCCCGCCGTGGGCGGCGCGGAAGCCGTACGTCTCGACAGGATGGTTGACGCGCCCGGCCGTCACCGTGAACGGCCCGATCTCGAAGTTGCCCGGCGCCAGCGCGACGAAGTCGAAGGCGGTCTCCAGGCCCGGCTCCTCGGGCATGCCGTAGGCGGCGGCCAGCCGCCGCGACGCGTGCTTCGGCGCGTAGACGGGCACTCTCGGGTACGGCGCGGCCGGCCCGTAGGTGCGTGCCACGTGGTATCCGCACAGGTCGAGGCAGTGGTCGGCATGCAGATGGGTGAGGCAGATGGCATCGACGTCATAGAGGTCGATGTGGCGTTGGAGCGCTCCCAGCGCTCCACTGCCGAAGTCGAGCAGCAACCTGAACCCCTCGGCCTCCAGCAGGTAGCAGGAAGCGGGGCTGTCCGGGCCCGGGAAACTACCCGAGCAGCCGACGATGGTCACCTTCATGTGGGCCTCCCATAAGAGGTACTACCCCCCACGGGTGCGAGGTCGACCGCGTCGATCTCCGGCCCCAGGAAGCGCCGCCCGAGCTGGGCGAACAGGGTCGAGTCGCCGGTGGCGAGGAAGCGGTGCCGGGGGGTGGCGCCGTTCCCGGCCGCCAGGCCGCGGTCGTGCAGGATCCGGTAGACGTCCTTGGCCGTCTCGTCGGCGCTGGAGACCAGCGTGACGCCGTCACCGGCGACGTAGGAGATCGCGCCGGTCAGGAGCGGATAATGGGTGCAGCCCAGGATCAGCGTGTCGCATCCGTCGTCCTGGACGGGCGCCAGGTAGCCGCGGAGCACCGCGATGAGCTCGTCGCTCATCGTCTCGCCGCGTTCGACGTACTCGACCAGGCGTGGGGCGGCCACTCCGGTCAGGCGCATGTCGGGTGCGGCGGTGAAGGCGTCGTTGTAGGCCATCGACTCGATGGTCGCTCGGGTGGCGATCACGCCGACCCGGCCGTTGCGGGTGGCCCGCACGGCCCGGCGGGTGGCCGGCTGGATCACCTCGACGACCGGGACGTCGTAACGCTCGCGAGCGTCGCGCAGCACGGCGGCACTGGCGCTGTTGCAGGCGATCACGAGCATCTTGACGCCGGTCTCGACGAGGTGGTCCATCACCTCCAGGGCGTACTTGCGCAGCTCCGCGATGCGTTTGGGACCATACGGCTGGTTGGCCGTGTCGGCGACGTAGGTGACGGACTCGTGAGGCAGTTGGTCGATGATCGCCCTGGCGACCGTCAGGCCGCCCACCCCGCTGTCGAAGATCCCGATGCTCGCGTCTGGCACGCATTCGAGGGTAGGCGACCTGCCACGACTTCACCGCGTAAGAATGCTCACACTGTCACCCGCGTCCCACCCTGGCCAGTTGCCTCGACTGCGCCACCAGACGGCCGGCCGAGTCCCAGACCTCGACCTCCTCGTCGAACCAGCCGTCGGAGATGAGGCGGCCGCTGCCGGCCACCGTCAGCCACCCAGGGGCGGGGACGGCGCGAAGGTGCCAGGTCAGGTCCACGGTGGGCGCCCAGCCGCGGTGCCCGGCCGAGAAGACCACGGGCGGCAGCACGTCCACGGCCAGCGCCAGCACGTACGGGTCGGGGTCCTGCTCCTCGGCCATCCGGAAGTAGGCGCGCGACTCGGGGCGGCCGCTCGGCCGGCCGGACAGCCAGCCGATCGTGGGCGGGTCGAAGCGCAGGTCGAGCTGGGCGTTGAGCGTCATGCCCGACTCGGGCTTGGGATCGGGCAGCTTCCCGCAGTCCTCGATCGGGGGCAGCACGGGCGGCTTCTCACTGAAGCCGGGGTCGGCGCCCGCCAGCGTGGCCGTGGTGATCAGGGCCTCGATCTGCGGCACGTCGTTCTGGATCAGCCGCGCGCGGGCGAATCCCACGGTACGGCCGGCCTTGAGCGGTTCCACCAGCACCCGCGCCGGCCCCGGCACCGGAGCCTTGTGAAACTGCGCCGAGGTGCTCACCGGGTGCTCGAACAGCGAGGCGTCCACCGCGGCCCGCAGGATCACCGCCATCAGGTAGCCCCCGTTGAGCGGTCCCCCGATCGCGTAGCCGGGGTCGAGGCAGACGTCGTAGGTCTGGTCGTCGACTTTGATCGCCTGGGTCGCCTCGTCGAACTTGGTCATCCCGTTGCCACCTCAAGTCCGGAACTAAATTCTAGTAAACCCATACTCTAGGGCATCCCGCCTATCAGCGCGCCTACCTGCGTAAACGTGATTCTGGTGCGAGGGTCGCGCGCATGGCACTCACCGAGCTCATGGGGCAGTCGGTCTGGGATTCCCAGGGCATCTGGGTCGGACACGTCGTGGACGTACGCGTCGTCAAGAACAAGGGCGGCCTCCAGGAGAGCCACACGGTCTACGGGCTGGTGGTCTCGGCCATCCGCGGGCCGGTCTTCTTCGGGCTGACCCGCGATCGCGAGGGGCGGTTCGGGTGGGTGTCCGAGGCGGTGGCCAAGGTCGTCTACACGGGATGCACGTTCGTGCCGTGGGAGACCGTCGAGGACTACGGGGACGGTGAGGTGATCCTCAAGGCCCAGAAGAAGGAGCTTTCACGGGTGTAACACGATTTAGTCCATTGCAAGCGATCCGCTAGAGACATCCGATAACTTCCATGTGGTCAAAAATCCACATTGTGAGTTGAGTGATGTCTGCGAATAATCCCCCGAGTGGCCAGGATCCGGATCGGACCACGGCATACCGCTGGAACGAGGAGCAGCAGCCGTACCCGCCGCAGCAGCCCTACCAGCAGCAGCCTCAGTACGGCCAGCAGCAGCCCTACGGTCAGCAGGCCGCTTACGGGCAGCAGCAGCCGTCCCAAGGCCAGCCCAACTACGGTCAGCCTGCCTACGGCCAGCCCTCATATGACCAGCCTTCATATGACCAGCAGCAACAGTACGGCCAGCAGCCCTACGGCGGCCAGCAGCCCTACAACCAGCAACAACAGCAGTACGGCGGCCAGCCCCAGCAGGGCGGCTGGCAGCAGGAGGGCCCCGAAGGTTTCGGCCCCTCGGAGCCGCCGGTCAAGCAGGGCGGCGGCAACCGCAAGGGCTGGATCATCGCCGGCATCGCGGCGCTGGCCGTCATCCTGTTCGGCGGCGGCACCGTCTACGCGCTGAGCGCCCTGGGCGGTGGTGGCACGCAGCCGCACGAGGTCCTGCCCGTCGAGTCCATCGCGTACATGCGACTGGACCTCGACCCCGCCGCCAACCAGAAGGTGGCGTTGTTCCAGCTGGCCAGGAAGTTCACCGTCACCAAGGACTCCTTCAAGGGCGAGGACCCGCGCCAGGCGCTGTTCGACGCGGCCAAGAAGGACGACGAGCGGCTGTCCAAGCTGGACTTCGCCAAGGACATCGACCCCTGGCTCGGCAGCCGGATCGGCGTCGGCGTCCTGCCGCCCGCCGCCGGCAAGAAGGACCCCGGCTTCGCCGTCGCCGTCCAGGTCAAGGACGAGGAGCAGGCCAAGGCGGGCATCGCCAAGCTCATGGGCGAGGAGAAGTACGGCCTGGCCTTCCGCGAGGACTACGCCATCCTGACCGAGAAGCAGGCCGACGCCGACAAGTACGCCACCGGCTCGACCAGCCTCGCCGACAACAGCGACTTCGGCGGCGACCTCGACGCCGTGGGCGAGCAGGGCGTCCTGTCCTTCTGGGGTCACGTGGGCAAGATCGCCCAGCTGGCCAAGCCGGACATGTCCCCTGAAGAGACGAAAGCGTTCGAGCAGGTCAAGAACGCCCGCTTCGCCGGCGCCCTCCGCTTCGACGCCGCCTACGCCGAACTGGCCGGCATCGTCAGAGGCGCCGACGGCCTGGTGAGCAGCGACCCCGAGTCGGCCAACCTCGCCACGCTGCCCGCCAGCACCGCAGGGGCGTTCTCCATCTCGGGCCTCGACCAGCTCATCACCAAGAAGTGGGCCGAGATCGAACAGTCCATGTCCGCCACACCCGGCGGCGCCCAGATGAAGCAGTTCGTGGAGCAGGCCAAGACCCAGTACGGCCTCGCCCTGCCCGACGACCTGGCCACCATCCTGGGCAAGAACCTGACCTTCGCGGTGGACGGCGAGGGCCTCGACGCCCAGCAGTTCAAGGCCGGCGTCCGCATCGTCACGGACCCCGCCAAGGCACAGGCCATCGTCGACAAGGTGGAAAAGGCGATCACCTCCCAGGGCCAGCCGGCCCCCAAGATCGCCAAGGTCCCCGGCGACGGCACCTTCACCCTGGCCACCACGGACGAGTACGCCAAGAAACTCGCCGAGGAAGGCGCCCTGGGCGACAGCGAAACCTTCAAAACCGCCATCCCAGACGCCGGCTCAACCAGCTACGCGATCTTCGTGGACCTGGACAAGGTAGAAAAGTTCTACCTGGAGTCCATGCAGGGCGACGACAAGACCAACCTCCAGGTCCTGCGAGCCGTGGGCCTGAGCGGCAAACAAACCACCACCGAGGCCACCTTCTCCCTCCGCCTCCTGTTCAACTAGCAACCCAACCCAAGAAGGGGCAGCCACCCACCAAGGGTGCTGCCCCTTCCCCACACCCACCCACGCACACGCGCCACCCACGCACGCCACGCCACGCCGCAAACGCGACACCGCCCCTCCCTTGTCAGCGCCGGTACGACGAGACGGCACACGACGGCGCCCCGCGCAACGCGCACGACGGAGACCGGCGCAACGCGCACGATGGCACCCCGCGCAGGACCCCACGCCCCGCACCACAGCACCACCCCGTCGCTCTTCAGCGCCGCAACGGCGAGACGGTGCACGACGCAGCCCGGCGCAACGCGCACGGCGACCAAGCGACAGGACCTCAGGCACGACCAAGCGACAGGACCACCGGCACGAAGCGACGCACACGCCCGCGCCACGCCCGCGCCCCACGAGGCGGCCACAACGCGGAACCCGCCCACAGCGCGCGACCCCCACGCTTGTCAGCGCCGCAACGGCGAGACGGTGCACGGTGGAGACCGGCGCCATGTGGGCGGTCGGCAAGGTGGGAAGCATGGCCCCGGTCAAGGGTGGCTTGTGGCGGCGGGTACCACGTGCGACGTGAGAAGCGCCCGACGATCGGCGGCGACCCGCGTCGGCGGGAGGCGCCCACGTGGCCCCGCCGTAAACTCACAAAAAGCTTGTGACTGAGAGAAAAATCAGGCCCACAACTGCCCGTCGAGGCGTTCCTCGGCCTCGTCGAGCGTGCCCTCGTACGCGCCGGTAGACAGGTACTTCCACCCGCCATCCGCCACCACGAACACCACGTCCGCCCGCTCCCCCGCCTTGACCGCCTTCCCGGCGACCCCGAGCGCCGCGTGCAAAGCCGCCCCGGTGGAAACCCCGGCGAAAATACCCTCCCCGGCCAGCAACTCCCGGGTACGCCGCAAAGCGTCCCCCGACCCCACCGAGAACCGCGTGGTCAGCACAGACTCGTCATAAAGCTCAGGAATGAACCCTTCGTCCACATTCCGCAGCCCATACACCAGCTCCCCATAACGGGGCTCGGCAGCGACGATCTGCACCCCCGGCACCCGCTCCCGCAGGAACCGCCCCACCCCCATCAACGTCCCGGTAGTCCCCAGCCCGGCAACGAAGTGCGTCACCGTGGGCAGGTCGGCGAGGATCTCCGGCCCTGTCGACTCGTAGTGGGAGCGCCAGTTGGCCGGGTTCCCGTACTGGTACAACATCACCCAGTCCGGATGCTCAGCCGCCAGCCCCTTGGCCACCCGGACGGCCTCGTTCGAGCCGCCGGCCGCGGGCGAGGAGATGATCTCCGCGCCCCACATCCGCAGCAACTGCCGCCGCTCGTCCGAGGTGTTCTCCGGCATGACGCAGATCAGCCGGTACCCCTTCAGCTTCGCCGACATCGCCAGCGAGATGCCGGTGTTTCCGCTGGTCGGCTCCAGGATCGTGCAGCCGGGCGTGAGCAGGCCGTCCTTCTCCGCCTGCTCGATCATCCACAGCGCGGGACGGTCCTTGATGGAGCCGGTGGGGTTACGGTCCTCGAGTTTGGCCCACACGCGCACCTCCGCGGAGGGCGAGAGCCGGGGCAGCCCGACGAGCGGCGTGCGGCCGACGGAGTCGATCAAAGATTCAAAGCGCATCGTGTACGGCTTCCGCCTCGGGCGCGCCCCCGGAAGGGGCGGCGCTAAAGGGATCTAGCTCGCGCCGCCGGCGACGGCGGGCAGGACGGTCACCGTGTCACCGTCGGACACGGGCGTGCCGAGACCGCCGAGGAAACGTACGTCCTCGTCGTTCAGGTAGACGTTCACGAACCGGCGCAGGGCGCCCTGGTCGACCAGGCGGTCCTTGATGCCGGGGTGCCGGGACTCCAGGTTGGCGATCAGCTCGTCGAGCGTGGCGCCCTCGGCGTCGACGGCCTTGGCGCCGTCGGTGTAGTTGCGCAGGATGGTCGGGATGCGTACCTCAATGGCCATCGCTGATCAGGTCTCCTCATGTCGGGATATGTCGGGGTGAGCGGGGGACCGTTCAGCGACAGTCGTAGACGACGACAGAGGGCGTGTGCGCGAAGAGGAAGCTCTGGACATGACGCACCCGCGCGGCGGCGGTGGCGACAGTCCTCATGGGATAAACCTTACCTCTTCTTCGCTGATCTCCCCGTCGAGGATGCGGTAGGAGCGGAATTCCGTCTCGTCCTCTTCCCGGGTTGAGACCAGCACGTAATGGGCGTTCGGCTCGGCGGCGTAGCTCACGTCGGTACGTGAGGGGTAGGCCTCGGTGGCGGTGTGGGAGTGGTAGATCACGACGGGTTCCTCGTCGTTGTCGTCCATCTCCCGCCAGACGCGCAGCTGCTCCAGCGAGTCGAAACGGTAGAAGGTGGGCGAGCGCTCGGCGTTCTCCATGGGGATGAACCGCTCGGGTACCCCATTTCGCCCCGCGATGACCCCACACGCCTCGTCGGGGTGGTCGGCCCGCGCGTGGGCCACGATCCTGTCCACCAGTTCCTGCGAGATCGTCAGCATGGGGCGGAAACTACCAGAGTGCGCGAACCAGGCTGTCCTGCAGGTAGGTCAGCCAGTCGTAGGTGACGTAGGCCGGGTAGCGCGGGTCGTCCTCGGACATCATCGCGATCTCGTCGTGCACCTCTTCGGTGACCTCCAGCCGCGTGCCCAGCGCGAGCCGTACGTCGTTGAGCGAGCGCAGCCACGCCTGCGCCTGCTCGGGCGTGAGCTCGCTGCGGCCGGGCTTGGCCGTGTCCAGCATCGTCTGCGCGTCGGCGCGCTTGCCCTCGCGCAGCGTCGCCTCGGTGTAGCGGCGGAAGTCGGCCGCGTCCTCGTCGTCCTCGTAGGCGCTCGGGAACAGCCGCTTCAGCACCGGGTCCGAGGGCGCCTGCGCGGCGCCGATGCCGAGCGCCCGCTCCAGCGGGTCGTCGCTGGTGAGCCCCGGCTCGACCAGCCCGAGCACCTGGGAGACCAGCGACTTGAGTATCGAGACCTCGGCGGGCTCGAACTCGGCGATCACGCCGTCCTTGTGCGCGCTGAAGCCAGAGCTCACCGGTTCCGCCTCACTTCGCCGAGTCCGGCTGGAGCGTCGCCCACAGGCCGTAGGAGTGAAGAATCTGCACATCGCGTTCCATTTCTTCACGCGTGCCGCTGGAGACGACGGCCTTGCCCTTGTGGTGGACGTCCTTCATGAGCTTCTCGGCTTTTTCCTTCGAGTAGCCGAAGACGGTCTGGAAGACATAGGTCACGTACGACATCAGGTTGACCGGGTCATTCCAGACGATCGTCACCCATGGCAGATCGGGCCGAACGTCCGTTGACGGACGCTCGACGGCGATTGGAGCGGTGCTACCCACATCCCCGAGTCTGCCCTATCTGGGCCGTAGTCTTCGAGTCGTGACTATGACCATGAGCACTGCGTTGCTCACAGATCACTATGAGCTGACAATGTTGCAGGCCGCGCTACGCAGCGGCGCCGCCCATCGACGCGCCGTGTTCGAGGTCTTCGCCCGCCACCTGCCGGGCGGGCGTCGCTACGGTGTGGTCGCGGGCATCGGACGGGTGCTGGAGGAGCTGGAGCGCTTCCGTTTCGGCGAGGAAGAACTGGCCTACCTGCGCGACAAGCGGGTGGTGGACGAGTCGACTTTGGCGTTTCTCGCCGATTACCGATTTTCCGGGAGCGTGTGCGGTTATCGCGAGGGCGATCTGTACTTTCCGGCTTCGCCCATTCTCGTGGTCGAGGGCACGTTCGCGGAAGCCGTACTTCTTGAGACCCTGATCCTTTCGATTCTCAACCACGACTGCGCCATCGCCTCGGCCGCCTCGCGGATGGCCAACGCGGCCGGGGGCCGGCCGCTCATCGAGATGGGCTCGCGCCGCACGCACGAGCGGGCCGCCGTCGCCGCCGCCCGCGCCGCCTATCTCGCCGGGTTCACCGCGACCTCCAACCTCATGGCCGGCCACGCCTACGGCGTCCCCACAGCCGGTACGGCCGCGCACGCGTTCATCCTCCTGCACGACTCGGAGAAGTCCGCCTTCGAAGCCCAGATCGCCTCCTTCGGCGCCTCGACCACGCTGCTGGTGGACACCTACGACGTGCCCGAGGCGGTCAGGACCGCGGTCGAGCTGGCCGGCAGCGACCTGGGCGCGGTCAGGATCGACTCCGGCGACCTGGCCGCCGCCGCGCAGGAGGTACGCGAGCAGCTCGACGCGCTGGGCGCCTTCAAGACCCGCATCCTGGTCACCTCCGACCTCGACGAGTACGCGATCGCCGCCCTGGCCGCGGCCCCCGTGGACGCCTACGGCGTGGGCACCTCGCTGGTGACCGGGTCGGGGGTGCCGACGGCGGCGCTGGTGTACAAGCTCGTGGCCAGGGAGACCGCGAGCGGCAAGCTGGAGCCGGTGGCCAAGCGCTCGGTGGGCAAGCCGTCGCGGGGCGGCCGCAAGCACGCCTACCGGCTGCTCGACGAGACCGGCCACTTCGAGACCGAGCTGGTCACCACGTCGGCGACGGAGGGCGCGGTGCCGGAGGGCGGCATCCCGCTGCTGCACCCGCTGGTCGAGGACGGCGCCGTCGTGGGCCGCGAGCCCCTGGACGCCGCCCGCGACCGCCATCGCGAGGCCATCGCCCGCCTGCCCCAGGATGCCCTCCACCTCGGACGGGGCTATGCGGCCATCCCCACGGAATTCGCCTGAAGTATCGTTCTTGGTATGAGCACGGCGCTGATCATCGTCGATGTGCAGAACGACTTCTGCGAGGGCGGCAGCCTCGCCGTGGCGGGCGGCTCGGAGGTCGCGGCGGCCATCACCCGCCACGTGGCCGACCACGGCTACGCCCACGTGGTGGCCACCCGCGACTACCACGTCGACCCAGGCGAGCACTTCTCCCTGTCGCCCGACTACGTGACCTCCTGGCCCGCGCACTGCGTGGCCGGCACCCCGGGCGCCGACTTCCACCCCGCCTTCGACGTGGCGGCGGTGGAGGAGGTCTTCAGCAAGGGAACGCACGAGGCGGCCTACAGCGGCTTCGAGGGCGCTTCGGGCGACGGCGTCTCGCTGGCCGACTGGCTCAACGCCCACGGCGTGCACCAGGTGGACGTGGTCGGCATCGCCACCGACCACTGCGTGCGCGCCACGGCGCTGGACGCGGTCAAGCACGGGCTCGCGGTGACCGTGCTGCTCGACCTGACGGCCGGGGTGGCCCGCGCCACCACCGACAAGGCGATCGCCGACCTGACCGAGGCGGGCGCCGATCTGCGCGGGGCCCCAACGGTCCGTAGCTAGAGACTACGCAGAGTACACGTCATGTGATATCCAAGACGGCGACACCCCTCTGTCCGCGAACTCATACGGAGAGTCACCTCTCTCCTTGACCGTCTTGGGGTCTTTCATGCTCGCCATCTCCCTGGGCCTGGCATGGCTGGTGCTCGCGCCGCTCAGCCTCTGGGTGCTCTTCCGCGGCCGCAACCTCGCCAAGGCCGGCGCGGTGCTCACGCTCGTGCTGCTGGAGTCGGGTACGGTCGCCCTGGCCGACACCCTGGACCCGGAGCCGGTCGTGGTCTCCCACACCATGCCGCGGCCGGCGGCGTGCGCCGAGAGCACCCCGGTCCCCTCGACCGCCCGCGTGGTCGGGCGCCGCAGCCTGGAGCTGACCTGGCCGGCCTCGGCGACCGAGTGCGACACGGCGAAGGTGCTGATGCGCCCCAAGGGCCACCGGCTGCGCGTGTGGATCCACGAGGGCCCGCTGTCCGGCCGTCACCCCGGCGTCACGACCGTCCCGGTGCGCGTCGCCGACGGCGCCGCCTCCCTCAGGATCCCCCTGCCCAAGCCGGGGACCTACCGGGCCGTGGACGGCCGTACCGACAACCGCATCCCCGCCCCGGCCGCGCACTGAGCCCGACCCGCATCAAGCAGGAGGACGTTGGAGACGGGTCATTGTGTCGGGTGTCCCAAACGCCCGAAGACGCGCGGCCCGTATCCCCCGGGCGCGCGCTGACGCGCGGGCCCGAGGCGGCGGATCAGGGCCGGTCAGCGGCGCTGGGTGGCCCAGGCGCGGATCTTGGCGATGCGTTCCTGGATCTGCTCGGCCGTGGCCTGGGCGATGGGCGGGCCGCCGCAGGCGCGGCGCAGGTCGTTGTGGATGACGCCGTGCGGCTGGCCGGTGCGGTGGTTCCAGGCACCGACGAGGCCGTTGAGCTCGCGGCGCAGCTCGGCCATCTGCTCGTGCGGCGCCATCGCGGGCGCGGCGGTCTCGGCCTTCTTGGTCTTGGCGGCCTGCTGGTCGGACTGGCGCTTGCGCAGCAGGGTCGCGACCTGGTCGGGTTCGAGCAGGCCGGGCAGGCCGATGAAGTCTTCTTCCTCGGCCGAGCCGACCTCGGCGCCGGTGCCGAACTCGCCGCCGTCGAACAGCACGCGGTCGAAGGTGGCCGACGTCTCCATGGTCTCGAACGGCAGCTCGTCGCCCAGGACGTCGGGGTTGTCCTTCTTGCGGTTGGCATCCTGCAGGAGGGAGTCGTCGAGACCGTCCTCCGGGGGCCGCTTGTTGAGGATGTGGTCGCGTTCGAGCTCCATCTCGTTGGCCAGGCCCATGAGGGTCGGCACCGAGGGCAGGAAGACCGAGGCCATCTCGCCGCGCTTGCGGGCTCGTACGAAGCGGCCCACGGCCTGGGCGAAGAAGAGCGGGGTCGAGGTGGAGGTGGCGTAGACGCCGACGCACAGGCGCGGGATGTCGACGCCTTCGGAGACCATGCGGACCGCGATGAGCCAGCGGTCCTCCGACACGGCGAACTGCTTGATCTTCTTGGAGGCGCCCGGGTCGTCGGAGAGCACGACGGTGGCGCCCTCGCCGCTGATGTTGCGCAGGTGGCGGGCGTAGGCGCGGGCGGCCTCGTGGTCGGTGGCGATGACCAGGCCGCCGGCGTCGGGCACGCCGCGCCGTACCTCGGTGAGGCGGCGGTCGGCCGCCTGCATCACCTGGCGGATCCAGTCGCCCTTGGGGTCGAGCGCGGCCCGCCAGGCCTGGGAGAGCTGGTCCTTGGTGAGCGGGGTGCCGAGGGTGGCGGCGATCTCGTCGCCGGCGCGGGTGCGCCACTTCATCTCGCCGGAGTAGGCGAGGAAGATCACCGGGCGGACGACGCCGTCGTCGAGGGCGGGGCCGTAGCCGTAGGAGTAGTCGGAGACGCTGCGCTTGAAGCCTTCGGCGTCCTCGGCGTACTCCACGAAGGGGATGGGGCTGTCGTCGGATCGGAACGGGGTTCCGGTCAGCTGGAGGCGGCGGGTGGCGGGCTCGAACGCCTCGCGGATGCCGTCGCCCCACGACTTGGCGTCGCCGGCGTGGTGCACCTCGTCGAAGATGATCAGCGTCTTGCGCGCCTCGGTGCGGGCGCGGTGGAGCGCCGGGTGCATGGCGACCTGGGCGTAGGTGACCGCGACGCCGATGTAGTCGCGTGAGGTGGCGCCCTGGCTGTTCTTGAACTCGGGGTCGATGTTGATGCCGACCTTGCCCGCGGCGTCGGCCCACTGGCGCTTGAGGTGCTCGGTGGGCGTGACGATGGTGATCGCCCGGATCACGCCGTTGGCCAGGAGCTCGCTGGCGATGCGCAGGGCGTAGGTCGTCTTGCCCGCGCCCGGCGTCGCCACCGTGAGGAAGTCACGGGGCTCGCGCCTGAAGTAGAGGTCGAAAGCCTCCTGCTGCCAGGCCCTCAGCTTGGGCGCGGTGCCCCATGCTGCCCTGTCGGGATAGGAGGGTGACAGATGGGATGCGGCGAACGTACTCACCGCATCACTCCTGGGGTTCGTGTGCTTCGCTCTCTCACAGTGACCCAAGAGTAATCGGGCTCACCGACAAGACGTGCCGTAGAACATGGATCCTGGCCAACCTCATCCTTGCGTGCTATTGGGCGTCACGCGGCTTATCGCACGCTCGCCATCACCGTGTCGAGGGCCTCGATTGAGGCGGTATCCGCTGGTTGGAGCAGTCCGACCAGCAGAACGGACCGCCCGGGTCGCGTGAGAAGAGTCACCCGCAAGTACGCCGGGCGGTTGACCACATCCCGATATTCGGCCCGCAGCGCGCGCGTGTATCCCTGGGGCAGGGCCCGGTCGTCGACGATGTCGACCTTGTCCCCTTTGAGGAGCAGCCGCGAGTAGAGCTGCGCGGTGTCGGCGACCATTGTGCGCGCCCCCTGCGCGGAGTGCGGTACGGCCCGCGCCATCACCACCCCCCGCTCCGACCGCGCCACCGAGGTGAACCCGGTGACCGGCGCCACGACCCCTTCCTGCCACCCCTGCGGCAACGTCAGCGTCACCTGGGCGACGGCGTCCACGAGCCGCCCCTGGACCGGCGGCGGGGTCGCCATCCTGAACACGACCACGACCAGCCCGCCGACCAGCCCAGCGGCCACCAGGAGCGCCAGCACGGCCCCCGCGCGCCTGCGCCAGAGCCGTCGGCGCACCGGGCTGGGCGTCGCCGGGCTGCCGTAGTAGCGGGCGGAGGGGGGCAGCGACTCCCACGGCGGCGGCTCGACGTCGCGGCCCGCCGTACGCCTGAGTGGGGGGTTCCACGGCTCGTCGGGATCGTCGGGCAGCGGAGGGGTGCCGCGCGGCGAGCCGGGCGGCCAGACGCGGTGATCGTCCTCCATGGCACCTCCTCGTCCCGCTGTCCTATCACTCCTCCCGCCGACGATTCCGGCGATCCGCGATCGCTGGGACGGGAGGGGAAAGTTAGGCGATTGAGGGGTACGGCGGGGCACGCGTCACCGGCGGGGGCACGATCAGTGCTTACCCGGCAACCCGCCCGCTCACTCCGCGCGATCAGGTCGCGGTGCGGGCCGAAAGGAGCGTCGCGGCCAGGGCGATGGCGGCCATGAGGCAGGAGATGACGATGAAGCCGGTCGCGATCTGTGAAGGGGCGTGGCCGATCATGTTCACCAGCGCGCCGCCCACGCCGATGGTCAGGGCGGAGCCGAGCATGTCGGTGACCGAGAGGGCGGCCGAGTTGGCGCCCTGCTCGTTGAGCGGCGACTGCTTGAGCGCGGTGACGCTGACCGTGGTCATGCCGATGCCCATGCCGAAGCCGGCGATGATCCAGGCGGGCACCGCGACCCACCCGGTGATGCCGGGGAGGACGGACAGCATGGTGAGGAGCACGCCGATCATCACGCAGAAGGCGCCCAGCCGGATGCGCCTGTGGGGCAGGGCGTCGCGGCGGCTCTGCAGGTAGGAGCCGGTCGACCAGCCGAGGGCGCCGGTGGTGAGCGCGATGCCGGCGGTGGTGGCGTCGAAGTCCTTGACCTCCTGCAACGCGAGCGGGATGTAGGCGTTGACGCCGAAGAAGGCGGCCGAGAAGAACCCGCGCATCATGACCGTGGTGGGCAGGCCCCGGCCGAAGCGCAGCGCGTGCGGCGGCAGCAGGCGGTACAGGCCGTACCCGAGCGCCGCCAGACCGGCCACGCCGATCAGGCCGCTCTCAACCGTGTGCTCCTGGATGCCGTAGAGCAGCGCGCCGGCGCCCACGGAAGCGCAGGTGGCCGCCAGCGCCATCAGGCCCGGCCGGGAGCGCGGGCCGGTCGAGGGGACGGCCTCCTCGGTGGACTTCCTGTTCAGGGCGGGGACGAGCATGACCAGCGCCGGCACGACGAGCGGGATGATGCCGTAGAAGACCCACTCCCAGCCGAACCGGTCGCCGACGAAGCCCGCGATGGCAGGTCCGACCATGGCGGGCACGACCCAGGCGGCCGACAGCCCGGCGAAGACCCTGGGACGCACCTCGGCGGGATAGACCCGGGCGATCATGACGAACAGCGCCACGATCGTGGTCCCGGCCCCCAGCCCCTGTACGGCCCGCGCCACGATGAACATCTCCTTGCTCACCGCCGCCCCGGCCAGCCCCATCCCGGCGACGAACAGCACCACGCCCACCAGGAACGGCATGGTGTAGCCGCGCCGGTCCGACCAGAGCCCCGACACCACGTTGGCGAACAGGCTGGCGATGAGGAAGGCGGAGAAGCTGATGCCGTACAGCGTCTCGGCGTGCAGGTCCTTGGAGACCTGGGGCATGACGACGCCGACGGACATGCCTTCGAAGGCGATGAGAGTGGCGACGAGGAGGATGCCGAGGGTGGCGGTGCGGTAGGCGGGCCCGAAGATACGGGGTGGGTCGACTGGAGCGTCCAGAGTCTTCGGTGCTGTCACCCCCATATCCTAGATGTCACCATTTTTCACTTCAAAGTAACCCCGGCGTTGCGGCCACAACCCGGTAGCCAGCGAAGATGGCACCATGCGATCTTCCACCAAGCCCGAGCGGGCCGAGCCCGGCACTCTGCTGGGCGGCGGCTCGCTGCTCGCCGGACTCGCCGGCCTGGCCAGCGGCCCCGTCTGGGCCCTCGCTCCCGGCGGCTGGATGGCCGCCGGCTACGCGCCCAACCCGTTCAGCCTGATCGCCGGCCTGGTCGGCCTGCTGTTCGGACTCGGCGGGCTGCTCACGGGGCTGGCCACCTGGCGTACCGGCGGCAGCCGCGCGGGCGCGCTGCTCGCCACCGCCGGACTGGCCGTGTCCCTGCTGTCGTTCGTGTAGCCCCGTCAGGTCTCCGTGCCGCGGTAGGCCGCCCACATCTCGTGCATCCTGACCGCCTGGCCCTGCGTGAACTCCTGCATGCACCGGTCGTAGGAATAGTCCATGAAGTTGCGGATCGGATCGGCCCCGCCCAGCGGGCAGGTGTCCTTGACCCCCGGGCAGCCCTCGGTCGGCAGCGCCTCGGGGGGCGTGTCGTCCACGCCGTCGCCGGGCTCCTCGCAGCCGTTCTCGAAGGTGTGGAACAGCCCGAGCCAGTGACCGATCTCGTGCACGCCGGTGAAGCCCAGGTCGAAGTTGCGCAGGGCGCCGCCGGGCAGGCTGCGCCAGTCGACGACGACGCCGTCCAGGCGCGGGCCGGAGGCGTACCAGAAGGGATAGGTCGAGAAGCCGAGCACGAGTTCGCTGAGCTGGCCGACGTAGAGGTTGAGCGTCTGCACGCCGCCTTTGCGCAGGTGGCCCTTCATCGCCGCCTCGTGACCCAGGGGGTCGCCGAACCAGGACGTGTTGCGGGTGAGCGTGATCCCGTCCAGGCGGAAGCGCACGCCGGTGTCGACCCCGCCGAGCCGCCCGCCGTACGCGGAGTTGAGCGCGGCGATCTGCGCGCGCACGGCGTCGTCGGGCGCCCGCCGACGGCCGTCGGTGAGCACGTGCACCCAGGTCGGGATCGTGATCGAGGTCGGCGGCTTGGTGTCGCCGAGCCGCTCGCCGAGTTCGGCGAGCACCTCACGCACCTGCCGCGGATCGGGCTCGCGCACGTGCGGCGCGCGCACGTCGGGCGGGCGCTCCCCCTTCAGCCGGGGTACGGCGGGCCGTTCGCAGGACGCGGCGGCAGCAGGGTGGTCGATCGGTGGCACGGCCGCGAGCAGGCACACCAACAGAACGGCGGTCGCACGCCGGGCCATGCACTCCCCCGATACGGCATGAGCAGGTCAGGACATCCCGACCGTAGCCCTACCGGGGGCGATCACCCGTGATCAACACTCACTGCTTGTCGTCGCCGTCGCCGCCGCCGATCGGCAGCCCCTCGTAGATCTCCTTGCACTCCGGGCAGACCGGGTACTTCTTGGGGTCACGGCTGGGCACCCACACCTTGCCGCACAGGGCACGGATCGGCGTGCCCGTCACCATGGCTTCGGTGATCTTGCGCTTGTCGGCATAGTGCGCGAACCGCTCGTGGTCCCCGTCGCCGTGCGAGGTCTGCGGCGTGGTTTTCTGCTCAGGGAGGATCTTCGTGCTCACCCCATCGAGTTTATGCCCGCGGGCAAGTGCCCACCCTCCCGGACCCGTACGGCACGCCGCCGCGGCAGCGAGGCCAGCCCGGCGATCCACCCGAGCACGATCCCCCAGAGGAGCCCGGCCACCAGCCCGCCGCCCAGATATCCCGCGTACGCGCCCAGCCCGGCCTCGGCCGAGATGGCGGAGACCGCTGCCCGCAGCAGGCCCGCCAGCGCCGTGCCCAGCACGAACGCACCCCAGGTGCCCCAGAATCCGCGCCGCGAACCGGCCACGACCGCGACCAGGACCAGTGCCGCGCCGACGTCGGTCAGAAGGAAGAGCCAGGGCGTCTCACCGACCGGCGTCACCCGCAGCCCCGGCAGCCCGTACGGCAGGCCCACGGCGGACGGCACGGCCAGATACCCGACCCGCGTCACCAGCCAGGTCCCGAACAGGCCGAAGAACAACGCGAGCAACGCGGTGACGATCGCCGGAAGGCTATTGCGACCAAAGCTCATGTTCGGCAGGCTAGCGGCCACCAAGATTGTGGCGGAAGACCCCAGACGCGGGGAACCCCTCAGATGCCGGAGTTCGATGAGATGAAGCGTGCGCGGTGGATCGCAGGTGCCGTGGTGGCCTTGGTCGTGGCCGGAGGCGGCGTCGCCGCAGCGGCGAGGGAGGCGCCGCAGCCCGCGCGGAGGTATGTGACCGACGACGCGGGACGGGCGCTGATTCTGCACGGGTTCAACACCGCCAGCAGCGCCAAGAGCACGCCGGACGGCCTGCCGAAGCTGACCGAGGCGGATGTCGAGCGCGAGTACCGGGACATGGGGACGAACTTCGTCCGCTTCCTGTTGCAGTGGCGGGCTGTGGAGCCCTCCCCCGGCACCTATGACACGAAATATCTGGACAAGGTGGCTGAGCGCATCGGCTGGTACCGCAAACGCGGCTACCACGTCATGCTCGACATGCACCAGGACCTGTGGGGCAACGGCATCACCCCCTCCAAGGTCGCCGGGAACGGCGCGCCCCAGTGGGCCACGTTCATGGACGGCCTGCCGGTCGCCACCGACCAGCCCACCTGGGAGATGTACTACCTGGAGCCCGGCGTCATCCGCGCCTTCGACCACTTCTGGAACACCACGGGCGAGCACCCCGAGCTCATGGACCGCTACGCCAAGGCCTGGAGGGCCGTCGCCGACCGCTTCAAGGACGACCCGGCCGTCATCGGCTACGACCTCATGAACGAACCCTGGGGCGGATCGGTGCAGGCCGCGGCGTTCGAGACCGGCCCGCTCGCCACCCTTTACCGCAAGTCCATCGCCGAGATCCGCAGCGTCGACCCCGACAGCTGGATCTTCCTCGAACCGCAGGCGGTCGGGGTCAACTGGGGCCTGCCCTCGGCGCTGCCCGCCTTCGACGACCCGCGCACCGGACCGCCGCGCATCGCGTTCGCGCCGCACCTCTACCCGCTCCCGCTGGACCTGGGCGACGACTACACCGCCGGGTCCAAGGAGTGGACCGACCGCACGCTCGGCTGGTGGCGCGACAACATCCTGCGCACGGCCGAGCGGATGAAGGCGCCGATCGTGCTGGGCGAGTTCGGGCTGGACATGACCAGGCCGGGCGCCACCGACCTGGTCGAGCGCATCCTCGACGTCACCGACGAGACCGCCATGGGCCGCGCCTACTGGTCGCGCGACGACGGACCCTGGGGGCCCTATGACAAGGGCAAGGCGGGGCCGCTGGTGGAGGCGTACGCGCGGCCGTACCCGAGGGCGGTGGGCGGTGTCCCGCTGCGGATCGCCTACGACGAGAAAGCGGTGAAGCTGACCCTCACCTTCGACGCCAACGAGACCGGCGCCACCGAGGTCTACCTGCCGGGCAAGGACTTCCCGAACGGCGGCAAGGCCTCCACGGGCGAGGCCACCTGGGATGCCGCCACGCGCGTGCTGACCGTCAAGACCAAGACCTCCGGCCGCCTCGACCTGGTCATCACCCCCAGATAGCGGTACGGCTCCCGCCGGGGCGGGAGCCGTACGCCGTCGATGAAGGGGTTGGTCAGCCGATGTGGACCGGCTCGCCCTCGATCTTGCGGCCCGAGCGCACGAACAGCGCCAGACCGGCGGTGATCACCGCGACGATCGTGCTGACCGTGAACGCGGTGTGCATGCCGTCCATGAACGCCAGGTGCACGGCGTTGGTCAGCGCGTCGATGATCTGCTGCTCCATGCCCTGGGTCGCCTGCGGCGGGACGGTGCCGAACGCGGCGGCCTTCTCCAGGCCCTCAAGCTCCGCGGGCTTGAGCGCGGCGGCGGCCGGGCCGAGGTAGCCGGGCAGCTTGTCGGAGATGGTGCCGGCCATGACCGCGCCGAGGATCGCCGTGCCCAGCGCGCCGCCGACCTGCATGGCCGACTGCTGGATGCCGCCGGCCGCGCCGGACAGCTCCAGCGGGGCGTTGCCCACGATGATCTCGGTGGCGCCGACGAAGACCGGCGAGAGGCCGAAGGCCAGCAGCAGGAACGGCAGGCCGCTCTCGACGAACGAGGCGTCCATGCTGAGCTGCGACATCAGGAACATCGCCGAAGCGGTGATCAGCAGACCGACGGCCATGGTGATCTTCGGGCCGAGCTTGCCGATCGCCATGGCCGCCAGCGGCGAGGCGACGATCATGCCGGCGCTCATCGGCAGCATGCGCAGACCCGCGTCGAGCGGCGTCAGGCCGTGCACGCCCTGGAAGAAGAAGCCCAGGAAGAACATGGCGCCGAACATCGCGAAGGCCACCATCATCATCAGCACGGTGCCGATGGAGATCGACGGGTTCTTGAACAGCGACAGCGGGACCAGCGGCTGCTTGGCCCGGCTCTGCCAGAAGATGAAGGAGGCGGCGAACACGACGAAGACCGCGCCGAAGATCAGCGTCTTCGCGTCGGTCCAGCCCCACTCGGGAGCCTTGATGATCGCCCAGACCAGCGAGAACATCATGCCGGACAGCAGCACCACACCCGGCCAGTCGATCCTGGACAGGCTCGCGGCGCGGCTCTCCTTGATGATCACGAAGCCCATGATCAGCGCGACGATGCCGACCGGCACGTTGATGTAGAAGACCGACTGCCAGCTGACGTTCTCCACCAGCAGGCCGCCCAGGATCGGGCCGGCGGCGCTGGACAGACCGATGATCGCGCCCCACGCGCCCATGGCCTGGTTCAGCCGCTCCTTGGGGAAGGCCGAGCGCAGCAGCGCGAGCGCGGCCGGCTGCAGCAGCGCGCCGAACAGACCCTGGAGCACCCGGAAAATGATCAGCGCGGTGACCGAGCCGCTCAGCGCGATGGCCGCCGAGGTGATCGCGAATCCCGCGACGCCGAGCAGGAACACCCGCTTGTGACCGTAGATGTCACCCAGCTTGCCCGCGGTGATCAGGAAGACCGCCAGCGCGAGCAGATAGCCGTTGGTCACCCACTGCATGTCCGAGAGCGTCGCCCCCAGTTCGGCGCCCATGACCGGAGCCGCGATACCCATGACGGTGCCGTCGAGCATCACCATGATGACGCCCAGACACACCGCCAGCAGCGTCAGCCACGGATTCCCCCCGATAGCCGATTGAGCCCCGCCCGGGGGCGACGGTGCCTCCACCGTCGCCTTCGCGTGAGCCGCCATTCGAGTCCCCCTACGCTAGCCACCCCACATCGGGGCATAAGTAACCTAAGACTCAGGTAACTTATGTCATACGATGACAAATGACAAACGGGTTTTAATCGGCAGACGATGACTTATGTCATACTGTGACAGGAAGGTTTCGAGGGAGTGACGACTGTGGGACTGCGCGAACGCAAGAAGGAGAAGACGCGCCTCGCTCTTCTCGACGTGGCGCTCGACCTGTTCCTCGAACAAGGGTACGACGCCACCACCGTCGAGCAGATCGCGGGGGTCGTCGACGTCTCGCCCCGGACGTTCTTCCGCTACTTCTCCAGCAAGGAAGCCATCCCGCTGTGGTTCCACGAGCAGGGGGAGGAGACGATGACGGAGACCCTCAACGGCCGGCCGGAGGACGAACCGCCGTTCACCTCGCTGACACACGCCTTGCGTGCGGTGATTCACGACATGCAGGGCTCAACGCCCGAAGACGCCGAGCGGTTCCTCAAACTCCGCAAACTCTTCGAGAACAACCCGGCCCTCGTCGGCAAGTCCGTCGCCCGCGGCGCCGCGACCGAACTGCGCCTCACCGAGATCATCGCCCGCCGCCGCGGCGTCGACCCCGCCGACCAGCTCTCCCACCTCATCGTCGCCTGGGCCATGGCCACCATGCGGGTCGGCTTCGAGTGCCCCTACGAGCCCACGAACGTGCGCGCCATCGTCGAGCGCATGGAGCAGACGCTGGCGATCGCCGAGCGTTCGCTGAAGCCCGGCTGGGACGCCTAGTTCAGCGACGGGTCGTCCGGGCAGGTCGCCACGAACGCCAGCTCGCCCGGCTGCCGTCTGAGCACCCGCCGCCACAGCGTGCCGGGATCGTCATGGAAGGTGTCGCCGGACTCGGAGTCGACGACGTACCAGTGGCCCTCGGCGATCTCCGTCTCCAGCTGGCCGGCGCTCCAGCCCGCGTAGCCGGCGAAGATCCGCATCTGCGCGATCTCGCCCTGCAGGATCTCCGGCGGCGCGTCCAGGTCCACCGTGCCGAGGCGGGAGACCGCCGGCGTGCCCGCGTGCAGGCGCCGCCAGCCCAGAGGCTCCTCCCCGCTCGGCACCGCCGCCAGCGCCAGCGCGCTGTCCGTCTGCACCGGGCCGCCCTCGAACAACACCGAAGGCCCGGTAACGAGCGGGTCCCAGACGGGTAGCACCTGCGTCACCGAGACGTCGCTCGGCCGGTTCAGCACCACGCCGAGCGTGCCGCCGTCGAGGTCGTGTTCCAAGATCAGCACGACGCTACGCCGGAAGTTCGGGTCGTCGAGCAGCGGAGTCGCCACCAACAACCCGCCCACGTAGATCGCCTCCGCCATACCTCCATCATGAGGGAGGAGTAGGCCATCCCGCTGCCCCGGGTTACTGATGTTACGCAGTGCTATCAAACGGGCACTGTAGGTAGCAAAGATCACCATGCTGGGGGAAGCTATGACCATTGGCACCCGCCTCACTCTGGCAGCACTGGCGGCCCCTCTGGGCGCATTGCTCCTCACCTCCGCGGCCTTCGCGGCCGAACGCCCGTCGCCCGACGCACCCTTCACCGTGAGCGTCAGCAGGCCGAACTGCGAGAACAGGACCGTCGAGGTCAGGCTCCGCAGCGTCACCGACTACCAGACCGACTTCCAGATCACCCGCGACGACGACACCGTCGACACCGGCACGCTCGAAGCCCGCCGCAACTACACCAAGCGCATCAAGCTCGGCCACCAGCGCCGCGTCGAGATCGAGACCTTCTACACCACCCAGGACTCGCGCGACAAACTCGTCTCCCGCGACCAGGTGAGCAACGACTGCGGCGGGAACCACCGCCGCGCCTGGGACCGCGGCCGCGAATGGGACGACTGCGATCGCGGCGAGCCCTGCTGGGACGACGAGGAGTGCGACCGGGGCGAGGACTGCTGGGACGACGAGGACTGCGATCGCGGTGAGCCCTGCTGGGACGACGACGAGGACGACTGCCGCCGGGGCGACTGCGACGACGACGAGCTGCCCTTCACCGGGCCGCCCGCCGACCTGATGGGCAAGCTGGCCACCGCCGGCGGGCTCGTCCTGACCGGCGGCATCGTCTGGTGGTACGGCTCGATCTGGCCCCGGCAGAGCTACCGGCGCCCAGGCTCAACCCTCTAGCCCGAGGCCAGCCCCTTAGCCCGAGGCCCCTTAGCCAGGGGGAACCCTCTGGCGGGGCCGTACCCTCACCCTCCCGTGAACGCACCCGCCCGCGCGCCCGCCAGCGCGCGGGCGGCGGCGCGCTCGGCGACCTTCTCGTCCACCGGCTCCCTGGTGACCAGCAGGCGGTAGTACAGCGGCGCGGAGACCGCCCTGATCACCTCCATCCCGTCGGTGCCCTCGGGCAGTTCGCCGCGGGCCACGGCCCGATCCACCACGGGGGCCCAGGCGCGGATGCGGCGCAGGTAGAAGTCGCTCAGGGCCGTGGCCGCCGCCTCGTTGCCGGTCGCGGCGGCGATGACGGCCTGGAAGGTCGCGCCCAGGCGGGGGTCGGTGACCGCGCCCAGGACGTTGAGCGCGTTGGCCCGCAGGTCGCCCTCGATCCCGCCGGTGTCGGCGTGCGGGGCGGAGGACTCGGCCAGCTCGGCCATCAGGTCGGTGACCAGGCCGGCGGGATCGCCCCAGCGGCGGTACACCGTCGTCTTGCCCACGCCCGCCTTGGCCGCCACGCGGTCCATGTTCAGGCCGTGGAATCCGCACTCCACCAACTCGTCCTGGGTCGCCTCCAGCACGGCGGCGCGGGTACGCGCCGTGCGCCCGCCGGGGCGGACCGTTCCGGCCAAACGGGACTGCTGTTCCATTAAGGCTCCTTTGTGTGTTACCTTCGTGTTTATCTTAACGGAACGAATGACCCATTAAGGGGCTGAGATGACCGTACTCGCGGAGCGGACACACACGTCCGCCCGGATGACCGCCCGGCAGAAGCTGATCCTCGTGCTGCTGCTCGGCTCCCAGTTCATGCTGGCCGTCGACTTCTCCATCCTGAACGTCGCGCTGCCCGTGATTGGCTCGGGACTCGGGTTCGCGCTGGCGGACCTGCAGTGGGTGGCGACCACGTTCGCGCTGGCGGCGGCCGGATTCACCTTGTTGTTCGGGCGCATCGCCGACCTGTTCGGACGGCGGCGCCTCTTCCTGGCCGGGATGGCGCTGCTCGGGTTGTCCTCGCTGGCCGGCGGGCTGGCCACCTCGCCGGGCATGTTGCTGGCGGCCCGGGTGGCGCAGGGACTGGCCACCGCGATCGTCACGCCCGCCGGGCTCTCGCTGCTGACCACCTCCTTCCGCGAGGGGCCGCTGCGCGAGCGGGCGCTCGGGCTGAACGGCGCGCTGATGTCGGCCGGGTTCACCTCGGGCGCGATCCTCGGCGGGCTGCTGACCGACCTGCTCAGCTGGCGGTGGGCGTTCTTCATCAACGTGCCCGTGGCGCTGGCCGTGCTCCTGGCCGCCCCCGCCGTCCTGGCCGAGAGCCGCCAGGAGGAGCGGCCCAAGATCGACGTGCCCGGCGCGATCACGGTGACCGGCGGCCTCCTGGCCCTGGTGTACGGGCTGACCAGGGCCGGCGAGCACGGCTTCGCCGACCCGCTCGGGCTGGGCGCGCTGGCCGCCGGGCTGGTGCTGCTGGTGGTGTTCTGGTTCGTCGAGCGGCGCGCGGCGTACCCGCTGGTGCCGGTGTCGATCCTCGCCCGCCCCACCGTCACCTGGGGCAACCTGGCCGGGCTGCTCGCCTTCGCCACCGAGACCTCGCTGGTGTTCCTGCTCACGCTCTACCTGCAGAAGGTGCTCGGCTACTCGGCGCTGGCGACCGGGCTGGCGTTCGGGGTGCTCGGCGTCGGCACCGTCATCGGCGGTGTGGTCGCGCCCAGGGTGCTGTCCAGGGTCGGCAACCGGGGCGCGCTGCTGGCCGGGTTCGCGGTGCAGGGCGTGGCCACCGCCTCGCTCGGGCTGCTCGGCGCCTCGCAGGGCTGGATCTGGCTGCTGCTCGTGGCCACCTTCATCGGCGGCATCGGCAACATGGTGGCCATCGTCGGGTTCATGGTGACCGCCACCTCCGGCCTGCCCGACTCGGAGCAGGGCCTGGCCACCGGCCTGGCCACGATGACCCAGCAGGTCGGCATCACGATGGGCATCCCGGTGATGAGCGCCGTCGCCACCGCCGCGATGGGCACGGTCCTGCAGGGCGTGACAGTCGCCGTCCTGGTCAACGCCGCCCTGGCGCTGGCCGCCACCCTCATCCGCAGAGTCTGACGGAACGCGGCGGAACGCCGTGGCACGTACCGGAACGCCCTAGGAGCGACGGCGGGCAGCGGAGCCCGCCCGGCCTATGGAGCACGACATGCGCACTGGACGCCGACTGGCCGCCTTCTTCGCGGCCGGCGCCCTTTCCCTGGCCGCCCTCTCGGGGGCGGCCAACGCCGCGCCCGACAGCGCGCTGCTGGTCATCAGCAAGGTCACCAACGTCAAGTGCCTGGTCACCGTCAAGGGCCACGCCCACGTGGGCGCGACGGAGCGGGACAACCTGGCCATCCGCCTGTTCGGCGAGGACCTGTTCGGCGACGACGAGCTGGTCAGGGAGGGCCCCTTCTCCACCGCGCTCAACGGCGACTACTCCGCCGTGTTCACGGTGGCCTGCGCGGATCTCGACGAGGACCCGGTGGAGCCGGACAAGATCTTCGCCATCGTCCAGGTCTTCGACCGGTCCACGGGCGTCACGAAGAAGATCCGGTCGAACACGGTGACGGGCCTCTTCTAGCCGACCCGAGCCGGGCCCGCACGGGATGGAGAGCTCCCGTGCGGGCCCCACCAGGTGAATCAGGCCTCGGTGAAGCCGCGGGCGCGGCCGCCGGCGGACTCGCGGACCGCCGCCGCGACGGCGGTGGCCACGTCAGGGTGGAACACGCTCGGGACGATGTAGTTGGGCCCCAGTTCCTCCGGCGTCACCACGGCGGCCAGCGCGCCCGCCGCGGCCAGCAGCATCTCCTGCGTCACCCCGCCCGCCTGCGCGTCGAGCAGGCCGCGGAAGACGCCGGGGAAGGC
Source organism: Nonomuraea sp. NPDC059023 (assembly GCF_042740095.1). Taxonomy (NCBI): domain Bacteria; kingdom Bacillati; phylum Actinomycetota; class Actinomycetes; order Streptosporangiales; family Streptosporangiaceae; genus Nonomuraea; species Nonomuraea sp. NPDC059023. The sequence goes on along the minus strand of NZ_JBHYIO010000001.1, from coordinate 429,837 downwards.
GAGCACGTTGTTGATCTGGTTGGGGTAGTCGGAACGGCCGGTGGCCACGACCGCCGCGTGCTCGCGGGCGTCGTCGGGCTGGACCTCGGGCTCCGGGTTGGCCAGCGCGAAGACCACCGCGTCGTCGGCCATGGTGGCGATGTCGTCGCCGTTGAGGATGCCGGGGGCCGAGACGCCCACGAAGACGTCCGCGCCCTTCACCGCGCCGCGCAGGTCGCCGGAGTAGCCCTCGGCGTTGGTGTGCTCGGCGATCCAGCGCAGCGACTCGTCGAGGTCCTCGCGGCCCTTGTGGACCGCGCCGAGGTAGTCGCAGACGATCACGTTGCGGGCGCCCGCGGCAAGCAGCAGCCGCAGTACGGCGTTGCCCGCCGCACCGGCCCCCGCCATGGTGATCCTGACCTGGCCGATCTCCTTGCGGACCACGCGCAGGGCGTTGGTGAGCGCGGCGAGCACGCAGATGGCGGTGCCGTGCTGGTCGTCGTGGAAGACGGGGATGTCGAGCAGCTCGCGCAGGCGGCGCTCGACCTCGAAGCAGCGGGGCGCGGAGATGTCCTCCAGGTTGATGCCGCCGAAGCCGGGGGCGATCACCTGCACGGTGCGGACGATCTCGTCGACGTCCTGCGTGTCCAGGCAGATGGGCCAGGCGTCGATGCCGGCGAAACGTTTGAACAGCGCCGCCTTGCCCTCCATGACCGGCAGCGCGGCCTCGGGGCCGATGTTGCCCAGGCCGAGCACGGCCGAGCCGTCGGTGACCACCGCGACGGTGTTGCGCTTGATGGTCAGGCGGCGCGCGTCCTCCTTGTTGCGCGCGATGGCCATCGAGACGCGGGCCACACCGGGGGTGTAGGCCATCGACAGCTCGTCGCGGTTGCGCAGCGGCACCTTCGACTTCATCTCGATCTTGCCGCCGAGGTGCATCAGGAAGGTCCGGTCGGAGACCTTGTGGATGACCACGTCCTCGATGGCCTCGAGCTGGTCGACGATGGCCTGCGCGTGGTCGGTGTCGCGCGCGGCGCAGGTCACGTCGATGCGGAGCTTGTCGTGGCCCGCGGTGTTGACGTCGAGGGCGGTGACCACGCCGCCGGCGGTCTCCACGGCGTGGGTGAGCGCGCTGACGGCCTTGCCGCCGGCGGGCACCTCCAGCCGCACGGTGATGGAGTAAGACACACTCGGAACGGTCGCCACGTCATCGCTCCTTCAGGGCCTGACCAAGAGTGCCTTCCATGGTGCCACTTCTCGCGAGTGGACGATCCCACAGCTGATGTTTCCGGATACTTCCCCAAGATCAGGAAATGTTGCTACGGAACGTTCATTCAGTCCCCCAAGGGTCGTCCCGTAACCCCTGCACGAGGAGCACCATTGCGCACCCCCGCACTGCTGGCCGCCACCGCGCTGGCCCTGCTGACCACAGCGGCGCCCGCGACGGCGGCCGGGAACGAACTTCGCGTCAACCACGTCCAGACCATGGCGACGCACAACAGCTACCACCTGGAGCTGACCGACGAGGAGAAGGACGTCCAGCGCAGGACCGACCGCAACTGGTGGAATCTGCAGTACTCGCACACCGCCATCCCCAACCAGTTCGCCGCCCAGCATGTACGCGGCATCGAGCTGGACGTCTTCCCCGACCCCAAGGGCGGCCTCTACACCAGCCCGCTGGTGCGCCGCGACGCGGGCCTGCCCCCGCTGACCGACCCCGACCTGGCCAAGCCCGGCTTCAAGGTCCTGCACTGGGGCGACCACGACTACGCCTCCAACTGCTCGTCGCTGGTCAAGTGCCTGCGCCAGGTCAAGCAGTGGTCCGACGCCAACCCCGGCCACGTGCCGATCACCATCCTGACCGAGCTCAAGCGCACCGACCCCGCCAAGGAGGCGATGGGCGGCGCCAAGAGCCCGCCGTGGGACACGGCCCTGCTGGACGCCCTGGACGCGGAGATCCGCTCGGTCTTCCCCGGCGAGCGGCTCATCACGCCCGACAGCGTCCGCAGGGCCGGCCGCACGCTTGAGGAGTCCGTCCTGAAGTACGGCTGGCCGCGCCTCGACCGCTCCCGCGGCAAGGTCATGTTCTTCATGGACAACCAGGACCCCGCCCTGCAGGCCCACTACCTGTCAGGACGGCCGAGCCTGGAGGGCAGGGTGCTGTTCACCAACTCCCGCCCCGGCCGCCCCGACGCCGCCTTCATCGGCTGGAACGACCCGCTCGGCGCCAACGTCGCCCAGATCCAGGAGTTCGTGAAGAAGGGCTACTACGTGCGTACCCGCTCGGACGTGCCCTTCACCGAGGCCCGCTCCGGCGACACCACGCGGCTGCGGTCGGCCCTGGAGAGCGGCGCCCAGATGGTCAGCACCGACTTCCCCGTCATCGGCCTGTCGGCGCGCAACGGCTCCGAGTACGTGGGCGAACTGCCCGGCGGCGCCACGGCCCGGTGCAACCCGGTCAGCGCCCCGAGGGGCTGCCGCGACCACCGGCTGGACGTCAGTCCAGGGCTTCGGCAGCAGTGACGATCAGCTCCACGCAGACCGGCACCGGGATCAGCGTGCTGTCCACGGCCAGCTGGTACTGGCAGGGCTCGGCCGGATCCACCCTGTAGAAGTGCCGCACGTACGCGGTGCGGGCCCGGTCGTTGTCCTCGATCGTGTGACGCGCCTCCTTCTCGGAGACCTCCGAGAGGGTGGCCGTCTGCGCGATCCGGCGTTTCAGCGGGGCGTCCAGCCGTACGTGCAGGGCTCCGGGGTGGTCGGCAAGCACCACGGCTCCGGCCCGGCCCAGGAAGACGCCGCCCGTCTCCCGGGCCGTCTCCTTCATCGTGCGCTCGGTCCTGCGTACGAACTCCTCCGGAGCCAGGGGCAGGACGCCGGGCACGTACATGTCCACGCCGCCGAACGTGACCGTCGGCAGCCGCATCGCGCCGGACAGCAGCCGGCCGAGGCCGTGCTCCGCCCGGTCGTCGTGAGCCAGCGCCTCCTCCAGCGAGCAGCCCAGTTCCTGGGCCACGGCGCTGGGGATCGCGCGGTCGACGAAGGGCACACCAAGCCGTTCGGCCACGGCCGGACCGATCAGGTGCCCGGCCGTGCCGTACGTCGCCGAAATCGTGACGACCCGCATATCTCCAGGTTAGACGTCAGAAGAGGGCATTAGCCAGGGCCCTGCGCGCCTTGGCGAGCGACGGGTCCTCGGCCGGCAGCGCGTCGAACAGGCCGAGCAGGTGCCTGCGCGCCTTCTCCCGCTCGTCGCCCGAGGTGCGCTTGACCACGGCCACCAGCCGGGCGAACGCCTCGTCCACCGATCCGGCCAGCATCTCCAGGTCGGCCGAGAGCAACTGGGCGTCGATGTCGGCCGGGTCCTGGGCGCGGCGGCGTACCTCGTCGGGGTCGGCCGTCATCGTGCGCTTGATCAGCCCCACCCCGGCCAGGCCCATCCTGGCGTCCTCGTCACCCGGCACGCGGGCCAGCAACCGCTGGTAGGCCGCCTCGGCCTCGTCGAGGTCGCCCTTGTCGATCGCCTGCTCGGCGGCCAGCAGGTCGGGGTCGGCCGGCGGCTCGGCCTGGGCCTGCGGCTCCTGCGCCTCGTCCTCCTGAAGCTGCGGGCGGGCGTCGGGGTTGGCCTCGTAGAACTGCTCGACCGCGCCCATCAGCTCATCCAGCCAGCGCTGGATCTCCGCCTCGGGCAGCACCTGCTGGAATCCGGTCACCGCCTGGCCCTGGAAGATCGCCAGCACCGTCGGCACCGCCTGCACGCGCAGCGCCTGCGCGATCTGCGGGCTGGCGTCCACGTTCACCTTCGCCAGTACGGCCCGGCCGCCCATCCCGGCGACCACCTTTTCCAGCGCGGGGCTGAGCTGGGCGCTGCCCGGCGCCCGGGGCGACCACAGGTCGAGAATGACCGGCACCGTCATCGAACGGTCGATGACCTCGCTCGTGAACGTCGCCTCGGTGACGTCGGCCACCGACGCCGACGCGGCCTGGGGACCCGCGGCCTCCCGCCTGGCCTGCGCCTCCAGTGCCTGCTTACGCGCGCCCAAGTCCACCGCTCCGTAGAGCGACCCGGGCCTAGAGAAGTCCGCCATGCTCCTCATCTTGCCGCATGGAGGACGTGCGGAAGTCACCAGCCGCCACCCTGAGAGTGCGCAGCTGGTCGAACATCTGCTTCAGCCCGGCCTCGCCGTACATCTCCATGCCGAACTCCGCGGCCATGAGGTCGGCGGTGGCGTGGCGCACGGCCTCGCGGCCCGCGTCGGTGATCTCGGCGAGCACCCCGCGGCCGTCGCGCGGGTTGGGCAGGCGGGTGACCAGGCCCGACCGCTCCAGCCTGTCGACCGTGTTGGTGACGCTCGTGGGATGGACCATGAGGCGTTCGCCGATCTTCGACAGCGGGAGCGAGCCGGTTCTGCTGAAGGTCAACAAGACCAATGCCTCGTACCTCGCGAAGGTCAAGTCGTAAGGCTTAAGGAGCGAGTCAAGTTGCGACAGCAGGATCTGATGCGCTCTCATGATCGAAGTAACGGCGGCCATGGCGGAAGAGGGCCCGAAGTGAACACGCCAGGTCTCGGCGGCGCGTTCGATGGGATCGAACGGCAGGTTGAGCGGCTTCGGCTGTGGCACAGCGCTACGTTAGCGCTGGTTCGTCTGATTACGTAGCGGAGCCGGACGCACAAGCTTGACCAAGAACGCCGCCTTCAATCATCACGCTCAGTTATGGTTCTCGCACGGAAGGTGACGCGGAGCGCAAAGTCCGGAAGAAGCCGTGGGGACGGCCCGGACACCTCAGCTTCGCGGCGCCAAGGGCACGGGGGGTGCTTTTGATGTACGTCAACGGGGTTTTCTGTGCGTGAGCACGCGGGTGTCACTCGCGAGGAGCTGAAGCACAGCGCGGCGGTCACCGTCGCGGTCCTGCTCGCTCTGGGCCTGATGGCGGCATGGAGCGTGCTCATCCCCGGCGTCGACGCCTGGGAGAACATCGTCGCCGCCGTCATCGGCTCGCTCCGGCTGACCGGCCCGGTGGCGGCGGCCTTCGCCGCGTGGGTGGCGCTGCGCAAGCGGCGCGCGCTGCGGGGACGTTCTCTGTCGACCTGGCGCGCGCTCAAGGCGCCGCTGGCCATCCTGGTGGTCGTGACGGGCTCGTTCGCCGCCACCGTGCTCGTGCTCGCGATCAAGACGGTGCTGACCGAGCAGGCGGGCCGGCTGAGCCTGTCCGGGCTCGGCATGGGCATGGCGGGGCTGGCGCTCTACTCCGTCGTCGGGTGGGTCGCCGGGTGGCTGCTGCCCTACCCCTTCATGCCGCCGGTGGCCGGGATCGCCTGCTACGGGCTGTTCACCTGGCTGGCCGAGGGGCGTCCGTGGGCCGATCGGCTGGCGCCGGGCACGGGCGAGCCGTACGACCTGTTCCAGGGGCTCAGCGGGGCGGCCTTCCTCGACCAGACGTTGTGGCTGATCGGGATCACCGCCGCGCTGCTGCTCGGCTGGGCGGCCGTGGTGACGCGGCGGGCGCTCGTGCTGGCCTGCGCGCTGCTGGCCGTGATGGCCGCGGGGACGGGGGTCGCGCGGCTGCTGACCGATCCCAAGCCCGCCGCGGCGCAGGCGATCGCCTACAGCTGCCAGGACTGGCCGATCACTGTCTGTGTCCACCCGGGCATGCGCGGCGGGCTGACCGAGCTCGGCGCCACCTTCACCAAGATCGCCTCCCGTCTGTCCGGTACGCCCGCCGCCTTCACCCGGGTGGAGCAGCGCCCGCTCGGTCAGCCGCTGAAGTCCGCCTCGGGGCTGGCCGCCATCCACGTGCCCGATCTGTCGGCCGGGTTCGCCGACGAGGCCGCCTATGCCTACATCGAGTCGCTGGCGGCCAAGTGCACCGACTCCCCCTCAGACGGCTACCGCGACATCGTCATGGCGTGGCTGCGTGGCGAGCCGCTGCCGGGCGGGCCGCTGCCCGAGCACCAGTACGCCGCGGCCTGGTTCTCCGGGCTCAGCGAGCCGCAGCGCCGCGAGTGGCTGCGCATGTTCTACAACGAGTTCCAGTCGTGCCGGCTGTCGGGGACCCACTTCGGCGGTGGGCCCATGGCCAGTGCCGTACCGGCCTCGCCAACGCCGATTTATCCGGTGTATCCGACAGGAATGTCACCCCAGAGCTGGCAATGATGATCGTCATGCGGGTAGTACTGCCCGCATGACGACATCTCCCCTGACGCGACGTCGCAGGTGGCGAAATATCGCCGGGCTCCTCGTACTCGCCGCGCTGCTCATCGTCGGCGGGCGCCTGGCCTGGGCCTGGTGGAATCCCCTCGGCGAGCAGACCGTCGACCGCAGCCAGCCGGTGCTCCTGCAGTCGATCCACGACCTGAGCCGCTTCGAGGCGGCGACCGGCACCTTCCAGGTGGTCGTCGACCTGGAGAAGGACGCCAACTTCCTGCCCGACGCCATCAAGGGCAGCCGCACCCTTTTCGTCGGCTCCGGCGGCGTCGACGCCTACGTCGACTTCACCGGCCTCGCCAAGGACGCCGTCACCGTCTCCGAGGACCGCACCCAGGTCACCCTGCGCCTGCCCCGGGCCCAGCTGGAGAAGCCCAACATCGACAACAACCGCTCCTACGTCTTCGCCCAGCAGCGCGGCCTGCTCGACCGGGTCGAGGACTTCCTGTCGGCCAGCCCCACCGACCAGCGCGAGCTGTACGTCCTGGCCGAGAAGAAGATCGCCGAGGCGGCCACCGCCAGTGACCTGCGCGCCCGCGCCGACGCCAACACCAAGGTCATGCTCCAGGGACTGCTGAGGTCACTGGGCTTCTCCAAGGTCACCGTCAAGTTCTCGGATGAGCCCTAGGGAGGCCTAGGACCCCGTCTAGGTACTCCCAGACCTGCCTAAGGCACACAGATAAGGCATCCGCCCGATGTGGCGGGGTGGGCCTTAGGAGGAGTGTTAAGAGTGCAAGAAACAACAGCACCAAGACACCGGGAGTCACCCGAAATGAACGCCGAGCTTGAGTACGCGCTCATGAAGAACCACGCCGAGGAGCTGCGCCGCGTAGCCGCCGAGCACCGCAGGGCCGTGGAGGCGAGCAAGGGCCGCAAGAGCCGCCGCTCCGTCTTCGCGAAGTTCCTCTCCCACTAAGACCTTCCCCCCTTACGACTCCAGGAGGTTCCGATGAACGCAGAACTCGAGTACACCGTGATGAAGAACCACGCCGAGGAGCTTCGCAAGGCCGCCGCCGAGCACCGGCGGGCCCGCGAGGCGCGTAAGACCGGGCGTCGCTCGGTGTTCGCCAAGTTCCTGTCCTCATGACCACCGCACGATGGCCCGGCCGCCACCTCCCTCGCGGCCGGGCCAAACTGCCTCCCTAGCCGCACGCACCGGCCCGGCCGCATGGCGAGATTTCCCGCCACGCGGCCTTCTTGTTTTCGTGCCCCTTTACGGCTTTCAGCCTCTAAAAGGGCTTCCGTGCGGTCAGGGGACGCGGATGATCAGCGCGTCGCCCTGGCCGCCGCCGCCGCACAGCCCGGCCGCGCCCAGCCCGCCGCCGCGCCGCTTGAGCTCGTGGGCCAGCGCCAGCACGATGCGCGCGCCCGAGGCCCCGATCGGGTGGCCGACCGCGATGCCGCCGCCGTTGACGTTCACCTTGTCCATCGGGATGCCGAGCTCCTTCACCGACTGCAGCACCACGCTGGCGAACGCCTCGTTGATCTCCACCAGGTCCAGGTCGCCGGCGCTCAGCCCCTGCTTCGACAGCGCGTGCTTGATGGCGTTGGCCGGCTGCGACTGCAGCGAGGCGTCCGGGCCCGCCACGTTGCCGTGCCTGCCGATCTCGGCCAGCCAGGGCAGGCCCAGCTCCTCGGCCTTGGCCTTCGACATCACCACGACCGCGCAGGCGCCGTCGGAGATCTGCGAGGCCGAGCCCGCGGTGATCGTGCCGTCGGCGGCGAAGGCCGGCCTCAGCTTGGCCAGCGCCTCCGGCGTCGTGTCGCCGCGTACGCCCTCGTCGTCCTTGACCACGATCGGCTCACCGCGCCGCTGGGGGATCTCCACCGGGACGATCTCGTCGTCGAACAGGCCGTTCTTGATGCCGGCCGCGGCGAGCTGGTGGGACCTGGCCGAGAAGGCGTCCTGCTCCTCGCGGCCGATGCCGAGGCGGGCGTTGTACCGCTCGGTCGACTCGCCCATGGCCACCTGGTCGAAGGCGCAGAACAGGCCGTCGTGGGCCATCGAGTCGACGATGCCGGTGGGGCCGTACTTGACGCCCTTGCGCAGGCCGGGCAGCAGGTGCGGCGCGTTGGACATCGACTCCATGCCGCCCGCCACCACGATGTCGAACTCGCCGGCCCTGATGAGCTGGTCGGCCAGGGCGATGGCGTCCAGGCCCGACAGGCACACCTTGTTGACGGTCAGCGAGGGCACGGTCATGGGGATGCCCGCCTTGACCGCCGCCTGTCGCGACGGAATCTGGCCGGCGCCCGCCTGGAGCACCTGGCCCATGATCACATACTGGACCTGGTCGGGGCTGACCCCGGAACGCTCCAGGGCAGCCTTGATAACGACGCCGCCAAGCTCAACGGCGGACAATCCGGACAACGAGCCGAGCAGCCTGCCGATCGGCGTGCGCGCTCCGGCGACGATGACGGAACCAGACATGTCAGGGGCCTCCTGTGCACACGAGGGGTCGTTTGACACCATACCCACGGGTACCTGGATGACCGCCATGGAGGTAGGCCACACATGTTCATGCGTATCGACCACATCGGGATCGCCTGCAACGACCTGGAGGAGAAGATTGCGCTCTTCTCCGGCCTGTTCGAGCTGACCGTCGTCGCCAGGGAGGTCAACGAGGAGCAGGGCGTCAAGGAGGCGATGCTGCACATCGCGGACGGCGAGGGCGGCGGCTCCTACATCCAGCTCCTGGAGCCCCTCAACGCGGACTCCCCCGTGGGCAAATTCCTGGCCAGGCGCGGCGAGGGCGTCCACCACGTCGCTTTCGGCGTGCCCGACGTGGCAGGGGCGATGGAACGGATCGGGGCCAAGGGCGTCAGGCTGCTCGACGAACATCCCCGTCACGGCTCGATGGGATCTTCGATCGCGTTTCTGCACCCCAAGGACGTGGGAGGAATGCTGACGGAGCTTGTCCAAGCGGCCAGGCCCTAGGAAATGCAAAAAACGTTCATATGTAACTAGTCACGCAGATAGTTGGACGGGGCCTCCAAGGCGGCACCAGCGGAGTACGCTGGCTTTCCACCGGACATGGAGCCTGCCGTGAGGCACAGGCTCCTGGCTCGGATGCCCCGAACCCCCCGTCCGGCCGATGTAGCCGTCTCGACAACCCAGGATCGAGCCTCCATGCAGTCCGACATCGACGCCCAGCTCAACAATTTCTTCGAGGACGCCCCAGCTCGCGAATTCGACGTGGTGCTGCGTGGCTATGACCGCCACCAGGTCCACGACCACCTGAAGCAACTCGACGGCGAGTTGCGTCAGTCTCGCGAACAGCTCGCCAACATTCAGCGCGACCTCTCCGACTCCCAGCGCCAGCTGCAGGAGCAGGAGCGCCCCACCTATTCCGGTCTCGGCGCCCGCATCGAGCAGTTGCTGCGCCTGGCCGAGGAGCAGGCCACCGAGCTCGTGCAGGCCGCGCGCTCCGAGGCCAACGAGGTCAAGGCCGCGGCCAAGGTGGAGGCAGCGGACGTACGCGCCGCCGCCGAGGCCGAAGCCGCCGAGAAGCGCGCCCAGGCCACGCGCGAGACCGACGACATGCGCACCAGCGCAGAGCGGGACGCCGAGGAGATCCGCGGCACCGCACGCCGCGAGTCCGACGAACTGACCGCCACGACCGAGCGTGAGGCCGCCAAGCTGCGCGCCACCGCCGACCACGAGGTGGCGGAGAAGCGCGCAGACGCCGAGCGCGAGATCGCCAAGCTCCGCACGACCACCGAGCGCGAGGTGGCCCAGCTCCGCGCATCGACCAAGCGCGAGCGTGACGAGGTCCTGACGACGGCCAAGCGCCAGGCCGACGAGATGCGCGCCCAGGCTCAGCGGGTGCTGGAGGAGTCCGAGGCCAAGCGGGCCCAGGACGAGGCGGAGTTCGAGATCCAGCTCGCCTCCCGCCGCGAGGAGGCCGAGCGCCAGGAGGCCGAGCGCCACTCCACCGCCCAGGCCAACACGCAGAAGCTGGTCGCCGAGGCCGAGCAGCGCGCGGCCACGGCGGAGTCGCGCGCGACCAAGGCGACCCAGCAGGCCGAGCAGACCCGCCGCGAGGCTGACATCCACGCCAAGCAGCTGGTCGCCAACGCCCGCAAGAGCTCCGAGCAGATCGTCTCCGACAGCAAGTCCAGCGCCGAGACGATCGTCTCGGAGGCCAAGTCGGAGGCCGAGCGCATCCGCTCCTCGATGCAGCGCCAGGTCGACGAGCTGACGCGCCAGCGCGACAGCATCACCAGCCACCTCGCCCAGCTGCGCCAGCTGCTCGGCGGCGCGGCGCTGCCCGGCATGGAGCCGGAGCCCGCGGTGGCCGCGGCACCGGCCAAGCCGGCGATCGCAGCGTCCGCCAACGACAAGCCGGCGCCCACGCCGGCCGCTGCCGCACCCGCCAAGACGGAGGCCAAGGCGGACGACGACAGCGAGTGGTGGCAGGAGTAAGGCCCGCCCTCGGGGGGTTTGACTGACGGCTGAAAGGGGCCTGGCGACCACATGGTCGCTAGGCTCTCTTTTTGTTGCCTCCGCCCCATTTGTCCCAGGAGCCCCCATTGTCAGCTGAGGTCGAGACTCCGGCCGAAGAGAACACCCAGTACGGCATGCCGGGCAAACCGCTGGCCCGCGGGCCGTTCCTGTTCGGACTGATCGGCGGGCTCGGCGTGCTGACCGCCATCGCGATCGGCCAGATGGTCGTGCGCTCGCTGAGCGTGATCATCCTCATCACGGTCGCGATGTTCCTGGCCGTGGGCCTCAACCCGGCCGTCGAGGCCCTCCAGCGGCGCCGCCTGTCCAGGCGGACGGCGATCGGGATCGTCTTCGCCGGCGTCATCGTGGCGTTCGCGTTGTTCGGCGTGGCCATCGTCCCGCCGGTCAGCCAGCAGCTGGCCGACTTCGTCAGCGCGGTGCCCGGCTACTTCACCGAGCTCGGCAACAACCCCACGCTGCGCGCGCTGGAACAGGACTATCAAATCCTGTCGCAGCTGCGCTCATTCTTCACCGGCTCCATGGCGACCACGCTGGCCAGCGGCATCATGGGCGCGGGGCTCGTGGTGGTGGACGGCCTGTTCACCACGGTGACGCTGCTGGTGCTGATGCTCTACTTCCTCGGCTCCCTGCACACGATCAAGGTCTACCTGCTCACGCTCGTGCCGGCCACGCGCCGCGAGCGTACCGGAGCGATCACCGAGGAGATCCTGAGCGGCATCGGCGGCTACGTCGCCGGCAACGTGCTCATCTCGGTCATCGCGGGTGTGCTGAGCTGGATCTTCCTGACCATCGCGAACGTGCCGTACGCCCTGGCGCTCGCTCTCATCGTCGCGCTCACCGACCTCATCCCCCTCGTCGGCGCGACGATCGGCGCGGTGCTCGTGACCGGCGTGGCCCTGCTCGGCTCGGTACCCGCCGGCATCGCCTGCGCCATCTTCTTCGTGATCTACCAGCAGGTCGAGAACTACTTCATCTACCCCCGCGTCATGAAGCGCTCGGTCGACGTGACGCCCGCGGTCACGGTGATCGCCGCGTTGTTCGGCGGCGCGCTGCTCGGGATCGTCGGCGCGCTGCTGGCCATCCCGGTCGCCGCCGCCATCTCGCTGATCATCCGGGAGATCGTCCTGCCCCACCAGGCCCGGAACTGACGAAGTCGGCCACCGCGGCGTTGAACGCCTCGGGCTGCTCGACCGCGCTCAGGTGCCCGGCCTTCTTGATGATCTCCAACCGCCCATCCGGTACGGCCCGCGTCATCGCCTCCGCGTCGGCCACCGGCGAGAGCTCGTCCTCCTCGCCCACGATCGCCAGCAGCGGCACCTTCAGCCCGCTCAGCGTGTCGAAGGAGTCCGGCCGAGCGGCCATCGCCCGCTGCGCCCAGGCCACCGCGGCGGGCGGCGCGGCCTGCACCAGCCCGCGTACGCGCCCGAACACCATGGCCCGCCGCTCGCGCGTGGTCCGCCCGATGAGCGCGGGCAGCACCTCCTCGACCAGCACGCCGGGGCCCTCGTCGAGCACCCGCAGGGCGATGCGCTCGCGGTTGTCGCGGGCCGGCTCGGGGTCGGGCGAGGCCTTGGTGTCGGCCAGGATGACGCCGAGCAGCCGGTCGGGGTGGCGCCGGCAGAAGGCCATGGTGACGTAGCCGCCCATGGACAGGCCGCCGACGACGGCGCGTTCGATGCCTTCCGCGTCGAGCATCGCGGCGACGTCGTCGGCCATGGCGTCGACCGACGGCTCGTCGTCACCGAGCCGCGATCCGCCGAACCCCCGCAGATCTGGCGTGATCACCCTGCACGAGGCGGCCAGCCCTTCGCGTTGGGCCAGCCACATCGCCGAGGAGAGGGGGAAGGCGTGGAGCAGGACGACCGGGACACCGTTCCCGGCTGATCTCGTGTAGAGCTGCACGGACTCACGGTAGTCCGCTTCGTTCAGGTTGTCGTCAGACCGCCGTCGATGAACAGGACTTGGCCTGTCATATAGGCAGACGCCGGACTGGCCAGAAATACGGCGGGGTGTGCCATCTCCTCGGCGGTGCCCCAGCGGGCCATCGGAACCGAGGCGATGGTCGAACGGCTCGCCGCCTCGTCCTGCCAGAGGTTGCGGTTGAGGTCGGTGGCCGTCCAGCCGGGGCACAGCGCGTTGACCCGGACGCCCGCGCGGGCCCACTCGATGGCCAGGGACTTGGTGAGGGCGACCAGCCCGGCCTTGGCGGCGGCGTAGGGCGCCAGGAAGGGCGCGCCCCTGGCGGCCGCTGAGCCGACGTTGATGACCGAACCGGAGCCCCGCTCCAGCAGGTGCGGCGCGATCGTGTGGCAGACGGAGACGGCCGAGTCGAGGTTGAGCCGCATGAGCTTGTCCCAGCCGGACAGGCGCAGGTCCTTGAACTCCACCAGGAAGTTGGAGCCTCCGGCGTTGTTGACCACGATGTCCACGTGCCCGAGCGCCTCGATCGAGGTGCGCACGGCAGCGGCGGCGGCCTCCCTGTCGGCCAGGTCAGCGGGGACGACGAACGCGCTCCTGCCGAGCTCGGAGATCTCCTTGGCCACCTCGCCCAGCGACTCGGCCGAACGGGAGAGCAGCGCCACGTCCGCGCCCGCCCGCGCGTAGGCGAGCGCGATGGCTCTGCCGATGCCCCGGGATGCTCCGGTGACCAGTGCCTTCTTGCCGGTCAGATCGAACGCGTCCACGCCCGCCTCCTCGCTCCACAGAACATCGTTCTACAGGGCGAGCTTAGCCTTCCGGCACCTCGGTGGGCAGCGGGTGGCGTTCCGGATTCACCCGCTTGACGATCTCGTTCAGTGCGATGCGCACGTACGGCTCGCCCACCCACAGATGCTTGGCCCCCTCGACCGCCACCACCTCGGCCTGGGGCACCCGGGCGAAGCGCCTGCGCGCCTCCTCCGGCCGCAGGTAGTCGTCGAACTCCGGCACCAGCACGGTCATCGGCCGCCCGAACTCCGCCCACGCGTCGAGGTCGGTGTCCACGGCCCTGTGCAGCGGCGGCGACATGAGGATCGCGCCCTCCACCAGCGGGTCGCGCGCCCACTTCAGCGCCAGCTCGGTGCCGAACGACCAGCCGACCACCCACACGCGCGGCAGATCGTGGTACTCGGCGTACTCCAGCGCCGCCGCCACGTCGTAGCGCTCGCCCTCGCCGCCGTCGAAGGCGCCCTCGGAGGTGCCGCGCTCGGAGGAGGTGCCGCGGGTGTTGAAGCGCAGCACCGCCAGATCCGCCAGTGCGGGCAGGCGGTTGGCCGCCTTCTTGTAGACGTGGCTGTCCATGAAGCCGCCGTGAGTGGGCAGCGGGTGCAGGGTGACGAGCGTCGCGACCGGGTCGCGGCCCTCGGGCTGGGCCAGCTCGCCGACCAGGGTCAGTCCGTCACCGGTGTGCAACTCGATCGGCTCACGCCGGGCGGGCAGCACGCTCGCCGCGCGGATCTCCACATCGTTCCTTTCACTAATCGTTCCTTTCAGTAACGGCTACGGCCGGGACCGCGGTCCAGTCTCTTGCGCCAGCAGGCCGTGTGCCAGTGCCGCCGCTCCTCGTCGCCGCCGGTCCAGTTGGGCCAGCTCACCAGATGCGGCTGGCCCGCCTTGATCTCCTGGTCGCAACCCGGACAGCGGTAGTCCTTGGCGGCTCCGGCACCGCTGAGCATGCGTACCTTCCACTCCCCGTCCGGCCACTCCTCCACCTGGTCGGTGGTGGAGGGGAAGGCGTTGGGGCGGGTCGACTCCTTGCGGCGGGCGCGGCGGGGGCTCATGCGCGCGGGAACGTCTGCAGGCCCGCGGTGACGAGCTGGTCGAGCAGGGGCGCGGGCGCGTAGGACGGCTCGCGGTACTCGGCGTAGAGGGCGCGCAGGCCGTCGCGCACCTCCCGCGGCCCGATGCTCTCGATCATCTCGAACGGCCCCGCCGGATAACCGCAGCCCAGCCGCATGGCGTTGTCGATGTCCGCGATCGAGGCGTAGCCGGACTCGTGCATCCTGACCGCGTCGTTGAGATAGGGGAAGAGCAGGGCCTCGACCACGAAGCCCGCCCGGTCCCGGCAGGGCACCGGGGCCAGGCCGAGCACGGTCATCAGGCCGACGGCCGCGGTGGTCGCCGACGGGGCGGTGAGCACGGTCGAGACGACTTCCGCGACGCTCTGGCCCACGAGGTGGATGCCCACCACGCGGGACGGGTCGGCATGCCGTACGGCGTGCTCGATCACGGGACGCTCACCGAGCCGCAGCACGACGTCGGGCGTGTCGGACTCACCGAAGCCCGCGGCGGCCAGCCGCGCGGCGAGCTCCTCCGCGCCCTCGCCGCGGACCAGGACCCGGGTCGCGGACGCCTTGTCCGGCTCGCCGGGAGCGGGCTCCTCGCCGTGGAATCCGCGCCCGCTCTTGCGGCCGAGAAGCCCGGCGGTGACCAGTTCGCGCAGGACGGGGGCGGGCGCGTGGCGCGGGGAGCGCGTCTCGTCGAAGAGCACCCCCATGACCTCGTAGGAGGTGTCGAGCCCGATGAGGTCGAGCAGCGCGAACGGGCCCATCGGCAGCCCGACACCCTTCCTCATCGCCGTGTCGATGTCGTCGCGCGCCGCGACGCCGCGCTCCAGCAGCACCGCGGCCTGGTTGAGGTACGGCAGGAGCAGCCTGTTGACCACGAACCCGGCCCGGTCGCCCACCACCACCGGCGTCTTGCCGAGCGCCCGGGACAGGTCCGCGATCCGCTCCGGCAGCCCGTCGTCCGTCATGACCGTGCCGACCACCTCGACCAGCTTCATGACCGGCGCCGGGTTGAAGAAGTGCATGCCGATCACCTTGCCGGGCCGACCGGTGGCGGCGGCGACGGCGGTCACCGACAGCGACGAGGTGTTGGTGGCCAGCACCGTTTCCGGCTTGCAGATCCGGTCGAGGTCGGCGAACAACGCGATCTTGTACTCGAGGATCTCGGGAATCGCCTCCACCACCAGATCGGCGTCGGCGAGATCCTCGCGCGCGGTGGTGAGCGTGATCCGCCCCAAAATCGCCGCACGCTCCTCGGCGCTCAGCCGCCCCTTGTCCAGGGCCCGGCCGGTGGACCTCTCCAGGTGCCCGCGACCCCGCGCGAGCGCCTCGGGATCGGCCTCGACGCCGATCACCCGTATCCCCGCACGCGCGAACACCTCGGCGATCCCCGCACCCATCGTGCCGAGACCGACCACTCCCACCTTTTCAAACGCCATGCCCCCCAGTTTTCCAGAGCCGGTAGGGTGGGCCGTCATGCGGCTGGTCATCGCGCGATGCAGCGTGGATTACATAGGACGGCTCACGGCGCACCTGCCGATGGCGCCGAGGCTGATCATGATCAAGGCGGACAACAGCGTGAGCATCCACGCCGACGACCGCGCCTTCAAGCCGCTCAACTGGATGAACCCGCCCTGCAAGCTCAAGGAGGACGGCGACACCTGGACCGTCACCCACGGCAAGACGGGCGAGAAGCTGGTCCTGACGATGGAGGAGATCCTCCACGACTTCTCCCACGAACTGGGCGTGGACCCCGGCCTGATCAAGGACGGGGTGGAGGCGCACCTGCAGGAACTCCTGGCCGAGCACATCACGACGCTGGGCGACGGGTACTCGCTGATCCGCCGGGAGTACATGACGGCGATCGGGCCGGTGGACATCCTGTGCCGGGACTCCGCGGGCGCGACGGTCGCGGTGGAGATCAAGCGGCGCGGCGAGATCGACGGGGTGGAACAGCTGACCCGCTACCTCGAACTCCTGAACCGCGACCCGCTGCTGTCGCCGGTGCGCGGGGTGTTCGCGGCCCAGGAGATCAAACCCCAGGCCCGGGTGCTGGCGACGGACCGCGGAATCAACTGCGTCACCCTGGACTACGACGCGCTGCGCGGCATCGAACCCGAAAACCCCACCCTCTTCTAGCCCGACGGAGCAACGGGGCCGCTGCGCGGGCAACGGTCCTCACGAGGGCGCTACGCGCCGGGGGCGCTCGGGCTCCCCTCAGCGGGGGGCCAAGCCCCACCACCCCCGGCCGGGGGCCCACCCCCGGACCCCCGCGCGTTGCCCAGCAGGTCGGCGAAAGACCCTTGGCCGACGCACCGGCGTTGGGCCAAAAGCCGGCACCCGATCGGGATGGGCGCGCGGCCGACCGGGCAGAGCCTGTGCGACTCCGCCAGGCCGTGCAGGACGCGGAGCAGGCACCCGGCCCCGGAGCCCAGAACCGAATGGCTAGTCCTGCTTGTTCTGTGCTGCTCAACACACCCGGCGCTCCGGCGAGCCAGATGCGCCGTCGGGCTTCAGTGTGAGGACACGCCAGTCAGTGCGTAGTTGACGCCGACGGCGACCGCCAGGGGCGGCGAGGGCGGTGGCGAGATCGACCCGCTGCCAAGCTCCCGGCTTCTCCGCGCCACTGTCGGATGGAGAGCGATCTCGCAGGTGTTGTCGGACGCGAAGTACAACGCGGTTCCGAAATCCCCGATCTTCACGACACCCAGGCAAGACAAGACGGGCTTCTGAATTTCTTCACCGGGGTCAATCAACTCCTCGCCTACGCGAGGCAGTACACGCAGCGGTGGCGGTGAGCGTGCTGCAGCCGCTGGCCACGAAGGCCCGGCAGTTCAAGGTGGTCACGCAGGCCTTCCCGGTCCTCAACAGCCTGGCGTGCGTGTCGTACTGGGTGTACGTGGCCCCCGACGTCATGGGCCAGATCCAGGACCTGAAGGACCAGAAGTGGTGGGCCATCACCAACCAGGCCATCACCGATCTCATGGTCGTGAAGTCGCTCGTGGACCTGGGCGTCGGGCTGACCGCGCGGGACTCGGGCGCGAGCAAGGTCTGGGGCCCGGCGTCTCCCTGGGTGGACTTCGGCGCGAACATCCTGTGGGAGGTGCCGACCATCGCCGCGACCGTCGATGAGGAGAACCAGAACACGATCGGCGTTCTCAACGGCTGGGCCGGGACCTGTTTCGACGGCAGCGGCGTCCTGTCGCCGTTGCTGGCCGACGATGAGGAGCCCGTCACCTGGGGCATCGCGGTCGGCGCCGCGACCCTGTTCAACCTCGCCTACGGCTCGATGTCCTGCGCGGCCGGATCTCTGACGGCCCAATCCTGATATTCCATCATTGACAGGTCATACATGAAGCTTCTATGTTCGACCTATCAAGATTGGAGTATCGGCATGGAAAAGGCCTACCTGACCGGCTATCTGGCTCCCGTTCCCGATGAGATCGACGCCTACGACCTTCCGGTGGAGGGCGCGTTGCCACCCGAGCTCACCGGGCGCTACTTCCGCAACGGCCCCAACCCGCGGCCCGGCGAGGACCCCGGCCACTGGTTCGCCGGCCACGGGATGATCCACGGCATCCGCCTGCGCGACGGCCGGGCCGAGTGGTACCGGAATCGGTGGGTGCGGACCACGACGTTCACCGACGGGACCGATCTGGTCAGCGACAAGGGTGTCGATCTGACCGCCACCCAGGCCAACACCCACGTGATCGGGCACGACGGCCGCATCTTCGCGCTGATCGAGGTCGGCCTGCCGTACGAGATGACGCCCGAGCTCGACACGGTCGGGCCGGTCGACTTCCAGGGGAAGCTGGCGACGGCGATGACCGCGCACCCCAAGCAGGACCCGATCACCCGCGAGCTGCACTTCTTCGGTTACGGGTTCTTCCCGCCCTTCCTGACCTACCACCGGCTGTCGGCGGGGGGTGAGCTGGTGGAGACGAAGGAGATCGAGGTTCCGGGCTCGACGATGATGCACGACTTCGCGATCACCGAGAACTACCTGGTCTGGCTGGACCTTCCGGTCACCTTCAATCTGGACCGCGGCATGGGCATGCCCTACGCCTTCGACGAGGGGTACGGCGCGCGGATCGGGCTGACGCCGCGGGCGGGCGGGCTGACGCGGTGGTTCGAGGTGGACCTGTGCTACGCGTTCCATGTCGGCAACGCCTGGGAGGACTCCGAGGGCCGCGTGGTGCTCACCGCCGCACGCTACACCGCCGACGTCTTCGTCAAGCTGTGGGAGCACATCGCCGGCCAGGCCGACGCCGCCCGCCACGCCGCGGGCACGATCAGCGCCTCCCTGTACAGCTGGACGCTCGACCCGGCCACGGGCAAGGTGTCGGAGGAGCCGCTGGACGACCGCAACGTCGAGTTCCCCACGCTGAACGAGGACCGGCTCGGGCTCGGCAGCCGCTACCTCTACACGGTCGGCGACGACCAGATCATCAAGTACGACCACCAGAGCGGCGGCGCCTCCGCCCTGGCGACGGGCGGCGCCACCGGGGAGGCGGTGTTCGTGCCGGCCGAGGGCGCGCGGGCCGAGGACGAGGGCTGGCTGCTGTCGATCGTCACCTCGGGCGAGGCCTCGCGCCTGCTCGTGGCCGACGCGCGCGATCTTTCGGAGGTAGCGTCGGTACGGCTGCCGCGACGGGTCCCCGCCGGCTTCCACGGATCCTGGCTGGAGGACTGAGCTTCATGGAGATCGTGACCGCGGACAAGACGAGCGGTATGGAGGAGATCGGCGAGATGCTCGGACGGGCGTTCGCCGACGACCCGGTGATGGAGTGGATGATGCCGCGGGCCGCGGACCGGCCCGGGATGTTCGTGGCGACCGCCCGCTACATGCATGACGTGGTGGAGGTGGCCCGCGACGGGAGCGGCGCGGTGACCGGGGCGGCGATCTGGGACCCGCCCGGCTTCACGCCCGACCTGGAGGCGGGCGGGCCCGTGCTGCTGGAGGTGATGGGCGACCGGGTGGTGTACGGCATGCGACTGGAGGAGGCGTTCGCCGAACACCGCCCGAAGGAGCCGCACTGGTATCTCGCCCAGATCGGTACCGACCCGGCGGTCCAGGGCACCGGCGTGGGCGGGGCGCTGCTGCGTTCCGGGCTGGCCCGGTGCGCGGGGCTGCCGGTCTACCTGGAGAGCAGCAAGGAGGCGAACATCCCGATCTACGAGCGGTTCGGCTTCTCGGTGACCGGGGAGATCAAGCTGCCCGACGGCCCGGTGGTGTGGGGGATGCTGCGCCCGGCCGTCCTCTGAACGGAGGACAACGGGGTCGATCACCCGAAGGTGTCGCGGGTCCGGCCATATCCGGACCCTTGACTCCATGGAGACCGCAGTGCACGTCCGCGGACTCGCCAAGCGCTACGGCGCGTTGGAGGCGGTCCGCGGCATCGATCTGGACATCCACCGGGGCGAGACCTTCGCCCTTCTCGGCCCCAACGGCGCGGGCAAGTCGACCACGATAGAAATCCTCGAAGGGCTCAGGAAGCGCGACGGCGGCGAGGTCGGCGTCCTGGGCGCCGACCCGCACCGGCCGACCCGCGCCTGGCGGGCCCGTGTGGGCATCGTCCCCCAGACGGCAGGCGACGTGGCCGAGATCTCGGTACGCGAGGTCGTCACCCACTTCGCCCGCTTCTACCCGGACCCGGCCAACCCCGACGAGGTCATCGACCGGGTGGGGCTGGCCGAGAAGGCGAAGGCGCGCGTGGCCAAGCTCTCCGGCGGCCAGCGCCGCCGCCTCGACGTGGCACTGGGCCTGATCGGCAACCCGGAGCTGCTCTTCCTGGACGAGCCGACCACCGGCTTCGACCCGGAGGCCCGCCGCCGCTTCTGGGAGCTGATCAGGAACCTGGAGGACACCACGATCCTGCTCACCACGCACTACCTCGACGAGGCCGAGGAACTGGCCGACCGGGTGGCGGTGATCGCGGGCGGGCGGATCGTGGCCGAGGGCACGCCGCGTACCCTCGGCGGGCGCGCGAGCGACGAGGCCACGGTCACGTGGGCGGACGGCGAGAAGCGCACGGCCACGCCGACCAAAACGGTCGCCGAGCTCATGAGCCGCTACGACGGCGAGATCCCCGAACTGCGCGTCACCCGGCCCACTCTGGAGGACGTCTACCTCCGCCTGCTGGAGGAGTCATGATCGCGCTGTCGAGAGCCGCCTTCGAGCTCAAGATCTTCTTCCGCGCCCGAGACCAGGTCGTCTTCACCTTCGCCTTCCCGATCGTGCTGCTGGTGCTGTTCAGCGCGATCTTCGCCGGGACCTTGGAAGGAACGCACGTCACGGTCTCGCAGCTCTACGCGGCGGCGCTGATCAGCGCGGGCATTTTCAGCGTCAGCTTCCAGAACCTCGCCATCAGCATCGCGGTCGAGCGTGAGGAGGGCGGGCTCAAGCGGCTGGCGGGCACGCCGATGCCGAAGAGCTCGTACTTCGCCGGGAAGGTGCTGAGCGTCCTGGTCATCGCGGCCATCGAGGTGGCGCTGCTGCTGGCCGTGGCGGTGTTCCTGTACGACCTGGAGCTGCCCGCCGACCTGGTCGGCTGGCTGACCTTCTCCTGGGTGCTGGTCCTGGGGCTGGCGGCCGGCGGCCTGCTGGGGATCGCGGCCAGCAGCCTGCCCAGCTCGGCCAAGTCCGCGGCGGCGGTGATCACGCTTCCGTTCGTGGTGCTGCAGTTCATCTCCGGGATCTACATCCCCTTCACCGAGCTGCCGCCGTGGCTCATCGACGTCGCCTCGGTCTTCCCGCTGAGGTGGGTGGCCCAGGGCTTCCGCTCGGTGTTCATCGGCGACGGCGGGGTGGCGCTGGAGCTGGCCAGGTCGTATGAATTGGGCAAGGTCGCCCTGGTGCTGGGCGCGTGGACGGTCGGAGGCCTGGCGCTGTGCCTGATGACGTTCCGGTGGAAGAGCCGCCGCGACGGCTGAGCTCCGCGGGCCCCAACGTCTGGGAGAGCCTGCGCGGCTGGGAGTTGCTGCTCGTCGTCACCACGCTGATCCCGGTGGTGTTCGCGCTGGCCGGCGACTTCTCGGTCAGGGAGAAGGCGATCGTGGCCGGCTGCCTGCTGGCCACGATCCCGCTCTACGTGTTCGTCGGCCGGCCGGGCATCCTCGCGGAGGACCGGCGCAGGAGCGTGCTCTACGTGGCGCTGCTGGTCGTGCTGTTCACCCCGGCCGCGCTGACGATCCCCGCGATCTCGTTCTCGCTGTTCGGGCTCTGCTCCATGTGCTACCTGGCGCTGCCCGCCAAAGAGGCGACGATCGCCAGCATCGTCTTGTGGACGGGCCCGGCGATCACGGTGGCCGACCGGGAGGACCCGCTGGGCTCGGCCTTCAACCTGATCGTGGTCATGACGGTCGTGGTGTTCTTCTCCTGGACCATGGGGCTGTGGATCGAGCGGATCACCAAGCAGAGCAAGGAGCGAGCGGCGCTGATCGAGGAACTTGAGGCGAGCAGGGCCGAGGTGGCCAGGCTCTCGGCCGAGCGCGGGGCGCAGGCCGAGCGCGAGCGGCTGGCCGGGGAGATCCACGACACGCTGGCCCAGGGGTTCACCAGCATCATCATGCTCGTGCGGGCGGCGCAGCGGCAGCCGGATCCGGCCCGGCATCTGGCGCTGGCCGTACGGACGGCGCAGGAGAACCTGGCCGAGGCGCGCGCGTTCCTGTCGGCGCTCGCGCCCGCGCCGCTCGACGACGCCTCGCTCGTCGAGGCGTTACGGCGGATCACCGAGCGGATGGGCGACGAGATCGGGATCGGCGCGCGCTTCGAGGCGTGCGGCGCGGCGCGGCCGCTGGCCACCCGCACCGACGTGGTGCTCATCCGCGCGCTGCAGGAAGGGCTGGCCAACGTGCGCAAGCACGCCGCCGCGCGGGACGTGCGCGTGGCTCTGGAGTACGGCGAGCGGCAGGTACGCCTGAGCGTGGCCGACGACGGAAGAGGATTCCGGGAGGAGAGCGTCGGCTTCGGCCTGCGTACCATGCGCGGCAGGGTCGAGCAGGCGGGCGGCACGCTGACGCTCACCAGCACGCCGGGCGCGGGGACGACGCTGACCGTGGAGGTGCCGGCGTGATCAAGCTCCTGATCGTGGACGACCATCCGGTGGTCAGGGAGGGCCTGCGCGGCATGCTGGACGGCGACCCCGGCCTCGACGTGGTCGGCGCCGCCTCCTCCGGCGACGAGGCGGTCGTGCGGGCCCGTGAGATGGCCCCCGACGTGGTGCTCATGGACCTGCGCATGCCCGGCGGCGACGGCGTGAGCGCGACCGGCCGCATCCTGGCGGACCGCCCGGGGGTCCGGGTGATCGTGCTGACGACGTACGAGAGTGACCAGGACATCGTGCGCGCGGTCGAGGCCGGCGCGGCGGGCTACCTGCTGAAGGACACCAGCGCCGAGGACCTGGTGGCGGCCGTTTACGCGGCGGCCAGGGGCGAGACTGTGCTGTCGCCGTCGGTGGCGACCAAGCTGGTGACGCGGATGCGCGGCCCGGTGCAGCAGGCACTGACGCCGCGTGAGGCGGAGGTGCTGGCGCTGGTGGCGCGCGGGCTGACCAACGCCGAGGTGGGCCGCCGGTTGTTCATCAGCGAGACCACGGTGAAGACGCACCTGCTGCGGATCTTCGGCAAGCTCGGCGTCTCCGACCGTACGGCGGCGGTCACGACGGCCATGGAGCGCGGTCTGTTGTAAGCGTTGATTTACCGGCTTATCGTGGCGGCCATGACGACGCTGACGTTCGACTCCCTGAACCCCGCGACCGGCACGGTCGTGGGCAGCCATCCCAAGCAGGGCCAGGAGGCGGTCCACGCCGCCGTCGGCCGCGCGGAGGAGGCGGCCGCCTGGTGGGCGGGCCTGGGCGCGGCCGAACGGCGCCGCCGGCTGCTCGACTACAAGGCCGTCATCACGCAGAACCTCAGGCAGCTGGCCACGCTCGTCCACGAGGAGACCGGCAAGCCGGTGGGCGACGCCACGCTGGAGATCGTGCTGGCGATCACCCACATCGACTGGGCGGCGCGCAACGCGGCCAAGGTGCTCGGCCGCCGCCGGGTCTCCCCCGGCATGGTCGGCCTGAACCTGGCCGCCACGCTGGAGTACCTGCCGCTGGGCGTCGTCGGCGTGATCGGCCCGTGGAACTACCCGGTCTTCACGCCGATGGGCTCGATCGCGTACGCGCTCGCGGCCGGCAACGCGGTCGTCTTCAAGCCCAGTGAACTCACCCCCGGCGTCGGGGTACGGCTGGCCGAACTGTTCGCCGAGTCGGTACCCGAGCACCCGGTCCTGCAGACGGTGACCGGCCTGGGCGAGACCGGCGCGGCCCTGGCGGGCGATCCGAGGGTCAAGAAGATCGCCTTCACCGGCTCGACCGCCACCGCCAAGCGGGTCATGGCGGCCTGCGCGCAGAACCTCACGCCGATCGTGGCCGAGTGCGGCGGCAAGGACGCCTTCATCGTGGACGCCGACGCCGACCTGAAGGCGGCGGCCGACGCGTGCCTCTGGGGCGCGCTGTCCAACGCCGGCCAGACCTGCGTGGGCGTGGAGCGGGTCTACGTGGTGGACGCGGTGTACGAGCCGTTCATGCGGGAGCTGGCCGAGCGGGCGAGCACGGTCAAGGCGGGCAAGGACTACGGTCCGATCACCATGCCGGGTCAGATGGACATCATCCGCCGGCACATCGACGAAGCCACCAAGTCCGGAAAAGTCGTGACTGGTGGCCCGGAGTCGGTCCGCGCGCCGTTCGTGGACCCGGTCATCGTCGAGGACGTGCCCGAGGACTCCCCCGCCGTGCGCGAGGAGACCTTCGGCCCGACCATCACCGTGCGCCGCACCCGTGACGCGCGGGAGGCGCTGGAGCTCGCCAACGCCTCGGCGTACGGGCTGGCCGGAACGATCTTCTCGAAGAACACCCGCCGGGCCATGGAACTGGCCAGGCTGATGCGCAGCGGAATGACCGCGATCAACTCAGTCATCTCCTTCGCGGGCGTTCCCGCGCTACCCTTCGGTGGGGTCGGTGACTCGGGGTTCGGCCGCATCCACGGCGCCGACGGACTGCGCGAGTTCGCCAGGCCCAAAGCCATCTCACGGCAGCGCTTCGCGATGCCCGGGATGAACCTTACGTCCTTCTCCCGGGGCGCCGACGAGCTTGAGCGGCTGATCAGGCTTGTCACGTTCTTGCACGGACGACGTAAGAGGTGATCTGCGCGCTCTTTCCGAATACAGATCATCCGTCCATAATTATGTGCTCTGGGGGCCACGATCATGTTGGACGGGTGGAATGTGAACCGGTCTTACCGGGGAATGTCGGCTGAGCAAAGGCTGGCAGACAGACGCGAGCGGCTGATGACAGCTGCGTACACGCTCTACGCTAAGCCGGGCTTCTCGGCTACAACGATCGAAAGGCTGTGTTCTGAGGCGCGGATCTCCAACCGGGCGTTCTACGAATGTTTCGGCGGGCGCGAGGAACTCCTTCAGGCGCTCCACGAACGCTGCGTCGAGGAAAGCCTCGCCGTCGTCGCCAAAGCGTTGCAGGATGCGCCTCAGACGCTCGACGGGAGAATCGGCGCGGGAGTGCGCGCCTATATGGAATTCGCCACGGCCGACTGGCGCCGTGCCCGCATCATGCACCTGGAGGTGCGCAGGTCGGGAGATGTGCTGGCGGCATCCCGGCAGCGCGCCGTGGCCTCCTTCGCCAGGCTCGTGGAGGAGGCCTCCGCCGAATTCCCGCAGGCGGCGAAGATCGATCGGCATCTGCTGGCGCTCGGCGTGATTGGAGCGCTGCAAGAACTTCTCATCGAATGGATCCTCGCCGAGGAGCCGAAGGAACTCGAAGAGCTGGTCCAAGTCGCTGTTCACATCTGTGGACGGGCACTCGGTGCGTCGTGAGCATTTGATGACAGACCGTGATTCCATGGCGGAGTGCGCCGGGGGATAATCACGCTAATCGGCATCTGCGTAGCTTTGGGAACGGCGGCGTGCGGCAACGTCACGGCACAACCATTGCCCGGCAGGCTCGGTTTGTCCGCACCCGTCAGCCCTCGGCCCAGCGAAACAAGTACGGGAAAGTCGCCCTCCCCCGGAGGGCGGAGTTCGTGGTGCGCGGAGAACAGCTGCCGCCTGCGCCGGGGAGAACGCCCGCCCCAGTTCGTGGTGATCTCCTTCGACGGGGCGGGGGTGGACGGCCAGGACTGGTTCCCGGTCTTCCGCAGGGCCGCCGAGCGCCACCAGGCCAAGCTGACGTTCTTCCTGTCGGGCGTCTACCTGCTGCCCGCCGACCGGCGCGAGCTGTACCGGCCGCCCGGACGCCCGCGCGGCAGCTCC
Organism: Nonomuraea sp. NPDC059023; assembly: GCF_042740095.1. Taxonomy (NCBI): domain Bacteria; kingdom Bacillati; phylum Actinomycetota; class Actinomycetes; order Streptosporangiales; family Streptosporangiaceae; genus Nonomuraea; species Nonomuraea sp. NPDC059023. The sequence goes on along the minus strand of NZ_JBHYIO010000001.1, from coordinate 404,105 downwards.
GACATCGGCTTCCAGCGCCCCTCCAGGATCGCCGGCCAGGCGGCCGAGCTCACCGCCGCCTGGAACTCGGGCCACGAGATCGGCACACACTTCAACGGCCACTTCTGCGGCCCGACCGGCGTCTCCTCGTGGTCGGCCGCCGACTGGCGCAGCGAGATCGACCAGTTCTACGGCCTCGTCGAGAACTGGCGGCGCAACTCCGGCCGCACCGACCTGCCCGAGCTGCCCTTCCACATCCGCGAGGCGGTGTCCGGCGGCCGCACGCCCTGCCTGCAGGGCGATCGCGAGGCGATGTTCACCGCCTTCAAGAAGTACGGCTGGCGCTACGACGCCTCAGGCACCGGCGAGGTCCGCTGGCCGCGCAGGCGCTCGGGGCTGTGGCAGTTCCCGCTGCCCAGCATCCCGCTGCCCGGCAGCACGACGCGCGTACTCGGCATGGACTACAACTTCTTCACCGTGCACAGCGGCGCCCGCAGCGGCGAACGGCACAACTGGCGGCGCTGGCAGCGCCAGACCACCGAGGCCTACGTCGGCGCGGTGCGGCGCTCATTCCGCGGGGATCGCGCCCCGGTCTTCATCGGCAACCACTTCGAGACGTGGAACGGCGGCATCTACATGCGGGCGCTGATCACGCTCATGGAGGAGGTCTGCACGCGTAACGCCGTCAGATGCGTCTCCTTCGAGCAGCTTGCCGGCTGGCTGGACGCCCAGACCCCCGCGACGCTGGCCCGGCTCCGGGCCGAGACGTAGAAACCGAGACGTAGAAGCCGAGACGTAGAACCCGTCAGGCCACCGCGGCGGCGGGCACCTCCACGTGCAGGACCCGGTTCAGCCGGGTCACCGCCAGCACCCGCATGATCCGGGGCGGCACCCGGCGCAGGACCAGGCGGCGTTCCGCGGCGAGCGCGCGCCGATGCGTGCCCACGAGCACCCCGAGGCCGGTGGCGTCGATCATCTCCAGCTTGGAGAGATCCAGGACGAGATCGCCCGTGCCCGAGTCCACCGCGTCGTGCAGCCGCTGGCGCAGCCCCGCCGAGGTCCCGGCGTCCAGCCGGGAGCCGATCCGCACCACCTGGGCCCCAGGCTTACCCCGGACGCGCATGCCACCTCCTCAACCCACGCTCCGCGATGATCGTCACGCAACGTCGCTTTACCCTGCCACAACGGCACTAGTAACAAAGAACTACCCGCTCAGCGAGGCACTACCGCTTTCAGCGTGAATTCCCCATCACCATTCGGCAACGCCGTCAGCTTCCCGCCCACGGCGGCCAGCCGCTCGTTCAGGCCGCTCAGCCCGCTGCCGAGGTCGAGGGCGCGCCTGCGGGCCACGCCGTCGTTGCGGACCTCCAGCGTCGCGTCGTCGCCGGTGAAGCGCAGGGTGATGGCGCAGAATCCGGCCGTGGAGTGCTTGAGCACGTTGGTCACCGCCTCGCGCACCACGTACGCGAAGACCCGGGCCACCTCCGTCGGCACCTCCCGGTAGGGCAGGTTCAGCTCGCACCGCACGCCGGCCGCCTCCAGCACGCTCTTGACGCTCAGCAGTTCCGCGGGCAGATCCAGCTCCCGGTAGCCGCGCACCGCCTCACGCAGCTCGCGCAGCGCCTTCCTGGTCAGGTCGCGGACCTCGGTCATCTCCGCCTTGGCCGCTTCCACGTCGGCGTCGGCCAGCCGTACGGCCAGCTCCGACTTGACCGCGAGCGCGGAGAGCTGATGCCCGACGAGGTCGTGCAGGTCGCGGGCGAAGCGCAACCGCTCCTCGGCGACCGCGAGCTGCGACTGGGCCTCCTTGGCCTCGTGCGCCCTCGCGGCGAGCAGCCAGATCCACACCCACAACCGGTTGGACAGCGGGGCCATCATGCAGATGAGCAGGTAGGTGACGGCGGCCACCGTGATCCCGGCCGCCACCGGGGTGTCCTCGGACACGAAGACCGCCCGCCCGGCCACCGTCCAGAAGGCCGCCAGCGCGGTGACGGCCAGCCAGCTGCCGAGCATCAGCAGGAACATGGTCCGCCGCCGGACCCCCACCACCGCCACCGACAGCCACGCCATCGGGACGAAGCCCCAGCCGGCCACGTCGGCGCCGCTGATCGCGCAGGCGGCGAAGGCCAGGACGCCGGCGGCCACGACGTCCCTGACCGGGTAGCGGCGCTCGAAGACGGCGTCGCTGACGCGCAAATAGAGCCAGCTGAAGGCGACCGCCATGAGCAGCGCGGGCCCGACCTGCCACAGATCCGCCCGCCCGGTAGCCAGCGTGGCGACGGAGTTGAGCAGGATGACCAGCCACATGGCGCCGAGTGTCGAGTTCAGCACCAGGCGGGTCATGCGGCGGGCCCGCGTCAGCTCATCCATCTACTTCGCGCGCAGCACGTCGCCGAGCTTGACCTTGGCCCCGGTACGCAGCACCGCCCGCTCGTAGACCTTGGCGCCGACGGACAGCATGCCGAGCACCGCTCCCACCATCAGCACGGCCGCCAGGGAAACCTCCCACAGGGGCACCTCGGCGGCGGCCAGGCGCACCGGCATGACGATCGAGGAGAAGGGCGGGATGATCGAGACGATCTGCGCCAGCGTGCCGGTCGGCTGGTTGGCGGCGAAGAACCCCACGAGGTAGGTGACCATGATGAGCATGGTCATCGGGGTCAGCGTGTTGCCGACCTCCTCCTGCCGGGAGACCAGGGAGGCCAGGGAGGCGGCCAGCGTGGCGTAGAAGGCGTACCCCAGGATGAACCACACCAGCACCCAGGTCACGATCATCGGCATCCCGGGCGGGAAGTCCATGGCCAGGCCCGAAGCGAACGCGGCCACGAGACCCGCGGCCAGTGTCACGGCCAGGTTGATGACGCCGATCACGCCCAGGCCGACGATCTTGCCGCCGAGCAGTTGCCAGGGCCGCAGCGAGGCGAACAGGATCTCCACGATCCTGCTGCCCTTCTCCTCGACCACGCCCATGGCCACCATCATGGCCTGCCCGATGACCAGCATGAACAACACGATGACCAGCACGGTCGCGATGCCCGCGCGGGCGGCCTGGTAGCGGGTGTCGGCGCCCACCGACTCCATGGCCAGCGGCGGGATGTTCACCCCGGCCGCGCCGAGCCGCGCCTCGCGGTTGACGCTCTGGAGCAGGATGCCGAGCTCGGTCTCGATCTCACCGTCGGTCAGCACCTTCGTGCCGTCCACGAGCACCGCCTCGACGTCGCCGTCGAGCAGCGCCTTCTTGGCGGCCGCGGCGTCGGCGTACTTGCGCCACTCGAACTCGATGTCGGGGGCCGCCGCCTTGAGCGGTAGCTGCTGGGAGTTGACCGTGCCCAGCGTGTAGGAGTCGGGGCCGCCCATGAGCTTGGGGGCGAAGGCGAGGCCGGCCATGATGACCACGGTGACGATCAGGCCGATGATGAAGGCCTTGGTGCGCAGCTGTGTCGAGATCTCCCGACGCGCCACCAGGAGCAGGGAGTTCATGCCACGGCCTCCTTGAAGATCTCGGTGAGGGTGGGGTGCTCGACCCCGAAGTGCTCGACGTGTCCGGCCTTGATGGCGCGGTGCAGGATCTCCTGGTCCTCGCCGGACTCGATGAGCAGCACGTTCCGGTCGCCGGTGACCGTGAGCCGCCCCGGCAGGCCGTCGGCCCAGCCGGGCTGGGCGTCGCGCACGACGACGCGCAGCGTGCTGCTCTCGGCCGCGCGCAGCTCCTCGACGGTGCCGCTGGCCACCATGCGCCCGGCGGAGACGATGCCGACCGCGTCGCACAGCCGCTCCACCAGCTCAAGCTGGTGGCTGGAGAAGATCACCGGCACACCGCCCCTGCACCGCTCCTGCAGCACTCCGGCCAGCGCGTCGACCGCGATCGGGTCCAGGCCGGAGAACGGCTCGTCGAGCACGAGCACCTCGGGGTCGTGCACCAGGGCCACGGCCAGCTGCACGCGCTGCTGGTTGCCCAGGGAGAGCGCCTCGACGGCGTCCGCGCGCCGCTCGGTGAGCGAGAGCCGCTCCAGCAGCTCGTCGGTGGCCTGGCGGGCCTTGGGCTGGCTCAGCCCGTGCAGGCGGCCGAAGTACTCGACCTGCTCGCCGACCCGCATCTTCTGGTAGAGCCCGCGTTCCTCGGGCATGTACCCGAAGTTCCGCCGGTCGGCGGCGCCGAGCGGACGGCCCTGCCAGACGACCTCGCCGGCGTCGGGCCTGAGCACCCCCATGACGATCCGCATGGTGGTCGTCTTCCCGGCGCCGTTGGCGCCGACGAACCCGAACATCTCGCCGGGCCGTACGGCGAAGGCCACCCCGTCCAGGGCGACCTTCTCCGCGTACCGCTTGCGCAGATCCCTTATCTCCAGCATGCGTCCATGGTGCTGGCTGGGCGGTTCATCCAGGTAGTCGTGGAAATCACTGGCTGGAAATGCAAGGTGCGTGCGCTTCGGATGACATTTGTCATCCCGGTGCGCCGCCATGTGGACGCCCTTTGTCGGAAGCCCCCCGGCTGTGGCAGTCTCCGCAGTTGGACGCGCCAGAACGACACCGACCAACCCCTGCCGAGGCCAGCCACATGACCGCCAGTTTCCACCCGGACGGCTTCCCGCTCCGGTTCACCCACCCCGACCTGCCCGGCCACCCCTTCCTCCTGCAGGAGGGCGCCGACCGCTGGCACACGCCAGCCCACCGATGGGGCGGCGGCTTCGCGATCACCTCGCGGGGTTCGGGCCGCTGGAACGCCGCCTCCGGCACCCACGAGCCCGTCCCCGGCCTCACGCTGACGATCGCCAGAACCACCGGCGAGACCGCCCTCACCGAGACCTACACCTGGCTCAACACCGGCGACTCCCCGCTCACGCTCGGCTCGCTGGCCGTCTCCCTGCCGATCAGGGACGTCTACGACGACGCCGAGGACGCGCTCACCCGCGCCTGCCACGCCCACGTCTGGACCGGCGGCGCCTGGTCCTGGGTGCTGGCCCAGCCGATGAGCGGCGAGGGCCCGGTTCTGGGCACGATCGTGCGCGAGGGCGCGCTGTGGGCCTACTCGGTCGAGTCCAGGAACATCGGCTCCGGCTCCAACGTCCGCGGCCACATCCTGCTCCACGTCACCGACCACGCCAGGAACCCCCAGGCGTTCGGCGGGCAGCCCGAGATCGTGCTGGAGCCCGGCCGGGCGTACGTGCTGCGGCTGGAGACGGGCTTCCACGACACCGTCGAGGCGTTCCTGGCCGCGACCCGCCCGCCGGTGGCCATCGACCGGCTGGTCGCCGAGACGGGGCGGACGCTGCGCGTGGGCGACCGGGAGATCACCTCGCACGAGCACGGGGCGCTGCACGTCGAGCTGCCGGGCGGCAGCCGTACCGCGGTGTTGTTCCACCTGCCACGGCGCGAGCTGGTCGAGCGGCGGGTCGCCCGCGTCCTGGCCGACCATCGGCCCCTGCACCTCGACGCGCCGGAACGCCACGCCTTCGTCCCCTACGACAACGCCACCGGCCTCACCCAGCCCACCAACGGCTGGGGCGACTGGACCGACGGCGCCGAGCGGCTGGCCATGCCCACGCTGCTCCAGCAGGCCAGGCTGCGCGGCTGGGGCGACGCGGCGGCGATCGACGAGGCGCTGCACGGCTGGTCGGCCTTCGCCCGCGCCTGGCTGGTGGAGGAGGACGGCACCGTCCGCCGCGGCAGCCACTTCCCCGAGCGCGAGCCGCGCCTGTACAACTTCCCCTGGCTGGCCCACTTCTTCGCCGACCAGTTCAAACTGTACGGCGAGGCCGCCGACCTCGACCTGGCCGCCCGCATCGTCGAACGCGCCTACACCCTGGGCGCCATCGACCACCTGCTGCTCGGCTTCCCCGAGGTGATCCTCCAGGTGGCCGGTCAGCTCGACGAGAACGACCAGCCCGCACGGGCCGCCGGACTGCGCGACTCCCTGGCCAAGCACGCCGCCCACTTCGCCCGCCTCGGCCACGCCCTGCCCAGCCACGAGGTCAACTACGAGCAGTCGATGGTGGCGCCGCTGGTGTCCCTGCTGGCCGCCGACGGCGGCCACCCCGAGGCGCTGGAGCGGGCGCTGCGCTGGCTACGCGCCTTCGGCGGCCCCCAGCCCCACGTACGGCTGCGCGACATCGGCATCCGGCACTGGGACGGCTTCTGGTTCGGCCGCGACCGGCTCTACGGCGACGTCTTCCCGCACTACTGGAGCGTGCTGACCGCGGTGGCCCTGTCCCAGGTGGGCGAGAAGGAGAGGGCCGAGGCCATCTTCCGCGCCAACCTCGTCAACTACACCGCCGACGCCTCGGCCACCTGCGCGTTCGTGATGCCGAGCTGTGTGGAGGGGCTGCCAGCGCACCGGCCCGACCCGCTCGCCAACGACCAGGACTGGGCGCTCACGCTGTGGCTCCGCAGTACCCATGAAGAGTGAGATCCTGGGTCCATGACCCGAGCAGACAAGGACAAACCCGTCGTCCTCTCCAAGATCTACACCCGCACCGGGGACGACGGGACGACCGCGCTCGCCGACATGAGCCGCGCCCCCAAGACCGACCCCCGCCTGGCCGCCTACGCCGACGCGGAGGAGGCCAACGCGGCGATCGGCCTGGCCCTGTCGTTCGGCACGCTGGCGCCGGAGATCGCGCAGGTGCTGGGCCGTGTCCAGAACGAGCTCTTCGACCTGGGCGCCGACCTGGCGACGCCGGTGGTGGCCGAACCGGAGTTCCCGCCGCTGCGGGTCGAGGCGTCCTACGTCGAGTGGCTGGAGGAGCGGTGCGACGCCTTCAACGCCCAGCTCAAACCGCTGCGCAGCTTCATCCTGCCCGGCGGCGACCCCGCCACCGCCCAGCTCCACGTGGCCCGCGTGACGGTCCGCAGGGCCGAACGCACGGCCTGGGCCGCCCTGGAGACGCACGACGACATCAACCCGCTGACCGCCAAGTACCTGAACCGGCTGTCGGACCTGCTGTTCATCCTGTGCAGGATCGCCCACGACGGCTCCGAGATCCTCTGGAAGCCGGGCGGCACCCGCTAGGCGACGTCGAGGTAGGCGCTGGGCGGAGCCGACTCCAGCCACGCCAGGAAGCCCGTCAGGGCGTCCGCGCTCATCGCCAGCGACACCGGGCCGCAGTCGATGGCGTACAGGTCGTCGTCGAGCGGGCGGCGGTCGGAAACGACGAGGCCGCGCCTCGCGATCGCGTGGCGCGGCCTCAGTCGCACTCCGATGAGCGGGATCCAGTGGAGCTCCCCGTCGGCGTAGCGGGCTACCCCGCTGCGCCAGGAGCCGGACCCCTGCCGCAGCCGGCAGGGCACACTCCCGCGCGTGCGCGCGAGCACCAGCCCGCGCAACACGATCAGGGCGGCGAACAGCAGCACACCGATCAATACCGTCAGCGCTGCCGCCATCGCCGCCCCCAAATGATCAGACGTCCTCGCCGGCCGCCTTCAGCCGAGCCCGCGCACGCTTGGCCTCGACTGCCGCGTCGGCATCCTCCTGGTTGCTCTCGATCGAGGCCTGAGCCCGCTCAAGAGCGTCGCGCGCAGCCGCGACGTCGACCTCGGAACCGAGCTCGGCCACCTCGGCGAGCACGGAGACCTCGTCGTCGGCCACGGAGATGAAACCCCCGTGGACCGCGGCGACCAGATCGCCCTCGCCCTCCCGCTTCACGCGCAGCACGCCGCCCTCGACGAGGACGCCGAGAACGGGTGCGTGTTGCGGCATAATACCGATCTCGCCGTCCACGGTCTTGGCAATCACCATGTCGGCCTCGCCCGACCAGATCTCACGCTCTGGCGAGACAACCCCTACGCGTAGCTTGGCCACGTTAGGTTCCCTTCCGGTCTCAAGATGCCGGTATCAGCGCTTGCTGACACCGGCATCGTCGGGCGATCAGCGCTCGAGTTCCTTGGCCTTCGCCACGGCCTGCTCGATGCCGCCGACCATGAAGAACGCCTGCTCGGGCAGGTGGTCGTACTCACCGGCGCACAGCCCCTTGAAGGAGGCGATGGTCTCGTCCAGCGGCACGTTCTCACCCGGCTGACCGGTGAACGCCTCGGCGGCGTACATCGGGTGCGACAGGAAGCGCTCGATGCGGCGGGCCCGGTTAACCGTGACCTTGTCCTCTTCGGACAGCTCGTCGATACCGAGGATCGCGATGATGTCCTGCAGCTCCTTGTACTTCTGCAGGATGCGCTTCGTCTCCTGGGCCACCGCGTAGTGCTCGGCGCCGACGATCTGCGGGTCGAGGATGCGGGAGCTGGAGTCGAGCGGGTCCACCGCGGGGTAGATGCCCTTCTCCGAGATCGGCCGCGACAGAACGGTCTGCGCGTCGAGGTGCGCGAACGCGTTGTGCGGAGCCGGGTCGGTGATGTCGTCCGCGGGCACGTAGATCGCCTGCATGGAGGTGATCGAGTGACCACGCGTCGAGGTGATGCGCTCCTGGAGCACACCCATCTCGTCGGCCAGCGTGGGCTGGTAACCCACGGCGGACGGCATGCGGCCGAGCAGGGTGGAGACCTCGGAACCGGCCTGCGTGAAGCGGAAGATGTTGTCGATGAACAGAAGCACGTCCTGCTTCTGCACGTCGCGGAAGTACTCCGCCATCGTCAGCGCCGACAGGGCCACGCGCAGACGGGTGCCCGGGGGCTCGTCCATCTGGCCGAAGACGAGCGCGGTGTCCTTGAGGACGTCCGCCTCCTCCATCTCCAGCCAGAGGTCGTTGCCCTCACGGGTACGCTCGCCGACGCCCGCGAAGCAGGACGTACCACCGAAGTTACGCGCGACTCGGCGGATCATCTCCTGGATCAGAACGGTCTTGCCGACACCGGCGCCACCGAACAGACCGATCTTGCCGCCCTGCACGTACGGGGTCAGCAGGTCGATGACCTTGATGCCGGTGACCAGCATCTCGGTACGCGACTCAAGCTGGTCGAACGCCGGGCTGGGGCGGTGGATGCCCCACTTCTCGGTGACCTTCAGGGAGGAGGTCGGCACGTCGAGGGACTCGCCGAGCGCGTTCCACACGTGACCCTTGACGACGTCGCCGACGGGCACCGAGATCGGCTCGCCGGAGTCGGTGACGGCCGAGCCGCGCACCAGGCCGTCGGTGGGCTGCATGGAGATGGCGCGGACCAGGTTGTCACCCAGGTGCTGGGCGACCTCCAGGGTCAGCTTCTTCGTCTCGCCGCCGAGCGTGACCTCGACGTTCAGCGCGTTGTAGATGTCGGGCATCGCCTCGACGGGGAACTCCACGTCGACGACGGGACCGTTGACACGAGCCACACGGCCCGTGCCGGTCGTGGTCTCAACAGCCTCTGCAGTCATTTCACTCTTTCCCCGCTGCGGCGTCGGCCAGCGCGTTGGCGCCACCGACGATCTCGCTGATTTCCTGGGTGATCTCGGCCTGGCGAGCCTGGTTCATCTGCTGGGTCAGAACCCGCATCAGCTCGTTGGCGTTGTCCGTCGCGGACTTCATCGCGCGCCGGCGCGCGGCCTCCTCGGAGGCCGCCGACTGCAGCAGCGCGGTGAAGATACGGGACTCGACGTAGCGCGGCAGCAACGATTCCAGCACGTCGCCCGCGGTGGGCTCGAACTCGAAGTACGGCGGGATCGTGTCCGTCGCCGTGGCCTCGGTCTCCTCGATCTCAAGCGGCAGGATGCGCTTGACCACCACGTTCTGGGTGAGCATCGAGACGAACTCGGTCGAGACGATGTGGATCTCGTCGATCCCGTTGTCGTCCTTGAACGAGTCGATCAGCTCGCCCGCGATGGTCTTGGCGTCGGCGTAGGAGGGCTTCCTGGAGAAGCCGACCCACTGCCCGCCCATCGAACGCGAGCGGAAGGAGTGCCAGGTGACACCCTTGCGGCCGGTCACGAACGGGATGACTTCGAGCCCGCGGCCCGCCAGCAGCCCGCGCAGGGCCTCGGCCTCGCGCAGGACGTTGGCGTTGAAGCCGCCACAGAACCCGCTGTCGCTGGTGACGATGAGGACGCCCGCCTTGGCGGGGTTCTCCTTCGCCACCGTCAGGGGATGGTCGACGCTCGCCGCGTTGCTGACGACGCCCGTGACGGCGCGAGTGATCTCACGCTCGTACGGCAGCGCCGCGTGCATCCGCTGCTGCGCCCGCACGATCCGTGAGGAGGCGATGAGCTCCTGGGCGCGCGTGATCTTGGCGGTCGAGGTGACCGACTTGATCCGCCGCCGCAGCAGCCTTAGCTGGGCACCCATGGCCTACTTCTTCTCCGCCGGCCGGACGACCTTCTTGATCTTCTCCTGGCCGACCTCGTCCGCGTCCAGCGGCGCGACCGGCTCGTCCTTGATCAGAAGCTCACCCGAGGAGGTGGTGAAGCCCTTCTTGAACTCCGTCACGCTGTCCTTGAGCGCGGTGACGGTGTCGTCCGACAGCTCGCGGGTCTCCCGGATGCTGTCGAAGATGCCCTTGTGCGCGCTCTGGATGTAGTCGAGGAACTCCGACTCGAAGCGGCGGATGTCCTCGACCGGGACCTCGTCGAGCTCACCGGTGGTGCCGGCCCACACCGACACGACCTCGCGCTCCAGCGAGAACGGGCTGTACTGGGGCTGCTTGAGCAGCTCGACCAGGCGCAGACCACGCTCGAGCTGAGCCTTGGAGGCGGCGTCGAGGTCGGAGGCGAACGCGGCGAACGCCTCCAGGTCGCGGTACTGCGACAGGGCCAGACGGAGCGTACCGGCGACCTTGCGCATCGCCTTGGCCTGCGCGGAACCACCGACTCGGGAGACGGAGATACCGACGTTGATGGCCGGGCGGACACCGGCGTTGAACAGGTCGGTCTCGAGGAAGACCTGGCCGTCGGTGATGGAGATGACGTTGGTCGGGATGAACGCCGAGACGTCGTTGCCCTTGGTCTCGATGATCGGCAGACCGGTCATCGAGCCGCCGCCCATGTCGTCGGAGAGCTTGGCGCAGCGCTCCAGCAGGCGGGAGTGGAGGTAGAAGACGTCGCCGGGGAAGGCCTCACGGCCCGGCGGGCGACGCAGCAGGAGGGAGACCGCGCGGTAGGCGTCGGCCTGCTTGGTCAGGTCGTCGAAGACGATCAGGACGTGCTTGCCCTGGTACATCCAGTGCTGGCCGATGGCCGAACCGGTGTAGGGGGCGAGGTACTTGTAGCCTGCGGCGTCGGACGCGGGAGCGGCCACGATGGTCGTGTACTCCAGCGCGCCCGCCTCCTCCAGGCGAGCCCTGACCTGCGCGATCGTCGAGCCCTTCTGGCCGACCGCGACGTAGACGCAGCGCACCTGCTTCTTCGGGTCGCCCGAGAGCCAGTTGTCGCGCTGGTTGAGGATGGTGTCCACGGCGATCGCGGTCTTGCCCGTGCCACGGTCGCCGATGATCAGCTGACGCTGGCCACGGCCGATCGCGGTCATGGCGTCGATCGCCTTGATGCCGGTGGCGAGGGACTCCTTCACCGGCTGGCGCTGGACGACACTGGGCGCCTGGAGCTCAAGGGCGCGCAGGCCCTCGGACTCGATGTGGCCCTTGCCGTCGAGCGGGTTGCCCAGGGGGTCGACCACGCGGCCGAGGAAGTTGTCGCCGACGGGCACGGACAGGACCTCGCCCGTCCGGCGGACCGTCTGGCCTTCTTCGATCTTGCTGAAGTCGCCCAGGATAACGACACCGATCTCGCGGGTGTCGAGGTTCAGTGCCAGACCGCGCGTGCCGTCCTCGAACTCGAGCAGTTCGTTCGCCATCGCCGAGGGAAGGCCGGAGACGTGGGCGATGCCGTCGCCACAGTCGACGACGGTCCCGATCTCCTCGCGCGCGGCGCCTTCCGGTTCGTACGCCTGGACGAAGCGCTCAAGCGCGTCCCGGATCTCGTCCGGCCGGATCGTAAGCTCCGCCATCTCTACTCTGTCTCCCTATTCGCCTTAGCCGGCCAGCCGGCGGCGGACTTCTTCGATTCGTCCCACAATGGTGGTGTCGATGATCTCGTCGCCGATGCGGACCGAGAATCCACCGAGCACACGCGGATCCACCTCGACGTTCAGGTGCACGTCGCGGCCGTAGGAGCCGCGCAGCCACGCCGTCAGGCGCTGCTTCTGCTCCTCACTGAGCGCGACGGCGCTGCGCACCACCGCGACGAGGCGCTGACGCTGCTGAGCGACCAGCTGCCCGTACTCCTCGAGGCCACCCTCCAGATTACGTCCTCGCGGGTGCGTGGCCAGCTGTGTGACCAGACGCAGCGTGGACGGTGCGACCTTGCCGCCGAGCAGATCCCGCAGCAGTTGCTGCTTGCCCTCGGCGGGCGCGGCCGCGTCGGTGAGAGCGAGGCGCAGTTCGGGGTTGGCGGCGACGATGCGGCCGAAGCGGAAGAGCTCGTCCTCCACGTCGTCCAGCTTGCCCTGCCCCTCGGCCTCGGCGGCGGCGGCGACCACGCCGAGCCGCTCCAGCACGTCGGTCAGGTCCCCGGCCCGCGACCACCTGGCCGCGACCGCGGCCTCGACGGTGCCGAGGGTCGCGTCGCCGACCTTGCCCTGGAGCAGGCCGCGGAGGGTCTCCGCCTTCTGCCCGGCGGGCCTGGCCGGGTCGGACAGGGCGCGGCGCAGACCGTGCTCGCGGTCGAGCAGGTCGGTGACCGCGAACAGCTCGTCGGAGAGCGCGCCGAGGTCGGCGCTGCCGGCCGCGGCGTTGAAGCGCTCCTCGACCTCAGCCAGCGAGGTCCTGCTCAGACCCCTCATGTGTCGCTCCGCTCAGTGCGTCGGGTTCGCTCCGGCATCAGCGCACCGCCGCGGAGTTCTCGAGCTCGTCGAGGAACCGGTCGACGGTACGGCGCTGCCGGACCTCGTCCTCGAGGGACTCGCCGACGATGCGTCCGGCCAGGTCGGTCGACAGGCGGCCGATCTCGTTGCGGAGCGAGGCGAACGCCGCCTGGCGGTCGGCCTCGATCTGGGCGTGCGCCGCCTCGACGAGACGACGGGCCTCGGCCTGCGCCTCCTCGCGGAGCTCGGCCTTGATCTGCGCGGCCTGCTCACGAGCTTCCTCGCGCAGACGAGCCGCCTCATGCCGGGCCTCGGCCAGCTGGTCGCGGTACTGCTGCTGCAGCGCCTGCGCCTCGGCCTGGGCCTCTTCAGCCCTCTTGATGCCGCCCTCGATGGCGTCGGTCCGCTCGGCCAGAGTCTTCTGGACACGCGGGACGAGCACCTTGATGAGGAAGAAGGCGACAACGGCGAACGCGAAGATACCGACGACGAGCTCGTACGTGTGCGGCAGGAGGGGGTTGTACCCCTCCTCCGCAGCGAGGAGCGTAGCTGCCTTAGTCATGGGTGCAGCCTTTCGTCAGGGTGGTCTACGTCTTTACAGGTTGGCGAAGATGAACGGCGCGACCAGACCGATCAGAGCCAGGGCCTCGGTGAGAACGAAGCCGAGGAGCATGTTCTGGCGGATCAGACCGTACGCCTCCGGCTGGCGGGCAATGGCCTGCACGCCCTGACCGAAGATGATGCCGACGCCGATGCCGGGGCCGATGGCGGCGAGACCGTAACCGATGGCGGTGACGTTGCCGGAGACCTCAGCGAGAACGCTCATTGCTGTTTTCCTTTACTGGACGGCCGGTGAAGCGGAGTCTCACCGGTCACGGACTGTTCCGGTATGTGGTTCTCAGTGCTCCGCGTGCAGCGAGCCGCCGATGTACATCGAGGCCAGCATCGCGAAGAGGAATGCCTGCAGGAACTGGATGAACATCTCGAAGCCGGTGAAGATGATGGTCATCACCACACCGAGCACGCCGATCGGGGCGCCCAGCGGGGTCAGCTTCTCGAACAGGAACCAGAAGCCCACCATGCTGAAGAAGGCCAGCAGCATGTGACCGGCGAACATGTTGGCGAACAGTCGCACCGCGTGCGTGAAAGGCGCGATGATCATGTTCGAGAGAAACTCGATCGGGGCCAGCAGGAAGTAGATCGGCTTGGGAAGTCCCGGGGGGAACATCATGTTCTTGAAGTAGCCGATGGCGCCCTGGTGCTTGACGCCGAGATACACCTTGAGGATGTAGATGGTGATCGCGAGCACCGCGGGGAAGGCGATGTGGGAGGCGACAGGGAACTGGACGAAGGGCACGACGCCCATCAGGTTCCAGACCAGCACCAGGAAGAACATGGTCAGGAGCAGGCCCATCCAGCGGTCGGCGTCCTTGCCCAGGAAGGGCCGGGCGACCTGGTCGCGCACGAACATGTAGCCGTACTCGGCGACGTTCTGGATGCCCCTGGGCACGATCTTCGGCTTCGCGAAGGCCGCCCAGCAGAAGCCGATCACGATGATCGAGCTGAGGATCGCGAGGAGAACCGGCTTGGTGAACCAGGCGACCCCGGGAATGATCGGGGCAAGGTCGAACAGTGACTCGGGCGTCGGCGCCCCGAACTCGCCAGGAGTGTCGGCGGCCAGGACCGTCAGCGCATTCACGCGGCGTCCCCTTCAACGTCGTAGTGGATCACAAGGGTTTCCTCAGCGAAGCGATCGCCAGGTGGGGTCAGCGACCGTACTTCCGGTAGACCAGGTAGACGGCGAGAGCGACCCCCACGACAATGCCTATGGGGAAGAGCGCGGACGTGCCGAACCAGCGGTCCAGCAACCAGCCCGCACCGCCGTAGATCGCCATCCCGGAGAGAAGGTAGCTGGGAATCGACCACGCGGCGTTGGCGAAGTCCTGGCCGTCGTCTTCGGGCCGGCGCTTCTTCTCTTCGCTCATCGCGCGCCCGACGATAGCAGGCAAGCAGAGGACTAGTCATATCGGACCCGCCCCTTTACCTTGCTCATGAGTCGCCCTGGCCCGGGACTTTGGCGTCGGGGTCCACGTACAGCATCTTCGTCTTCACGAAGGCCCTGACTTCTGCCGCGGTCCACACGATCGTGCAGATCACGACGCTCCAGGCGAAGGCCCTCGGGTTCCACACGGTGGTGTCACCGAACGTGGAGAGCATGACCATGATGACGACGACTTTGACGAGGTAGCTGACCATGGCGGCGGCGGCCATCATCTGCGGGGAGATTCTGGCGGCGTAGGAGACGACCACCACGCTGATGCTGAAGAAGACACCGACCAGCGCGAGCCCGACCAGGGCTCCGATGACTCCCTTACCCCCCGCGAGGAAGAAGGCCACGATGGCGGCAACGGCGCCCACGACCAGCGTGGGCAGCGCGGCGCTTTTGAGTACGCGCACGTCGTTGGCCTGCATCGGTGCTCCCGTAGCGAGTTATCAAGCGAGCGTTTGCTACCCCCAGAGCCGGTGCGTCCGGGGGGCCTTGCTCGTGAAAGATATCACAAGCTCATGGAAGACCGCTTTTACCTGCCGTTTCTAGTTCGCGATCATGAACCGCCGGGGAACGCCTGGACCGTGTTGCGCTCCTGGTTGGGGGACGGGCGGCGTACCTGCTGGGTGACCTCGTCGAACGGCTGGATGACGGGCATCGGGCCGGTCGGCGGGCCGTCGTCGTCATCGCCGGAGTCGCCACGCGGGGCGGCGTGCGCGCCGCCGCGGCCGCGGAACCGGGGCAGCGCCATCATGACCAGCACGCCGAGTGCGAGCAGAATCACAATCGGGAAGAGCAGGATCGGCACCCCGAACACCGACATCGTCACCAGGCCGAAGGCGAACAGGACCGTCCACGCGTACATGATCAGGACCGTGCGGCGCTGCGAGTGGCCGATGTCGAGCAGCCGGTGGTGCAGGTGACCCCGGTCGGGCGCGAACGGGGACAGGCCGTGGGACGTGCGTCTGACCACGGCGGTGATCAGGTCGGTCAGCGGCAGGACCAGCACGGCCACCGGCAGCAGCAGCGGCACCAGCGTGCCGAACTTGTTGATGCCCTCGAAGGAGAACGGGTCGAGCGGGGTCACCGTGATGAGCGAGCCGGCCAGCACCAGGCCCAGCAGCATCGCGCCGGTGTCGCCCATGAAGATCTTGGCCGGGTGGAAGTTGTGCGGCAGGAAGCCGAGGCACATGCCGATGAGGATCGCGGTGATGGCGGCCGTGGTGTTGATGCGGTTCTGCTCGATGGCCTGGTCGAGGAAGATGGAGTACATCCAGGTGGCCGCCGCGGCGATGCCGACGATGCCGGCCGCCAGGCCGTCGAGCCCGTCGACGAAGTTCACCGCGTTGATGGCCACGACCACGATCAGGATCGTCAGCACCGTGCTCAGGTTGTAGTCGAGCACGTACGCGCCGCCCCAGCTGTCCGGCAGCGGGATCGAGGTCAGGCGCATGTCGAAGAAGACCATGACGCCCGCCGCCGCGATCTGGCCGCCCAGCTTGATGAAGGGGTCCATCCCCCACCAGTCGTCCAGGAAGCCGGTCAGCGTGATCACGCCGCCCGCCACGATCAGCGCCAGTGTGGTCTGGTCCTGCGACAGGACGTAGCCGGTGCGGTTGAGGTTGCCCGCCACCAGCAGGCCCGCGACCAGGCCGAAGTACATGGCGAGACCGCCCAGGCGCGGGGTCGGCGTGGTGTGCACGTCGCGCTCGCGAACCTCGGGCATCGCTCCGATGCGAATGGCAAAGCGACGGACCAGCGGCACGAGAAGAAACGTCACCGCTGCCGCGACCAACGCCATGAAGAGGTATTCGCGCACGGGCACCAGTTTCCCGGATCCTCCGGCCTACTGTGACCGGAAAACGACACAGAACAGCTTATAATTCGCTGAGATAAGGCTGGTGTATGACCAGCAGCTCCGAAACCCGTCTCCGCACTTCAGCGACAGTGTCCGGATATCTCACCGCCTGCGCCACGAGTGTTGCCACTTCTTTCAGCTCCTCGGGTCCCATGCCCTGCGTGGTGACGCAAGGCGTGCCGACCCTGACTCCTGACGTGACGGCAGGTGGTTCGGGATCATACGGGATCACGTTGCGGTTCAGGGTGATCGCGGCCGCCGCGCACCGGCGTTCCGCCTCCGCCCCGGTGACGCCCAGCCCCCGCAGGTCGATCAGCGCCAGGTGGCTGTCGGTGCCGCCGGACACCGGGCGCATGCCCTCCTCCGCGAGCGTGTCGCTCAGCGCCCTCGCGTTGTCGACCACCCGCCTGGCGTAGTCGGCGAACTCCGGCCGCAGAGCCTCGCCGAACGCCACCGCCTTCGCCGCGACGGCGTGCATCAGCGGCCCGCCCTGCACGAACGGGAAGACCGCCCGGTCCACCCGCGCCGCGACCTCGCGCGTGCAGAGGATGCCGCCGCCGCGCGGGCCGCGCAGCGCCTTGTGCGTGGTGAAGGTGACCACGTCCGCGTACGGCACCGCGCTCGGGATCACACCCCCCGCCATCAGCCCGATCGTGTGCGCCACGTCGGCCAGGAGCCAGGCCCCGACCTCGTCGGCGATGTCGCGGAAGATCGAGAAGTTGACCAGGCGCGGATAGGCCGTCGCGCCGCAGACGATCACCTTCGGCCGGTGGCGCAGGGCCAGCGCCCTGACTTCGTCGTAGTCGATGAGTTCGGTGTCGCGCCGCACGCCGTACGCGATCACGTCGAACCATTTTCCGGAGAAGTTCACCTTCGAGCCATGCGTGAGATGGCCGCCGTGCGGCAGCGCCATGGCCAGCATCGTGTCGCCCGGCTGCAGCAGCGCCGCGTACGCGGCCAGGTTCGCCGAGGCCCCCGAGTGCGGCTGGACGTTCGCGTGCTCGGCCCCGAACAACTCCTTGGCCCGCGAGATCGCCAGCCGCTCCGCCCGGTCAACGACTTCGCAGCCGCCGTAGTAGCGGCGTCCCGGATAGCCCTCCGCGTACTTGTTCGTGAGGGTCGAACCCAGGGCGGCGAGCACGGCGGGCGAGGTGAAGTTCTCGCTCGCGATCAACTGGATCCCGCCGCGCACCCGGTCGAGCTCGTCGAGCAACACCTGGGCGATCTCGGGATCCTGCTGCTGCAGCAGGCCGAAGTCTGGCCCGTAGTAGGGCATTTTCTCAATGTACGCCCGTTTCCCTCACCCGACGCAGGTCCCCCTGGCACCACGCGCCGGAACGCCGTCAGGAGAAGGCATGCGGCGCCCCGGCAGAACTCGGCACCCAGCGCGGCGTGTCCGCGGCCTCGTCGCTGATCGCGGTCAGCACCGCCTGCCGGTAGAGGCCCAGCCGGGTACGCCACTCCGCGAGATCCTCGACGTAGCGCGCCCCCACCGGGGCGTCCCACGTCTGCGGGCTCCTGGCGAGCTGGTAGGCCTTGTCCAGAGCGCTCGTCAGCGACTCCAGCAGCGGCATGACGGCCTGCCAGGCGGTCACCAGGCGCTGGTACTCGGGATTGAACTCCCAGGCCCTCGGCTGGCCGTCCAGGGCGCCGGAGGCGGTGGCGGGCGGGGTCTCGCCGGGCTGGCGGGGCTGGGGGGCGGGCGGGTCCACGTACATCAGCGACTCCTCTCGCCCGGCTCCACCGCACCCGGCGGGCCGTCGGGCCGAATGTCCTCAGGCACCCACTTCCCCGTGCCCCACTCCCCCTTGGGCACCTCTACACTCGGCATCTCCATCGGCTGGACGTCGCGCACGTTGTCCATGAGCGTCTTGAGCGCCGCCGGGTCGAGCGGTTCGGCGTCCACGGACACCACATCACTGCCGTCGTCGGCCCACTGCTGGGGTCCCGCGCTGCCCGCCGCCGGGCCACTGCTCTCCGCTCCGGTACGGCCGTTCGCGGGGGTGCTGTACTCGGTCCCGGTACGGTCGCCGTTCCCTGCTCCGGTACGGTCACCCGCCTGACCAAGGTCACCGGAGGTCTCCGGGGTGCCGGGATCGGCCTTGGTGCCCGGTGCGGTGTCGTTTCCGCCGGTCTTCGCGCAGCCACCCTGCTCACCGGAGGCGTCCGAGGGCTGGTTGCCGACCGGCTGGGGCGGGGTGCCGGAGGTGTCCGGGGGCTGGTTGCCCACGGGCTGGGGCGGGGTGCCGGAGGTGTCCGGGGGCTGGTTGCCCGCAGGCTGGGTCGGTGTGGCCGGGTTGCCGTAGGCGTCGGAGGTCGCGGGCGGGTTGCCGACCGGTTGGGCGGGCGTGGCCGGGTTTCCGGAGGTTGCCGGTGGTGTGGCCGGGGTGCCGGAGGTGGTGGTTGGGTTGCCGTCGGGGTTCGGGGTCGTGGTGGTTGGGTTGCCGGGGTCGAGGGAGCCCGGCGGGCCGTCGGGTTTGATGTCCTGCGGCGCCCACTGGCCGTTGCCCCACTCTCCCTTGGGCACCTCCACCCCGGGCATGTCCATGGGCTGGACGTCCCTGACGTTCTCGATCAGCGCCCTCAGGGCGGCGGGGTCGATCGGCCTGGCATCCGCGGAGACCACGTCGCTGCCGTCGTTCGCCCAGGTGCTGAGGCCACCGGCGTCGACCGTCTTCCCGCCGGGCTGGATCTGGCCCGGAGTGGTGTCGCCGGCGAGCGACGGGGTGTCCTGGGGCTGGATGTCGTCGATGTTCCTGATCAGCTCCTCCAGCTCCTCGGCTGTGGGCGGATCGAGCGGAACCTGGAGGACCTTCACCCCGTCCACCTCGACGACCTGCGGCTTGGTCGGGTCGAGGGGAGGCTCGGCGCCCCGGTCGCGCCTGCTGTCACGCTCGTCGTCCTTGGGCTCGTCGCCCTTGACCGGGTCGTCCTTCTTGTCGTTCTTGTTCTCGTCGGAGGCGGCGACGTCATCGCTCTTGCGATCCGGCTTGTCGTCACCCTTCGGATCCGGCTTGTCCTCGGTCTTGACGTCGGGCTTGTCGTCCGTCTTCACATCGGGCTTGTCATCCGTCTTGACGTCCGGCTTGTCGTCGGTCTTGACGTCCGGCTTGTCCTCGGTCTTGACGTCCGGCTTGTCGCCCGGCTTCGGATCGTCCGCCCTGGGGTTGTCGTAGCGCGAGCGGTCGTCCCCGCGCTCTTCCTTCGGCTCGTCCTCGGGACCGGTCGGCGTCTTGGCGCCGTCCTTGGGCTCGTCGTTCCCGCCCAGAACACGCACCGGGTCCTTGCCCGCGTCCGCACCCCGAGGCGCGTCCTCACGCTTCTCCAGCACCGTCAGCCGGGTGTTGACGTCCTTGGACATCGTGTCGATGGCCTCGGCGACCTGACCCGGCCGATGCATGGCCCGGGTGGCCAGCCCCGCCCCGCTCATCACCTGGGCGACCCGGCCCTCGATCGCGCGCAGTTCCCCCGCCGCCCGCTTCACCTCGGCCAGCAGGTCACGCACCAGCTTCGGGTCCATGCCGTCGAACTTGCCCATGGGCGAGCCACCTCCGGGCACCACGGTAGGCCGCCCGTGCCCCCTGTGACTCGCGTGATAAACAGCGGGTATCGCTGGGATCAGCCGTCGGTGGCGACGTATCCGACAATCCCCCGCAACTTCTCCACCGGGATCGCCCCGCCCCGCAGCAACCGCGGCACCGCGGTGGTCAGGTCGAGGATGGTCGAGGGCGTGTTGTCACTCGTCGGTCCGGCGTCCAGGTAGACGGCCACGGACTCGCCGAGCTGGTCCTCCGCCTCGTCCGCGGTGGTGGCGGCGGGCGAGCCCGAGCGGTTGGCGCTGGAGACGGCCATCGGGCCGGTCTCCTTCAGCAGGTCGAGGGCGATCGGGTGCAACGGCATGCGCAGCGCCACCGTGCCCTTCGTGTCGCCGAGGTCCCACGACAGCGCCCGGTTGGCCTTGCACACGATCGTCAGCGGACCGGGCCAGAAGGCGTCGATGAGGTCCTGGCCGTAGGGGCCGAGGTCCTCGACCAGGGCGTTGGCCGCGCGTACGGTGCCGACCAGCACGGGCGGCGGCATCTCGCGGCCGCGGCCCTTGGCCTCCAGCAGTGCGGTGACGGCGCTCTGGGTGAAGGCGTCGGCGCCGATGCCGTAGACGGTGTCGGTCGGCAGCACCACGAGTTCGCCCCTGCGCACCGCGTTGGCGGCCTCGGTCAGGCCTTCGGCCTTCTGGTCGGCGTCCGAGCAGTCAAATCGTCGTCCCACGGCGCTGTCGGCCTCTCTGCGTTCTGAATGGGCGGTGCTCGCCCGCATCCTAGTCCTGGGCCAGCCTGGCGGTGACGAACCTGTCTCGCCGGGTGAGATCCTGGCGCAGCCGTACGTCCCGCCAGCCATTGTCCTCGGGGAAGGTCAGGTAGACCGACCGGCCCTGCTGGTCGGCGTGCTCCACGGCGACCCAGCCGCCCGGCCGCAGCAGGCGGAACGCCGTACGCTCCACCGCCCTGACCTCGTCGAGCCCGTCGTCGCCGGTGCCGTACAGCGCCCGCGAGGGGTCGTAGTCGCGCACCTCGGGGTCGCGCGGGATCGCGCCGGGCGGGATGTAGGGCGGGTTGGAGATCACCATGTCGACGGTGCCGTTGAGCTCCGGCAGCGCCTCCGCGAGGTCGTCGGGGTGCAGGTGGACGCGGCCCTGGCCGTGCTCGGCGATGTTGCGCTTGGCCCACGTGTACGCGCCGGGGTCGACCTCGACCGCGTGGACCTCGGCCAGCGAGACCTCCTGGGCGATGGACAGGGCGATCGCGCCGGAGCCGGTGCCGAGGTCGACGACGAGCGGCTGGGTGACGTCCATGGCGCGCAGGGTCTCGATGGCCCATCCGGCCATGACCTCGGTCTCCGGCCGCGGGACGAAGACGCCGGGGCCGACCTCAAGCTCCAGGTAGCGGAAGTAGGCGTGGCCGGTGATGTGCTGAAGGGGCTCGCGCGCCTCGCGCCTGGCGATGCCCTCCCAGAACAGGGCGTCGAAGTCGCCGTCCTTGACCGTGTGCAGCTCGCTTCTGCGCACGCCGTGGACGAACGCCGCGATCTCCTCCGCGTCGGTGCGCGGCGACGGCACACCGGCCTCGGCCAGCCGGGCCGTTGCGTGTGCGATCTCGTCCAGCAGAAATGTCATGAGTGTTGTGCGAGCTTCTCCGCCGTTTCGGCGTCGATCAGGGCCTGGGTGACGGCGGTGAGCTCGCCGTCGAGGACCTGGTCGAGGTTATACGCCTTGAAGCCGACGCGGTGGTCGGAGATGCGGTTCTCCGGGTAGTTGTAGGTGCGGATGCGCTCGGAACGGTCGACGGTGCGGACCTGCGACTTGCGCTCGGCCTGCGCGGCGGCGTCGGCCTCCTCCTGGGCGATGGCCAGCAGGCGGGCGCGCAGGATGCGCAGCGCCGACTCCTTGTTCTGCAGCTGGCTCTTCTCGTTCTGGCAGGAGACGACCACGCCGGTGGGCACGTGGGTGATGCGTACCGCGGAGTCGGTGGTGTTGACGCTCTGGCCGCCTGGTCCGCTGGAGCGGTAGACGTCGATGCGCAGGTCGTTGGGGTCGATCTGGACGTCGACCTCCTCCGCCTCCGGATAGATGAGCACGCCCGCGGCGCTGGTGTGGATCCGGCCCTGGGACTCGGTGGCGGGCACCCGCTGGACCCGGTGGACGCCGCCCTCGTACTTCAGCCTGGACCACACGCCCTCGTCGCCCTTGGCCCGGATGCCGACGGTGACGTCCTTGTAGCCGCCGAGGTCGGAGTGCTGGGCCTCGATGACCTCGGTCTTCCAGCCCAGTCGCTCGGCGTAGCGCAGGTACATCCGCAGCAGGTCACCGGCGAACAGCGCCGACTCCTCCCCGCCCTCGCCGGCCTTGATCTCCATGATGATGTCCTTGTCATCATTGGGATCGCGCGGGATGAGCAGGTGGCGGAGCTTCTCCTCCAGCTGCGGGATGCGGGCCGCGAGCTCCTCGGCCTCGGTGGCGAACGCCTCGTCCTCGCTCGCGAGCTCCTTGGCGGCGCTGAGGTCGTCGCGCACGCTCTCCAGCTCGCGGTAGGTGCCGACGATCGGGGTCAGGTGGCGGTAACGCTTGCCGAGCGTGCGGGCCTTGGACTGGTCAGCGTGCACGGCGGGATCGGCGAGCTGCGTCTCCAGCTCCGCGTACTCCTTGAGCAACTCGTCCAGGTTCACCGTGGGTCCCTTATGTCGTCCGTGCCGGCCGTATCACCAAGAACGCCGACCCGGCGCACCAGTGAGTGCGTCGGGCCGGCGTCAGGGGAGCTACTTGCTCTGGGCCTTCTTGCCGAAGCGCTGCTCGAAGCGCGCCACCCGGCCACCGGTGTCCAGGATCTTCTGCTTGCCCGTGTAGAACGGGTGGCAGGCCGAGCACACGTCGGCGTGGATGACGCCGTTCTTCGCGGTGCTGCGGGTCGTGAAGGAGTTACCGCACGTGCAGGTCACCTGCGTGACGTGGTACTCCGGGTGGATGTCGCTCTTCATGTGAGTCCTTTCGGGGTGCGGTCGCCGGGTCGCCTCAGCTGCTCTGCGCGCGGTCGCACACTGGATGTGGTGCGCGCGGCGGGAACCGGTACCGCTTCGGTTCAGCTACCAGTGTGCCAGACGTTGCAACCATCCCAGGCCACCAGGCATTCCCCGGATCTTGATGCCCAACTCACTCCTGTCGCACTAGGCTCCCGCGCATCAATCATTAGTTTTCCTCCCATAAAGGACATCAAAAGAGATGATGAGAAAGGTGCGGTTGCTGCTCGCGACCGCCACGGGGGCCGCCGTTCTCCTCGGAGGCGCTGGAATCACAGCCACGGCAGCCGGAGCCTCCACCTCCCTGACCGCCCGCACCGCGGCAGGGGACATCACGGGCGTCTCCGCCGGCAACACCTACGTGCCGAGCGACGGAACCGTCCAGGCCGGCATCAACTTCACGGTCAAGGACCCGCTGGGCACCGACCCGAACACCACGGTCCCGGCCGGCGTGACCGCCGAGATCACGCCGCCCGGCAAGGCCGCCCGTTCGGTGAACGTCTCCTACAGCCAGCCGTCCAAGGGGAGCGACGGCAAGCTGCCCACCTCGGCGTCCGGTACGGGTTCGTTCAGCATCTCCAGCGACGACCCGGCCGGCGACTGGTCGCTGACGTTCAAGGTCAGCCGCGGCGGATCGATCAGCAGCGACTCCTTCACCGTCAACGTGACGGGCAAGAAGGCGAGCATCAGCGCCTCGGTGACGCCCGACCCCGTCAACCTCAAGAAGGGCCGCGAGGTCCAGGTCGACGTCCGCGCCAGGGTCAAGGACGCCGGCTCGGTCAGCGCCCGCCTGGTCAGCGACGACACCAGCGAGTACTACGACCTCGGCACCCTGAGCCAGGACGGCTACGGCGTCTACACCGGCAGCACGTACTTCAGCGACGACACCGAGCCCGGCGCGTGGACCCTGGAGGTGAGCGCGACCCGGGGCAGCGAGACGTTCAAGGGCCAGGTGGCCTTCACCGTCAACGAGCCCGAAGGCGGCGTCTCCAAGAAGGCCAAGTCCAAGGTCACCCTCTCCGTGCAGAAAAAGGGCACGAAGGTCAAGGTGTACGGCAAGGCCACCCGCGCCGGCAAGGCCTACAAGGTCAAGATGCTGGCCGTCTACTACAAGGCCAAGGGCGCCAAGACGTACAAGCGCATCGCGTTCGTGAAGACGGACTCGGCCGGCAAGTACAGCACCAAGGTCAAGATCAAGAAGGACGGCTACGTCAAGGTGAAGGTCTCGGGCACCAGCAAGACCAGGAGCGCCTGGTCCCCGCAGAAGTTCGTGAACATCAAGTAGCCCGCGTCCGACCGGCCCGCGCCCTCGTCGGCGCGGGCCGTTTCAGCGCCCCAGGTAGGCCAGCACCGCCAGCACCCGGCGGTGGTCGTCGGGTGCCTGGCCGAGCGAGAGCTTGGCGAAGATGCCGGAAATGTGCTTCTCCACGGCCCCTTCCTTGACCGACAGACGGCCCGCTATGGCGGTGTTGGAGCGTCCCTCGGCCATGAGCGCCAGGACCTCGCGCTCGCGCGGGGACAGCATGTCCATCGCCGTACCCCTGCGCTGCCTGCCCAGGAGCTGCAGCACCACCTCGGGGTCGATGACCGTGCCGCCCTCCGCCACCTGCCGCACCACCGCCAGGAACTCGGCCACGTCGGAGATCCGCTCCTTCAGCAGGTAGCCCACGCCGGGGCCGATGAGCTCGGCCGCGTAGCGCTCCTCCACGTACTGCGACAGCACGAGGATCGGGAAGTCCGGCCGCCGCGCCCGCACGTCGAGGGCGGCGCGCAGGCCCTCGTCGGTGTTGCTCGGCGGCATGCGCACGTCGACGATCGCCAGGTCGGGCCGGTGGCGTTCGACCGCGCTGATCAGCGAGGGGCCGTCGCCCACCGCCGCCGCCGTCTCGATGCCGCCGTCGGCCAGCAGGCGGGCCAGGCCCTCACGCAGCAGCACCGAGTCCTCGGCGATCACCACTCGCATGCGCCCATGACTACCACTCACAAGGCAGTTCCGCGCGAACCAGCGTGGGCCCGCCCACCGGACTGTTCACCACGAGCACCCCGTCGATGGTCGCCGCCCGGTCGGCCAGCCCCGCCAGGCCGCCGCCGTGGCGCAGGGTCGCGCCGCCGATGCCGTTGTCCCAGACCTCGACGGTGACCATCTGGCCCGCGCGTACGACCCGCACCGACGCCTCCGTGGCCGCCGCGTGCTTGGACATGTTGGCCAGCGACTCGGCCACGATGTAGTAGGCGATGCTCTCCACGGCCGCAGGAGGCCGCTCGCCGACGTCCACGACCGCGTCGACCCCGATCGGCGCCCGCGCGGCCAGAGCCGACAGGGCGGCGTCCAGGCCCCGGTCGGTGAGGATCGCCGGATGGATGCCGCGCGCCAGGTCGCGCAGCTCGGCGATCGCGGCCCTGGTGCCCGTGTGGGCCTGCGCGATGAGCTCCTTGGCCTGCTCCGGGTCGTCGTCCAGCTTGGTGCGCGCCCGTCCCAGGTCCATGGCGACCGACAGCAGCAGCAGTTGCGCCCCGTCGTGCAGGTCCCGCTCGATCCTGCGCCGCTCGGCCTCGGCCGCGTCGATGCCCCTGGCCCGGCTGGCCCGCAGCCGCTCCTCCTCGCCGCCGCCCAGCAGCGCCGCCGCGAGCGTCCCGTGCAAAAGACTCAGCCCACGCACCGCGTACGCCAGCACCGCCACCAGCACGAACCCCACCAGAACAGCCAGCGCCCGCTCCAGAGGAGTGTTCACCACGAAGGCCTCGCCGATCATCAGCGCTTCCCTGAACGGCGCGAGAATCAACGCGACGGACATGCTCCCGAGCACCATCACGACGACGAACTCCAACAGGCTCAACGGCGCGAGCAGTATGAGATACCCCAGATCCCGCCAGGTGGCCGGATCCCGGAAGAGCCACTTGAGATGGTTCATGACGCCCCGCTCGGGCCGCCGCCGATAGGGATCCCGGATCCGCACCCCGAACGCCAGCCACAGCAGCCGCCGCTCCAGCATCGCCGCCCCACGCCAGACGAGCACGGTCACCAGCAGCAACGGGAACCCGACCCAGACCACCATCATGACCAGCGAGATCGTGCTCCCGAACGCCACGACCAGAAACCAGGTCAACCCAAAGCACAAGCTCACCAGCAGGTACGGCACCGCCCGCCAGGTACGCGGATCGACCACGACCCCGACCGGCCCGTTGGGCCCCAACGGCACCCGCTCACGCAACGGCACATCCACGGTTACAGCGTGCCTGGGACAACGAGATCCGTGAATGCCGGTGGCGCCCGCTTCATGGTGGGGTTAACCCCCGTATAGAGCCGAACCCACCGACGGCCGGAGGTTTCCGGAGAGCCGGGGGGGTCGGGGGGTTCAGGGGTTCTGGAAGTTCGGGGGGCCGCTTGACCGTGCCGCTGGGTTACGTGCCTTGTGGCGGCGGGGTGGGGGTGCGGTGGCGGTGGCGCGCCGACGGCGGCGGGCGGTGGTCCTGGCGGCTTGCCGTAACCACAAAAGCACGCAACGACGGACGGAACGCCAAAGGGCGGCGGGAAGACCCGCCGCCCTCAAGCACTGCCGTCTAGTCGCGGTCGTTGCTCACGGTGGTCTTCTGGACCTGGAGGAGGAACTCCGCGTTGGACTTCGTCTCCTTCATCTTCTCCAGAAGCAGCTCCAGCGCCTGCTGCATGTCGAGCGCGTGGAGCACCCGGCGCAGCTTCCAGACGATCTGCAGCTCGTCCTTGGCCATGAGGATCTCTTCCTTACGGGTGCTGGACGCGTCGACGTCCACCGCGGGGAAGATGCGCTTGTCGGCCAGGGAGCGGCTGAGCTTGAGCTCCATGTTGCCGGTGCCCTTGAACTCCTCGAAGATGACCTCGTCCATCTTGGACCCGGTCTCGACCAGGGCCGTGGCGAGGATCGTCAGCGAGCCGCCGTTCTCGATGTTGCGCGCGGCGCCGAAGAAGCGCTTGGGCGGGTAGAGAGCGGTGGAGTCGACACCACCGGACAGGATCCGGCCCGACGCGGGGGCGGCCAGGTTGTAGGCGCGGCCCAGGCGGGTGATCGAGTCCAGGAGCACGACCACGTCGTGGCCCAGCTCCACCAGGCGCTTGGCGCGCTCGATGGCGAGCTCGGCGACGGTGGTGTGGTCCTCGGCGGGGCGGTCGAAGGTGGAGTGGATGACCTCACCCTTGACCGAACGCTGCATGTCGGTGACTTCTTCGGGGCGCTCGTCCACGAGCACGACCATCAGGTGGCACTCGGGGTTGTTGCGCGTGATCGAGTTGGCGATCGCCTGAAGCACCATCGTCTTACCGGCCTTCGGCGGCGAGACGATCAGGCCGCGCTGGCCCTTGCCGATCGGCGAGACCAGGTCGATGATCCTGGTCGTCATGATGTTCGGCTCGGTCTCCAGGCGCAGGCGGTCCTGCGGGTAGAGCGGCGTCAGCTTGTTGAAGTCCGGACGGCTGCGCGCCTGCTCCGGGTCCATGCCGTTGACGGTGTCGAGGCGGACCAGGGCGTTGAACTTCTCGCGGCGCTCCCCGTCGCGCGGCTGCCGGACGGCGCCGGTGACGACGTCGCCCTTGCGCAGGCCGTTGCGGCGGATCTGGGCCAGCGACACGTAGACGTCGTTGGAGCCCGGAAGGTAGCCGCTCGTCCGCACGAAGGCGTAGTTGTCGAGGATGTCCAGGATGCCGGCGATCGGGATGAGCACGTCGTCGTCGCCGATGACCGGCTCGTTGCTGTCGAAGCGGTCGCGGCCACGGCCACGGTTGCGCTCACGGAAACGGCCACGCCGTCCGCGCCCGCGCTCGTCGTCGTCCGCCCCGCCGCGCGGGTCGCCACCGCGGGGGTCGCCGCCACGCTGGTCGCCACCGCGGGTGTCACCGCCGCGCTGGTCGTTGCCGCGCTGGTCACCGCGGCTGCCCGCGTCCACCGCGCGCTGGTCGGCACGGCCGCCTTCGCCCCGGTCGTTCCCCGCGCGCTCGCCACGGTCGCTCCCGCGCTCGCCACGGTCACCGCCGCGGTCACCGCGGTCGCCGCGCTCACCGCGGTCGCCCACACGGTCGCCGCGGTCACGGCGCTCGCCGCGGGTGCGGCGCTCACGGCGGCTCTCCCTGTCGCCGCGCTCACCGCGGTCGCCACGGGACTCGCCCTGGGGGTCGCTCTGTACGGCCTCGGCCGCCTGCTGCTGCTGCTCCACCACGGCGGGAGCCGCGGCCACGACCGGCTCGGCTGGGGCGGCGGCGGCCACCGGCTCAGGGGCCGTGACCACCGGTTCCGCTACGGGTGCGCTGGTCTCCTCGGTGCTCTTGGCCCGGGAACGTTCCCTCCTCGCGCGGGTGGGCCGCTCGGCGGCGGGCGCCTCGGCCACGGCCGCCGGAGCCTCCGCGACGGGCGGAGCCGCCGGGGCGCTGTCACCGGAACCGCCACCCTGCTTCTCCTGGATGGCCGCGATCAGCTGGCTCTTCCGCATGCGTCCGGTCCCGCTGATGCCGAGCTCGGCAGCGATCTTCTGCAGCTCGGGCAGCACCTTGGCGGACAGGCCGGTGCCGGAGCGACGCGCACGCGGCTTGGCCGCGGCACGAGTGGGGGTGTCGCCGGACGCGGGCTGCGCAGACGCGCCCGATGCGTCGGAGAGGAGTTCGGTGGTGTCGCTCAACTAAAAGGTCCTTCCCAGGGGTCGGGCGCCGGCTTTGCTGTACCGGGCGTCCCGGAGGTGCTGTCGATCCGGCGGGACAGACCGGGTCGGGATGCACGCTGCGATCTTCGGCCGCCGCGCAGGTCGGCCGCCACGATTGGGGAGGGGTTCGTCCAGGCCGCCACAGGACGGTGGCGCATGGAGGACACCCCCCAGATTGCTGTCGCCAGCCAGATGTCGAGGTGATTCGAACGCGCAGATCCCCATAGTCGTCGTCTCGTGGTGAACCAACCGGGTGTAGGTCCATGGGAGACGCCGGGTTCCGGGGAGACAGCCGCGCTGCCCACGCCTCGCGACGTGCAGCATGAAGCAGCGATGTGTGGCTGACAAGCACGCACCCACCAAGGGGGCATCTGGTGCGGCTATCAGCCTAACATCACCAGCGCACACGGCTATTCCCTGAAGGTCTAAAGAGGCATCAGCGTGTCTCGGGGAACTGAACGTTCGCACCATCCGGGTCGACGTCCATTAGCTGGATGTGCCAGTCATTACCCACTTCTGGCGCGATCAAATCCTGCGTATCCGGTGTGGAAAACGCAAGAACCGTGGGGCCCGCTCCCGAAACGACCGCGGGCACGCCCACCGCACGCAGACGTTCTACCAGATCCGCGCTGTCGCTCATCGCAGGCGCGCGGTATTTCTGGTGGAGACGATCTTCGGTGGCGGCGAGCAGCAGGTCGCTCTCCGGACGCAGGGTGAGCGCGGCGATCAGCAGCGCGGCCCGGCCGGCGTTGAAGGAAGCGTCCTTGTGGGGCACGTCCTTCGGGAGCAGCCCTCGAGCGGTCTCCGTGGACACCCGTGCCGATGGGACGAGCACGACCGGACGGATTCTCGCATCGGGGGTGACTTTCACCATATGCGGTGATCCCCCATGGTCGGTCCATGAAATCGTGAGATTTCCGGCCAAACATGGGGCGACGTTGTCCGGGTGGCCTTCCATCTCCGTGGCCAGGGCGAACACCTCGTCGTCCGACAACGTGCGCGCGCCGTCCGGCGATGTTCGCTGAGAGCCGAGAGCGCGCGCGGCGAGAATGCCCGCGCAGATGGCCGCGGACGACGATCCCAGCCCGCGCGCGTGCGGGATGCGGTTACGGCAGAGCAGCCGGATGCCGGCTGGCTGCGCCATGCCCATCCGGTCGAACGCCTTGCGCATCGCCTTGACGACCAGATGGCCCTCGCCGAGGTCGAGTTCGCCCTCCCCCTGGCCTTCCACGGTGACCTGGACGCGGTCTCCCGTGAGTTCGGCCTCGACCTCGTCGTACATGCCGAGCGCGAGGCCGAGCGTGTCGAAGCCGGGACCGAGGTTCGCGGAGGTCGCGGGCACGCGAACAGTGATCAATGTGTTGTTTCCCTCAGATCGAAGGGGTCAGGCGAGGTTGAGCGCGCCCGCCGCGGCGTGGACGTCGATCGGGATCGTCACCGGGGCCGGAGCGCCGGAGATGGCCCAGTCGGGGTCCTTCAGTCCGTTGCCGGTGACCGTGCAGACGATGCGCCGGCCAGGGTCGACCAGGCCGTTGGCGTGGGCCTGCAGGAGTCCCGCCACGCTCGCCGCCGAGGCCAGCTCGACGAAGACGCCCTCTTCCTGCGCCAGCAGCTTGTACGCGGCCGCGATCTGCCGGTCGGTCACCGACTGGATGACGCCGCCGGACTCGTCCCTGGCCGCCTCGGCGAGCTGCCAGGAGGCCGGATTGCCGATGCGGATGGCCGTGGCGATCGTGTGGGGACGGGCCACCGGCGCGCCGTTGACGATCGGGGCCGCGCCGCTGGCCTGGAAACCGAACATGCGCGGACGCCGCGTGGAGACGCCGTCCTGCGCGTACTCCTGGTAGCCCATCCAGTACGCCGAGATGTTGCCCGCGTTGCCCACCGGGATGCAGTGGATGTCGGGCGCGTCGCCCAGCGTGTCGACGATCTCGAAGGCGGCGGTCTTCTGGCCCTGGAGCCGGAAGGGGTTGACGGAGTTGACCAGCGCGATGGGGTATTCCGACGACAGCTTGCGCGTCATCTCCAGGCAGTCGTCGAAGGAGCCCTCGACCTGCAGCAGCGTCGCCCCGTGGACGAGCGCCTGGGCCAGCTTGCCCATCGCGATCTTGCCGCGCGGCACGAGCACCGCGCAGGTGAGCCCGGCGCGCACCGCGTAGGCGGCGGCGGAGGCGGAGGTGTTGCCGGTGGAGGCGCAGATGACGGCCTTCGCGCCCTCTTCGACGGCCTTGCTGATGGCCATCGTCATGCCGCGGTCCTTGAAACTGCCCGTCGGGTTGGCGCCCTCGACCTTGAGGTAGACGTCGCAGCCGGTCAGCGCGGAGACCCGGTGGGCGGGCACCAGCGGCGTGCCGCCCTCCAGCAGCGTGACGACGGGCGTCGTCGTGGTGACCGGAAGACGCTCTCGGTACTCCTCGATGAGGCCACGCCACGACCTAGCCATGATGACTCCCTACCTGCGGTGTTGGGCACCGAGTGTACGGGCTTCCGGCTCGGGACGAGGAGCCGAGTCCACAGCGTGGACACCACGCCTTTTCAGGAAATATTCAGCAACCCCGGCTAAGGTTTCCCGCCAGGGGGTCATCGACTATGAACGCGCGTCCTGCTGTGCGGCAGAACGACTTTTCACCGCTCACACCGCCGGAGCTGGGCGCCTGGTCGCCGTCGCTGTCGGTGAGCGTCGTGATTCCGGCCCATGGCGGGCCGTACCTGGAGTTCGCGCTGGCGGCGCTGGCCGCGCAGACCTACCCGGACCACCTCATGGAGGTCCTGGTCGTCGACGACGGCAGCCGTCCGGCGATCGAGCTGCCGGAGATCCGGCCGTTCAACACCCGGATCGTGCGGGTCACGGATGGATGGGGCATCTCCAACGCGGTCAACACCGGCGCGCTGGCCGCCGACGGCGAGATCATCCAGCGGCTCGACGCCGACATGGTGCCCTGCCGCGAGCACATCGAGGCGCTGGCCCGCTGGCACCACGTGACCGACTATCTGGTCACGATCGGCATGAAGCGCTTCGTCGAGCCGCCGCCGCTCAAGGCCGAGCAGATCTACCGGGCGGGACACCTGGAAGAGCTGTTCGACCTGGACGCCGCCGTGGCCAGTTCCACCGAGGCGACGATCGCCAAGACCGACGGGCTGCGCAAGAGCCGCAATCCCTACCACGTGTGCACAGGGCCGACGCTCGCCCTTCCCAGGGAGATCTTCCACGCCGTGGGCGGTCTCGACCCGAACGTGCACCGCGGCGGCGACACCGAGTTCGCCTACCGGCTGGCGATGCACGGCGTGGTGTTCATCCCGGACGAGGCGGCCAAGGCCGTACATCTCGGGCTTCCGGCGCAGCGGGTGGACAAGGACCGGGTCGTGCGGGCCGTCGAACCGGCCTTCTCGCACCGGATCCCGCTCCGCCGCGACCTGCGCAAGGATCGGGGGCGGCGGTGGCTGGTGCCGTACGTGGAGATCGTGTTCGAGGTGGGCGACACCCCCGCGGCCGTCGTACGGCAGGCCGTGGCGGCCGCCCTCGACGGCAAGCTGCAGGACGTCGTCGTGACGCTGGTGGCGCCGTGGTCGACGCTGCGCGACGAGCGGCGATCGGTCCTGGGTGACCCGAGCTTCGAACTGCGCATGATGCGCGACCTGTTCGCCTACGACGACCGCATCCGCCTCATCGACGAGGCCGCGCCGACGCCCGCGCCCATCCCGTTCCGCTACCGGGGGCCGGTGGACGTGCCGCTGCACCGGGCGACGTTGGAGCGGATGGTGGAGACGGTGCAGAAGGACCTCGACGGGGTGCTCGTGGTCGACGTGGGCGCCGGGCGCAGCGCGCGGCTTGAGCGCACGTCGGCGCTGGCGCGGGCCGTGTTGCTGGCGGGCGTCTCGGACGACCTGGACGCCGTGATCGACCAGACCCATGGTGTACGGCACGCCGCCCCGGCCCGCTACTGGCCCCCACCACCCCTGCCGGAAGCCCCGCCCACCACCGGCGCGAAGGCACCCGAACCCGTCCAGATCCCCGCACCACCGGCGGTACCGGCAGTACCGGCGGAGGAGAAGACCCTCCTGAACCGCCTCAAGTCCGCCCTCCGCCCCAACTGACCGACCCCCAGGCTTCCCCCTTGAGCGCACAAGGCCGCAAAGCGCCTTTTGCCCCGGGTGGGTGCGCGGTGGGATGTCCAGGGACGCGACCTGGCAGGTGGTGTCACCCGGGTGGGCGCGACGCCGGGCCTTGCCAGGTGAGGGCGTGTGCGGCGACGTGCCCAAAGGGCACATCCCGGGAAGGGCGGATGCGCTTGTCGGCCGCGCCCCGTGCGGGGGCGTGCCGTGGTGGGTGGGGTGGTCAGGGTGAGGGGTCGTCCGGTTTTCTGGTCCAGGCGCGTTTCAGGGCGGCGGCGAGGAGGGCGCGGAGGCTGCGCTGGTTGCGGTTGGCGGCCGCGAGCTGGCGGCGTAGTCCGCCCACCTCGCGCCGGAGCTCCACCGCGCTCTTACGCCACGTGCCCGCCTCCTCCCGCCACTTGGCGGTCTGGGCGCGCAGGCGGTCGACCTCCTTGCCCAGCCGGGCGGCCTCCGACTGGGCCTCCACGCGGGCGCGGAGCGCGCTGCGGCGGCCCACAGGTTCGGCGGGGGCTTCGGTGAAGCCGTAGCTCTCGCCTTCCACCCAGGTCACCCCGGACACGTCGTCCACGGCGTCGTCGAGGTCCTCGCCCGGCCCGGCCACGATGGCGGCCCTGGCGAAGGCGGAGGCCCGCTCCAGGCGGGCGCCGACCAGGCCGGAGGGCGACTCGCTGAGCAGGATGTTGACCAGGCCCAGGCCCTCTCCGGCGGCCAGGTCGAGCATGCGGGCCAGGCCGTCCTCGGCGGGCGCCCATCCGGCGGGCAGGCGCAGGATCCAGGGCACCGCGGGGTCCGGGGCGTCGGTGACGGCCAGCCGTACCCGCGGCTCGTGCAGGTAGTGGCCGTGGACCAGCACCAGGTCGAGGGCGGGGTCGCGCAGAGGGGCGCGGCGGTCGCGGTCGAGGGTGTCCCAGGGGCCGACGAGCACCACGCGGACGTCGGGGACGGTCCCGGCGAGCACCGCGTCCACGGTGGTGCGGACGGTCTCGTACCCGGCGGTGCCGTCCACGACGACGGCGACGTAGGGGACCTTCCACGCGCGGCCCGGGTGGGCGCGCAGCCAGCGGTAGGTGGGGATGCGGTCGGCGACGAAGGCGTGGCTGACCCGGTCGATGGGCGCTTTGTCGCGCATGCGCATGGTGGGGCCCAGGTGGTACGCGCGGGCCAGCGGTTCGGGCACGAACACGGCACCGGCCTGCGCGAGCCGGTAGCCCATCTCGGTGTCCTGGCCGAGTACGAGGTCCTCGTCCATGGGTCCGGCGGCGGCGACGAGGCGGGCGTTGACCGAGGTGGCGCCGCCGACGTGCAGGCTGAAGGGGCGCTGCGGGTTGTCGGTGAGCCCGCGGGTGCGCTCGACGAGGTCGACGATCCAGGCGTGCGGGCGGGCGGGTTCGAAGGCCTTCTCGAGGTCGTCGGGCAGTTCGGCGGGGACCTTGGCCTCGGTGAACCTGATGTAGCCGGTGACCGCCAGGTAGGGGGCGCGGTGGTGCCAGCGCATGTGCGCCTCGATCGCGCCGGGGGTGAGCAGAACGTCGGAGTCGAGCCAGTGGATGACGTCGCCGGTGGCCAGGGCCAGCCCGGTGTTGCGGGCGGCGGCGCGGCCCGGTCGCGGGCAGAGCGCGAGCGTGGTGTTCCCGGGGCGTTCCGGCGGCAGGCGCAGCGGCGGGTCGCTGCCGTTGTCGACGACGATGACCTCGGTGAGCCCGGCCGGGTAGGTCTGCCTGGCCAGCGCCCGCAGGACGAGGTCGAGTTCGTGCTGCCCGCCGTACGCGGGGATGACCACGCTGACCTTGAGCGAGGGCGTCCATCGCTCGGGCGGCGCGAGCACCCGGTAGTCGTTGCCCCGTACCCTCATGCCGCTTCCATGAGCCTGCTCGGCCGGAAGCCGCGCCACTGGTTGGCGGCCACTTTGAGGAAGTGCGACAGGGGCAGTTGCCAGGTGTGCTCGTCGCTGAGGGTACGGCGCAGCACGTACCCGAGCCCGTGGGTCCGGTAGATGCGCGCGCCCTGAGCCTGGGCGGCCTTGAGGAAGGCCTTGTCCACCGCCCGAGGCAAGGCAGGAAATCCCCCTAAAGACCGAAATTTCGCCGCAGCGAGGAGAATCGTGCCCCCCGCGACGTGGTCCGCCCACACCTCGCTCGGGTACGCCGCCCCGCTGGCGAAGGTGGTACGCCGGATCGTGGTGTTGAGCGGTTCGAGGTAGAAGAACTCACCGGTGGCCCCCACGATGTCGGCGCCCGTGGCCCGCATGGCCAGCAGCAGGTCCGACAGATGCTCGGGACCGTACCAATCGTCGTCGTCCCACTTGACGAGGTAGTCGCCGCTCGCGCGGGCCGCCGCCAGGTTCAGCACCTCGCCGAACACGGCCCGCGACACCACGCACGACACCGGCAGCGGGGCGGACTCGACGGCCGCGCGCACCGCCTCGTACGGCACGCCGTGCAGCCCGATCACCGCCTCGACCTCGACGTGCCGCTGCCGCGCCATCTGCGCGAGCGCCTCGGCCACCAGGTGCGGCCGCTTGGTGGACATGACCACGCTGACCTTGGGCCGCGCCGCGAAGGCGACCTCACCGGCGAAACTCGCCGGGAACTCCCCCGGCGTCGCGGCCAGCCGGGCGGCCACGCGGCGCAGCCGTACGCTGTGCTCCTCGCGGCGCAGGTCGGCCACGCAGCGCAGGCCGCCGGCGGGCTCGCCGGCCAGCCACTCGCGGTCGGCGAGCAGCTCGGCCAGGCGCGCGGGCACCCAGGCGGGCGCCTCGGCGGCGGTCAGCGGTACGCCGGCGGCGGCAAGCCGCACGATCTCCCCGAGCGGCACGGGCCCACCGGGCCAGTCGACCTCCAGCCCGCGTAACGGCCGCAGGGCGGGCAGGTCGAGGCGGCCGGGCGGGGCCGCGGGCAGCCCTTCTCCTTCGGCCGTCCAGCCGCGTCCGGCCCAGCGCAGGCGGGCCAGTCCCTTCTCCGGCGTACGCCGGAAGCCGCAGGGGGTGACGGTCATGAACGTGGCGCTCCTCGACGGCGGGGTTCGAAGACGGCGCCTACCTTACGCCGCTTTTACCGCCCGGTAGGAGGGAGGTCCCCCATTCGTTACGGCACCTGCCGCAGGTCACGCGGTGGCGGCTCCCAGATTCCGTTCAGGAACTTATGGCACGTTAACTCGTACCTGTTTATTAGGGTGTCAATATCCCCTGGTGCCTCTCAAGTCGTGACAAGGATAGATATGCGGATGCTCTCGACTCGCCGGACAGCGGCGACGGCCGCGATTCTTGGCGTTCTCGCCCTTGCCGCGCTCCTGGTCACAGGCGTCTTCACGCTCGCCGCCGCCGCCGTGGCCGCGGCGCTTCTGGTCTCGCTGGCCGCCCTCGCCTTCCTGGTGCTGACCGTGCGCCGCCTCGACGGCAAGGCCCAGCGCATCGACCAGCGCGTGAAGAAGAACGAGAGTTCGCACGCCGCCACCGCCGCCGCGCTCAAGCGCATCGAGAAGCGGCTGGAGGAGCTGTCGGCGGCGATGGAGGACGGCGCGGCCCGCCGTACCGAGGACCTCGGCGCCATCCTCGTCTCCCTCGGCGAGGACCGCGTCAACGCCATGACCCACGCCCGCGAGGTGGAGCGGCTACGCGAAGAGGTGCGGGCGCTGGGCTCGGCATGAGGCGGATCAGGCACAACGACTACGGGGCCCTGGAGCCGCCGGCCATCGGGAGCTGGCGGCCGGCCAAACGCGTCTCCGTCGTCATCCCCGCCTACAACGACCAGGACGGGCTCGACCGCACGCTGACCGCGCTGGCCAAGCAGACCTACCCGGCCGAGCTGACCGAGGTGGTCGTCGCCGACGACGGCAGCACGCCGCCCCTGTCGGCGCCGGGCGTACGGGTGGTGCGGGTGAGCGGGGGCTGGGGCCGCGGCGCCGCCCGCCAGGCGGGCGCGGACGCCGCGAGCGGTGACGTGGTCCACTGGCTCGACGCCGACATGATCCTGGACGAGGAGCACCTGGAAGCGCACATGCGCTGGCACCACCTGCTCGACCACGCGGTCGTGATCGGCGACACCCGGTTCGTGGACGAGCTCGGCGAGGAGGGCACCCGCACCGAGTACACCACCAAGACGCTCGAATCCACGCGCATGCTCCGCGACGCGGGCACCAGCGCCTACCTGCTGCACACCGGCGCCTCCAGCTCCGTCTCCGCCGCGCTGCTACATGCGGCCGGTGGCGTGGACGTGACGCTCAACATGGCCGAGGACACCGAGCTCGGCTACCGGCTGGCCCAGGCCGGCGCCGTCTTCATCCCCGACCCCGAGGCGAAGGGCTGGCATGTCGGGCCCTCCACCGTGATGTTGCGGGCGAAGGAGGTGCACCGGCACAACTGGTCCTTCCTGGGCGACCTCATCCCCGATCTGCGCTGGCTGCGCGGCCATCCCCGCAGGCGGTGGCGGGTGCCGTACGTGCGCGTCGTCACCGAGGCCGACGGCTACGAGCGCACCCGCGCCACCGTGGACGCGGCGCTGGCCGGCACGCTCGCCGACACCGCCGTCACCATCACCGGCCCCTGGGACGTGCTGACCGGCGACCGGCACGCCGCCCTCGACGACCCGCACCTCGACCTGCGCCTCCTGCGCAACCTCTACGCCTCCGAGCCGCGCGTCGCGTTCGCCGCCGACGCGCCCGCCTCCGTGGCGCCCGCCCCGTTCCTGCTGCGCGTCCCCGCCGGATGGGCGCCGGGCGCCGACACGATCGCCCAGCTCGTACGGCAGGCGGAACAGGAAACCCTGGGCCTGGTCTGCGCCGCCCTCACCGAGTCCGGCGCCGGCGTGGTCGCCGCCCGGCTGGAGCGCACCGCCGCCTTCGCCCGCGCCGCCCGCCACGAGGGCCCGGCCGACGACCTGGTCGACGAGATGTTCGGCGCGCTGTGGGTGAGCGGCGCCGAGTTCGGCTTCGCCACCGGAGACGACATCGAGCCGCCCGCCGGTGACCCGGCCAAGTGGCGGGCGCTGGCGACCAAGCGCGCCGCCGAGATCAAGGAACTGGAGGCGGAGGTGTCCCGGCTGCGGGCCGAGGTGGACGACCTCTCGCAGCCGCCGCCCGAGCGGCCAGAACCCGCGACCGGCCCGCTCGCCGCCCTGCTCAAGCACCTGAGGAAGACCGGATGACCACGCCAGCGGGTCGCCTCATGGAGGTTGCCATGATCTCTTCTCTCATCGCGGACATGCCGCAGGCGTGGGTCTTCGCCGTCGGCATCGACGAGGACGTCAAGGGCGTCGACCTCGACCGCGACATCCTGGAGCCGCCCAGCGGCAAGGAGCGGGCGCCCGAGGTGCTGGTGCTCGCCCGTACCCCCGCCGACCTGCGCCGGGTCGCCACCCTGCACAAGCTCCTTCCCGACACGCAGCGCGTGGTCGTGGCCGTGCTGGACGCGCCGCCCTCACATCCGGCGCCGGTCCCGACGCCCACCCCGGCGAACCGGTGGCGCTCGCTCAGTGATCTGCGGGTGTACCAGCCCAAGGATCGGGTCTGGGTGGTGGACGCGAAGTTCTCGGCGCCCACGCCGGCCGGCCGTACCGTGGCCGCGACCGCGCGGGCCTTCGCCGGGCACCGCCTCGACGTGATCGCGGCCCCCGCGGCGGCGATCGCCGGGGTCGGCGCGGCTGCCTGGCGGCCGGGCGACCCGAACGCCACCCCGGCGGAAGTCGGCGGCCCGGTGCCCGGACGGGTCGGCGCGCCCGGCAGCGACCTGGTCCTGCGCACGCTCGACGACCCCGACGTGAACCCGGGCTCGGCCGACTCGCCGTGGGAGGCCCCCTGGGAGGGCGACGAGACGCCGGTCGAGCGGCCCACGCTGCGCGCGGCGAGCTGGGAGCACCTCGGCCGGCCGGGCGGCGCCGAGCTGCCGCTGGCCGATCCCGAGGTGCTGGCGGAGCCGTCGATGATCCCGCCGGTCGACGAGCGGATGGTGAACCCGCAGGGCTTCGTGACCACTCCCTCGCGCGGCATGGCGGCGCTGACCGAGCGCGAGGGCCGCTGGTCCATCGTCCTCGACGGCAAGCCGATCATCGCCTTCGCCGAGTCCGGCGGCGTCACCGACTCCGACGTGGCCAGGCTCCGGCAGATCAGGGGCGTCGAGGTCGACTGGCAGCACGCCCACAGCGGGCCGCTGACCGCGGTGCGCGTGCTGGCCGGGCTGGCCGCGGCCGGGGTGCCGCTGGTGTCGCCATCCGTGCCGCGCTGGGCGGGGGCGCTGGGCGAGCCGCTGGTGCGGCTGATCGAGTCGGGTCCCGACCTCGCCGACCAGCTCCGGCGGGAGGAGCACAGCATCCGGCTGCGGCGTACGGCGCTGCGTACCCACGGCGTGGCCGCCCGCTGGGAACAGCTCGGCGCGCCCGCGCCGGTGCCGCCGCTGACCTCCGTGCTGCTGGCCACGCGCCGGGCGGACATGGTCGGGTTCGCGCTCGACCAGATCGCCAGGCAGCGGGACGCGCAGCTTGAGGTGATCCTGGCCCTGCACGGCGTGCCCGCCGGCCACCCGGACGTGGCCGCCGCCATCGCCGCCTTCGACGGGCAGGTCACCGTGTACGAGGCGGCCGCCGACCAGATCTTCGGCGAGGTGCTGAACGAGGCGGCGTCCAGGGCCTCCGGCTCGTTCCTGCTGAAGATGGACGACGACGACTGGTACGGCCCGGACTTCCTGTCGGATCTGCTGCTGGCCCACTCGTACTCGGGGGCGCAGGTGGTCGGCACCGTACCCGAGTTCGTCTACCTGTCCTCGATCGACGTCACCGTGCACCGCAAGCAGATCACCGAGCAGATCACCAGCTTCGTGGCGGGCGGCACGATCCTGGTCGAGCGCTCCGCCTTCCAGGCCGTCGGCGGGTTCCGTCCGCTGCGCCGTTCCGTGGACACGCAGTTCCAGGAGGCGCTGCAGGCGGCCGGCGGGCAGATCTACCGCACCCACGGCCTCGGCTACATCCTCCACCGCGGTCTGGCCGCCAACCACACCTGGCAGGAGCCGATCGGCACCTTCCTGCAACGCAATCGCCACCAGTGGCGCGGCTTCCGGCCGTGCGCGCTGATGGAACTGGAAGGGAGCGCCCGGGTATGAGCAGGGACGCGGCGCGTATCCGGCGCAACGACTACGGGATCCTGACCCCGCCCGCCCTGGGTGCCTGGACGCCCGAGCTGACCGTCACCGTCGTCATCCCCGCCCACGACCGGCAGGAGACGCTCGACCTCACGCTCGCCGCGCTGGCCGCCCAGAGCTACCCCGCGGACCTGCTCGACGTGATCGTCGTGGACGACGGCAGCGCGCCGCCGCTGCGCCTGCCGGACCTGCGCCCCGCCGCCACCCGGCTCGTGCCCAGCGCCCCGGGCGGGTGGGGGCGCGCCTGGGCCCTGCAGACCGGCATCGACGCCGCATCCGGTGAGATCGTGCTCGTCCTGGACGCCGACATGGTGCCGCACCGCGGGCATGTCGAGGCGCAGTCGCGCTGGCACCATCTCGCGCCCTACCTCGTCGTGCTCGGCTGGATCGACTTCACCGCCGACGCCGTCCTGCCCGCCCCCGCCGAGGTACGCGAGGCGCTCGACGCGGGCAACGAGGACAAGCTGTTCCACCTGTCGCCGCTCCGCCACGACTGGGCCGAGAAGATCATCGAGGAGCATGACGGCCTGCGCACCGCGCCCAGCGCGCTCGCCGCCCGCGTCCACGTCGGCGCCACCGCCTCCTACCCGGCCGCGCTCCTGCGCCGGATCGGCGGGCTCGACACCTCGCTCGTGCTCGCCGAGGACACCGAACTGGGCTACCGGCTGGCGCAGGCGGGCGCCGTGTTCGTGCCCGACCCCGACGCGCGGGCCTGGCATCTCGGGCTGCCCACCGCCATGCGGGACTGGGCGGCGCTCAAGCGCTACAACGACCCGTTCGTGGCCGACCGGGTGCCGCACCGCCGCTATCTGCGCGTGAACCAGGGCCGCCAGTGGCTCGTCCCCTACGTCGACTGCGTGGTGGACGGCGAGCACCCCTACGAGGACGTCCGCGCCACCGTGGACGGCCTGCTCGCCGCCTCCCTGCCCGACGTGCGCGTCACCGTCACCGGGCCGTGGCCGGACCTGGGCAGCGGCCGCCGCCACCCGCTGCACGACCCCGACCTGGACCTGCGCCTGATCCACGCCACGTTCGAGCATGATCCCCGGGTACGGCTCACGCCCCCGGAGAGCCCGCCCCCCGGTGCCGCCGCCCCCTACCGCCTGACGGTCCCGCCCGGCTGGATGCCCGGCCACGACACCCTGCAGCGCCTGACCGAGCACCTCGACGAGCACGACCTGGGCGCGCTCTGCGTCGCGCTGGCCGAGCAGAGCGACGGCGTCGTCGTCGCCCGCCTCGAACGCACCGCCGCCCTGGCCAGAGCCGCCCTGCTCACCGGGCCGGACGAGCACCCGGACGACGTGATCCACGAGGTGTTCGGCGTGGAGTGGGTGGACGGCGAGTCGTGGGGGTTCGTCCGCCGCCCCAAGGTCTACCCGCCGCGCCGCCGTCCCCTGACCGAGCTGGAGCAGCAGGCGCTCCAGCACGAGAAGGAGGTCACCCGGCTGCGCCGCAGGGCCGCCGCGCTGCAGGCGGAGATGTCGCAACTGCGCAGGGAGGCGGGCAAGGCGGAGCGCGACGCCGTCCGGTGGCGTGAGAAGGCCGAGGCGTGGCGGCAGGAGGCCGTCCGCCTGGCCAGGGCCAGGGAGCGCACCGTGCTGAAGCGCGCGGTGCGCCGGGTGCGCGACCTGACCTTTCCCGACCAGTAGCGGCCGCTTAGGTGTGGCCGTTCTCCCAGGCCCACGCGGCGATCCCGACCCGGTTGCGGACGCCGAGCTTGCGCTGGACGTTGGCCACGTGCGTCTTGGCCGTGCCCGCGGAGATGAAGAGCTCGGACCCGATCTCCGGGTTCGACCGGCCCTGCGCCACCAGCCGGACGATCTCCAGTTCGCGGTCGCTCAGCGTCTCACCCGCCACCCCGGTACGGCCCTGCGCGGGCGTCAGGCGGCGCAGCAGCCGTACGGTCACCGACGGGCTGATCAGCGCGTCGCCCGCCGCGGCCGCCCGGATCCCCTCGGCCAGCAGCCCCGCGCCCGCGTGCTTGAGCAGGAAGCCGCAGGCGCCGGAGCGCAGCGCCGTGTGCACGTACTCGTCGAGGTCGTAGGTGGTCACGACGATCACGCGGACCGTGTCGGACAGCCGCCGGGTCAGCTCAAGGCCGTCCATGCGCGGCATGCGGATGTCGGCCACCACCACGTCGGGGGCCAGCTCAGCGGCCAGTTCCAGCGCGGCGACGCCGTCCGGCGCCTCGCCCACCACCTCCAGGTCGGGCTGGGCGTCGATGATGGTGCGGAAGCTCCGCCGCACCGCCGGCTGGTCGTCGGCGACCAGCACCCGGATCGTCATGTCCGTCCTCCCGGGAAGGCGACCTTCACCAGCCACCCGCCGTCGCCCGCCCGGCCCGCGCCGAACGTCCCGCCCAGCGCCTCGACCCGCTCGGCCAGCCCGGCCAGCCCCACCCCCGGCCGCGCGGAACCGGGCAGGCTCGGCTGGGCGGGCGCGGCGGCCTGGTCGGCGACCGTGAGCACGGTCGCGCCCGCCTCGTCCGTCACCCGGATCGCCACGCTCGACCCCGCCGGCGCGTGCTTGCGGACGTTGGTGAGGGCCTCGGCGACGATCCGGTAGACCGTGGTGGCCACCTCGCGCGAGACCGACCCCGGTGGCGCCAGCTCCAGCTCCGTCTCCGGGTATCCGGCCTCGGCGAAGCGGCGTACCAGGCCGGGCAGGTCGTCCAGGCCGGGCAGCGGCTCGGCGGAGACCGGCTCGCCCTCCAGCTCACGCAGCATCCGGACGGTACGGTCCATGGAGGCCAGCGCCCGCGTGCCGTCCTCCTCGATCGCGCGCAGCGTCGTGGCCGCCTCCCTCGGCGAGCTCTCCAGCAGGATCTGCGCCGCCTGCGCCTGCAGGACCATGGCGCTGACGTCGTGGGCCACGAAGTCGTGCAGGTCGCGGGCGAGCTGCATCCGCTGGGAGCGCCTGGCCTCGCGCACCGCCCGCTCGCGGCGGGCGTCCAGCACGCGCAGGTACGCGCCCAGGCCTACGGCGCCGGCCGTACCGAAGGACCAGAACAGCCCGAACGCGACCGACTCCACCACCGACTTCACCGGCACGACCTGCAGCGCCAGCAGCGCCTCTGCCACCGCCGCCACCACCACGGCGGGAACCCCGCGCGGCAGGGGCGACCAGCGGACGGTCATCGTGATGAGCGTGAGCACGGCCAACGTGTGGAAGTAGGTGGCGGGACCGGCCGCGCCGACCGGGTCGCTCAGCCACACCAGCGTGCACGCCGCGCCGACGGCGCCCACGAGCGCGGTGAGCGGCGCCAGCAGCGGCCGCGTCCTGGGCGACCACGCGACGGCCGCGCTCGCCGCGGCCACCGCGAGCAAGGCGGGGGCCAAGATCAACGGCTCCGGGAACGGCGGCCTGAGCGAGATCGGCCAGACGGCGCACCAGAGCACGACCGCGCAGGCCAGCACCCGTTTCATGACCGCCACTTTAGCCAGGAGGGCGCGTGGGCGAATCTGCCGATCGGCAGATGTCCGGGCGCCGGTCCCGGCCCAGGCTGGGGAACCATGAAACGACGACTGATCCTCCACGGGGCGCTGATCTGGAGCGCGATCTACGGAGCGCTCGGCTACTTCTGGTGGTCGGGCGGCGGCGGCTTCCCCTTCGGCGACCCCAACGCCGCTGTCGGGATGAGCATCTTCGCGGGCGTGACGGCGGACGCGATGGCACCGGTCATCGCCCTCGCCTGTACCGCCGGCGTCCTGCTCGCGGCGGCGGCCCTCTGGTGGCCCAAGGTTCCCGCGCCGGTGGTCGCGGCGTACGGCTGGGTGGCCGGGGCGAGCCTCCTGTTCGTGCTCCCCGACGTCCGGCTGCTGCAGAACATGGCCTACTCCCTGCGCGGCTACTTCGGCCTGGTCGACTGGCCCGTGCTCAACCAGCTCGTGTGCGTCGCGGGCGGGGCGCTGTGGATCGGCGTCGCGCTGGGCTTCGTGCGGGGCGGCGCCGCGTCGTGGCCGTGGCGGCGGATCGGGCTCTGGGCGACGGTCGTCGCGGTGCTGTCGCCGCTGCCGTACGGCATGCAGCGGGCGGCCTGGTCGGCGGGCATCCCGATGTGGGTCGACCAGAGCTTCGTCGACGACCTCGCGGCCGACGCCGTGGCCAAGGGCGTGAGCGGGCTGGGGGCGTACTCGCTTCCGCTGCTCTGCCTGGGCGGGGCACTGCTCACGCTCGGGCTGGCGCAGCGGTGGGGGCGGGTCTTCCCGCGCTGGGTGCCGGTGCTCGGCGGGCGGGCGGTGCCCGAGGCGATGGCGGTCGTGCCGGCGTCGCTGGTGTCCGTGGCCCTCACCGTGACCGGGGTGACCTCGTGGAGCGGCCTGCTGGCCGGCGACATGGA
Organism: Nonomuraea sp. NPDC059023; assembly: GCF_042740095.1. Taxonomy (NCBI): domain Bacteria; kingdom Bacillati; phylum Actinomycetota; class Actinomycetes; order Streptosporangiales; family Streptosporangiaceae; genus Nonomuraea; species Nonomuraea sp. NPDC059023. The sequence goes on along the minus strand of NZ_JBHYIO010000001.1, from coordinate 359,702 downwards.
CTGGTCGGTCGGCGGCGTGGGCCTGTTCTTCCTGCCGTGGGGACTGTCGCTGGGCGTGGCCACCGTGGCCTACCACTACACGCGAGGTCACGTCCCTGCAACGCCGTTCACCCTGGCCCGTCCCCAGCCTGATATGCGGCCATAATTACGGGACGGCCGGGGTTTGCGGGGTGCGGAGAGATGACGGCGTTACTCGTGCGGGGTCCGGCGGGCTTCATCCGGCTGGTGCCGGGGCAGCGGCTGCTCGTGGGGCGCGAGGGTGACATCGCCATCGCCGACGCCCGCGTCTCCCGCCACCACGCCGAGGTCGTCCACGAGTCGGGCCGCTGGATCCTGCGCGACCTCGGCAGCCGCAACGGCACGTTCATCGGGCAGAACCGCATCTCGACCGTCCACGTGGCCGTCCCCTGCACGGTACGGCTCGGCGGCGCGGAGCACGGCCCCCGCCTCGACCTCGAACCCGAACCACCCCGCCCGACCGCCCCCCAGCCACAACGCCCCCCGGACCCGCGACACACCGGACACCAGACAACCGGCCACCCAACCCCGGGACACCTCGGCACGGGCCCTTCCACCCCAGGCCACCCAGGCACGGGGTACCCGAGCGCAGGCCACCCGAGCGCAGGGCATCAGGGCGCAGGCCACCCGAGCGGGGGCCACCCGAGCGCGGGACATCCGGGCGCGGGCCACCCGAGCGCGGGACATCCGGGCGCGGGCCACCCGAGCGCGGGACATCCGGGCGCGGGGTATTCCGGGGGTGGGCAGGGTTGGGGTGGGGTGTCGGAAGGGGTGACGCAGCTCGGGCGGCCGGCCGGACAGGGGCGGCCGAGCGAGATCCCCGAGCGGATCCTCCCCCTGACCGACGTCCTGCGGATCGGCCGGGCCGCCGACAACGACCTGGCCCTGCCCGACGACCTCCTGATCTCCCGCCACCACGCCGAGATCCACCGCTCCCCCAACGGCCCGTACGTCAGGGACCTGCGCAGCCGCAACGGCACCCACGTCAACGGCCACCGTGTCACCGACGCCTACGTCCAGCCGGGCGATCTGGTCTCGGTGGGCCACTACCAGCTGGTCGTGCACCGCGACCACGTGGCGATCCACGCCGACACCGGCGCCGTGTCCCTGCGGGCCGAGGAGCTGACGGTCAAGGCGGGCTCCGCCGTACTGCTGGACCGGGTGAGTCTGCGGCTTGACGCCTGCAGTCTGCTCGCGGTGGTGGGCCCGTCGGGCGCGGGCAAGTCGACGCTGCTCGGCGCGCTCACCGGCGCCAGGCCCGCCACGCACGGCCGGATGTCGTACGAGGGCCGCGACCTGTACGCCCACTACGACGACCTGCGCCACCGCATCGGCCTGGTCCCGCAGGACGACATCCTGCACAAGGAGCTCACGGTCGAGCGGGCGCTGGGGTACGCGGCGGCGCTGCGCTTCCCCCAGGACGTGACGCGGGCCGAGCGCCGAACCCGCATCGACGAGGTGATCGACCAGCTCGACCTGGCCGAACGCCGCAGGCTGCGCATCGACCGGCTGTCCGGCGGCCAGCGCAAGCGCACCAGCGTGGCGCTGGAGCTGCTGACGAAGCCGTCGCTGTTGTTCCTGGACGAGCCGACCTCCGGGCTGGATCCGAGCCTGGACAAAGAGGTCATGAACACGTTGCGGGAGCTGGCCGACGACGGCAGGACCGTGGTGGTGGTCACGCACAGCGTGCTGCACCTGAACGTCTGCGACCGCGTGCTCGTGTTGTGCCGAGGCGGCAAGGTCGGATATTTCGGCCCACCGGATGAATTGCTGGGATTTTTCGGGGCGACGGAGTACTCGGAGGTCTTCAAGAAGGTCAGCGACGAGGCCGATCTGTGGGCCGACCGCTTCCGCCGCTCCGCCTACTACACACGCTACTGCGGCTCCGCCTCCGGCGAGGGCCTCGACGGCCACACCGTGACCCCTCCCCCGGCGCCGCCCAAGCAGAGTATGGGACGGCAGTTCGCGATCCTTTCGCGGCGGATGTTCTCGGTGATCCGCGCCGACAAGCTGGCCGCGCTGTCGATGGTCGGCCTGCCGATCATCCTGGCGCTGATGACCCGTGTCGTGGAGGGCTCGGCGGGCCTGGCGCCGCCCGGCGGCAAGATCGGGCGCAGCGAGGAGGCCGGAACCCTCCTGATCATCCTGGTGTTCGGGGCAGCGCTGATGGGCCTGATCGGCGCGATCCGGGAGATCGTCAAGGAAGGCCCCATCTACCGCCGCGAACGTTCGGTCGGCCTGTCACCGGTGGCGTACCTGCTGTCGAAGGCCGCCGTGCTGGGCGCGATCAACGTGGTGCAGGCGACGTTGTTCGTCACGCTGGCCATGATCGGCCGCAAGCCTCCGGCCGATCCGCTGATCTTCGGCTCCGGCAGCGTGGAGATCATCGTCGTGGTCTCCGCGGTGGCCTTCACCTGCAGCCTGCTGGCCCTTCTGGTCAGCGCCCTGGTCAGCACCAACGAGCAGGCCATGCTGATCATGGTGGTGCTCGTGATGGCCCAGTTCGTCTTCATCGGCAAGCTGATCGAGGTGGTCGGCCGTACCGGCCTGGAGCAGCTCACCTGGCTCGTCCCCACCCGCTGGGGCTACGCCGCCGCCGCGGCCACCACCGACCTGCAGAAGATCGACATCGCCAAGCCCGAGGACGCCCTCTGGGACCACGACCTGGTGGGCTGGCTCCGCTCGATGGCCGTCCTGATCCTCATGTCGGCGGTCCTGGCCCTGGCCACCCGCCTCGCCCTGCGCCGCTACGAGGCCAAGTCCCGCTGAACCACAAGGTCATCCCCGGCCAATAGTATGAAGTTCAACAAAAGCAATGAAAGGGCACGCAATGGACGTCGAGCAGACGGCCCTGCCGGGGATCGGACTGCGGCACGAGTTCACCACCCAGTCCGGAAGGCGGATCGGCATCGTCTCGCATCGCAGCGGCCGGCGGGATCTGGTGATCTACGACAAGAGCGACCCGGACCAGGCGTGCGAGGCGGTCAAGCTCAACGACGAAGAGGCCGACGCCCTGTGTGAACTGCTCGGCGCCCCGCGCATCGTCCAGCGGCTCAACGAGCTGCACCGGCAGGTCGAAGGCCTGGTCAGCGTGCAGTTGCCGATCAGCGACGGCGGGCCGTACGCGGGCCGGCCCATGGGCGACACCCAGATGCGCACCCGCACGGGATCGTCCATCGTGGCCGTCGCGCGCGACGGCCGGGTGGTGGCCAGCCCCGGCCCGGACTTCGTGTTCGCCGCCGGTGACGTGGTCGTGGTCGTGGGCACGCCCGAGGGCACCTCGGCCGCCGCCGACATCCTGGCCGCGGGGTAGGCCCGCGGGTGCACGCAGGGATCCTTCTTCTCGAACTCGGTGCTGTCATCCTCGGTCTCGGCGTGCTCGGCGCGCTGGCCCTGCGCGGCGGCATCTCCCCCATCCCCCTCTACCTGATCGCGGGCCTGGCCTTCGGCACCGGCGGCATCCTGCCGCTGGCCACCAGTGAGGAGTTCATCCAGGTCGGCGCCGAGCTCGGCGTCATCATGCTGCTGCTCACGCTGGGCCTGGAGTACAACGCCGACGAACTGGTCACCAGCCTGCGCGGCAACCTCCGCGGCGGCCTCGTGGACCTGGTGCTCAACGCCGCGCCGGGCGCGATCGCCGCCCTGTTGCTCGGCTGGGGCCCGGTCGCCGCCGTCGCCATGGCCGGCGTCACCTACGCCACCTCCTCCGGCATCACCGCGAAAGTCCTGTCCGACCTGGGCTGGATCGGCAACAGGGAAACCCCCGTCGTCCTGTCGCTCCTGGTCTTCGAAGACCTGACGATGGCGCTCTACCTGCCCATCCTCACCGCGCTGCTGGCCGGCGCGAGCCTGCTGAGCGGGGCGGTGACGGTGGCGATCGCGCTGGCGACCGTGAGCGTGGTGCTCGTCTTCGCCCTCCGGTACGGCAAGCTCATCGAACGCTTCGTGGCCAGCCCCAACTCCGAGGTGCTCCTCCTGAAGGTCGTCGGCCTGGCACTCCTGGTCGCCGGGATCGCCCAGCAGCTCCAGGTGTCGGCGGCCGTCGGCGCGTTCCTGGTGGGCATCGCGCTGTCGGGAGAACTGGCCGAAGGCGCGCGGGCGTTGCTGGAGCCGCTGCGCGACCTGTTCGCCGCGGTGTTCTTCGTCTTCTTCGGCCTGCAGACCGACCCGGCGGCGATCCTGCCCGTGGCCGGGCTGGCCGCGGCGCTCGCCCTGGTCAGCATGGTCACCAAGCTCCTGACCGGCGCCTACGCCGCCCGCCGTGCGGGCATCGCCAAGGCCGGTCAGGCGCGGGCGGGCATCGCGCTGATCCCGCGGGGCGAGTTCAACATCGTCATCGCGGGGCTCGCGGTGGCCGCCGGGGTCCATCCGGACCTCGGGCCGCTGGCCGCCGCGTACGTGCTCATCCTGGCTGCCTTCGGTCCGCTGGCGGCCAAGGCGGTGCAGCCGCTGATCACCGCGATCGCCCGCCGTACCTGATCACTTGTGGGGGGCGGCTACTCGTCGCCCTCCACGCGCATCACGCTGGCCACCGCGCGGACGATGTCGAGCTTGCGCAGCCCCTCCATCGTGGCGGTGAGCGCGGCGTCGGTGGCGCGGTGGCTGACGATCACGAGCTGGGCGTCGTCGCCGTGGCCCTCCTGGCGTACCGTCTGGATGGAGACGTCGTGGCGGGCGAACTCCTCGGCCACCCTGGCCAGCACGCCCGGCTTGTCGGCGACGTCGAGCGCCACGTGGCAGCGGGTCACGGTCTCGCCCATCGGGTGCACGGTCAGCGAGGCGTACGTGGACTCCTCCGGACCGCGCGCCCCGGCCAGCCGGTTTCTGGCCACGGCCACCAGGTCGCCCAGGACCGCGGAGGCGGTGGGCGCGCCGCCGGCGCCGGCGCCGTAGAACATGAGCTGCCCAGCCGACTCCGCCTCCACGAACACCGCGTTGTACGCCTCGCGCACACCGGCCAGCGGATGGGTGCGCGGGATCATCGCCGGGTGGACGCGTACGCCGACGCTCCGGCCGTCGTCGGAACGTGCGCAGATGGCCAGAAGCTTGATGACGTACCCCATGGCCTTGGCCGAGGCGACGTCGGTGGCGGTGATCTCGGTGATGCCCTCGCGGTGCACCTGCTCGGCGGTCACCCGGCTGTGGAAGGCCAGCCCGGCGAGGATCGCGGCCTTGGCGGCGGCGTCGAAGCCCTCGACGTCGGCGGTGGGGTCGGCCTCGGCGTAGCCGAGCGCCTGCGCCTCCTCCAGCGCGTCGTTGAACGAGGCGCCCGTGGAGTCCATCTTGTCGAGGATGTAGTTGGTGGTGCCGTTGACGATGCCGAGCACGCGGTTGACGTGGTCGCCGGCCAGCGACTCGCGCAGCGGGCGCAGCAGCGGGATGGCCCCGGCCACGCTGGCCTCGAAGTAGAGGTCCCCGCCGCCGGCGCGGGCCGCCTCGTGCAGGGCGGAACCGTCCTCGGCCAGCAGCGCCTTGTTCGCGGTCACGACCGACTTGCCCTTGGACAGGGCCGCGACGATCAGCGAGCGCGCGGGCTCGATGCCGCCGATGACCTCGACGACGATGTCGACGTCTTCACGGGTGACGAGGGCCTCGGCGTCGGTGGTGAGCAGCGCGGGGTCGACGTCCACCTCACGTTTACGCCCCAGCCTGCGTACGGCGACGCCCGCCAGCTCCAGCGGCGCCCCGATCCGGGCGGCCAGGTCGTCGGCCTGCTCGCGCATGAGCCTGATGACCTGCGAGCCGACGACGCCGCATCCCAGCAGCGCGACCTTCACAGTTGCCCCCTCAGCAGATCGTCCTCGGTCTCGCCCCGCACGATCACCCGGGAGGAGCCGTCGGCGACGGCGACCACGGCGGGCCTGGGCAGATAGTTGTAGTTGCTGGCCAGCGAGCGGCAGTAGGCGCCGGTGGCGGCCACCGCGATGAGGTCGCCCGGCGCGAGGTCGGCCGGGAGGTAGAAGTCCCTGATGACGATGTCGCCGCTCTCGCAGTGCTTGCCGACCAGGCGGCTGAGCATGGGCGCGGCGGTGCTCTCGCGGTTGGCCAGCACCGCGGTGTACTCGGCGCCGTAGAGCGCGGTGCGCACGTTGTCGCTCATGCCGCCGTCGATGCTGACGTAGGTGCGGATGCCCTCGACGTCCTTGACGGTGCCGACCTCGTAGAGGGTGATGCCGCCGGGGCCGACGATGGTGCGGCCCGGCTCGACGGTGAGGTTGGGCACGGGCAGCCCGGCGCCGGTGCAGACCTTGGCGACGATCTCGCGCAGGCCGTCGGCCAGTTCCTTGATGTCGGGGGCCTCGTCGCCTTCGACGTAGGCGATGCCGTAGCCGCCGCCGAGGTCGAGCTCGGGCAGGACGACGCCGTGCTCGTCCTTGATCTGCACGAGCAGGTCGGCCAGGCGGCGGGCGGCCACCTCGAAGCCGGCGGTGTCGACGATCTGCGAGCCGATGTGGGAGTGCAGGCCGACGAGTTCGAGCTGGGGCAGCGCGAGGATGCGGCGGACCGCCTCCGCGGCGGCGCCGGTGTTGAGCGACAGGCCGAACTTCTGGTCGTCGTGGGCGGTCGCGATGAACTCGTGGGTGTGCGCCTCGACGCCGGTGGTCACCCGGATCATGACCTTGGGCCGCTTGCCGAGCTCGTCGGCGAGGTAGCCGACCCTGGCGATCTCCTCGTAGGAGTCGACCACGATGTGCCCGACGCCGACCTCAAGGGCCCGGGTCAGCTCGGCGACGGACTTGTTGTTGCCGTGGAGCGTGATGCGCTCGGGCGGGAAGCCGACGCTGAGCGCGACGGCCAGCTCGCCGCCGCTGGCCACGTCGAGGCCGAGCCCCTCGTCCTGCAGCCACCGGACGATCTCCCTGCACAGGAACGCCTTCCCGGCGTAGTGCACGTCGGAACCGGCGAAGGCGGTGGCGTAGTCGCGCATGCGCGAGCGCACGTCGGCCTCGTCGACGACGTAGAGCGGAGTGCCGTGCTCGGCGGCGAGGTCCCGCACGTCGATGCCGCCGACCGTGAGCGCGCCCTCGGTCCTGCTCGACGTTCGCGGCCAGATCGCGGGATTGATCCGGTTGAGGTCGGCGGGCGCCAGCGGCGGGCGCTCGTGGGGCAGCATCTCGGCGTGCCGGTCCCCTGCGGGATGGGCGAATCGACTCACCCAAAAGAGGCTATCGGAACGCGGGATCGCGCCGGACACCGTGCCCACCTATCGAGACACGATGTGCAGGAAATTGTAGAGTTTTTACACGTTTTCACGCCTTATGGCGTGAAATTTCAGATTCTGTCGGGTCCAGGAAGGACTTCCTGTACGGCCAGCGCCAGCCGCACCCGAGCGGTGTGCACCGGGGCGGCCGGTTCGTCCCCGACGGGCAGCGGCGCCGCGTGCTCATAGGCGTCGTGATAGGCCAGCGCGAGCCGTACCAGAAAGGCCGCCCACCCCGGCTCCGCGCTGACCCGGCGGCCGGGCAGCTCGGCCAGCACCCGCAACACCGCCCGATCGCGCGCCCCCGACAAACACGCGGGCTCAAACCCGCCAGAAACCCCAAGCCCGCCAGGCACCCCGAGCCCGTCAGACGCCCCAACCCCGCCGGACACCTCAAGGGCGCCGAGCACCCCATGCCCGCCAGACGCCCCAAGGGCGACGGGCACTCCGAGAGCGGCGGCTTCCCGCGCCACGGCCACCGCTCTGGCGCGCGCATATTTCACGACAAATCCGGGGTTGTCCCATGTCAGCGGTTCCGCCGGCCACCCCTGGTCGGCCACCGCGAACACGTCGGCCAGCACGTCGGCGGGCTCGGGCAGGACGATGCGCAGCAGCCCGTTCGGCAGCGCCACCGCCCCGGGCACGGACGCGGCCAGCTCGCCCGGGTCCACGCGGCGGCGCAGCGCGGCGGCCGACAGGTAGACCGCCTCCCGCGTCCAGTCGCCCTCGGGCGCGGGCGGCTCGCCGAGAAGCTCCGCGAGCTGCCCGGGTGTCATCAGATGAGCGCGTGGGGCTCGGCGGAGCCGTACTCGATGAGCTGGGCCGCCCCCAGGAGCCAGCGGTCCTCGTCGCGCACGCGCACGTAGCCGAAACGGTCGGCGGAGAAGACCTTCACCCCGTCCGTACGGCACTGCCGCATGAGTACCTCGTCCCAGCCCTCGGTCAGGTCGGGGAAGCCCAGCTCGCGCAGGGCGTTGCGGCGGGCGAGCAGCGTCGCCCCGGCGATCTCCGGCGTGTAGGTGTACTCGGCGTCCGGCTGCTTCAGCAGCGTGGCCTGGGCGTTGCGCAGGTGGGCGTAGAAGGCGGCCTTGCCCACGATGTCCGCGGTGCCGAACAGGAAGGCGCGGCTGAGGTCGGACAGGTAGTGCATGCCGTAGACGTCGCGCGGGTCCATGACCGCGACCAGGTCGGCCTCGCACAGGTCGAGCCCGTGGTTGAGCATGCCGCCCGTGGACAGCGCGGGGTCGAGGTCGCGGAAGACGACCTCGGCGTCCTTGATCACGTCACGGGCGCGCTCCCCCGCGCCGGGCGGGCCGAACAGGATCAGCTGCGTGACCCCGCTCTGCCTGGCGACCTGGGCGAGCGCGTGCTCCAGCAGCGCGGCGTCGGTGACCGGCAGGATCACCGAGACGTTCAGCGTCGCGCGGGCGCTGGGCAGCCCGATGCGCTCCAGCAGCTCGTCGACCCGCTCGGTCATCGTGCCGCCCGCGTAGGCGCGGCGCAGCGCGGCGTGGGCGCGGCGGGAGTCGGGCTCCGGTCCGATCGAGGTGCCGCAGGCGGCGATCTCCGACAGCCGCCACGTCGGCGTTCCCGGCGGCACGTCGACGGCGGCCGGCCAGCGGTAGGACGTCAGCACGTCCGGATACGACAGGTGCGGCGGCAGCAACTGCTCCAGCGTGAGCACCCGGTCGACCCGGCCGCCCGACAGCGGCAGCGGGTTGTGCACCCGCGGCTGCACGCCGAACAGCAGCCGCGGCCAGCCGCTCGCCGTGTCGACGCTGAAGCGGTGCTCGAACAGGGCGGCGGCCGCGGCGAAGCCGGCGGGGTCGCCCTGGGTGTGCCAGAAGACCGTGCGGATGCCCCGCTCGGCGCACCAGGCCAGCAGCGCGCGCAGGCCCTCACCCGGCTCGCCGGCGATCTCCTCGGCCCAGGGGCCCTCGGTGACCGACTCGACCACGAGCAGGTGGGGCACCTCCAGCGGCAGCACCCGGGCGAAGTCGCGCGGGGTGAAGCCGGTCGTCTGCCGCCACTCGTAGCGCAGCAGCGCCTCGGCGTGCGGGTCGGCGATGACGGCGGCGGTCAGGTGGGGGCGCGTGTTGGGGCCGGTCGGGATCCTGAACGGCTTCAGCCGGAACGAGGCGCCCTCTATCGTCCTGGTCGCGGCGGTGGCCTGGAAGGCGGCGCCGGGCCGCTCGGCCTTCTGATCGGCGGCGGCGACCGGCTTGCGCTTGGGCGCGACCGGGCGCGGGGCGGCCTTGGCGGCGCCCTTGATGCCCTTGGCGAGACGCACCGGGTTGGACTTGCCGGACTTCAGCGCGTCACCGAGCCGGTTCCAGCGGGCGACCTTGATGGAGGACAGCTTCCACTGCGCCACCTCGGCCTGGTAGCGCTGCTCGGCCAGTTCCTTGCGCAGCCGCTCCGCGTCGGAACGCTCGTCGTCGAGCCGGTCCTCCAGCTCCGACACCTGCGCGGCCAGCGCCTTGGCCTCCTGCGCGCTCTGCTCGGCGGCGGCGAGCTTCGCCTGGGCGGTGTCCAGCAGCCGCGCCAGCTCCGCCGCGTGCTCGGCCTGGGCGACCGCGTCCCTCAGCGCTTTGCGCGTGCTTTCCAGCTCCGTCATCGGCCTTCCTCCAGCAGGCCAACGACAAAGTTGGCTCGCTCGCTGCGCTCGCTCACGAGGCCAAAGGATACCCTTCAACCGGTAAGCGGCAGGAAGGGATGGATCCGGTGCAGTTCAATGTGCGGCCCTACGTCTGCGGAGCCCTCGGCCGGATCGACCCCGCCGTCGCGGCGAAGCTGGCCGCCGCCGGCCCGCGCTGCCGCCCCGCGCTCCAGACCGCCCACGCGGCGCTGTTCAGCACCGCTCCCCTGCCGCCGTACCACCGCTCCGAGGGCGAGTTCGCCTTCTCCTGGGGCGAGCGCAAGCCGCCGGCCGGGGACGCGTGGATGTCGGTCGCCGAGACCTACGAGACGCCCGGTCTCATCGGCGCGGGCGAGCGGGTCACGCTGCACGCGGGCGCGCTCGGGCTGGTCGACGTCTATTACGTACGGCTCGGCGACGCCGTCTACTTCTCCTCCCTGATCGCCCCCCTGCTCTCGCTGGTCCCGGTCGAGATCGACTGGGACGCGTGGGCCTCGATCCTTCAGGTGACCTTCCCGCTCGGGGAGGCGACACCATACCGGCAGATCAGGCGGCTGCCCGGCTCCAGCGCGCTGGTGTTCACGGGCGAGCGGCTGGCCACCGAGCGGCGGCTGCCGCGCTGGCTGCGGCGTGAGCCGTACGAGGCCTGGACCAGCGCGGACGCGATCCTGGAGATCCTGCACGAGGTCTACAAGGACTACGAGGGCCGGCGGCTGCTGGTCCCGGTCAGCGGCGGCTACGACTCGCGGCTGCTGGCCAGTGTGGCCGTGGCGCGCGGCTTCGACGTGGAGTCCTGGACGACCAGCCCGGACGACGGCACCGACACCGACATCTCCTTCGCCCAGGCGATCACCCGCGAGCTGGGCATCCCGCACCGCGTGGTCACCCAGGATCCCGGCGCCTATCCGGCCGACGCGCTGGAGGTGGCGCGCAGGCTCGAGTATCTGACGCCGCACCACGCCTGGTACGCGCCGTTCGCCAAGGAGGTCCACGGCGCCGGCCGCATCCTGGTGGACGGCCTGGCGGGCGGGCCGCTGCTGAAGAACTTCATGGTCAGCGGGGCGGCGCTGGAGGCCACCTCGCAGGCCGAGCGCTCGGCGGCGGTACTGAGTTCGCTGTCGCTGGGCGCGCCGTCGCGGCCGTTCCTGTCGGAGGCGGCGGCGGCCTGGATGGCGCAGACCGTGGGTGAGCAGTTCGCCGAGTCCACCTCGATGCTCCACGGACATCGGGCGGAGCTGCCGTTGTCGGTGCTGCACACGCGTACGGTGCGGGGCATCGCCCGTTCGGCGGTGAACCTGGTGGGGCCTGAGGCCTCGTTCGCGGCGCCGTTCATCCATCCGGAGTTCTTCGACGCGGCGCTGTCGGTGGGCGTGGCCCGCAAGGACAAGGGGCGCTTCTACCGCGAACTGCTGCACGCGGCCAGTCCGCGCGTGGCCGCGCTGCCGTCCACGAACGTGGTCAAGCAGCCGCTTCGGCGGGTGCCGCTGCGCTCGACCGCGGCTCCGGCCCGCGAGTACTCGCACCGGATGCTGGCCACGGTGGCCGAGCGGGTGCCCGGCCTGCTCTCGGATGACCTGCACGAGGTGATCGGCGGCGGGCCCGACGCGCTGACGCGTTTCAACGGCTGGAACGACCGGTTCTGGGTGCGCGGTCTGGTGCTGTTCGGCGCCTGGCTGCGCGATTACGGGCATGACCTGGGTGAACTGGAAGCGCCGTTCTAGCGAACGCTAAGTAACGTCGCGATTACACCGCGATCTCGTGGGTATTACATGCGGCACAGCACAAGCGGGTTCCGGAAGGCCGACGGGCTGGTAGTGTTCGGCCCGTAAGCGCCGCGAACAAGCGGGCACCGGGTCACAAATCCGGGCTCGCTCAGGGCATGGGGTTCGCAGGGATGACGACTCCAGGCGGCGCGGTCACCACAAAACGCCGGGGTATCCGGTGACTTCGTCCTGCCCACATCTCCTTCTGTGAGCGACACATGATCAACGCATCCCCAACACCTGAGCAGGTGCCCGAGACGTTCGTCTCGGAGGACCCGCACTGGTACAAGCGGGCTGTTTTCTATGAGGTCCTCGTCCGGGGTTTCAAGGACTCCAACGGCGACGGCACCGGAGACCTACGCGGCCTGGTCGAGAAGCTCGACTACGTGCAGTGGCTCGGTGTCGACTGCCTTTGGCTGCTGCCCTTGTACGAGTCGCCGCTGCGCGATGGCGGATACGACATCTCCGACTACATGAAGATCCTTCCGGACTTCGGGGACCTCGGGGACTTCGTCCAGCTCATCGAGTCGGCGCACGCCCGTGGGCTACGCATCATCACCGACCTGGTGATGAACCACACCAGCGACCGCCATCCGTGGTTCCAGGCCTCCCGGCACGATCCCGAGGGGCCGTTCGGCGACTTCTACGTCTGGTCCGACGAACCCACCGGCTACCCCGACGCGCCGATCATCTTCATCGGCGCCGAGGAGTCCAACTGGACCTACGACCCGGTGCGCAAGCAGTACTACTGGCACCGCTTCTTCCACCACCAGCCGGACCTGAACTACGACAACCCGGCCGTGCAGGAGGCGATGCTGGAGGTCCTGCGCTTCTGGCTGGACCTGGGCATCGACGGCTTCCGCCTGGACGCGGTGCCGTACCTGTTCGAGCGCGAGGGCACGGGGTGCTCCGGCCTGCCGGAGACGCACGCCTACCTCAAGAAGGTGCGCGCCGAGGTGGACCGCCTCTACCCCGACCGCGTCCTGCTGGCCGAGGCCAACGGCTGGCCGGAGGACGTGGTGGAGTACTTCGGCGACCCCACCACCGGGGGTGACGAATGCCATATGGCCTTCCACTTCCCGCTGATGCCGCGCATCTACATGGCGGTCAAGAAGGAGGCCCGCGAGCCGATCTCCGAGATCATGTCGCGGACCCCCAAGCTGCCCGACAGCGCCCAGTGGGGCATCTTCCTCCGCAACCACGACGAGCTCACGCTCGAGACGGTGACCGAGGAAGAGCGCGACTACATGCACAACGAGTACGCCAAGGACCCGCGCATGCGCGCCTACCTCGGCATCCGGCGGCGCCTGGCACCGCTGCTCGACAACGACCGCGACATGATCGAGCTCTTCCACGCCCTGCTGCTGTCGCTGCCCGGCTCCCCCGTCATGTACTACGGCGACGAGATCGGCATGGGCGACAACATCTGGCTGGAGGACCGCGACTCGGTCCGCACCCCGATGCAGTGGAGCCCCGACCGCAACGCCGGCTTCTCCAACGCCGACCCCGGGCGGCTCTACCTGCCCGCGGTGATGGACCCGATCTACGGCTACCAGGCGGTCAACGTCGAGGCGCAGCAGAAGCACGAGGGCTCACTGCTGCACTTCACCCGCCGCATGCTGCAGATCCGGCGCAACCACCCGGTCTTCGGCACCGGCGCGTACACCGAGATGTGGTCGTCGAACTCCAGCGTGCTGACGTTCGTCCGCGAAGAGGGCGACGACCTCATGCTGTGTGTGAACAACCTGTCCAAGTTCCCGCAGCCGGTCGAGCTCGACCTGCGCCGCTTCAAGGGCATGACCCCGGTGGAGGCGCGCGGCGGCGTGCCGTTCCCGCAGATCGGCGAGCTGCCGTACCTGCTGACGCTGCCGGGCCACGGCTTCTACTGGTTCGCCCTGAAACACATGTGATCGCTCAGCGGGCGGTGACGGGCACCTGGGCCCGTGCCGCCCGCCTGGCGGGGATCAGCGCCACCGCCAGCGCCGCGCCCACCGCCACCAGCACCGCGAGCACGAGCGTGGTGGCCGAGGGCGGGCGGCCGATGCCGGCGCCCACGCCGCTGGTGTGACCCTGCAGGTCGATCAGGCCCGTCACCACCGAAGCGCCCACGGCGGTGCCCGCGAGCACGCCCAGGATCACCAGCAGCCCGGTCCCGGTCACCAGCGTGGCCATGAGCTGGCGCGGCGTCAGGCCCATCGCCTTCAGCACCGCCAGGTCGAGCGCGTGGTCGCGCAGTCCGAGCGCGCTGGCGGTCAGCAGGTTCGCCAGTCCGATCAGCGACAGCACGAAGATGAGCGCCACGATCAGCACCCGGATGACGGTCAGCCGCTCAGCCGGGTTCACCACGCGCTGCACGTCGAGCCCCTCGCCGGAGACGGCGAGCAGCCGCGTGCGCACCTCCCCCGCGTCCGCGCCGTCCTTCAGCACCAGCGCGTAGAACTCCGGCGGCACCGTGTCCTTGGCCGCGAGGCTGTCCAGGCCGACCGAGAGCACCTCGCCGTCCAGATCGGGCTCCACGGTCCTGCCGACGATGCGCACGATGAGCGGCGAGTCGCCGACCGTCAGCCGCACCCGGTCGCCGATCTTGGCCCGCAGCAGGTCGAGCAGACCCTGCCCGGCCACGGCCTCGCCAGGCTGGGCGTACATGCGGCCCTCCACCACCGGGAAGGGGTACGGCTCCGCCGAGTTCCCGATCGCCCGCACCCGTACCGACCTGGCCTGCCCCGGGGCCAGCGCGTTGACGTCGGCCCCCTGGTAGACGGTGGCCACGCCCCGGTCGGCCTTGGCCATGCGCTCGGCCGAGGCCGACTCCAGCTTGCCGGGACGGACGTGGAGGGCGGCGTGCTGGCCCACCTGGGCGGGGTTGCGCTGGAAGTTGTCGAGGGTGGACCACACGCCCAGGCCGATGGTGATCATCATCATGGGTACGGCCAGGCCGAACACGGTCATGAACGCGGGCACCCGGCGGGTGAACGCGTCGCGGGCGCCCAGGACGAGGGCGGGCGGGAGCCGTACCAGGAGGGCCAGGCGCGCCAGACGGGACAGGTGGCCCCGGGGCGGCGCGGAGGGGGCGGCGGGGATCGGCGGGGTGCGGCCCCCGCGCCAGGCGGGCAGGCCGACGGCGGCCAGCACGACCAGGGCGGTGCCCGCGACGATGAGCAGCACGGGCGCCGGGGCGATCGCCGAGGGGCCGAGCACGAAGGCGATCACCGCCACGCCCGCGACGGAGCCGAGCGCGACGCCGACCAGGCCGAGCGCCCCGTGCTCGACCACGAGAAGGCCGGCGACCTGCGCCCGGGTGAACCCCATGGACTTCAGCGTGGCCAGGTCGCGCAACTGGCCGAGCACCCGGCCACCGGCGGCGTTGGCCAGCGCCAGCGCGGCGGCGACCAGCCCCACCACGCCGAACAACGCCAGCAGCGTGCCCAGGAGCCGGTTGTCGAGCTCCATGGCGGCCCTGACCTGCCGCCAGGTGTAGACGCGCTGGAGCTTGTCCTCCAGCATGACCACGACCCGCTGGGAGACGACCTGGGTGGCCTCGGGGTCGGTCAGACGCAGGCCGGTCACGTACTCGCTGCGGCCGAGCGCGGGCTCGATGCGGTCGAGCAGGTCGGGCAGCACCCAGGCCAGGCCGGGTGTCCACTCGGGGTAGAAGCCCTGCTCGGCGGTGTCGGCGATGCCGCGGACGTAGAGCGTGTGGCGGGCGCCGCTGAGCGCGGTGACGGTGACCGGCGCGCCGAGCCGCAGCCCCAGCTCGCGCGCGAACGAGCGCTCGACGACGACGCCGTCGAGCTGTCCCTGGTCGAGCCAGCGGCCCTCGGCCACGACCGGGTGCGCCACCTCGGGCGCGGCGGCGGGCAGCGCGCGCAGCGCCGCGGGCTCCTTCTTGCCGTCCTGCACGACGCTCACGGGCGCCGAGCGGTACGGCCCGGCCACCTGCGTGACCCCGTCGATCTCGCGCAGCCTGACCGCCTGGGGGACCTCCTGGGTGTGGATCCACACGTGGGCACCGTCGGTCTGGGAGAACAGGCTGCGCCAGGGGTTGGTGCCCTCCTCCAGCAGCGTCGCGGCGGTGATCAGCGCGGCGACGATCCCGGCGACGGCCAGGACGGTCAGCACGGCCTGCCCGCGCCTGGCCCGCAGGTCCGCCCTGACCCATCGGCTGCCGGCGTGTCTCATCGTCACCTGAGCTCGATGACCTCTCCGGCGTTGCCCTTGCGCCGCCTGGCGATCCGGCCGTCGTCGACGATCTCGCCGTCGAGCAGGGACACCACGCGGTCGGCGAGGCTGGCGACGCGGGCGTCGTGGGTGACCATGACGATGGTCTGGCCGTCCTTGTGCACCTGCCCGAGCAGGCGCAGCACGTCGCGCGTGTTGCGGCTGTCGAGGTTGCCCGTGGGCTCGTCGGCCAGCAGGACCGTGGGCTGGTTGGCCAGGGCCCTGGCCAGCGCGACCCGCTGCTGCTCGCCGCCGGAGAGCTGGCCGGGCGCGGCGTCGGCGCGCTCGGTGAGGTTGAGCGCGCCGAGCAGTACCTCCCTGCGCTCGCGGGCCTCGCCGGGCGTGGCCCCCGCCAGCAGAGCCGGCAGCTCGACGTTGTCGGCGACGGTCATGCTGGCGACCAGGTTGAAGAACTGGAAGACGAAGCCGATCTGGCGCCGCCGCAGCACCGCCCACGCCGACTCCGACAGCGTGTCCACGCGCTTGCCGCCGAGCCAGATCTCGCCGCTGGTGCGGGTGTCGAGACCGCCCAGCATGTGCACGAGCGTCGACTTCCCCGACCCGGACGGGCCCATGATGACGACGAACTCGCCCTCGTCCACCTGCAGGTCCACACCGCGGACGGCGGGCACGGGCACCCCGCCGTTCGAGTAGATCTTGACCAGGTTGACGGTTTTCAAAAGGGTCATATCAGGTCCTCCTGGCAGCGCTGCAGCCAGTCGAGGTCGGCCTGCAGGTGCAGCATGGCTCCCTCGATCAGCAGCGTAGCGACCCGGTTGGCCGGGTCCGTACGCTCCAGGAGGTCGTTGAGGTCGCGCATCAGCGCGAGATAGTGCCGGCGCTGGCGGCTGATCAGCGCCATCTGGTCGGAGATCCCGGTGAGCGGCGCGAGCACGAGCTTCATGAAGAACTCGTCGCGCACGCGCGGGCCCTCGGTCGGCTCGTCCACCCACTGCGTCAGGGCCTCACGGCCTTCCGCGGTCAGATAGTAGACCTTCTTGTTCGGCCGGTTGGACTGCTCGACGTCAACCGCCCTGACCAGCCCGTCCTTCTCCAGCCGGCCGAGTGTCACATAGATCTGGCCGATGTTGGGAGAGGGGTAAGCGCTGCCGAAGGTCAGCTCCAGGGCCTGTTTGAGCTCATACCCATGGGCAGGCTCCTTGGCCAGGAGCGCCAGCAGGTGCAGCCGCACCGCTCCACCTCCCGTACGTTACGCATGCGTTACGGAGATAACCGTTGACCATCAGATTACAGGTGTGCATAACATGAATGCATCTACCTAACACGTATGTAATCCTAGAAACGTGGAGGTAACAACGTGCGTCGTTTGATGCCGGTGCTGCTCGCCGCTCTGCTGACGGCAGGCTGCGCCGCGTCCGGCGACGACGGCGGCGGCGAGCCGGAGACGGGCGGGATCGGCCCGATCACCTTCGCCGTCGGGCGCGAGGGCACGACGTACTTGCAGCCACTGCTGGATCGCTGGAACCAGGCCCACCCGGCCGAGAAGGTGACGCTGATCGAGCTGCCAGAAGCGGCGGACGAACAGCGAGCCCAGATGGTCTCCAACCTTCAGGCACGCAGCGACAGGTATGACGTGCTCGTCCTGGACGTCGTGTGGACAGCGGAGTTCGCGGACAACGGCTGGATCATCCCCTTGGAGCGCGGGGCCTTCCCGCTCGACAAGTTCCTGCCGCCGGTCGTGGACACAGCGGTGTACAACGGCAAGCTCTGGGCAGTGCCGTACACGAGCAATGCGGGATTGTTGTTTTACCGCTCTGACCTGGTGAAAAAGCCGCCCAAGACCTGGGCGGACCTCCGGCGGCGAGCGCTTGACGTAACGAAAAAACACAATATTGGTGGCTATGCCGGGCAGTTCCTTGCGTACGAGGGGCTGACCGTGAACTTCTCCGAGGCCGTGGGCGGGCAGATCCTCAGCACCGACGGCCAGGAGGTGACGCTCGACAGCGCCAAGGCCAAGGCCGCTCTCGGCTTCCTCGCCCAGGGACTTCGCGAGGGCTGGATCCCGGACGACGCGCTGTCGTACAAGGAAGAGGAGTCGCGGCTCGCCTTCCAGAACGGCGACCTGGCCTTCGCCCGCAACTGGCCGCACGCCTACGGCTCCGCCAAGGCCGAGCTCGGCGACCGGTTCGCGGTCACCAGGCTGCCGGGCCAGAACGGGCCGGGCACCAGCGCCCTCGGCGGCCAGAACCTGGCCGTCAGCGCCTACTCCAGGCATCCGAAGACCGCCCGCGACTTCATCCACTACTTCACCAGCATGGAGACCCAGCGCCGGGTCCTGTCGGAAGGCTCCTTCCCGCCGGTGTGGACCGAGCTTTACGACGACCCCGAGCTGATCGAGCAGTTCCCCTATCTCCCGGTGCTCAAAGAGAGCATCCTGGCCGCCAAGCCGCGGCCGGTCAGCGCCAACTACAACCAGCTGAGCCTGGTGATCGCCAGTTCGGTCGCCAAGGCGCTCAGCCCGCCGTTCCCCGAGCCGAGCGACGCCGTCGTGGACTCGTTGAAGGCGGATCTGACGGAGTCATTGTCGACTCAGTGAGGCAAGACATGAGAAAGACAGCCATCGTCCTGGCAGGGCTCGCGGTAGCGGTCTCGGCCTGTGGCAACGCGCCGACGACCACCCCCACCCAGCCCGCCGGCACCGGCGCCGCCACCTCCGGCGGCGCGAAGCCCCTCCAGGGCCAGAAGATCGAGGTCGCCGCCAAGTGGACCAGCGACGAGGAGAAGTCCTTCCGCCAGGTGCTGAAGGCCTTCTCCGACAAGACCGGCGCCGAGGTGACCTACGCCTCCACCGGTGAGGACACCGGCGCGTACCTCGGCCCGCGCATCAAGGGCGGCAGCCCGCCCGACATCGCGATCCTGCCCCAGCCCGGCCTGGTCCAGCAGTACTCCGCCGACAAGGCGCTCAAGCCCCTCACCCCCGAGGTCATCAGCCAGATCGACACGAACTACACCCCGTACTGGAAGGAGCTCGGCTCCGCGGACGGCCAGGTGTACGGCGTGATGGTGAAGGCCGCGCATAAGTCGCTGGTGTGGTACCGCACGGCCAACTTCGAGGAGGCCGGCGTCCAGCCGCCCACCAACTGGGACGAGCTGCTCAAGGTCGCGCAGACCATCGCCGACTCCGGCACCGCCCCCTTCTCCTTCTGCGGCGCCTCCGGCTGGACCCTGACCGACCTGTTCGAGAACGTCTACCTCAGCAGCGCCGGCCCGGAGAACTACGACAAGCTCTCCAAGCACGAGATCCCGTGGACCGACCCCTCCGTCACCACGGCGCTGGAGAAGATGGCGCAGATCATGACCAAGAAGGAGTTCGTCCTCGACGGCAACTCCGGCGCGCTGCAGACGCAGTTCCCCGACTGCGTCACCAAGGTCTACGACCAGAAGAAGGCCGCCATGATCATTGAGGCGGACTTCGTGGCCACTCCGGTCGCCCAGTCCGGCGAGAAGGTCGGCGAGGGCGCCAAGACCTTCCCCTTCCCCAAGGTCGGCGAGACCAGCCCGGTCGTGCTCGGCGGCGACATCGCGGTCGCGCTGAAGGACACCCCCGGCGCGATGGCGCTGCTGGAGTTCCTGGCCTCCAAGGAAGGCGGCGAGATCTGGGCCAAGCTGCCCGGTTACCTGTCGCCCAACAAGAACGTCTCCCCCGACAACTACCCGGACGAGCTGACCAAGCAGCTCGGCCAGACCATCGTCTCGGCCGGTGACGCCGTCCGCTACGACATGTCCGACCTCGCCCCCAGCGCCTTCGGCGCCACCGACGGCAAGGGCGAGTGGAAGGTCCTCCAGGACTTCCTGCGCAACCCCGCCGACGTCAAGGGCGCTCAGGCGAAGCTCGAAGAAGAAGCCAAGAAGGCCTGGAAGTAGAGAGGTTAGGCCGTGACCGAACGGTTGGACGGCCCGCAGGCCCCGTCGCAGGACGGGGCCGCCTCCTCACGGGCTGACACCCCCAAGAAATTCCGCCTCGGCCCTTCCCCCGCGATCGCCGTCGTCTTCTTGCTGCCGGCCGCGATCCTGCTGGGAATCTGGGTGGTCTACCCGATCGTCTACTCGATCTTCCGCAGCCTCTTCGACGCCTCGGGCAGCGTGTTCGTGGGCGTGGAGAACTTCACCACGATCTTCACCGACCGCGGCACGCTGGTCACCATCAGGAACAACCTGATCTGGGTGATCGTCGCGCCGATCCTGGTCACCGTGCTCGGCCTGCTCTTCGCGGTGCTGACCGAGCGCATCAAGTGGTCCACGGCGTTCAAGCTGATCGTCTTCATGCCGATGGCGGTCTCGCTGATGGCCGCCGGCGTCATCTTCCGCCTGGTCTACGAGCAGGACCCCGACAAGGGCCTGGCCAACGCGGTGCTCACCACCGTGAGCGACACGTTCTCCTCCAGCCAGGGCTACCCGGACGCCCGCCCACGCGAGGGCGACGCCTCCCCGGTCGCGGCCAAGGACGGCGGGGTCGCCACCAAGCAGCCCGCGCAGGCGGGCCAGCCGGTGCTCATCCCGCTGGTCGGCATCAAGGCCAACACGATGCCCACCAACGCCGCCCCCGCGCTCGCCAACCCGCCACCGGGCGCGCTGTCCGGAACCGTCTGGTTCGACTTCACCCCGGGCGGCCAGGGCACCAGCGGCGCGGTCGACCCCCAGGAGAAGGGCCTGCCCGGCATGACCGTCGAGGCGGTCAAGGACGGCCAGGTCGCCGCGACCACCACCACCGCCGACAACGGATCTTTCCGTTTCGACGGGCTGGCCGCCGGCTCCTATGAGGTACGGCTCCCGCAGACCAACTTCACCGCCCCCTACCGGGGCCTGAACTGGCTCGGCGAGGCCCTCATCACCCCCGCGATCATCGGCGCGTTCGTCTGGGTCTGGGCCGGATTCGCGATGGTCCTCATCTCGGCCGGGCTCGCGGCCATCCCGCGCGACGCCCTGGAGGCCGCACGCATCGACGGAGCCACGGAGTGGCAGGTGTTCCGCAGGATCACCATCCCGCTCCTGTCCCCGGTGCTGCTGGTCGTCTTCGTGACGATGATCATCAATACCTTGAAGGTGTTCGACCTGGTCTTCATCATCGCGCCGGCCTCGGTGCAGCCACAGTCGAACGTGATCGCGCTGGAGATGTGGCGCGTGTCGTTCGGCGGCGGCAACAACCAGGGCCTGGGCAGCGCGCTGGCGGTCTTCCTGCTGATCCTGGTCCTGCCCTTCATGATCATGAATGTCCGCAGGTTCAGAAGGGAGGAGCGCTGATGGCCACGGCGACCGCCACCGTTGAGCGGGGTGTCGAGGCGGGCGCCCCCAAGCGCGGGCTGCTCAGCCGGGGCGTGGACAAGGTGGGCGGCGGCGCCGTCCAGGTCGTGATGATCCTGATCGGCCTGTTCTGGCTGGTCCCGACGCTCGGCCTGCTGGTCGTGTCGATGCGCTCGGTCGCGGTCAACAACGCCGAGGGCTGGTGGACGGTCTTCACCAAGCCCGCGGAACTCACCCTGGCCAACTACTCCAACCTGCTGGCCACCGGGTTCACCGCGTCGTTCTGGAACACCATCGCCATCACGGTGCCGACCACGGTTCTGGTCATCGGCATCGCGGCCATGGCCGCCTACGCGTTCGCGTGGATGGAGTTCCCCGGCCGCGACCTGCTGTTCCTCGTCGTCGTCGGCCTGCTCATCGTCCCCATCCAGGTCGCGCTCATCCCGATCGCCTCGTTCTACGGCAGCACCGGGATGTTCGGCTCGATCCCCAGCGTGGTGTTGTTCCACGTGGCCTTCGGCCTGCCGTTCGCGATCTTCCTGCTGCGCAACTTCTTCGTCGGCATCCCGGCGTCGTTGCTGGAGGCGGCGCGGATGGACGGGGCGCCGGAATGGAAGATCTTCGTCAGCATCGTCTTCCCCCTGGGCAAGCCGGCGATCGCGTCGCTGGGCATCTTCCAGTTCCTCTGGGTCTGGAACGACATGCTCATCGCCCTGGTCTTCGCCAACCCCGACTCCCAGCCGATGACCAAGGCACTGCAGTCCCAGATGCGACAGTTCGGCAACAACATCGACATCCTGTCGTCAGGCGCCTTCCTGTCGCTGATCATCCCACTGATCCTCTTCTTCGCCTTCCAGCGCTACTTCGTGCAGGGCATGATGGCCGGCTCGGTGAAGTAAACCCTCCGGGGGTCCGGGCCCGCCAACCCTGGATCCCCGGAACCCAACGCCTCTCGATCCGGCTCCCCACGGCCCGTGAGATCCGGGTCGTTGGGGGTTTTGGTCTTAGTTGGATGGATCCGCAGCGAAGCGCTAGCAGAGCTAGATAGGCTCAGTGGCCATGGCAGGTCGTCCCCTCAATGAAGTCGTCGAGGCCGGTTGGGCCGCGGCGCTCGAGCCCGTTTCCGAGCGAATCTCCACCATGGGTGAGTTCCTCCGCAAGGAGATCGCCGAAGGCCGGCAATACCTCCCCGCGGGCGCGCATGTCCTGCGCGCCTTCAGTCAGCCCTTCGACGAGGTCAAGGTGCTGATCGTGGGCCAGGATCCCTATCCCACCCCAGGCCACCCCATCGGGCTGTCGTTCTCGGTCGCGGCCGACGTACGCCCGCTGCCGGGCAGTCTGCTCAACATCTACAAGGAGATGGAGAGCGACCTCGGCCTGCCCAGGCCCGCCAACGGCGATCTGACACCGTGGGCCGAGCAGGGTGTGCTCCTGCTCAACAGGGTCCTGACCGTGATGCCGGGCAAGCCCGCCTCCCACCGCGGCAAGGGCTGGGAGGAGGTCACCGAGCAGGCCATTCGCGCTCTGGTCGCGCGTAGTAAGCCGATGGTGGCCATTCTGTGGGGCCGCGACGCCCGCAACCTCGCCCCGATGCTGGGTGACGTGCCGCGGATCGAGTCCGCGCACCCGTCTCCGCTGTCGGCGCGCAGCGGCTTCTTCGGCTCGCGGCCGTTCAGCCGCGCCAACGAGCTGCTGGTCCAGCAGGGCGCGGCGCCCGTGGAGTGGAAGCTCCCCTAACGCACCACGGCGAGGGCGCGCTTGCGCCGCCAGATGTTGTCGACGGCCAGTGCGCCGCCCTCGCTGAACGCGATCACCAGGCTGGCCGCGGCCAGCGTGAGGACGAACTCGTAGCCGCCCTCGCCGACGGAGAAGCCGTTCTTGAAGTGGACGAGGACGATGGCGCCGAGCATGTCCACGGCGAGCAGCGTGCCGACGATGGGCAGCGCCGCGCCCAGGATGAGGGCGACGCCGCCGCCCACCTCCAGGATGGCGACCACCGGCGCGGCCACACCGGGAAGCGGGACGCCCAGCGATGCGAAGAACCCGGTCACGCCCGGGATCCCTTCGCCGGTGAACTTCTGCAGGCCGTGCACGAGGAACACGGCCCCGAGCACCACGCGTCCGATCAGCAGGGAGAACGGCCGAATTTTGTCGATCATGTGAAGTCTCCTTTCCGGTCACGGTCAAGCCTTCCGGCCCGCGTCTGACGGCGGGACGGGCGCATGGTTGGTCTCCGATCATCCAAAAGGATGATCCGGCCATCGCACGCTCCTGGTACCAAGAAGGGATGAGCGTGCTTTCCCTGCGGCAGCCGATGACCTTCGAGGACGGTTTCCCGCGAGTCGTCCACCTGGGCTTTTATCTGACGATGGCGGCTTGTACCGTACGGATGCTCTCCTACGGCGGCGGCGTGTCGCAGCTCGACGTGATCAGGCTCGTCGCGGTGGCCGCTTTCTGTTCCCTTTATGCCGGCGGAGTCGCGTGGGCCAAGCCGGGACGGCAGCAGGTCGCCTGGCTGGGCGCGATGATCGCCGCCTGGACGCCGCTCACGCTGACCACGCCGTGCTTCAGCTGGTCGGCGATCCCGCTGTTCTTCCTTGTGCTGATCGTGCTGCCGATGCGGCTGGCCGTACCCCTGGTGGGATATCTCGCGGCGGTCGCCGCGGTCGTCGGCGAGTTCCACGCGCGCACCAACTGGGACCCCGCCCCGCTCGTCGCGCCGATCGCGATCGCCACGATGAGCATGTTCAACTACCGCCGTCTCCACCACGAGAACGTCCGCCGCCAGGAGCTCATCGACGACCTCATGCGGGCGAGGGACGCGCTCGCGGAGTCCGAGCGCGCCGCCGGCGTCCTCCAGGAGCGGGTACGGCTCTCGCGCGAGATCCACGACACGCTCGCCCAGGGCCTGTCCAGCATGCACATGCTGCTCAACGCCGCCGACCAGGAATGGGACGCCGACAACGGCAAGGCCCGCGCCCACGTACGCCAGGCCGCGGTGGCCGCCCGCGAGAACCTCGCCGAAGCCAGGCGCTTCGTCCACGACCTCGCCCCGCCCGCCCTCGACGAACGTTCCCTCCCCGAGGCGCTCCGCAAGGTCGCCGACTCCGTCCAGGTAAGGGTGGAAGGCACACCACGCAAGCTCGACCCGGGCGTGGAGGGCGAACTCCTGCGCATCGCCCAGGGCGCCCTCGCCAACGCCGCCCAGCACGCCCGCGCCGGCACCGTCGTGGTCACGCTCACCTATCTGCCCGACACCGTCACCCTCGACGTCATGGACGACGGCGTCGGCTTCGACCCCGCCAGCCCCAGTTCCAGCCGGGGCCGGGGCTACGGCCTGAAGGCCATCCGCCAGCGCGCCGAATCGCTCGGCGGCACGGCCACCGTGGACAGCGTGCCCGGAGAGGGCACCGTGGTCGCGGTGAAGGTGTACGCATGAGGATCCTGCTGGTCGACGACCACCCCGTGGTCCGGGCGGGCCTGGCCGCGATGCTCGCCGCACAGGACGACTTCACCGTCGCCGGTGAAGCCGCCGACGGAGAGGAAGCGGTACGGCAGAGCGCCTACCTGGCCCCCGACCTCGTCCTCATGGACCTCCAGATGGGTGAGGGCATCGACGGCCTGGAGGCCACCCGGCAGATCGCCGCCCTGCCGGGAGCGCCCAAGGTGGTCGTGCTCACCACGTACGACTCCGACGCCGACATCCTGCGCGCCCTCGAAGCCGGGGCCGTCGGCTATCTGCTGAAGGAGTCGCCCCCCGAAGAACTGTTCGCCGCCCTGCGCACCGCCGCGAGCGGCGAGACCGCCCTGTCGCCGCCCGTGGCCTCCCGGCTGGCCCAGCGCTTCCGCAGCCCCCAGCTCGCGCTCAGCCAGCGGGAGATCGAGATCCTCGAACTTCTGGCGGCCGGCCGTTCCAACCGGGAGATCAGCAAGGCCATGTTCATCAGCGAGGCCACCGTCAAGACGCATCTCGCCCACGTCTACGACAAGCTGGGCGTCGACAGCAGAACCGCGGCCGTCCGGTGCGCCGTGGAGCGGCGCCTGATCCGGCTGTAACCCGTAGAGTCAGCTCCATGAGTGATGAAGGTAAGTTCCTGCGTCTCACGGTCGAGCTGACCGTGGAGGTGCTCGACGTTGACGCGCTGCAGGCCGCGGCGCTGGGCGAGATCCGCCATGAGGACGCCGACCTCACCGACGAGGAGCGCAAGGAGCAGGCCGAACTGGTCAACGCCGACGAGACCGGGGCCACGGCGCTGCAATGGCTGATCGAGCCCGACCACGTGCTGTCGCTGGTCAACCACATCGACGAGGTTGAGCCGCGGGAGGCCGTGCTGGGCGTGGAGCCGTCGGACGGGCTGAGTGAGGACGAGGAAGAGCACGACCACGAGCACTGAGCACGACCCGGGGAGCCGCCACCCACCAACAACCAGCGGCTCCCCACCACCCTCCCCACCTCCAGCTCACCCCCACCCCCGCCTCTCCCAACCCCCAGGCCTCACCCCGCTTCCGGCCCTCCCCACCGGCGCCTCGGCCGCCCCGCCTTCACCGCACCCCGGCCGCGTCTCTCCCACGCCGATCTCTTCTCCCGGGCACACCACGCGACTGGGTGCCACCCGGGGCTGCTACCCGGTGCCGTTGAGCGGGTGTGGCGTTTGTAGGATCGGGAGCCTTCGGGCATGGCCGAGTTCGTGGGAGGTTGGTTCGTGATCGTCGCATTCTCCATCACGCCGCTGGGAGTGGGCGAAGGCGTCGCTGAGCCGGTGGCCCGTGCGGTCAAGGTGGTCCGGGAGAGCGGACTACCCAACCGGACAGACGCGATGTTCACCACGATCGAGGGCGAGTGGGACGAGGTGATGGCGGTCATCAAGCAGGCCGTCGACGCGGTGAAAGAAGTCGCACCCCGGGTCAGCATCGTGCTGAAGGCCGACATCCGCGAAGGCGTCACCGACGGAATGACCAGCAAACTGGACTCCCTCGAACGCCACCTGGACTGAACCCTCCCCCAAACACCTCCCTCTACCCGTTGCCGCCGTCACCAGGCTTGGGGCCATCGACCGGGTTGAGGCCGTCGCCATGCTGGGCGACCATGGGCCAAGGGCGCCGTCGGCTGGCTTGAGGCCGTCGACCGGGTTGAGCCCGTTGGCCTGGTTGAGCCCGTTGGCCTGTTGGGGACGGTGGCTTGGTTGAGGCACTTGGCTGGGTTGAGGCACTTGGCTGGTTGGGTTGACGGGGGTGGTGGATCTGGTCAGATATATCCGGCCTTCCGGTGTATTCGGGGTTTTCTCGCTGCGCTGAGCATGCTAGAAATCGCGAATGCGGACTCCCCTGGCGGTTCCGATCGTCATCGGAGCCTTCGCGCTGGCGCTCACGGCAAGCGCGGTGCTGGCGCTCTTCCAGGTGTTCACGGCGACCACCAGCATCAACACGACCACCCCGGCGGACACGCTCTCCACGGCGCCCATCGATCTCTTCCCCACGTCGGCCCCGCCCTCCGGCGACACCTTCACCAACGTGCCAACGCCCGGCACCGCCGGAGTCCCGCAGCCCGGCACCACCCAACCAGGCACCACCCAACCAGGCGCACCCCAGACCGGAGCACCCCAAACGGGCGGCCCACAGCAGGCGGTCCCGCAGACCGGGGTTCCGCAGAACGGCGTCCCCCAGGCGGGCCTGCCACAGACCGGCGCGCCCCAGGCAGGCGCACCACAAGCTGGGGCACCTCAGGCAGGCATGCCGCAGGCCGGAGCTCCGCAGAACGGCGCGCCTCCGGGCGGAGCCCCGCAGAACGGCACGCCTCTGGGCGGAGCCCCGCAGAGCGGTGCGCCTCTGGGTGGAGCGCCGCAGGATGGTGCGCCTCTGGGCGGGGTTCCGCAGGACGGGATGCCGCGGGGCGGGTTTCCGGAGGCTGGGCCTGATGGGGTGCCCGGCTTCTGAACCATCCAGCCGGTAGGCGGATCTCGTGACGGCGGCCTGCCCCGCGCGCGCCTCGTCAGCGTCTCCCTGAACGGGGCCCGGCCCCGTGCGGTGGGTGGCGGTGGGGGCGGCTGGGCCGTAAAAGATGGTGATCTTAACAAACCACCCACAAACGCGATATGTCTTGACCCATCGGAACACGCGACATATCGTGTCCTTCGGACGCGCTAACGCGATATTACGCGAAGCCGAGCATCTCGGAGGTGGAAAGGGTGGAGATGGAAGAGCGGGTGCCCGTTCTGGTGGTCGGTGCCGGGTATGCGGGGCTCAGTGCGGCGATGATGCTGGCGTGGCACGAGGTGCCGGTCATTCTGGTCGAACGGCATGCGAGCACGTCGATCCAGCCCAAAGCGTTCGGCGTGGGGCCGAGGGTGATGGAGCTCGTGCGGTCGGTGCCGGGGATCGAGGCGCAGCTCACCAGCATCTGGGAGGGCATCGGCGACGACATGCGCATCGCGATCGCCGGTAGCCTCGTCGACCCCAACCCGAAGATCATCGTGGACACCACCGAGGGCGACCTCGACTCCCTGATCGACATCACGCCGGTGCCGCAGGTGGGGGCGCCGCAGTCGGAGGTGGAGCGGGTGCTGCGGGCCAAGGCCGAGGAGTTCGGCGCCGACCTGCGCTTCTCCACCGAACTCATCTCCCTGGAGCAGGACGCTGACGGCGTCACCGCCGTGATCATGTCCGGCGACGCGGTGAGCACCATCCGCGCCGACTACGTCGTGGCCGCCGACGGCTACCGCAGCCCGTTGCGCACCTCCCTGGGCGTGCCGACCAGCGGCAAGGGCCAGCTGAACGAGATGTACTCGATCATGTTCGACGCCGACCTCACCGGCGTCGTGCGCGACCGCGAGGTCACCCTCTGGTACCTGCAGTCAGCCGACCTCACTGGCGCCATCATCACCGGCACCGGCGTCGGCAGCCACGTGTTCGGCGTCTACTACGACCCGGAGACCGACCCCGGCTTCACCGAAGAGCGTTGCCGCCATCTGGTACGGCAGGCGGTAGGCATCCCCGATCTGGACGTCACCATCAAAGACACCACCAGCTTCGCCTTCGCCCACATCCTTGCCGATACCTACCGGACGGGCCGCGTCTTCTTCGCCGGGGACGCCGCCCACACCATGCCGCCCACCGGCGGCCAGGGCGGCAGCACCGCGCTCCAGGACGGCATCGACCTCGCCTGGCGTCTGTGGCTCGTCCACACCGGCCAGGCCGGACCGGACTTCCTGGACACCTACGACGCCGAACGCCGTCCCATCGGCGCCCTGACGGCCGACGGCCAGCTGGCCAACATGGCATTCCGCATGCCGTCCGAGCAGACGCGGGGCTTCCCTCCGCCGATCACGGACCCCTTCTCGGTCATGATCGGCTACCGCTACCACTCGACGGCGATCTTGACGGAGCCCGGCGACGACGGCTCCATCCTGGAGGACCCCCGCACCGCCACCGCCCGCCCCGGCAGCCGCGCCCCCCACATGCTCCTCGACTGGGACGGCCACCCGATCTCCACGATCGACCTGTTCGGAACGGGCTTCGTCCTGCTGGTCGGGCCGAGCGGCCGGGCGTGGGAGACGGCGGCGCGCAAGCTGAGCGAACGTCTGTCGCTCCACCTCACCCCGTTGCCCATCGGCGTCGAGCTCAAGGACATGGAGGGACGCTGGCAGGAGCGCTACGGCGTCGACGACACCGGCGCCGTCCTGGTCCGCCCGGACGGCTACGTCGCCTGGCGCGCCCCCTCCCTGCCCCCGTCCCCCGAGACCGCCCTCCACGAAGCCCTCACCAAAATCCTCAGCCTCTGACCCGTGGGCAGCCATCAGCGGCTGGGCAGTGCGTCCGCACACCTCGGAACCAGAGCCGGGTAGCAGGACACTCGAGCCGAGACCGCTCCCCGGAGGACTGCGCAACGCGTTCGCGAGCCACAGACCGAGTGGGGTGGGAACTGCAGAGGCCACGCGGAGGACCCCGAGGCTGAGACTAGGGCGCGGAGGGTGGTCAGGAAGGGCGTTTGGCCACGGCGGCCCAGCCGAGGGGGGCGAAGCGGCTCAGGATGTGGGGCGAGATGAAGTGGTCGGGGGTCAGTACCTCGTAAGGGCCGAAGAAGCGGCGGATGTCCGGCACCGTGCGGGGGTGGACGCCTGAGCTGGCGCGCGAGTACACCTCGCGGACCGAGTCCGTGTCCGTGCTGCGCCTCTCCTGCATGGACATGTGTGTGATCACCATGTGGCTGCCGGGCGGGAGCATGTCGCGGAGCTGGGCGACGTCGTCGTAGGGGTCTTCGAGGAAGTGCAGGACGGCCACCATCAGCAACGCCACCGGCTCCTCGAAGTCGATCAGCGTGGTGGCGGCCACCTTGGCCCGGAGGGTCTCGGGTTCGCGCAGGTCGGCCTCGACCATGGCCACGGTGGGGGTGTTGGCGAGCAGGGCGCGGCCGTGGACGCAGACGATCGGGTCGTTGTCGACGTAGACCGTGCGGGCCGTCTTGTCGACGGAGTGGGCCACCTCGTGGACGTTCCGCTGAGTGGGCAGGCCCGCCCCGATGTCGACGAACTGCCGGATCCCCGCCTCATCGGCCAGATACCGGACGGCGTTGCCGAGGAACTCGCGGTTGAGCTGGACGCCTTCCCGGGACTCGGGGAACGATTTGAGTATCTGCTCAGCGGCCTCACGGTCGGCGGCGAAGTTGTCCTTGCCACCGAGCATGTAGTCGTAGATCCGGGCGACGTTCGGCGTGTGGACGTCTATGCCCGCGGGAGCCCGCTCGCTCATCGTTCTCCTCCCGTGCCGGCCAGCAGCACCGGCAACCACATTGGCGCAGAGACTATCGCACGCCACCCCGTCCGCACCGTCCACCCAGGTACGGCCCCGCCCCGGGGCATGGGCGCGTACCTGATGGGCGGCGTTTCAGGCGGCGGTCAGGTAGGTGACCGGAGAGGCGCCCTGGGTGGAGCAGAGCCAGTCGTTCAGGGTGCCGGTGAAGTCGGACGGCGGGCCCACCTTCAGGCAGGTGATCTGGCCGGAGCCGGGAGCGGGGCCGACCTTCAGGCGGCGGATCGAGCCGGGGCTCTCGCAGGGCGTCAGGCGGACGCCGAACGACTGGCGGTCGGAGAACAGGGCCTGGTCGTGGATGCGCAGGTGGTCGTCGATGGTGCGTTCGCGGGCCTCGGGGTTGGCCGACAGGAAGGCCAGGTGATCGGCCAGGAGGCGCTGGGCCACGGCGCGCAGCAGGTTGACGGCGCACAGGTTGTGGGCGCAGGCGGCGCCGTCGAGGGTGATCTCGGGGAGGGCGAAGCGGCGCAGGCCCCGTGACGTCACGCGCAGGCAGTCGCAGGCCCGGGTGTCGGCGGGATTCCAGGGCGGGCAGGTAGCCGTGTCGTGGACGTCCACGCTCCAGCCCAGCCAGTCGTCGGTGAGACGGAACGAGGACGGTTCGCCGGCGCAGCGGGCGCAGGACGGCAGGGCGTAGCCGGCCAGCGGGTCCACCACCATGCCCGCGCACTCCTCGGCTATGGCTCGCGCGGCGGCCCTGGCGACCTGGAGGCTCGCCGGCAGTGCCTGTGGCGGCGCGGTGCTGGAGACCAGCACGTGCTGGCGGGTACGGCGCAGCAGCCGGCGTTCGTCCTCGGTGAGGTCGACTCCGCCGGGCCGCCACTGGACGGTGCTGTGGGTCAACGTCAGCAGCGGCGTGCCCAGCGCCGCCATCGCGGCTCTTCTGTGGGGTCTGCCCATGCGCCACGGCAGCATGCCCTCGATGTCGAAGCGCAGACGTTCGATGGCCACCACGAACAGGGCCGTCAGGGACACGGGCATGGGGAAGGTGATCTGCACAGGGGGCCTCCGGAAGAACGGTGAGGCCCTCAGAGTGCCGAGGCGCAGGTGCGGGAAGGGGACGCGAACGAGGTTCTGTGGAAAGAGCCGCCGCCATGGCAGCAGGGCTGTGGAAAAGCAAAGGGCCCCGGCCGGACAACCCGGCCAGGGCCCGAAGCGAACCGGTCAGGAGCTACTTCTTCAGCCCGACAGCGGTCCAGTCACGGTCGGAGAACCCGAACGCACCGTAGTTGGCCAGCCCGGACTTGGCGGCCACGATGTTCGGCCGCTGGAACAGCGGAAGCACACCGGCCTGGTCCCAGATCAGCTGGTCCGCCTTGTTACCAAGCTCGACGGCCTTGGCCGGGTCGATCTCGGAGGCAGCGGCGTCCATGGCGGCGTCCAGCTCGGCGGAGCCCACGCGGGTGAAGTTGTTGTTGAACAGCTTCGAGTCCGGCGGGTTGCCGTACAGCTGGAACAGGTTGCCCAGCGGGAACGGCGTGCCCTCCCACACGAACGGCGTGACGTCGAAGTCGCCCTCGTTGATCCGGTCGAAGAACTTGTCCGGAACGGCCGCGTCCAGGGTCACCTTGACCCCGATCTCCTTGAGCATGGCCTGGGTGAGCTCACCCTCCTGCTTCGCCACGGCCAGGTCGGCCGAGTACATGAAGCGGATGTTCAGCTCCTTGCCGTCCTTCTTGCGGACGTCGCCCTCGAGCTTCCAGCCGGCCGCGTCGAGCAGTTGCTTGGCCTTGTCGGGGTTGTAGGTGTTCAGCCCGCCCGAGTTGTCCTGGTAGCCCTTCTGGGTGTTCACGTAGACGTGGTTGTCCTGGGGCTGCATCGGCCAGTCGAGGCCCTGGAGGTCCGACTGGAGGATGGGCGTGCGGTTGATGCCCATGAAGATGGCGTGGCGGACGTTCTTGTCCTTCAGGGCCTCGGAGGCGCCGTTGAAGGTGAAGTGACGCCAGATCGGACCGGCGGCCTTGCGCATGTCGGCGCCGGCGACGTCCTTGGCCTGCTGGTACTTGGCGCCGTCGGCGCCGATGACCACGGCGTCGATCTCGCCGTTGGCGAAGGCCGGGACGTGGCCGGACAGGTCGATGGCGCGGAAGACGACCGAGTCGAGCTTGGACTTGCGGCCCCACCACTTGTCGTCACGGACCGCGGTGACGGTCTTCGCGGTCTGGTCGATCTTGCCGAGCTTGAACGGCCCGGCGGTGACCGGGATCTTGTTCAGGTACGCCTTGTTGAAGCCCTCGGGGGTCCCGTTGACCGACGCCGGGTAGAGCGGGCTGAACAGGTCCTGCCAGGCCGGCCAGACCTTGGAGAACTTGACGACGACGTCCTTGTCGGTGGCGCCCTTCTCCACCGACTCGATGCGGTCGTAACCGTCGGGCGATGAGATCAGGAAGTCCTTGTTCTTGCCGTTCAGGGCCTTCCACTGAGCCTGGAAGTCCTTGTAGCTGATCGGCTCGCCGTCGGACCAGGTGGCCTTCTCGTTGATCTTGTAGGTGACGGTCTGCTTGCCGTCGGCGACCTCGGACTTCCACTCGGAGATGTAGTCCGGGTTGTTGGTGACCTGCCCCTTTTCATCGGCGACGCGGATGAACGGCATCATGGGCGACATGGCGTCACGGACGTCACCCTTGGTGCCCTGGGTCTGGCTGTAGTTCCACTGCGTCTGCCAGGACTGCAGCGCCAGCTTCACCGTGCCGCCGTCCGGGACCTGCTCGTACGGCGTCTCGTTGATGGACACCTCCGGCAGCGCGGCGGCCTGCTGCTGGGCCTGCTGCGACTGCTCGGCACTGGGCTTCTTGGCGTCGCTGCCGCCACCACCGCCACAGGCCGCGACGGCCATGGCGAGGACCGCGATTCCGGCCGCTGCCCGGTAACGAACCTTCACTTTTCCTCCTGATCGTCCGAGGCCGTGATGACCTCGATCTCCTCCGCGTAGTGGCAGGCGGCACCGTGGTCGACGGCGTTCGCGAGCCGAGCAACTGAGGGCTCTTCCTCCACACACCGCCGCCGCTCGGCCTCGCTGAGGCGGGCGAACTTGGGGCAGCGGGTGCGGAACCGGCAACCCGATGGCGGGTCGGCCGGGCTGGGCAGGTCGCCTTCGAGCAGGATGCGCTTGCGTGTGCGCTCCATCTCGGGGTCGGGCAGCGGGATCGCTGACAGCAGCGCCTGCGTGTAGGGGTGGGCCGGGCGGTCGTAGACGTTCTCGACGGTGCCGATCTCGGCGATCCGGCCGAGGTACATGACGGCGACGCGGTCGGCGAGGTGCCGTACCACGGCCAGGTCGTGCGCCACGAACAGGTAGGACAGCCCGAGCGTGTTCTTCAGCTCCTCCAGCAGGTTGATGACACCGGCCTGGATGGAGACGTCGAGGGCGGAGACCGGCTCGTCGAGGACGAGCATCCTGGGCTCCAGGGCGAGCGCGCGGGCGATGCCGATGCGCTGGCGCTGGCCGCCGGAGAAGTGCTGCGGGTAGCGCTCGGCGTAGCTCGGGTCGAGGCCGACCAGCGTGAGCAGTTCCGCCACACGTTGGCCGACGTTCTTGCGGCCGTGGGCGCGCAGCGGCTCGGCGACGATGTCGCCGACCGGCATGCGTGGGTCGAGCGCGGCCATCGGGTCCTGGAAGACGATCTGCAGGTCGCCGCGGAGCGCCTTGCGGTCCTCCTTGCCGAGCTTGGCGCTGTCCTTGCCGAGCACGACGATGCGGCCGCTCTGCGGCGGCTCCAGCTGCATGATCTGCTGGAGCGTGGTCGTCTTGCCGCAGCCCGACTCGCCGACCAGCGCCAGCGTCTCGCCCTCGGCGATGTCGAAGCTGATGCCGTCCACGGCGTGCACGGTGCCGACGCGGCGCTTGAAGACCGCGCCCTTCATCAGCGGGTAGTGCCGGATGAGGTCGTCGAGCTCCAGCACCGTGGGACGCTGCTCGCGCGGGATCCGCACCACGTCGCTCGGCGGGATCACCGGGACGGGGAAGACGTCGGCGCCGGTCAGGCCTTTGTGCTCGATCTCGCGCGAGCGGATGCAGGCCACGTGCCGCCCGCCGCCGATCTCGGTGAGCGGCGGCTCCTCGTCGTCGCAGGCGTCGATCTTCATCGGGCAGCGCGGCGCGAACGGGCAGCCGGGCGGCAGCGCCGCCGGGGAGGGCGGGTTGCCCTCGATGGGGACCAGCGGCCCCTCCTCGCCGTCGATGCGCGGGATCGAAGCGAGAAGCCCCATCGTGTACGGCATGCGCGGCCGGTAGTAAAGCTCGTCCACCGGCCCCTGCTCGACCGGCTTGCCCGCGTACATCACGAGCACCCGGTCGGCCATGCCGGCGATGACGCCCAGGTCGTGGGTGATCATCACGATGCCGGCGCCGGTCTCCCGCTGCGCGGTCTTGAGCACCTCCAGCACCTGGGCCTGGATCGTGACATCCAGGGCGGTGGTGGGCTCGTCGCAGATCAGCAGGTCGGGGTCGTTGGCGATGGCCATGGCGATCATCGCGCGCTGGCGCATGCCGCCGGAGAACTCGTGCGGGAACGACTTGGCCCGCACGCCGGGGTGCGGGATGCCGACCAGGTCGAGCAGTTCGACGGCCTTGCGGGCGGCCTTGTCCTTGCCCACCTTCTGGTGGATGCGGACAGCTTCCGCGATCTGGTCGCCGATCGTGTAGACGGGAGTGAAGGCCGACAGCGGATCCTGGAAGATCATGCTGATCGTCTTGCCGCGTACCTTGATCTGCTCGTCTTCCGACATGCCCAGCAGTTCGCGGCCGTGCAGCTTCACCGAGCCGCTGACCACGGCGTTGCGCGGCAGCAGGCCCATGACGGCCAGGGAGGTCACGGACTTGCCCGAGCCGGACTCGCCGACGATGCCGAGTACTTCTCCGCGCGAGACCGAGTAGTTGACGCCGCGCACGGCCTCGATGCCGCCGGGGAACGTGACGGTGAGGTCCTTCACCTCGAGGATGCTCATGAGGTGCTCCCGGGGTCGAGCGCGTCGCGCAGGCCGTCGCCGATCAGGTTGACGCTGAGCACCAGCGCCACCAGGAGGCCCGCGGGGAAGAGGAAGAGCCACGGATACGAGATGACCGTGCTGGTGCCGGAGCCGTCGGCGATCAGGGTGCCGAGGGAGACGTCGGGCGCCTGGACGCCGAAGCCGAAGAACGACAGCGAGGTCTCACCGATGATGGCGCCGCTGACGTTCAGCGTGGCGTCGATGATCAGGAGCGACGACAGGTTCGGCAGCACGTGCCGCAGGATGATCCGCCAGCCGGGGATGCCCATGTACCGGGCGGCCAGCACGTATTCACGCTCGCGCAGCGACAGCGTCATGCTGCGGACCACCCGGGAGGTGATCATCCATCCGAACAGCGCGAGCAGCAGGACGAACAGCAGCCAGGTGCCGCCCTTGAGCCGCGGCGAGAGGATGGCGATGATCAGGAAACTGGGCAGGACCAGCAGCAGGTCGACGCCCCACATGAGGAGGCGGTCGACCCAGCCGCCGAAGTAGCCGGCGGCGGCGCCGACGAGGGCGGCGAGGCCGGTGGAGATCAGCGCCACGAGGAAGCCGATGACGAGCGACTTCTGCAGGCCGCGCAGCGTGTTGGCGAAGACGTCGCCGCCGGTCTGCGTGGTGCCCCACCAGTGGTCGGGCCCCGGGGGCTGCATGAAGGCCATGAAGTCCTTGTCGGACCAGTCGTAGGGGGCCACGAACGGGCCCACGTAGGCCAGGATCAGCAGGAGGAGCACGCCGATGAGGCCATAGCGCGTCTGCTTGTTCTTGACCAGGCGTCGGAGAACGACCTTGCTACGCATCTGTCAGCTCACCCGGACTCGGGGGTCGAGGGCGGCGACCGCCAGGTCGGACAGGAAACCGGCCACGAGGACGCAGGCGGCCGCGAAGGTGCTGACCGCCGCCACGGAGTTCACGTCGTGCTGGTTGATCGAGTCGACCAGCCAGGCGCCCATGCCGTGCCAGCCGAAGATCTTCTCGGTGAACGTGGCGCCGGTGAGCAGCGTGCCGAAGGCGAAGGCGAAGTAGGTCGCGGCGGGGATCAGCGCGGTGCGCAGCGCGTGCCTGAACAACGCGGTACGGCGCCGCAGCCCCTTGGCCATGGCCGTGCGGACGAAGTCCTGGCCGAGTACGTCGAGCATCATGTTCCGCTGGATCCGGCTGTAGAAGGCGATCTGGCCGAGGCACAGGGAGATCGTCGGCAGGATCAGGTGGACGAGCCGGTTGGCGAACTGGTCCCAGCCGGTCAGGCCGGGCGAGTATTCGCCCACGAACTCGATCAGCTTCGATCCCGCGGCGTTGTTGAGCCCGGTCGCGGCGAGGATCAGCATCGTGGCCATGACGAAGACCGGCACCGCCATGATCACGAATGACGAGACGCCGATCACCCGGTCGCTGAGTTTGTACTGGCGCACCGCGGCGAAGGCGCCGATGAGCACGCCGAGCCCGGAGCCGAGGATCGTTCCGATCAGCAGGAGGCGCAGGCTGACGCCCATCCTGCGGCCCATCTCCTCGTTGACCGAGTCGCCTTCCCACGTCTGGCCGAAGTCGCCCCTGACCACCCCGGACGCCCACGTGCCGTACCGCTCGAGCAGCGGCTTCTTGGGGTTCAGGTTGTACTGGTCGAGCGTCTTGTCGATGGTCGCCTCGGGGACGGGAGGGTTACGTCCCTTGAAGTTGACCTGGGGGTTGAGACTCGACGCGGCGAGGAGGTAAGCCAGGCTGGCCGCGATAGCGACCAAGAGCACATTCGTCGCCAACCTGCGCAGCAGGTACTTGCCCATTACCCTCCGTTCGCGCTGAACGGGGGCCAGAAGGTCCTGGGGTGGAGAGTTCGCCCCCGCAACGAAAAGGCCGTTCCGCGTGGTGAGAAATCACTTGACGCATCAGTCACGGCCGAAGCGCAGAATATCTGGCGAAACGTAACAGTCCGCAACGGGGCAAAGTAACGGTCAGATTACTGAACGGTAGATCACCACTGACTGTCCAGGGACCAGTAAACCCTTCGGACCTGCGGAAACAGGGTCATCCGCAGCCAGAATTACAGTGCCTCCACGGAGTGGCAGTGTCACAGAATCCGGACAAAAATTTACGATTACGCAAAGTGACCCCCGCCACAGAATCAACCAGCGGTCAAGAGGTCCCACCTCCACCCGGACCCGGTCCAGACGGGGATCGGCGAGCTCGGGAAACGCCTTCCGCAGCGCGATGAGATCCCGGTACCAGCTCAGCAGCGTCCAGTGCTCCTCGTCCTTCAACTCGTTCCAGTCGAGCTTGGAACGCAGGAACGCCTCCTCCGACGACGGGTCCGGCGCGTCCCAGTCGTACCCGAAACCCTCGAACTCCCGCGCCCGGCGCGCCGACTCGCCCTCGCGCAGCGAGGGCTCCACGTGGTCGGAGAAGAACAGGAACGGCGAGCGCGCCCCCCACTCCTCCCCCATGAACAGCATCGGCGTGTACGGCGAGGCCAGCAGCAACCCGGCCCCCAGCTTCAGCGCGGTCATCGGCAGCCGGTCGCCGGCGGGGCGGTTGCCGATCTGGTCGTGGTTCTGCAGGCAGCAGACGAAGCGGTGTCCCGGCACCCCGCGCGCCGAGGCGCCGTGGGAGCGGCCGCGG
The DNA here is from genome assembly GCF_042740095.1 of Nonomuraea sp. NPDC059023. Classification (NCBI taxonomy): domain Bacteria; kingdom Bacillati; phylum Actinomycetota; class Actinomycetes; order Streptosporangiales; family Streptosporangiaceae; genus Nonomuraea; species Nonomuraea sp. NPDC059023. The sequence continues at coordinate 322,195 of NZ_JBHYIO010000001.1, read as the reverse complement.
AAGGTGGAGTAGCCTCCGTCGTGCACGAATCCCGAGGTCAGCGCCTTGGCCAGCGACTCCAGGCCGGCGAAGTCGCCGTAGTAGCCGTGGTTCTCGCCGCTGACCGCGCAGTGCAGGGCGTGGTGGACGTCGTCGTTCCACTGCGCCGTCATGCCGAGGCCGCCGGCCTCCAGCGGCGTGACCATGCGCGGGTCGTTGAGGTCGGACTCGGCGATCAGCGACAGTGGGCGGCCGAGCGCGCACGACAGCGCGTCCACCTCCGCCGACAGCTCCGCCAGCAGGTGCGTGGCGCGGCGGTCGTGCAGCGCGTGCACCGCGTCGAGCCGCAGCCCGTCCACGTGGTAGTCGCGCAGCCACTGCAGCGCGTTCTCGATGAAGTAGCGGCGTACCTCGTCCGACTGCGGGCCGTCCAGGTTGACCGCCTCGCCCCAGTAGCTGCCCTGGGTGCCGGTCAGGTACGGGCCGAACGGGTGCAGGAAGTTGCCCGACGGGCCGAGGTGGTTGTAGACCACGTCCAGGACGACGCCCAGGCCCTTGCCGTGGCAGGCGTCCACGAACGACTTGAACCCGTCGGGCCCGCCGTAGGTCTCGTTGACCGCGTAGAGGTCGACGCCGTCGTAGCCCCAGTTGCGCCCGCCGGGCACCGGGACGATCGGCATGACCTCCACGAAGTCGACGCCCAGCTCGACCAGGTGGTCCAGCCGCTCGATCGCCGCGGCGAACGTGCCCTCGGGGGTGAACGCGCCGATGTGCAGCTCGTAGATCACCGATCCGCGCAGGTCGCGGCCGGTCCAGTCGTGGTCGCTCCACGTGTAGTGGGCGTGGTCGTAGACCATGCTGGGGCCGAAGATCCCCTCGGGCTGGCGCCGCGAGCGCGGGTCGGGGTAGGGGCCGTCGCCGTCCAGCACGAAGGAGTACGGCGTGCCGTGCCCCGCCTCCGCCACCTCGGCGCCCCACCAGCCGCCCTTGCCCGCCCGCAACGGCCGCCGCCCCTCCGGCAGCTCGATCTCGACGGTCGTGGCACGAGGCGCCCACACGTCAAATCGCATCTCAGGTCTTCTCCCTGCTCATCATCGCTCACCTTCCTCATTCGCTCCGCGGAGTCCCTCCTCCGTCGGGCCTCCACTCCACTCACTGCGTCAGGTTCGCTCCAGCAGCGCGACGGGGTTGCGGCACAAAAGGTGGGCCAGGGGGATGCGGCCGGTGTAGCGGCTGCCGGTCAGCAGGTCGTGCCAGGATCCCGGCGGCAGCATGAGCGTGGTGGCGGCCCAGCCGCCGCGGCGCGCCAGCCGTACCGGAAGGCGGGTGGCGACCGCGACCGCTGCGTTTGATGGTCGCGCCCGCTTCGGAGCTCGTTGGCTCGTGCCTCGCTCTCTCCCTCCGAGCTCCTGCGCTCCGATGCAGCCGCGCGCGAAGGCGATCGCGTGCTCCTCCGCCTCGCCCGTCGCGAACAGCGGCAGGTACGGCGCGGCGGGCGGCAATCGGCGGCGCAGGCGCAGCGCCTGGCTGGTGAGCAGCAGCTTCGTGGCGTCCCACGCGTTGGCCGGGCGGCGGCCGAAGTCGACGGGCCGCCGGTTGTCCGGGTCGACGAGGGAGAAGTCGGTCATCTCATTGCCCTGGTAGACGTCGGGGACGCCGGGCATCATCAGCTGCACCAGCTTGGCCCCGAGCGAGTTCGCCATCGCGTACGGCTCGATCCGCGCCGCGAACTCCCCCACCGGCAGCTGCGTCGCCTGGACGGCGAACTCGCGCAGCCCCTTCTCATACGCCGCGTCCGGCTTGACCCAGGACGTCCGGGTCTTGGCCTCCCGGGCGGCCTTCAGCAGATAGCCGGCGAAGCGCTCAGGCGTGATCGGCCAGGCGCCGAGCAGGTTCTGCCAGGCCAGGTAGTCGAGGTGCGGGTCGAAGCTCAGGGCCGCCGACCAGTCCGACACCGCCCGCGCCCACTCCTCGGGCATCTCCGACAACACCGACAGCCGGGCCCGCACGTCCTCCGAGCGCTTGGTGTCGTGCGTCGACAGCGTCGTCATCGTGTGCGGCCGCATCCCGGCGCAGAACTCGTGGAACTCCTTGACCTCGATCCCGAAGACGTCCGGCTCCCCGCCCACCTCGTTGAGCGCGGCCAGCGGGTACCACCGGTACAGCGCCGTGTCCTCCACGCCCTTGGCCATGACCGGGCCGGTGCTCTGCTGGAACCTGGTGACCGCCTCGGCGGGGCCGTACAGGATCTTCTGGGCGAGTTCCCGCGTCTTCGGCGTGGCGATCTCCTCGATGAGCTCGACCGACGCGGGTGGCGGCGGCACGCCGGGCGTCACGTAGGCGCGGTAGACCGGCATGGCGGCCAGCAGTTCCGCGACCTCGGCCGGATCGGCGCCGGCCGCCCGCGCCAGCCGCTCGACCTCGGCGGTGAAGAACAACTCGATGACCTCGCGCTTGGAGCGCGCGACCACCGCCCGGTAGTCGGCGCTCTGCCCGGTACGCCGGACGAACTGGCTGATGAGCGGATCCGCCCCGGCTGGGTCGACGAACAGGCGGGTGATCCGGTTCAGGACCTCGTATCCGGTCGTGCCGTCGCAGGCCCAGTCGTCCGGCAGCCGCTCCTCGCCGATGAGGATCTTCTCCACGACCGTCCACACGCCGCCGGAACGCCGGCGCAGCGACTCCAGGTAGCCGCGCGGGTCGGCCAGGCCGTCCGGATGGTCCACCCGCAGCCCTTCGACCAGCCCCTCGTCGAGCAGCCAGAAGATCACCTCGTGGGTGGCGAACAGCACCGCGGGGTCCTCCACCCGCAGCCCGATCAGCGACGACACGTCGAAGAAGCGCCGGTAGCCGGGCCCCTCGGTGTAGGGAACCAGCCGGTAGTGCCCCGGATAGGGATATTCATGCTCGTAGTAGCGCAGCACCTCGCCGTCGACCTTGGGCTCGGCGCCGTCGCCCAGCACCGGCAGCGCGACCTTCCCGCCGGTCCACTCGATGTCGAACCAGTTCGCGTACGGCGAGGCCGGACCGTCCTTCAGGACCGACCGGAACTGCGCGTTCTCGGTGTTCATGTGGTTGGGCACGATGTCCATGACGATGGCCAGATCGTGCGCGGCCAGTTGCTCGGCCAGCTCGCGCAGGCCCGCCGCGCCGCCGAACTCCGCCCGGATGCTGGAGTGGTCGATGACGTCGTAGCCGTGCAGCGAGCCCGGCGTCGCCTGGAGGATCGGCGACAGGTACACGTGGCTGACGCCCAGCTCCCGCAGGTAGGGGGCGATCTCGGCCACCTGCGCGAAGCCGAAGTCCGGCGTGAGCTGGACGCGGTAGGTCGAGGTCGGCTTAGACACGGCGCAGCACCCGCACGCTGCGGCCGGTCACGGCCACGCTCTCCCCGGCGCGGCACGTCGCCACGCCCACGCTGATCGGCATCGCGGTATCGATCTCGGTCTGCCACATGTCGCCGTAATCCTTGGGGACGGTGAATCGGATGGTGTCGTGGTGCGCGTTGAACAGCAGCAGGAACGAGTCGTCCCTGATCGTGCGGCCGCGGCGATCGGGCTCGGTGATGGCCTCGCCGTTCAGGAAGACCGCCAGTGACTTGGCGAAGCCGGCCTCCCAGTCGCCGTTGGTCATCTCCTCGCCCGCCGGGGTCAGCCAGGCGATGTCGGCCAGGCCGCGCACGGGCCGGCCGTAGAAGAAGCGCCTGCGGCGGAAGACCGGGTGCCGTCTGCGCAGCGCGGCCAGCCGCTGGGTGAACTCCAGCAGCAGCCAGTTCTCCCGCACGTCCGACCAGTCGACCCAGGTCAGCTCGTTGTCCTGGCAGTAGCCGTTGTTGTTGCCCTGCTGCGTGCGGCCCAGTTCGTCGCCGTGGGAGATCATCGGCACGCCCTGCGACAGGAAGAGCGTGGTCAGGAAGTTGCGCTTCTGCTGCTCGCGCAGCGCCTCGATCTGGGGCCCCGCCTGGCCCTCCGCGCCGCAGTTCCAGGAGCGGTTGTCGTCGGTGCCGTCGCGGTTGCCCTCCTGGTTGGCCTCGTTGTGCTTGTCGTTGTACGAGACCAGGTCCTGCAACGTGAACCCGTCATGGCAGGTGACGAAGTTGATCGAGGCGGCGGGGCGGCGGCTGTCGTCCTGGTAGAGGTCGCTGGAGCCGGTGAAGCGCGAGCCGAACTCGGGCAGCGTCGCCGGCTGCCCGCGCCACAGGTCGCGGATGGTGTCGCGGTAGCGGCCGTTCCACTCGGTCCAGCGGGAGGGGAAGTTGCCCACCTGGTACCCTCCCGGCCCGAGGTCCCAGGGCTCGGCGATCAGCTTGACCTGCGACAACACCGGGTCCTGCTGCACCAGGTCGAAGAAGGCGCTCAGCCGGTCCACCTCGTGCAGTTCCCTGGCCAGCGTCGAGGCCAGGTCGAAGCGGAAGCCGTCCACGTGCATCTCGATCACCCAGTAGCGCAGCGAGTCCATGATCATCTGTAGGACGTGCGGGCTGCGCATGAACAGGCTGTTGCCCGTGCCGGTCGTGTCGAGGTAGTGGCGCGGGTCGCCGTCGGCCAGCCGGTAGTAGTGGGTGTTGTCGATGCCCTTGAAGCTCAGCGTGGGGCCCAGGTGGTTGCCCTCGGCCGTGTGGTTGTAGACCACGTCGAGGATGACCTCGATGTCCGCCTCGTGCAGCGCCCTGACCATCGCCTTGAACTCCAGCACCTGCCCGCCGCGCTGGCCCTGGCTGGAGTAGCGGTTGTGCGGCGCGAAGAACCCGATCGAGTTGTAGCCCCAGTAGTTGCTCAGGCCGCGCTGGCTCAGGAAGTCGTCGGTGACGAACTGGTGCACCGGCATCAGCTCCAGGGCGGTCACCCCGAGCTTCGTCAGGTGGTCGAGGGTCTCCGGGTGGCCCAGGGCGGCGTAGGTCCCGCGGATCCGCTCGGGGATCTTCGGGTTGGTGATCGTCAGTCCCCGGACGTGCGCCTCGTAGATGACCGTGTCATGGTACGGCGTCGCCGGCGGCCGGTCGTGACCCCAGCCGAAGAACGGGTTGACCACCACCGACCTGGGCACGAACGGGGCGGAGTCCGCCTCGTTCATCGTCTCCGGTCGGCCGAACATGTAGCCGTAGACCGCCTCGTCCCAGGTCACCTCGCCCTCGATCGCCTTGGCGTACGGGTCCAGGAGGAGCTTGGCGGGGTTGCAGCGCAGGCCCCTGGCCGGGTCGTGGGGGCCGTGGACGCGGTAGCCGTACCGGTGGCCGGGGCCGATGCCGGGCAGGTACCCGTGCCAGACGAACCCGTCGCACTCGCTCAGCCGTACCGCGCTCTCCTTGCCGTCCTCGTCGAACAGGCACAGCTCGACCCGCTCGGCCACCTCGCTGAAGAGCGCGAAGTTGGTGCCCGCCCCGTCGTAGGTCGCACCCAGCGGGTAAGGGTCTCCCGGCCAACGCTCGATCATCGACGGCTCCCTCGCGATCCATCCCATGTTCCGTTCCCCTGCCGCCGGCGACAAGGGCGGGAGCACCGACCTACCCGCAAACCTCCACCACCACGCCCCCGGCTCCAGGTTTCGAGGGCGTTCTGTCGGCAATGTGCCGCTCCCATGGGCGGATTCAAGAAATTCCTGCTGCGCGGCAACATCGTCGAGCTGGCGGTCGCGGTCATCGTGGGCGCCACCTTCAGCGGGCTCGTGCAGGCCTTGGTCGCCGACCTGATCACACCGTTGATCGGGGCGATGACCGGCGGCCGCGAGCCGGACTTCGCCAGTTACTCCTTCACCGTCAACGGCAGCGTGTTCAAGTACGGCGACTTCCTCAACCACCTCCTCGCCTTTCTGATCATCGCGGCCATCGTGTACTGGCTGGTCGTCATGCCGATGTCCCGGCTGGTCAGCCTCTTCGAGCGGGACCAGGCGGCGACGACCAAGCAGTGTCCCGACTGCCTGAGCGAGGTCCCGGCCGAGGCCCGGCGGTGCGCGTACTGCACGGTCGAGCTGGTCCCCCAGTCCGAGCAGCCGTGACGCCACGCGGAGAAGCCACGGCCAGCAAGCGGATCTTGCGCCCTATGCTGGCGAATGCCCAGACTGAGGCGATCGTCCGGTTAGATGGGGCGAGTGAGTGTTGAGCTGATGCTCTGGCGGGAACCAGAGCCGATCACCCGAGATCTCGCCCGCAAGGGGTACTTGGCGGCCAAGAAGGACGCTCCGGGCGGCACGCTGCCGCCGTACGCCGGCGAGCTGCCCGGGAAGCTCACGGCCTACACCGGCGGGCACGTGCTGGTGACCATGGACCTGGAGTCCATGGACGAGATGTCCGGCCGGGTCTTCGCCGTCGCCGGCGCACACGGCCTGGTCTGCTACGACCCCCAGCGCGACCTCGTCCACAACGCCGGGCCACGCGGCGCCTACGCGGGCATGCAGCTCCACACCGGCGACGGCATGATCGTCACCGACCCGGACCTGGGCCTCGTCCACGACGCCCTGGCCACGCTCTCCGCCCAGAACCCCTTCGTCGCCCTCGTCAACTTCGGCCGCCACTTCATGCAGGTCTCCCCCGAGCCGGGGGGTTACGAGCTGGAGTACAAGGAGGGCGGCACCCTCCACCGCACGCTCGTGCCCGACCTCGCGGAGATCCAGCGGGCCTTCGGCGAGTACGCCCGCGACGAGCGCGGATTCCTGACCCGGCTCGCCTGGTCGTCCTAGATCACCGAGCGGAAGAGCTCGGGATCCACGTTGCCCCCCGACAACACGATCACCGTCCGCCCGGCCGGCGCCCGCCCCGCCAGATAGGCAGCGGTCGCGGTCGCCCCGCTGGGCTCGGCCACCAGCCGGGCCGTCCTGGCCAGATGGCCCATGGCGGCACGGATCTCGTCCTCGGAGACGGTCACGATGTCGTCCAGCCGTTCCCGCAGATGGGCGAAGGTCAGCTCGGACAGGTCCGCCCGCAGCCCGTCGGCGATCGTCCTGAACGTCCTGGCCGGCTCCCACGACACCACCCGCCCCGCGCGCAGGCTCTCCCGCGCGTCGGCCGCCAGTTCCGGCTCCACCCCGACGACCTTGGCCTCCGGCCTGAGCGCCCTGACCGCCGAAGCGATCCCGGAAGCCAGCCCACCCCCGCTCACCGGAACCAGCACCACCTCGACATCCGGCAGATCAGCCACGATCTCCAGCCCGATCGTCCCCTGCCCCGCGATGACCGCCGGATGGTCGTACGGCGGCACCATCGTCATCCCCCGCTCGGCCGCCACCTTCTCCGCCGCCGACACCCGCTGCTCCGGCGGCACCACCACCAGCTCGGCCCCGTGCCCGACGATCGCCTCCGCCTTGACCCGAGGCGTCCCCTCCGGCACCATCACGACACACGGCACACCCAGCAGCTTCGCCGCGTACGCCAGCGCCTGCCCGTGGTTCCCCGAAGAGTGGGCCACCACCCCCTGCGCCCCCGCCAGGGAGACGGCCGCGTTGTAGGCGCCCCGGATCTTGAAGGAGCCGACCCGCTGCAGGCTCTCCGGCTTGATCCACGCCTCACCCATGGCCACCAGCGGAGTCCTCACCACCACGGGGGCGATCCGCTCGGCAGCGGCCCTGATGTCATCCAGCCCAACCAGCTTCATGTCGCCCATCATGCTTCATCTCCCAGAAAATCCCCGTTGAGCACGTGCCTTGGCCAGAGGCCACGCATGGAATCATGCCGAACCATGAGACAGCTCTACCCGGCCATCGAGCCCTACGATTCCGGCCTTCTCGACGTCGGAGACGGCGACCAGATCTACTGGGAGGTGTGCGGCAACCCGGACGGCAAGCCCGCGGTCATGCTCCACGGCGGGCCGGGCGGCGGGTGCACCGGCAAGCACCGCCGCCAGTGGAACCCGGAGCTGTACCGCATCGTCCTGTTCGACCAGCGCAACTGCGGGCGCAGCACGCCCCACGCGAGTGACGCGGCGGTCTCGCTGGAGCACAACACCACCTGGAACCTGGTGGCGGACATGGAGAGGCTGCGCGAGCACCTCGGCATCGAGCGCTGGCAGGTGTTCGGCGGGTCGTGGGGCAGCGCGCTGGCGCTGGCCTACGCGCAGAAGCACCCGGAGCGCACGACGGAGCTGGTACTGCGCGGCATCTTCACGCTGCGTCCCCAGGAGTTGCACTGGTTCTACCAGGAGGGCGCCTCCCACCTGTTCCCCGACCTGTGGGAGGGGTTCGTGGCGCCGATCCCGCCCGGGGAGCGCGGCGACCTGCTGGCCGCCTACCGCGCGAGGCTGGAGAGCTCCGATCCGGCGGTGCGGGTGCCGGCCGCCAAGGCGTGGGCGCAGTGGGAGGGCTCGACGGTGACGTTGCTGCCCGATCCGGAACTGGTGGCGGAGTTCGGCGAGGAGCGGATGGCGCTGGCGTTCGCGCGCATCGAGAACCATTACTTCACGCACGACGGGTGGTTCACGCCGGAGCAGCTCATCCGGGAGGTCGGGAAGATCCGGCACATTCCCACCGTGATCGTGCAGGGCCGCTACGACGCCTGTACGCCCATGGCGACCGCCTGGGACCTGCACAAGGCGTGGCCGGAGGCGGACTTCCACGTGGTGAACGACGCCGGGCACGCCTCGACCGAGCCCGGCATCGTGGACCGCCTGGTGGAGGCCACCGACCGGTTCGCCCGTTAGGCGGCGAGGGCCAGCCGGTCGCGTACCAGGCGGACGAGGGGTGTGACCGCGCCGACGCACAGCAGCGCGACCAGCGGCGCGATCACGAGCCCGAGCGCGAACCCGGCGGCCACGTCGTGCGGGTAGTGCGCGCCGACGAACACGCGGGAGAACGCCATGATCGCCGCCAGCGGGAGCACGACCCAGGCGAGGGCCCGCCACGCCAGGATGAGCGCGCCCGCCGCTCCGGCGGCGATCACGGAGTGGTTGCTCGGGAACGACCAGTCCCCGGCCGGCGGGCAGGCGGCCACCGTGGTGATGCCGCGGCACGGCCGTTCCTCGCGCACGATCAGCTTCACGATCTCGCTCACGACATAGGCGACGATCACCGCCGCGGGTCCGACGAGGGCGATGGCCAGTTCGCGGGCGGGTGCGCGGCGGGCGCGCCACCAGCACAGGACGAACAGGGCGGCGAACACGAAAAGCCCGGCGTCGGTGCCCACCTCCGCGAAGGTGTGCACCCAGCCGGGCGTGCCGAGGGCGAAGTCGACGATGTCGCGGTACAACACATGTCCAATCGATGAAGAAACGATGGACATGACCTTAATGATCTTACCGAGTGGTTTCGTCGGCAGTTCGGCCAGGCGTCATCGGCCATTCGGCCGATAGCGGGGTCAGGCGGTACCGGTGAGGATGCGGGCGAGATCGAGCTGTCGCTGCCTGAGCTCGCCCTCCGTGATCAGCCCGGTCTCGAAGGCGTCCTCGGCCGCCGCGTGCTCGGCGACGTAGTAGGCGGCCATGATCTCGCTGCGCAGCGGGGTGAAACCGCGCTGTACGCACTCGGCGAAGACGCTGACCTTGCCTTCGAGGGTTTCGCGGGAGATGGTGCAGTCCAGTTCGTGCGCCTTGAGCTGCTTCACGGCTTCCCTGAGGGTGACCTGACCGCCGGAGCCGTTGAATTCCGTGTCTGGTGTGATCTTCACTTCGCGTGCGCCTCCAAGAGTTCACAACGTCTGACGGAATCCGCGTATTCCCTGCTCAGAGCGGGTAGAGAGGGATGCGTGATCGGTGCGCACGTGATCGTCGGGTACACCGGCGACGCTGGAGGACGGGACGCGCTCGCGCTGGGGACCGCGATCACGCAGGTCACCGGCGGTGAGCTCACGGTGGCGACCATCTACCCGCCGGGCAGCCCCGGCCAGGCGGTCGAGGCGCAGGCGAACCTGGCCCACGCCGCGGGCGAGCTCGGCGAGCGGCCCGCGGAGTACATGGCGTTCGAGAGCCGCGGCGCCGGCCGCGGCCTGGCGGTGCTGGCCAGCCGGATCAAGGCGGACCTGATCGTGGTCGGCTCCGCGGACGGCGGGCAGCACGGCCGCATCGCGATCGGCAGCACCTCCGACCACCTGCTGCACCTGTCGAGCGAGGCGGTGATGCTGGCCCCGGCCGGCTACCGCCCGCCGGCCGCGCCGACCCGGCTGACGCTGGCGTACGTGCACCGGCCGCAGTGCGACGAGGCCGTGGAGCGGGTGGCCCAGGCGGCGCTGCTGCTCGGGGTGCCGCTGCGGCTGATCACGCTGGACCTGCGCACCGACGACGCCGGCCGGCTGCGCGACGACCTCGCCCTCGCCGTACGGCTGGCGTGGGAGGGCACCGGCATCGAGGCCGAGGCGGAGATCGCCGAAGGCTACGACGTGGCGGCCGCGATCGGCGCGGTCGAGTGGCCGCCCGGCGACCTGCTGGTCTGCGCGAGCAGCGAGGACGCTCAGGCGCACCGGGTCTTCCTGGGCGAGCTGGCGATGAAGGTGCTGCGCGCCTCGGTCTGCCCGGTGGCGGTACTGCCGCGGGGCTTCAACTGAGCCGGGCGTAGAGCTCCAGGTAGCGCTCGGCCATCACGGACGGGGTGAACCGGGCGCGGGCCTCGCGGCGGCACTCCTCCGGGTCGAGGTCGCCGACGCGCCCCAGCCACTCGGCGAGTTCCCCCTCGCTGTCCGCCAGGAAGCCCGTACGGCCGTGCTCGACCAGTTCGGGCAGGCAGCCGCGGCGCAGGCCGACCACCGGGACGCCCAGGGCCAGGGCCTCGACCACGGCGGTGCCACCCGGCTCGTCCCACTGCAGGGGGAAGAGGGCGGCTCTGGCGCTGCCGTAGAGCTCGTCGCGCCGGTCCCCGGCGACGCCGCCGGCCCAGCGGATCAGCTCGCCGTCCAGGTGGGGGGCGATGTGGTCGCGGTGGTAGCGGACGTCGGGGTGTCCGTGGAGCGGATGTTCCGGGTCTTCCAGGACACGTTCCAGCTCGGCGGGGCCGCCGAGGCCGCTGACCGGGCCGGCCAGCACCAGCGGCAGGCCGAGCTTCTGGCACACGCGGACGGCGACGTGCTGGCCCTTGAGCGGGCAGATCCGGCCCATGACCACGAGGTGCGCGCCGCGCGGGAAACGCAGGTCGCGCTCGGCCAGCGGGGTGGCCAGGTGGACGGCGCCCACGGCGGCGGCGCGCAGGGCGGCGGGAGCGCGGGTGAGCTGGTCGTGGGAGACGCCGTTGACGGCGATCTCCCGGGGCCAGGCGCCGTAGAAGCCGGGGTGCTTGCGCAGGTCCCAGTGGAGGGTGTGGAGCACCGGCGGCCCGCCGAGCGCCGACAGCACCGCGGGGCCGACGACCTCCAGATGATCGTGGACGAGGTCGATGTCGTCGCGGCCGCGTAACTCCCGCGCCACCCGCGCCTGGTGGGCGTGGGCAAGCCCCATCACCTGGTTGTACGGCTTCTGCAGGTGGGCGAACTGCCCCTCGGGGAAGGCGGCGACCAGTTCGTCGGCCTCGACGGTGCTGGACCCCACCGAGGCCAGCACCACGCGTACGCCCCGCTCGCGCAGCGCGGGCACCAGCGTGGCCACCACGTTCTCGATCCCGCCGTAGCCGGGCGGCGGCACCTCCAGCCACGGGCCGGCGTTCATCAGGATGTTCACGCGACGTCCTCCTCGATGGCCAGCGAGGCCAGCGGCGGGCGCTCGGCCACGGACACGTCGGCGCGGGCGGCCCGCCGTTCGGGGTCGAACTGGAGCAGGCTGTGCGCGGGCGCCGCCGCCGACACCACCCGGCCCTGGCGTTCGAGCCTGGTCCACGCGGTGAGCATGATCTGGGCGGCCATGCGGCCGAGCGCCGCCGTGGACTGGTGCGCGTGGGTGCGGCAGCCCAGGTCCACCTGGGCCATGGCGTCCAGGCCGACGAGTTCGAGCAGGTCCACCAGCAGGCCGAGCTCCACCCCGTACTCGGTCGCGAACGGCACGCGTTCCAGGGCCGTCCGCCGGCCCGCGTACTCGCCGCCTAGCGGCTGGACGAACCCGGACAGCTCCGGCCACCACAGGTTGAGCAGGGGCCGGGCGACGAGTTCGGTGACCCGGCCGCCCTCGCCGCGCCGGCCGTTCAGCGGCCGTTCGTAGGCGCCCTTGACGAAGTGCACCCCCGTGTCCAGCAGCAGCGGCCCGAGCAGGCCGGTGACGAAGGAGGAGGGGAAGTCGCGTAAGTCGGCGTCGACGAAGACGACGAGGTCGCCGGAACTGGCGGCCAGCCCCTTCCACAGGGCCTCGCCCTTGCCCGACAGCGGCGGCAGGTGGGCCAGCACGTCGTCCTGGCGCACGACCGTGGCGCCCGCGGCGGCGGCCACGGCGGCGGTGGCGTCGGTGGAGCGGGAGTCCACGACGACGATCTCGTCCACCAGGTCGGCGAGGTCGCGGCGGATCACCGAGACGATCGGCCCGACCGTGCGTTCTTCGTCGCGGGCCGGGAGAACCACGCTCACCGTGGTCGCCCCCTTGGCGGCCACCAGTGTGTCCGGCGACCAGTCGGCGGCTCTGCTGGTGCGCCGCCGGTACCAGTCCCGGACCCGCGGATCCGTCTCCATGCGCTCACCCCGATCGTCTCAGGTCACGGATGGCGACACATGCCCTGCCGATAGGAGTTCGAACATTTTCGTTTGTTCATCAGCGGATGTGGGATATGCCATCCTGTGTCGCCAATAACTCGAATCGGCATCATAGGTGCTGGAAATGTCGCCGCCCGTCACGCAGACGTGCTCTCGTCATTCCCCGACGTGACGATTGCCGGAATCGCCGACGCGGTTCCCCACAAGGCCGAAGCACTGGCCTCTCGGCATGGCTCCCTGGCCTACGGGAGTCACACCGACCTGCTGGACGCCGGCGGACTGGATGCCGTCTACGTGTGCGTGCCGCCTTTCGCGCACGGTAACCCGGAGACAGATGCTTTGTCGTGCAATCTCCCGCTTTTTGTAGAAAAGCCGTTAGCAACTGATCTAGAAACCGCGGAAAAGATCGCCGCCGAGATAACCCGCCGCGACCTTCCCTCCGCCGTCGGTCACCACTGGCGTTACCTCGACATCCTGGGGAAAGCCCGCGAACTGCTCGCCGGCCGCCCCGTACGGCTGGCCCTCGGCCACTGGCTCGACAAGGTGCCGCCCGTGGACTGGTGGCTGCGTACCGAGACCTCCGGCGGCCAGATCGTCGAGCAGGCCGTCCATGTGCTGGACCTGGCCAGGGTGCTGGTGGGCGAGGTCGCGATGGTGCACGCCGTACCGTCGGAGGGGGCCGCGGACGGCGAGATCGACCGGGCCACGGCGGCGGTGCTGCGCTTCGCGGGCGGCGCGGCGGGCACGCTGGCCGCCACCAGCCTGTGCGCGGGCAAGCAGCGCGCCGGGCTGGAGGTGCACGCCGAGGGCGTCACGCTCGACCTGGGCGAGGAACGCCTGGTCGTCGACGGGCGCACGGTGATCGAGGACGGCGGGGCCGCCAAGATCCACGTGGACAGGGAGTTCGTCAACGCGGTGCGGGGGAAACCGGCCGACGTACGCGTGCCGTACCACGAGGCGCTGAAGACGCACCGTCTGGCGCAGGCGGTCGCGCGGTCGGCGGCCACGCGGGAGCCGGTGGTGCTGGATGGCTGAGGTGCTCAGCATCGACGGGCCTGAGCGCGTCAGCCTGATCTCGGAGCCGATGCCCATGGCGGCGCCGGGCGGCTTCCTGGTGGAGACCGTCTACAGCGGCGTCTCCGCCGGGACCGAGCTGACCTACGTCAAGGGCACCAACCCCTACCTGAACACCTCGTGGGACCCGGCGCTCGGGTTGTTCGGCACCGGCGGGCCGGTGATGGCCTACCCGGTGCGCGGCATCGGCTACATGCAGGTGGGGATGGTGGTGGACAGCCGCACCGACGCGGTCGCCGTGGGGCGGATCGTCGCGATGGCCTACGGGCACCGCACCGCCTACGCCGCCGACCCGCTGCGCGACCGCTTCGTCGAGCTGCCGGCCGACCTCGACCCGCTGCTCGGGATCTACGCCGCGCACATGGGGCCGATCTGCGCCAACGGCCTGCTGCACGCGGCGCACGACCTGCTCGGGCCCGGCGCGCGCGACCTGCTCGACGGGGTGCGCGGGCGGCGGGTGGCGGTCGTCGGGGCGGGCGTGGTCGGGCTGCTGGTGGCGGCGTTCGCGGCGGGCGCGGGAGCCGGGACCGAGGTCGTGGTGGTCGACGAGACCCCCGCGCGGCTGTGCGTGGCCGCCGCGCTCGGCGTGGAGACGCTGCTGGCCGAGGACGCGTTCCAGCTGAAGCGCCGCTGGCGGCACGGCCCGAACGACCACGGCGCCGACGTGGTCTTCCAGTGCCGCGGCCAGGAACGGGCGCTGGCACTGGCGCTCAAGCTGCTGCGCCCCCAGGGCAGCGCGATCGACCTGGCCTTCTACACCGGCGGCGCCGGCCTGGTACGGCTCGGCGAGGAGTTCCACCACAACGGCCTGAGCCTGCGCTGCGCGCAGATCGGCCGGGTGCCGCGCGGCATGGCCCACGCCTGGGACCGCGACCGCCTCTCGCGCGAGACCGTCGAGCTCCTGCACCGCATCGGCCCGTGGCTACGTGAGCACGTGATCACCGACGTCGTCCGCTTCGGCAAGGCGCCCGAGCTCCTTCGCGACCTCGCCGCCCGCCGCAGGGAGGCCCTCCAGGCCGTGCTCTGCCGCGACGTCCAGGATGAGCGCGGCTGACCAGCTGAAGTCCCGGCAGCCGTGCCCGGCGCGGGTGAACGGGTCGAAGTACTCGCGAAAGCCCGACCGGGCCACCGCGCCGACCATGCCGTCGGCCAGCGCCTCGGCCAGGTCGGGCCGGCGGTGCCGCAGCCCCTGCCAGACCAGCCAGGTCAGGTTGAGCCAGCTCGGCCCGCGCCAGTAACGGGCCGGGTCGAACTCGGGGGTGCCGGGGGCGTAGCTGGGCAGCAGCCCGTTCTTGATCTCGAAGCGGTCGAGTGCGGTGCCGATGAGCGCGTGGGCGATCTCGCGCGGCAGGTCGGGCAGCATGAGCGGGACGAGCCCGGCGGCGCTCTGGGAGCGGATCGGGCAGCCGGTGCTCGCGTCGCGGGCGTGGAACAGGCCGTCGTCGTAGAGGTGGGCGACCATGGCCGCGGTGATCTCGGCGGCCTCGCGGTGGTGCGGGTCGGGGTCGAGGCCGATGGCCTTGGCGATGCGGGCCAGTGACGTCTCGGCGACGCCGTACGCGGCGTTGAACAGCGGATCCTCGACCGCGAACGCACCCGCCCTGCGGTAGCCGGTGTCGCGGTAGGCGCGGGCCAGCGCGGTGTAGCGCTCGTAGTCGCGGTCGGTGGGCCGCTCGTCGGCGCTGACGTGGGCGAGGTCCCTGCGCCGCGCGCCCATGGGCCCGGCCTGGACGGCGGCCAGCGGCTCGTCCCAGGCGGGGCTGTTGTCCATGCCGGACTCCCACGGGTGCACGATCGAGATCAGGCCGTCCGCCGAGCGGCGCGCGGTACGCAGGAACCGCTGCTGGGCCACGAGCCGCGGGTAGATGCGGCGCAGGAAGGCGGGATCGGGGTCGGCCAGGTGGACTCGCCAGGCGGCCAGCGCGTGCACCGGCGGCTGCACGATGCCCGAGGTGGCCGAGCCGGAGGGCGCGCGGACCTCCCAGACGTCGGGGCCGGGGAAGTAGGCGCCGTCGGGCACCTCCGGGTTGAAGACGATGTGCGGCACCCGCCCGTCGCGCCACTGCGCGCCGAACAACGACAGCAGCTCGGACCTGGCCCGTCGCGGCGACCAGCGGGCGTTGCCGATCGCGACGAAGGCCGAGTCCCAGCTCCACTGGTGGGGATAGAGCCGCCGCGAGGGCACGGTGTAGCTGCCGTCCCAGTTGGCGACCAGGACGCGCACCGCCTCGCGGATCACAGGAACTTCCTGACGAACGCCGCGGTCTGCGGCAGCACGATCTCCGGCTCGCCGCGAAGCCGGCACTCCAGCGCCAGATAGCCCTCGTACCCGGTGGCGTCCAGCGCGGCCAGCTGGGAACCCCAGTCGAGGTGCCCGGTGCCGGGCTGGTTCCTGTTGGACTCGCTGATCTGCATGTGCGCGAGGTACGGCGCGGCCTCCACCAGCGATCGGCAGGGATCGTCCTCCTCGATGTTCATGTGGTACGTGTCGCCGACGACCTTGATCGCGTCCATGGAGCAGTAGGACACCGCCTCGGCCAGGGTGTTGACCATGTGGTTCTCGTAGCGGTTGAGCGGCTCCAGCATGATCAGCACGCCGTTGCGCTGCGCGTGCTCGCCGAGCACCCCGAGCGCCTCGGCCAGCACCTCGCGGTCCTCCCCCGGGCTGCGCGGCGGCTCGAACGGCGGCAGCCGCCGCGAGAACTGCCCCCACGAGGCGGGCGTCATGACCCCGATCCCGCCCAGCTCGGCGATGACCGTGAGCTGGGAGCGCACCTGCTGGATGGCGTCGGTGCGCTTGGCGGCGTCGAAGTCGCCGATGAAGTGCGGCATGTCCACGCAGACGGTCGGCATGACCACGCCGTCGGCGAGCGCCCGCTTCAGCTCGGTCAGCCGCCCGGCGAAGTGGAAGTCGCCCTTCCCACGCAGCTCGATCGCGTCGAATCCGGCATCGACCGCGAAGGCGAACTTCTCCTGCAGGGTGCGCCCCGGCAGCAGCTGCTCCTGTACGGCAAGCTTCACGCTGGCTCCTTGAACTTGAAGACGAGTTGGAGCACCTCCGACGGGCGGCGGTCGATCAGCTCGAAGGCCTCGGCCGCCTGGGCGGCGTCCATGACATGGCTGACCAGGTCTTCCGCGCGAACCTCGGCGCGGTGGACGAGCTCCATGAACGTGCGCTGGAGCCGTTCCACGTCCCATCGGTGCGCCAGCCACGCGGCCACGCCGCCGATCTGCGAGGCGATGAGCTGCACCTGGTTGTGGTGGAACTCCTCGCCGAGCCGCAGCCCGAGCCCGTCGCCCTGGTAGAAGCCGGCCGCGACGACCCGGCCGCCCCTGCGGACGGTCCTGATGGCCTCGTGCAGGCCGGTATGGCTGCCGCTGAGCTCGATGGCGACGTCGGCGCCCACGACGCGCTTGCGGATGAACTCGGCCACCGAGCCCTCGCGCACGTCGTAGGTCTCGGCGGCGCCGAAGCGCCGGGCGAGTTCGAGCCGCTCGGGGATGGCGTCGGCGGCGACCACGCGGGCGCCGCTGAGCACGGCGAGGCGGGTGGCGAGCAGGCCGATGACGCCCTGGCCGAAGATCGCGACCTGGTCGCCCAGGTGCAGGTCCGCCGCGTGGACGGCGTTGAGCGCGATGGCGCCGACGCGGGCGAAGACGCCGGTCAGCGGGTCCGCGCCGGGCGGCATGAGGTGCCCGGCGAGCCGCTCGGCGGGCACGACGGCCTCCTCGCGGTGACCCCAGATGCCCCAGACGACGTTGCCCACCACCGGCTCGCGTACGTCGGGAGCGGCCTCGACGACCTCGCCGACCTCCTGGTAGCCCCAGCCGGTCAGCGGGTAGGCGTGTGTCCGGCCCTCGACGAACAACCGCTGTTCGGTATCCCACTTTTTCGTGAGATACGGGTTGGTGCCGCGATAGGCGGTGAGTTCCGTCCCCGCCGAGACACCTGAGTAGATCGTGCGGACCCGCACGCAGCCCGGCTCCAGCTCACCGGTTGGCTCCAGACTGACGCGGACAGCACCTGGCCCTTGAATGGTGATGACGTGCATTCCCCACACTTACGCTTTTTTATCAAACAAAAGTCACGGATTTAGTGCTTGTTTGCACGCGATAGTTGTGTAATCAGCACTCGCAAGTCTACGACTTTTGTTGGAGGTAGCCGATGAAATTGGGGTTCCTAACAGCGTGTCTTCCGGAAAGCAACCTTTCCGACATCGCACGCTGGGCCGTCGACCAGGGATTCGAAGCCCTGGAAGTAGCCGGATGGCCGGCAACGGATGACCGAAATCACATCAGAGTAGAGCGTTTCGATGAGATCGAATACGAGCGGGTCAGGCGAATCTTCGCGGACACCGGACTCACCCTTTCCTCGATCGCCTACTACGAGAACAACCTGCACCCAACCGAAGGGCCGCAGGTGAACGCGCACGTGCGGCACTGCGTCGAGGCGGCCGCCGCGCTCGGCTGCCCGACCGTGGGCACCTTCGTCGGCCGCGACGCCGCGATGACCGTGCACGACAACCTCAAGAAGGCCGAGGACGTTTTCGGCCCGCTGGTCGAGCACGCCAAGGGGCACGGGGTCGATCTCGTCATCGAGAACTGCGTCATGAAGAGCTGGCACCCCGATGGATACCCGGGCAACCTGGCCTACTCGCCCGAGCTGTGGGAATGGATGTTCGGGCTCGGGCTCAAGCTCAACTACGACCCCTCGCACCTGGTGGCGCTGGGCATCGATCCGGTGGCGGCGGCGCGGCCGTACGTGTCGGAGATCGCGCACGTCCAGGCCAAGGACACCGAGATACTCGGCGGCCTGATCGACCACACCGGGTTCCACGGCCCGATCGGCGGCGAGAAGGGCTGGTACCGCTTCCGGGTTCCCGGCCGCGGGCAGGTCGACTGGACCCGGGTCATTGACGCACTTCAGGAAGGCGGGTACGACGGGGTGGTGTCGGTAGAGCACGAGGATCCGGTGTGGAGTGGCGACCCGGCGAGGGTCCGGACCGGTCTCGGGATCGCCTATCACACGTTGCGGCCGCTCATCGCGGGGTAAAGGCGGCCCAACCCCTTTCGCGGGGGCCTTGCCGGAGACCTGGCGTCGGGCTGCTCGGAGCGCCGGGTGCAGACCGAGGAGCGTGCCATGCCAGGAAAGGCAACCGCCGTTCTCAGCGCCGCCGCGCTGGTCGCGGCCATGACCGCCTGCGGGGACGGCGGCGGGGGCAGCCGGCCCGCCGCCGCCACCGAGATCACCGTCTGGACCGAGGAGAACCTCCCGGACCGGATGGACGTCCAGAACAAGATCGTCAACGAGTTCACGCAGAAGACCAAGATCAAGGTCAAGCTGGTGCCGGTGGCCGAGGACCAGTTCAGCCAGACGCTGACCGCGGCCGCCGCCGCCGGCGACCTGCCCGACGTGATCGGCGCGCTCCCCCTGGCGGCGGTACGCGAGATGGAGGCCAACGACCTGCTCGACACCGAGACGCCGGGCAAGGTCGCCGACCGGCTCGGCCGCGCCACCTTCTCCAAGCGGGCGCTCGACCTCAACACCGCCGACGGCAAACTGCTGGCCGTGCCCAGCGACGGCTGGGCCCAGCTGATCCTCTACCGCAAGGACCTGTTCGAGAAGGCCGGGCTGGAGCCGCCGGACACCTACGAGCGGCTGCAGGCCGCCGCCGCCAAGCTGCACGGCCCCGACGTCGCCGGCATCACGCTGGCGGTCGCGCCCAAGGACTCCTTCACCGCCCAGAGCTTCGAGCACGTGGCACTGGCCAACGGCTGCGAGCTGGTGGACGGCTCGGGCAACGTCGCCCTGGCCTCGCCCAACTGCGTACGGGCCTTCACGTTCTATTCCACGCTGGCCAAGCAGTACTCGGTCAAGGGCAAGCAGGACGTCGACTCGACCCGGGCCACGTACTTCTCCGGCAAGGCGGCCATGATGATCTGGTCGTCGTTCATCCTCGACGAGATGGCCGGGCTGCGGAACGACGCACTGCCTTCCTGCACGGCGTGCCGTACCGACAAGGAGTGGCTGGCCGCGAACACCGGCGTGGTGACCGCGCTGAAGGGCCCGGACGGCGCCGCGCCCGCGCAGTACGGCGAGATCGTCTCCTGGGCCGTCACCCGCGACGCCGCCAAGGACTCGGCGGCCACGTTCGTCGCGTACATGATGAACGAGGGCTACGAGCGCTGGATGGGCATGGCGCCCGAGGGCAAGTTCCCCACCCGGCCGGAGTTCGCCGGCGTGTGGGCCAAGCTGCCCGCCGGGGTGGACACCAAGAAGCCGCTGGCCGAGCTGTACCCTGCCGCGACGCTGGAGGCGCTGCGCAAGAGCCCCGACACCTTCGGCCGCTGGGGCATCCCGCAGGGGCAGGGCAAGCTGGTCGGTGTCACGATGGGCGAGCTGCCGGTGCCCAAGGCGCTGAGCGGGATCGTCGAGGGCTCGCTGACGCCCGAGGCCGCCGCGGCGCAGGCCAAGGCGGACGTGGAGAGCATCAAACGCGGGATCCGCCAGTGAGGGGGACGCTCCGGCAGCAGGAGGGCAGGGCCGGGCTCGCGCTGATCTCGCCCACGCTGGTGGTCACGCTGGTCGTGGTCGTGGTGCCGCTGTTGTGGGCGGTCATGCTGGCCTTCCAGGACGTCCGGCTGATCAACATCAGGCGGGTCGGGATCTTCGGCCACTACACGCTGGAGAACTTCACCTACGTGATCTCCGAGCCGGGCTTCTGGTCGGCGCTGGTCAACACGCTCGTCTACACGGTCGCCGGCACCGCGCTGTCGATCGCCGTCGGGCTGGTGGCCGCGCTCGCGCTCCGGGACAGGTTCCCGGGTCGGACGCTGGTCAGGGCGTCGATCCTGGTGCCGTACGTGGCGCCCGTGGTGGCCGTGGCGTTCCTGTGGGAGGTGATGCTGAACCCGCAGTACGGCATCGTCAACACCTGGCTGAGCGAGCCGATCGCCTTCCTGTCGCAGGCCCGCGGCACCTTCCTGGGCATCGAGGTCCCGGTGGCGCTGCTGACGGTGATCGCCTTCGAGGCCTGGCGGTACTTCCCGTTCGCCTTCCTGTTCATCCTGGCCCGGCTGCAGGCCCTGCCCAAGGAACTCGACGAGGCGGCCGTGGTCGACGGGGCCACGCCCACGCAGCGCTTCCGCTACGTGATCATGCCGCAGCTCTGGCGGATCATCGCCCTGCTGTCGGTGCTGCGCTTCGTCTTCACCTTCACCAAGTTCGACGACGTCTACCTGCTGACCGGCGGCGGCGCCGGCACCGAAGTGGTCTCGGTGCGCGTCTACAACTTCCTGACCGCCCGCGACGACATCGGCGCCTCGGCCGCGCAGGCCATCGTGCTGGCCGCGGTGCTCGTCGTCTTCCTGGTGATCTACCTGCGCTTCTTCTCGGGAGGTGCGCGTGAGCAGGGATAGGTTCGAGCGCGCGCTGCTTCGCGCGCTGCGGCCGCTGGTGATCGCCTTCCTGTTCGTGATCACCGCGTTCCCGTTCTTCTACATGGTGATGCTGTCGGTACGCGACATCCAGGAACTGATACTCGAACCCGGATCGCTCTGGCCGAACGCCTTCACCCTGAGCACCTACGCCGACGTCCTGACCCGGCAGGGCTTCCTGACCTTCATGGGCAACAGCGCGATCATCGCCGTCTCCTCGGTGGCGGTCACGCTGCTGATCTCCATCCCGGGCGCGTACGCCGTCGCCAGGCTGCGCTTCTTCGGCCGCCGGCAGGTGCACTTCCTGTTCCTGGCCGTCTACCTCTTCCCCGCCATCGTGCTGGCCATCCCGCTGTTCGTGCTGTTCACGATGATGGGCCTGCGCGGCTCCCTGGCCGGTCTGATCCTCGTGTACATCGCCCAGACCGTCCCGGTCACCGTGTACATGCTGCGCAACTACTTCGAGACCGTCCCGCAGAGCGTCGAGGAGGCGGCGGCCATCGACGGCTGCTCCCGGGTGGAGACCATCTGGCGGGTGGTGCTGCCGCTGTCCAAGCCGGCGCTCATGGCGACGGGACTGTACGCCTTCATGATCGCCTGGAACGAGTTCTTGTTCGCCCTGCTCTTCCTGGTCGAGCGGCGGGAAAGATGGACGGTCTCCCTCGGGCTCTCCCAGCTCGCGGGCAGTATCGAGATCCCGACCACGGTTCTCATGGCAGGATCGGTGGTTCTGACGCTGCCCATCGTGATCGTCTTCTTCGCCAGCGAGCGGCTGCTGACCGAAGGGCTCACCGCCGGGGCGGAGAAGGGATAGGCCATGCTCACGGCAGGGCAGGTGCTCCAGCTCATCAGGAACGGCTCCTGCCGCACGCGCAAGGAACTCATCGAGTTCACCGGCCTGTCCCGCTCGACGATCACCGACCGGGTCGACCGGCTCATCGAGGCCGGATACATCCACGAGTCCGGCGTCGCCATCTCCGGCGGCGGGCGCCCGCCGTCGGTGCTCGACATCGACTCCACCAACCGGTTCGCGCTCGTGGCCGACCTCGGCGCCGGCCACGCCCGCGTGGCGCTGACCGACCTCGCCGCCCGCCCGCTGGCCGAGGAACACACCGAGATCCGCATCGAGCTCGGCCCCGAACCCGTCCTGACCTGGGTGCGCCAGGCCTTCCAGCGCCTGCTCGACCGGACCGGGCACTCCCGCGACCGGGTCTGCGGCATCGGCGTCGACCTGCCCGGCTCCGTCGACCACGCCTCGGGCCGGGCCGTCAGGTCGTTCCTGATGCCCGGCTGGGACGAGTACCCGATCGCCCAGGCCATCGGGGCCGGCTTCGACGTGCCGATCCTGGTGGAGAACGACGCCAAGGCGATGGCGCTCGGCGAGTGGTGGACCCACTGGCGCGAGACGCCCTCCCTCCTGCTCATCAAGGTCTCCACCGGGATCGGGGCGGGCATCGTCATCGACGGCCAGATCTACCGGGGCGTGGAGGCGGCCGCGGGCAACCTCGGCCACGTACGGCTGCGCGACAGCGACGACCGGGTCTGCACCTGCGGCTCACGCGGCTGCGTCGCCTCGCTGGCCAGCGGTCACGCGCTCGCCGTCGACCTCGGGCAGGCCTCCAGCCGCGACGTCGTCCGGCTGGTGCAGGCCGGTGACCCCACGGCCATCGCGCGGGCCCAGGAGGCGGGCCGTACGCTGGGGATCGTGCTGGCCACCGCGGTGAGCCTGCTCAACCCGGGAGTCCTGGTGCTGGCCGGTGACATGGCCGAGACCCGGGAGCATTACCTGACGGGTATCAGGGAGAGCGTCTACCGGCGGAGCCTGCCGTACACGACCCGCAATCTCGACATCGTGACCAGCGCGCTCGGCGGGCGCGCCGGCATCGTGGGCACGGCGGTCATCGTGACGGAGCACGTCCTGTCCCCCGACGCCGTGGACGCGGCGCTGGAAGGTCCCCCGCTGGCCGATCGCGCCTAGGTACGGCCCAGCGCCTGGCCCAGCAGGGCGGGGGCGACGGCCAGCGACGGCCCGTACCACGTGAGCAGGCGCCCGCTCACCAGCGCGCACGGCAGCCCGGGAAAGGCCTCGGGGCCGTCGCCGGCGGAGAAGGCGTAGGGCTCGTCGGGCAGCACGACCAGGTCGGGGGCGGCGGCGACCAGGTCGGGCAGCGGGATCTTGGGATAGCGCTCGGCGTGCCCCTCGTAGAGGTTGTCGACGCCGAGCCGCCGCAGCACGTCACCGGTGAAGGTGCCGCTGCCCACGACCATCCACGGGCGCCGCCAGATCGGTACGACGGCGCTCGCGCGTACGGCGGGCTCCGGCAGGTCCCAGGCCGCCCGCGCCGCGGCCAGCCAGGGCGGCGCCGTGGTACGGCAGGCCAGCTCGAACATCCTGGCCAGCGAGGTGAACGCCTCCTCCACCGTCCTGATCACCGTCACCCAGACCGGGATTCCGGCCTCCCGCAGCGCCAGGATGTCCGGCTCGCGGTTCTCCTCGAAGTTGGCGAGGACCACGTCGGGCCGCAGCCGCACGATGGCGTCGAGGTCGGGGTTCTTGGTGCCGCGCACGCGGGTCACGTCCAGGTCCGCGGGGTGCGAGCACCAGTCGGTCGCGCCGACCAGCGACTCGGGCACGGTGGCGGCGACCGACTCGGTCAGCGAGGGGACCAGCGAGACGATCCGCTTCACCTGGTCCGGCACCGCCGAAGGGGCGCCGGTGTCGTCGCTCAGCACACGGCCCAGTATCGCGTACCGCGTCCTATAGCACGGTGATCCCCTCCCGGACGTTATGGCCGATCTCGCGCCACGTCACGGGTTGAATACGTAGGATCGCAGCAAAGGCCGACTATTCGTGATCGGGGGATCACCGGTTGGACCAGAGGAGTTCGAGGGGCTTCGATCCGAACAAGCCCAACGCCGCCCGGCTGTACGACTATTACCTGGGCGGCAAGGACAACTTCCCGGCCGATCGGGCGGCGGCGGAGAAGATCTTACGGGTGGCGCCCGAACTGAGGGCCGCCGCCCGCGCCAACCGCGCCTTCCTGGGACGTGCGGTGAGACACCTGTCGGGGCAGGGGATCACGCAGTTCCTGGACATCGGCACCGGCCTGCCCACGCAGGGCAACGTGCACGAGGTCGCGCCGCCCGGCGCACGGGTGGCGTACGTGGACAACGACCCGGTCGTGCTCGTTCACGCCAGGGCGCTGCTGGCCCTCGACAGCGACACCTCCGTGGTCCACGGCGACCTGCGCCATCCCGAGGAGATCCTCAAGGACGGCGAGCTCGGCATCGACTTCGACCGCCCGGTCGGCATCCTGCTCGTGGCGGTGCTGCACTTCGTCGCCCGTTCGGAGGACCCGGGCCGGATCATCGCGACGCTCAGGGACGCGATGGCGCCCGGCAGCTACCTCGTCCTGTCCCACGGCACCAGCGACGCCCGCGCGGCGGCGGTGACCAAGGGCACCGAGGTCTACCAGAACTCCGCCAGCCCGCTGACGCTGCGCAGCAGGGACGAGATCGCGGCGTTGTTCGACGGCTTCGCGATGGAGGAGCCGGGTGTCGTCTGGCTGCCGGAATGGCGTCCCGACGACACCGACATGATCGACTTCCCCGGCCAACCGGAGAAGTCGCTCATCCTCTGCGGAATCGGCCGGAAGACCTGACCCTTACTTGAGTGCCTTGAGCGCGCCCTCGTAGTCGGGCTCCTGCACGATCTCCGGGACCAGCTCGGAGTAGACGACCTTGTTCTCGCCGTCGAGCACGACGACCGCGCGGGCCGCGAGACCGGCCAGCGGGCCGCTCTCCTGCGCCACGCCGTAGTCGGACAGGAACTCCCTGCCGCGCATCAGCGAGAGCGTCACCACCTTGTCCAGCCCCTCGGCGCCGCAGAAGCGGCCCTGCGCGAACGGCAGGTCGGCCGAGACGCACAGGACGACGGCGCCGGGGTGGTCGCCGGCCACCTCGTTGAAGCGCCGCACCGACGCCGCGCAGACCCCGGTGTCGATGCTCGGGAAGATGTTGAGGACCTTGTACTTGTCGCCGTAGTCGGCCAGCGAGACGTCGGACAGGTCCTTGGCCACCAGCGTGAAGCCGGGCGCGCTGTCACCGGGCCGCGGGAACGTGCCGCCGACCGTGACCGGGTTGCCCTTGAACGTGATCTCGGACATGAAAACCTCCAGTTAGCTGTGCTCCCCAGCAGGCGATCATATGCCCTTCACATTCCGGAGGTTCGACCTGGCCATGTCCACCATCTTGCCGACCCCGCCGGACAGGACGATCTTCCCGGCGGCCAGCGCGAACCCCTTCATCTGCTCGGCCGAGACCTTCGGCGGGATCGACAGCGCGTCCGGGTCGGTGATCAGGTCCACGAGGTAGGGACCGTCGGCGTCGAACGCCTTCGTCAGCGCCTCGCGGATCTCCCCCGGCCTGGTCACGGTGACCGACGGGATGCCGACGGCCGCCGCCACCGCCGCGTAGGACACCTGCTCGTGGTCGGTGCCGAAGTCGGGCAGGCCGTCCACGAGCATCTCCAGCTTCACCATGCCGAGCGAGGAGTTGTTGAACACCACCGTTTTCACCGGCAGGTTGTGCAGCTTGACCGTGATCAGCTCGCCGAGCAGCATGGCCAGCCCGCCGTCGCCGGACATGGAGACGACCTGGCGGCCGCGGTCGGCGAACGCGGCGCCGATGGCGTGCGGCAGCGCGTTGGCCATCGAGCCGTGCTTGAAGGAGCCGATCACCCGCCGCCGGCCGTTCGGGGTGAGGTAGCGGGCCGCCCAGACGTTGCACATGCCGGTGTCCACGGTGAAGACCGCGTCGTCTGCGGCCACCTCGTCCAGGATGCTCGCCGCGTACTCGGGGTGGATGGGCGCCCTGTCCTTGATGTCGCGTGTATAGGCCTCGACCACGTGCTCCAGCTTCTTGCAGTGCTCGCGCAGCATCTTGCCGAGGAAGCGCCGGTCGCTCTTCTGCTCCACCTTCGGCAGTACGGCCCGCAGCGTCGTGGCCACGTCGCCGTGCACGGCCAGGTCCAGCGGCGTCCGCCGGCCGAACACCGCCGGGTCGGCGTCGATCTGCACGGTCTTCGTGCCCGGCAGGAAGTCGGTGTAGGGGAAGTCGGTGCCGACGAGCACCACCAGGTCGGCCTCGCTCATCGCCTCGTAGCAGGCGCCGTATCCGAGCAGGCCGCTCATGCCGACGTCGAACGGGTTGTCGTACTGGATCCACTCCTTGCCGCGCAGGGCGTGGCCGACGGGCGCGTTCAGGCGCGCGGCCAGCGACATGACCTCGTCGTGGGCGCCGCGCACGCCCGCGCCGCAGAACAGCGTGACCTTCCCGGCCGCGTTGAGCGCGCCGGCCAGCTGGGCGACCTGGTCGGCCGGCGGGTGCACGACGCCGCGCCGCACCAGCATGTCGTGCCGCCCGACCGGGGCCGCCGCCTTCTGGTGGGCCACGTCGCCGGGCAGGACGACGACGCCGACGCCGCCGAGCCCGATCGCGTGCTGGATCGCGCTGCGCAGCACCTTCGGCATCTGGGCCGGCCAGTTGATCGCCTCGCAGTAGACGCTGCACTCGGTGAACAGCCGCTCCGGGTGGGTCTCCTGGAAGTAGCCGGTGCCGATGTGCGTGCTCGGGATGTGCGAGGCCAGCGCGAGCACGGGCGCGCCGCTGCGCTGGGCGTCGTACAGGCCCTGGATCAGGTGGGTGTTGCCGGGACCGCAGCTGCCGGCGCACACCGCCAGCCGCCCGGTCACCTGGGCCTCGGCGGCGGCGGCGAACGCCCCGGCCTCCTCGTTGCGCACGTGTGCCCACTCGATGGAGCCGGAGCGCCTGATCGCGTCCACGATGGGGTTGAGGCTGTCGCCCACGACCCCGTAGACCCGTTCCACACCGGCCTGAATCAAGACCTGTACAAACTGCTCAGCAAGGGTCGTCATGCCCCGAACCATGACCGAGTTGGGGACGACCTAAACGTTGCGCCGGTACTGCCCGCCCGCCTCGAACAGCGCGTCGGTGATCTGGCCCAGCGAGCACACCCGGGCCGCCTCCATCAGCGCCGCGAAGGCGTTGCCGTCCGACATCGCCGCCTCACGCAACCTCGCCAGGGCCGCCGGGGCCTCGGCGCGGTTGCGCTCGTGAAAGGCGTGCAGCCGGTCGAGCTGCGAGCGCTTCTCCTCCTCGGTGCCGCGGGCGAGCTCCAGCTTCTTGTGCGGCTCCCCGCCGTCGTCGCCGTTGCGGAAGGTGTTGACGCCGATGATCGGCAGCGAGCCGTCGTGCTTGCGGGTCTCGTAGAGCATCGACTCGTCCTGGATCTTGCCGCGCTGGTAGCCGGTCTCCATCGCGCCCAGCACGCCGCCGCGGTCGGACAGCCGCTCGAACTCCCGCAGCACCGCCTCCTCGACCAGGTCGGTGAGCTCGTCGATGATGAACGCGCCCTGCACCGGGTTCTCGTTGCGGGCCAGGCCCCACTCGCGGTTGATGATCAGCTGGATGGCCATCGCGCGGCGCACCGACTCGGCCGACGGCGTGGTCACCGCCTCGTCGTAGGCGTTGGTGTGCAGGCTGTTGCAGTTGTCGTAGATGGCGATCAGGGCCTGCAGCGTGGTGCGGATGTCGTTGAAGTTCATCTCCTGGGCGTGCAGGGACCGGCCCGAGGTCTGGACGTGGTACTTGAGCTTCTGGGAGCGCTCGCCCGCGCCGTACCTCTCCCTCATCGCCACCGCCCAGATGCGACGGGCCACGCGCCCGAGCACCGAGTACTCGGGGTCCATCCCGTTGGAGAAGAAGAACGACAGGTTCGGCGCGAAGTCGTCCACGTTCATCCCGCGCGCCAGGTACGCCTCGAC
The DNA here is from genome assembly GCF_042740095.1 of Nonomuraea sp. NPDC059023. NCBI lineage: Bacteria > Bacillati > Actinomycetota > Actinomycetes > Streptosporangiales > Streptosporangiaceae > Nonomuraea > Nonomuraea sp. NPDC059023. The sequence goes on along the minus strand of NZ_JBHYIO010000001.1, from coordinate 294,340 downwards.
GTAGGTGAACCCGTTGGCCAGGGTGAAGGCGAGCTGGCTGATCGGGTTCGCCCCGGCCTCGGCGATGTGGTAGCCGGAGATGGAGACGGAGTAGAAGTTCCGCACCCGGTTCTGGATGAACCACTCCTGGATGTCGGCCATCATCCGCAGCGAGAACTCCGTGGAGAAGATGCAGGTGTTCTGGCCCTGGTCCTCCTTGAGGATGTCCGCCTGTACGGTCCCCCGCACCTTGGCCAGGGTTGCGGCTCTGACCGCGTCCGGGTCCGCGTCGGGATCGCGCTCCAGGGCCCGGTCCATGGCGGCGTTGAGGAAGAAGGCCAGGATGGTCGGGGCGGGGCCGTTGATGGTCATGGAGACGGAGGTGTTCGGGGCGGCCAGGTCGAAGCCGTCGTAGAGCACCTTCATGTCGTCCAGGGTCGCGATGGACACGCCGCTGGTGCCGACCTTGCCGTAGATGTCCGGGCGCAGGTCGGGGTCGTGGCCGTACAGGGTCACCGAGTCGAACGCCGTGGACAGGCGGGTGGCCGGCTGGCCCTCCGACAGCAGCTTGAAGCGCCGGTTGGTGCGGAACGGGTCGCCCTCTCCGGCGAACATCCGGGTCGGGTCCTCGTCGTCGCGCTTGAACGGGAAGACGCCCGCGGTGAACGGGAAGCGTCCGGGCAGGTTCTCGCTCCTGAGGAAGCGCAGCAGCTCGGCGTGGTCCTCGAAGCGCGGCAGGGCCACGCGGGGGATCCGGTTGCCCGACAGGGTCTCGCGCCAGAGCGGCGTGTGCAGTTCCTTGTCGCGGACCTTCACCACGAGCTCGTCGGCCTGGTACGCCTCCTTGGTGGCGGGCCAGTCGTCGAGCAGGGCGCGGGACTCGGCCGACAGGTCGGACTCGGCCCGGCCGAGCAGCTCGTCCAGGCGCGAGGCGTCCTCTCCCAGCATGTCGCGGACGCCGGCGAGCTGCTGGCGGCGGCGGGCCACGTCCATCTGGGCCAGGGTCTCGGCGTGGTAGGCGCGCACGCCCTCGGCGATCTCGGCCAGGTAGCGCACCCGCGCGGGCGGGACGATCGCCGCCGACACCTGCGAGGTGCGGCCCTGGACCCTGGCCAGCAGCCCCGGTCCGGCCTGCAGCCCCTTCTCCGCCAGCAGCTCCTTGACGTGCTGGTAGAGGGCGGTGACACCGGCGTCGTTGTAGCGGGCGGCGATGGTGCCGAAGACGGGCATGTCCTCCGGCTTGGCGCCGAAGGCTTCACGGTTGCGCACGATCTGGCGGCGTACGTCGCGCAGGGCGTCCTCGGCGCCGCGCCGCTCGTACTTGTTGATGGCCACGGCCTCGGCGAAGTCGAGCATGTCGATCTTCTCCAGCTGGGAGGCCGCGCCGAACTCGGGCGTCATCACGTAGATGGGCACGTCGACGTGGGGGACGATGCCGGCGTCGCCCTGGCCGATGCCCGGCGTCTCCACGATCACCAGGTCGTAGCCGGCCGCCCGGCAGGCGGCGACCACGTCGTCCAGGTGCTCGGGGACCTCGGCGACCGCGCCGCGGGTGGCCAGGGAGCGGAAGAAGGTCTGGGCGCCCAGGCTGTTCATCCTGATGCGGTCGCCGAGCAGGGCGCCGCCGCCGCGCCTGCGGGTCGGGTCGATCGCGATGACGGCGATGCGCAGCTTGTCGTCGTTGTCCACGCGCAGGCGGCGGACCAGCTCGTCGGTCAGCGAGGACTTGCCGGAGCCACCGGTGCCGGTGATGCCGAGCACCGGGGCGTGCCGCTGGGCGCCGCGGATGCCGGCGAGGAGGTCCTCCGCGGCGCGGCCCGACTCGATCAGCGTGATCGCCCTGGCGAGGGCTGCCTGGTCGCCGGAGAGCACGGCCTCGGCCGAGGGGGCGCCGCCGAGCTCGACGTCGCACTCCTCGATCAGCTTGTTGATCATGCCGGGCAGGCCGAGCCGCTGGCCGTCCTCGGGCGAGAAGATGCGGGTGACGCCGCGGGAGTGGAGCAGGTCGATCTCGTCCTGGACGATGACGCCGCCGCCTCCGCCGTACACCTTGACGTGTCCGGCGCCGCGCTCGCGCAGCAGTTCGACGAGATAGGAGAAGTACTCGACGTGGCCGCCCTGGTAGGAGCTGATGGCGACGCCCTGGACGTCCTCCTGGATGGCGGCGGTGACGACCTCGTCCACCGAGCGGTTGTGGCCGAGGTGGATCACTTCCGCGCCCTGGGTCTGCAGGATGCGGCGCATGATGTTGATCGCGGCGTCGTGGCCGTCGAACAACGCCGCCGCGGTCACGAATCGGACAGGGTGGGCCGGAACGTGCACGCCAGATCACTCCTTCGTGAGGGGCCTCACCTACAAACTACTAGGACGTCCTACTAAATGCCCAGCGTCGCAGGTGACCGCCCCTCTCAGAGGCGTTCGTACGGCCTGCGGCCCCGCGTTCTGACATGGGTGCGATGGATCGGCGGCGGCCCTTCGTGGAAGCGGTTGGGCGCGCGTTCGCGCACCGGAGGTTCCGCCGGTTCCTGTGGGGGCTCCGGGGTTGGCGCGTTCCATGGGACGAGATCGCGAAGGACCCTGCGGTGCGTGCCACGGCTGCGGCCGGCCAGGCGGAAGCTGACCACGACGGTGGTCAGCACGATGAAGGCGAGCAGGGCCTGCGGGGTGCCGAGAAGGTCAAGCGGGGAATCGCCGGCGGGGGTCTCGGTGTAGGTCTTGAGCTCGGGGGCGTAGGCGGTGGGCTGCTCGGTGGGCTTGAGCGTGCCGGCCAGCATCTTCTCCTTGACCACGCGGGGCAGGCCGTAGCCGACGACTTTCTCCTGGTCACGAAATTTCCGCTTTAACCAGACTTTGTCGACATTCGCCTCGATGGTGCGGATCTTGGTGCCGTCGACCTTCTCCACGATGCCCACGTGGTCGACGCCCTTGTAGCTCTTGCCGCCGCTCCAGTCGTAGAAGACCAGGGCGCCGGGCTCGGGCGTACGCGACCAGGCGCCCTGCTTGATGAACCAGGCGGCGTGCGAGGGCGTCCAGGCGAACTGGCCGACGTACTCGCCGACGCCCGCCTTCTCCGCGGCCCACGCGATGAACATGTCGCACCACGGCGCGTTCTTGTACTGGGGATCCTGGAGGCGATCCGCGTACCACTCGCCGAACTTGGTGTGCTGCCCGCCCTTTTCCCGGTATCCGAGCTCCGGGCGGACCTTTTCCAGAAGATCTTCAGCGATCGGGTCCAGGACGACTCCTCCCAGATAACCGGCAGATCACGATGGACTGTAGTAGCGCCTTCGTGATCGCGTGCCGTACATCCGGAAGATAGTCACTGGGGTGGCAAAATGTGGCTTTTGTGACGCGGGTGACTAGCTACTACGCGGCTTAGGAACCAGCCCCGACGCGGAAGACCTTCGCGTCGCCCTCACCCGGCGACACGACGTCCGCCACGATGACGGTGACGTTGTCCGGCGAGCCGCCCTGGTTGGCAAGATCGATCAACCTCTGGACGGCGACGGCCGGGTCGGCCACAGTGGTCAGAATCTCGTGCAGGATCTCGGGCCCCAGGACCCCGGTCAGCCCGTCGGAGCAGAGGAGGTAACGATCTCCAGGATCGGCCTCGCGCAGCGACATGTCCGGCTCCGCCCTGCCCTCGCTGCCCAGCACGCGCAGCACCATCGACCGGCGCGGATGCACCGCCGCCTGGTCCTCGGTAATCCGCCCTTCGTCCACCATGGACTGCACAAGTGTGTGATCCTTGGTGATCTGGTAGAGAGCACCGTCGCGAAGCAGGTACCCACGGGAGTCACCCAGATGAGCCAGCGCGAAGCGGTAGCCGTCCCACAACGTGGCGGTGACCGTGGTGCCCATCCCCCGGCGCGCGGGGTCGATGTCGGCCAGCTCGACCAGCCGGCGCGCCGCCTCGTGCACGGCGCCTTCCAGCGCGGCCTCCAAATCGGCGCCCGCCTCGGGAAGCGACGCATCCAGCTCGCGCATGACGGCGATCGCGGCCGAGCTCGCCAGCTCTCCCGCCGCGTGCCCGCCCATGCCGTCCGCCACGACGAGCAGGCGGGCGCTCGCGAAGCCCGCGTCCTCGTTCTGCTCTCTGCGGCGGCCCACGTCTGATCCCGCGGCATAGCGGATGTTGTGCTTCATACCCTGCAGTAAATCATTGGTTGAAAGACTTCACAAGCAGATGCGCTGAAGACTCTTGTGAACTACTGTGGGCGTCATGAGCCACGACCCCACCGTCAACGCCGGGGACATCGCCCGGCTCGCCGGTGTCGGGCGTGCCGCGGTCAGCAACTGGCGCCGCCGCCACGACGACTTCCCCCAGCCGGTCGGCGGAACCGCCAACCAGCCGTTGTTCCTGCTGCGCCAGGTCGAGGCCTGGCTGCTGCGCTATGGGAAGTCCTACCAGGTATCACTGGCCGACCGGGTGTGGCAACGCCTGAAAGCCGCCGGAGATTTGCGGCTCGGCGAACTCGTCGCCGAGGCCGGCGCGCTGCTGACCGGCGGCGAGAGCGTGCCGGACCCGGAACTGGCCGCGATGATCACCGAGCTGGCCGGCGAGGAGGGCGCCGCGGCGGCCTACGACTTCCTCTGCGAGCGCTACCTGGAAGCCCACTCCCGCCAGTTGTCCGTCACCCGCGAGGAAGTGGCCGCGCTGATGGTACGGCTGGCCGTACCGGAGGGCGGGACCGTTCTCGACCCGGCCTGCGGCGTCGGCACCCTCCTCCTGGCCGCCGCCGGCGCCGTCCCCGGGCCGCGCTACCTCGGCCAGGACCTCAGCGCCTCCTCCGCCCGCATCGCCGCCGCCCGGCTGCGGCTCGGCGGCCACGAGGCCGAGATCGTCGCCGGCGACTCCATGCGCCGCGATGGCTTCGCCGGCGCCAAGGTCGACGCCGTCGTCTGCGACCCGCCCTTCAACGAGCGCGCCTGGGGCTACGAGGAGCTCACCGGCGACCCCCGCTGGGAGCACGGCCTGCCGCCGCGCGGCGAGTCCGAACTGGCCTGGGTACAACACTGCCTCACCCACGTCCGGCCCGGGGGCACGGTCGCGATCCTCATGCCGCCCGCCGCCGCCAGCCGCAAGCCCGGCCGCCGCATCCGGGCCAACCTCCTGCGCGCCGGCGCCCTGCGCGCGGTGATCGCGCTGCCGGGCTCCGACCTGTGGCTGCTGCGCCGTCCCACGCAGGGCGAGCGCCCGCCGTCCGACGTGCTGATCGTGGACGCCACCGACGACCTGTCCGCCGTCGAGCCCGCCTGGCGCGCGCACCTGGAGGACCGTTCCGAGCAGACGGTACGCATCATCGACCTGCTCGCCGACGAGGTCGACATGACCCCGGCCCGGCATCGCCGCCTGGAGGATCTGGGCAGGGCGTTCACCGAGGCCCGGGACAGGTTCCTGGCGGCCTCCGCCGTACCGCCGGATCTGAAGGTTCTCGACCAGCCGCTGGAGCGGCCCGTCACCACGGTCGGCGACCTCATCAAGGAAGGGCTGGTCGCGGTGCTGCAGGCGCCGCCGCGCATGGCCGCCGACGGCGGCGAGCTGCCCGTGCTGACCGCCGACGACGTGGCGCAGGGCTCGCCGCCGTCCGGCCGCACCACGCCGTCCACCGGTCTGGTCCCGGTACTGCCCGGCGACGTCGTGGCCTCCTACTCCAGCGTCCGCGTCATCGGCGAGCCCGACGGCGTGCTCGGCCCGCACCTCACCCTCTACCGCGTCGACCCGCGCCGCCTCGACGCCGACTTCCTCGCCGGTTTCCTGCGCGGCGCGGGCGGCCGCGCCACGACCGGTTCCAGCCGCTTCGACGCCCGCCGCACGCGCCTGCCCCGGGTGTCCATGGAGGAGCAGCGCGAGTACGGCGCCGCCTTCCGCCAGCTGGCCGATCTCGAAGACGCGCTGCGCGAGGCCAGCGCGCTGGGCCAGTCCTTGATCCGTCTCGGCCTCGACGGCTTGATCGACGGGCATCTGCACCCGTAGTCCTGACGGTGTAGTTTTTTCCCGAAAGGCTGCGGGGAGGGGCGAATGGTCATCGGCGACCGCTATGAGCTCGACGACCTCCCGCTCGGGCAGGGCGGCATGGGCGCGGTCTACTCCGGGCACGATCGCCACCTCGACCGCAGGGTCGCCGTGAAGCTCCTGCACATGCGCGGATTCAGCGCCGACGACGAGGAACTGGAGCGGCGCTTCATCCGCGAGGCCCGCATCCTCGCCCGCCTGGAACACCCCGGCGCCCCCGTCCTGTACGACTTCGGCACGCACGAACAACGACTGTTCCAGGTCATGCAGTTCATCGAGGGCGTCACCGTGGCCGACGTCGTCAGCGAGCACGGGCCGTTGCCGGTGCCATGGGCCTGCGCCATCGCCGCCCAGGCCGCCGCCGTCCTGTCCGCCGCGCACGCGCTGACGATCTGCCACCGCGACCTCAAACCCACCAACCTCATGCTCTGCCCGGACGGCAGCGTCAAAGTCCTCGACTTCGGGCTCGCCATGCTCCGCGAAACCGACCTCGGCCAGTTCACCCGCATCGGCCAGATCCTCGGCACACCCGCGTACATGGCGCCCGAACAGATCCAGCGCGGCCTCGCCGACCCGCGCAGCGACCTGTACTCCTTGGGCTGTGTCCTGCACGAGATGCTGACCGGCAGCCAGCTGTTCACCGGCCCCACCGACTACGTGGTCTTCGAACAGCAGGTGAAAGAGTCGCCGCCGGACATCCCCGGCCTGCCTCCCGAACTGGCCGCGATCCTGGCCGCCCTGCTGGAGAAGAAGCCCGAATCCCGCCCCGCCGACGCCGCCACCCTGTACCGCCGCCTCGACCCCCTGGCCCAGGGCCTGCCGATGCTCCCCGGCTTCCTCGCCCCCGACCCCAGTCCTGGCCGCATGTACGCCCGAATCGTAGGCCGAGCCCTAACCCCCTAACCCACCCCGCCCTCCCTCTCGCGGTCCCCGGCGCCCGCCCTCGTGGCCCGCCCGCTACCGACTGCTCCCCTGGCCCTCTCGGCCGCTCTCCCCTCCGGCCCCGGCCGTCTCCTCCCCTGGTTCCCGGTATCCCTGTGGTGCTCGGTCTCCATGGGCTCTGGGCGGTGGGGAGCGCAGGTGGCCGATGAGTTTTTGTCAGTCCCGAGGTCAATAGTGGTGCCCATCACATTCCCCGAGGAGACTCTCACCATGACCGAGCCCGTAGCCGGACAGGGTGCGCGCTGGCTGCGCGGACCGCTCCGCCCGTTCCAGCACGGCCAGTACCGACTGCTGACAGGCTCTCTCACCGCGTCCATGCTGGGCGAGGGCCTGTGGCTGATGGCCATGGTCTGGCAGGTGATCGCCCTCGACGGCAAGGCGGGCGAGCTTTCCATCGTCTCCACCGGCGCCGCGGTCGGCATGGTGGCCACGGTTCTGCTCGGCGGTGTGATCGCCGACCGGGTCCCGCAGCGCCGCGTACTCCTGACCACCGAGCTCGTCCTCGCCGCCTCCGCCACTGCGATCGCCGCCCTGGCCCTGACCGGCATGATCGAGATCTGGCACCTGGCCGTGGTCGCCTTCGTACGCGGCATAGGCAGCGGCTTCTACTACCCGGCCTACTCCGCGATGCTCCCCTCCATCGTCCCCGCCGACCACCTGCTGGCCGCCAACGGCGTCGAGGGCGTCCTGCGCCCAGTGGTCATGCAGGCGGCCGGCCCGGCGATCGCGAGCTTCCTGGTGGCCGCCCAGTCCCCGGCCACCGCCCTGGCGGTAGGCGCCGGTACGCAGGTCGTGGCCACGATCTTCCTGGTCTTCATGCGCCCAGTCCCGCTGCGCAGGGACCAGAGCGAGGGAGACACCAGCCACCCCATCAGATCCATGGCCAAGGACCTGCGCGACGGCTTCGTCTACATGCTGAAGACCCCGTGGCTCCTGGCCACCCTGCTCTTCGCCTCGCTGATGATCCTGGTGACGATGGGCCCGATGGAGGTGCTCATCCCGTTCGCGGTGAAGGACGGCGCGGGCGGCGGCCCGAAGGAACACGCCATCGTCATGGCCGCCTTCGGCATCAGCGGCGCCCTGGCCTCCTTGGTGATGGCCAGCCGCAAACTCCCCAAGCGCTACCTGACCGCCATGAACCTCATGTGGGGCCTGGCCTGCCTCCCCTTCATCCTCATCGGCGTGGCCTCCAACATCTGGCTGATCGTCCTGGCCGCGTTCATCCTGGGCGCCCTGTTCAGCGCGCCGATGGTCATCTGGGGTACGTTGCTGCAGCGCCGCGTACCCCCGGAACTCCTGGGCCGTGTCTCCAGCCTCGACTTCTTCGTCTCCCTGGTCTTCATGCCCGTCTCCATGGCCCTGGCCGGCCCGGTAAGCGTGGCCATCGGCCTGACCCCGACGTTCATCATCGCCGGCATCCTGCCGCTCCCGATCGCCATCATCGCCATCCTGCTGGCCCGCATGCCCGCCGACGAACTAGCCCACCCCCTGGACCACGAACCAACCCCAGAACCCAACCCCCAACCCACCAACCCATAACCCACCCACCGATCCCCCAGCCCTGCCCAAGGCCCGTCTTCGGCGCCCGGGGCTTGTACGGAAAGGGGTGGGGTTGTTATCTGGTTGGGTTTGGGTCGGGGGGTGTGTTGTCCAGGTAGGCGAGTACTGCTGCCACCCGCCGGTCCACGCGGTCGGTCTGGGCCAGGTCGAGTTTGGCGAAGATGTTGCGGATGTGCTTGTGTACCGCGCCTTCCGAGATCACCAGCTTCTCGGCGATGGCCATGTTGCCCAGGCCTTGGGCCATGTGGGAGAGGACTTCGCGTTCGCGGGTGGTGAGCTGGTCGAGGGGGTCGCGGCGGCGGGCGAAGAGCTGGGCGACCACGTCGGGGTCGATCGCGGTGCCGCCGTCGCCGACCCTGGTCAGCGCGTCCAGGAACTCCTCGACCTTGCCGACCCGCTCCTTGAGCAGGTACCCGATGCCGCGGGTGCCGACGGACAGCAGGTCGGTGGCGAACGCCTGCTCCACATACGCGGACAGCACCAGAACGCCCAGTTCCGGATGCAGGCGCTTGGCCTCCACCGCCGCCTTGATGCCCTCGTCGGTGTGGGTGGGTGGCATGCGGACGTCCACGACGGCCACGTCCGGGCGGTGTTCCTCGACGGCGGCCAGGAAGCCCTCCGGCTCCCCCGCGGCGGCGGCCACCTCGATGCCTTCGCCGGTCAGCAGCAGGACCAAGCCCTCACGCAGCAGGGCGTCGTCCTCGGCGATCACGACTCGCACGGCAGTTCCACCTCGATCATGGTCGGCCCTCCGTCGGGGCTGGTCAGGGTCATCGTTCCGTCGTGCGCCTCGACTCGGCGGCGGATCCCGGCCAGACCGCTTCCGGCCTCGTCGCGGGTGCCGCCTTTCCAGCGTCGTGTACCAGTATGCGCAGCGTGGGGCCCCGCACGCGCTCGGGCCCCAAGTTCGCCGACGGCCAACCGGCAGCGGAACATCCGGCCGCGGTCCGCGTGCGGCCGGGTCGTGACCGGGCCCGCCGGGTTGGGACCGGGCCGGGCGGGTCGTGGCCGGGGTTGGTCGGCGTTGGCTGGGCGTTCTGTGTAGCTTGCGGTCGGGCTGGTCGGGGATCGGACGAAGCTTCTTACCGCCTGCACTACCGCGACGTGGGTAGCTCGCGGGATTCCCGCAGCTCAGGGTGCTTTCTAGGGTTTCTTCTCATGAACGATCCCTACCGCATCAGCCCGAAGAGCGCTCCCGGCAAGCGGAGCCCCGTGGGCAGAACCGCCACCCGTGCCGTCCTCTGGCTCGTCCTGACGGTGAGCGCGGTGGTGAACGTGATCGCCAACAACATCCTCAATGGAACCGCGGCGATCGGCATCGTCGCCGGGCTCGTCGCCGTCGCGTGCATCGCCGGGCTCATCGTCAGCCACGTCTCGGGGCGGAAGGCATGAGCCACGTCGTCACCCTCACCTCGGTCACGAAGAAGTACGGCGAGCTCGTGGCACTCGACAACGTTTCGCTCGGCTTTCCGCAGGGCCGGTTCGTGGCCGTGATGGGCCCGTCGGGCTCGGGCAAGAGCACGCTGATCCAGTGCGCCGCCGCCCTCGACCAGCCCACCTCGGGCTCGGTCACGATCGGTGGCGTCGACGTCGGCTCATTGAACGAGACCAAGCGCACCATCCTGCGCCGCGAGCACATCGGCTTCGTCTTCCAATCCTACAACCTGCTGCCCGCGATCACCGTCGAGGAGAACCTGACGTTGTCGCTGCGGCTGGCGGGCAAGCGGCCCGATCGTGCCTGGATCGGCGAGTTGGTGGAGCGGGTGGGGCTGCAGGATCGGTTGCGTCACCGGCCGGCGGAGCTGTCCGGCGGGCAGCAGCAGCGGGCGGCGATCGTTCGGGCGCTGGCCGGGCGGCCGGACGTGGTCTTCGCCGACGAGCCCACGGGCGCGCTCGACCTGCGCAGCGCCGCCCAGGTGCTGGACCTGTTGCGCGGTCTGGTGGACGACCTCGGGCAGACCGTCGTCATGGTCACCCACGATCCGGCCGCCGCCGCTCGCGCGCACGACGCGCTCGTGATGGCGGACGGGAAGGTGGTCGACGTCCTGGCCGAGCCGTCGGCGGAGGACCTGGCCGCGCGGCTCACCCAGCTTGCCCGGGGCGGGCTCGCCGTACACGCTGTGGGGGGTGCGCTGTGATCAGGACCGCGCTCGCGATGTCGGGGCTCGGCGGGCTGGTCGTGGCCTTTTTCGCGGTGTTCGGCGGCATGGCGCTGATCACCGGGACCGGCGTGATCATCGAGTCTGGGCTGCGTTCGAACATCTCCGGCCAGCGGCTCGTCCACGCCGACGTGCTGGTCTCGGCCCCGCAGAGCCTCGCGCAGGAGGGCGATCTGTCCGTCGCGCTGCCCGAGCGTGCCGTGGTGCCGTCCGAGTTGGCCGGTGAACTGGCCCACCTCGACGGCGTCGCCTCGGCCACGGGCGACGTGAGCTTCCCCGCCACAGCTCTGGGCGACCTCAAGCGCTACGCGCCGTCTCCGGGCTACGGGAAGAGCGACGCCAAAAGCGAGGTGGAGGGTGGCGCCGCATCGGCGGGCCATGCCGTGGCGGGCACTGGGCATGGGTGGGCTTCTGCGGCTCTGGCCGGGGGGAAACTGGTCAGTGGCCGGGCGCCGCGGGCCGGTGACGAGATCGTGATGCCCAAGGCGCTGGCCGTACGGCAGGGCGCGAGCATCGAGGTCGTGGCAGGCGGCAGGCGGGGCGAGTACCGGGTCACCGGTGTGGTCGACGGGCCCGATCTGTATTTCGCCGACCGTACCGCCGCCGAGCTGGCCGGGCGGACGAGCGGACCCCGCGCGGGCACCGTCGACCTGATCGCGCTGCGCGCCGCACCGGGCACCGACCCAGCGACCCTGGCCAAGGCCGTACAACGCAAGGTGGGTGAACGCTATGAGGTCCGCACAGGACCGGGCAAGGGCGACGCCGAGTCCCCCGGTACGGCCGCCGCCCGCGGCATGCTCATAGCCCTGCCCAGCTCGATCAGCGGCATCAGCCTGCTCATCGTCGGCTTCGTCGTGGGCGGCGGCATCTCGCTGTCGATCACCCGCCAGCGCCGCGACCTGGCCCTGCTGCGCGCGGCCGGCGCGACCCCGCGCCAGGTGCGCAAGCTGGTCACCGTCCAGGGCATGACCGCGGCCGTGGCGGCCCTGCTGCCCGGCGCCGCCGCCGGCTACTACCTGGCCGCCCACTTCGGCGACCTGCTGATCCACCTGGGCCTGCTGCCCCGAGAGCTCCCGCTGACCTACAGCCCGATCCCGGCCGCCGCCGCGGCCCTGGTCCTGCTCGGCGTGATACGGGTGTCAGCCTGGGCGGCATCGATCTCGGCGTCCAAGATGCCCGCTGTGGCAGCGGTCCGCGATGCGCAGAGCGAGCCACGCCGGCCAAGCGCCGTACGCTTCAACAGCGGCCTGCTGATCATCCTGGCCGCCATGGGCCTGTCGACGATGCCGTTGTTCCTGCGCGGGGAGGTCGCGATCCTCGGCCCGAGCCTGGGCGGCCTGCTGTCGGTGATCGGCCTGGCGCTGGCGGGTCCGAAGCTGGTGCAGAAGGCCACCGGCCTGCTGGTCCGGGTGCTGCCCGCCCGTGTGTCCCCGCCGCTCTGGCTCGCGGTGTCCAACACCCACGGCTACGCACTCAGGACGGCCGGCGCGGTCGCCGCGCTCGGCATGGTCATCACGCTGGGCACCGGCAACGCGCTGACCCACACCACCGTCATGCGGGCGACGGCCGACGAGACCGCCCGTACGCTCAGGGCCGACGCCGTCATCACCGCGCCCGCCTATGGCGGCATCCCGCGCGACCTGCTCGGCGAGGTACGGGCCGTGCCCGGCGTGACCTCGGCCGTCACCGCCTCGACCACGACCGTCATCGGACGCGGCCTCGCCCTGGGCGACGGCGCCGAGTCGGCGACGGCGCGTTCCGCGATGGTCCTCGGCCCGGAGGCGCGCGGCCTGGTCGACCTGGGCGTCACCAAGGGCAGCCTGGCCGATCTCAAGGGTGCGTCGATCGCGATCGACGAGCGTTCCGGCGCGGTGGGCGAGCATCGCGACCTCGTGCTGGGCGACGGCGCCAAGGTCAGGGCCCGCGTCGTGGCCACCTACAGCCGGGCTCTCGGCCTCGGCCCGATCGTGCTCGGGCGCGACCTGGTCGCCGGGCACACCACCACGGATCTCGACTCGACCGTCTTCGTGCGCACGGCCGACCCATCGGCGCTGAACAAGCTGAACGAGCGCTGGCCCGCGCTCAGCGTCGCCTCCGCCGCCACCTCGCCGCAGGCGGGCGAGACCTCCGCGCAGTTGTGGATCAACATCGCGGTGCTGGCCGTTCTGCTCGGGTACGTGCTGGTCTCGGTCGCCAACCGGCTGGTCGCCACCACCGCGGCCCGGGGTACGGAGCTGACCGCGATCAGGCGGCTCGGCGCGACGCCCGGCCAGATCCGCTCGATGATCCGCTGGGAGGCGCTGCTGATCGCGCTCACGGCGTCGGCGGCCGGCCTGCTGATGAGCGCGGTGCCGCTGATGTTCCTGAGCATCGGCTTCCTCGGCCGCCCGTGGCCGGCCCATCCGCTCTGGCTGGCGCCCGCGGCGGTGGCGGTGGTGTGCGCGGTGGTCGGTCTGGCGTACGACCTGCCCGCCCGCCGGCTGGTACGGCGCAGCGAGCGGGTGGCGTGAAAGCGCTCCCAACGCGTAAAACGACCGGCGCGACCTGGGCAAACAGTCCGGGAGCACTGAGAGAGCGTTCTCTTATGTCGCTCGGATCGTTATCTAACCTCCGTTGACGAGCTGCGGTGAAGGGCGGGATAACTCTGAGAGAGCGCTCTCTCATCGTTCCCAGGAAAGCCTTGGAGGGTTTCCATGACCCCTCGTCTGCGACTGCTCGCCGTACCTCTGATGCTCGCACTCGCCGTCACCGCCTGCGGAGGCGGCGGCGGCGAGACCGCCGGCACGGCCTCCTCCGCGAAGCCCGCCGAGAAGGTCAAGCTCACCGTCGGCCTCTTCGGCGACTTCGGCTTCAAGCCGCTCTATGAGGAGTACAAGAAGACGCACCCGAACGTCGAGATCGTCGAACAGGTCACGCAGTTCAACGACCACCACAACAACCTGGTCAAGCGGCTGGCGACCAACGCGGGGGCGGCCGACATCGAGGCGGTCGAGGTGGGCTACATCAGCACGTTCACCGCGCTGACCGGCAAGTTCCACGACCTCAAGCAGTTCGGGCTGGACAAGCGGCAGGCCGACTACCTCGACTGGAAGTGGCAGCAGGGCATCAGCAAGGACGGGCAGCAGGTGCTGGGCCTCGGCACCGACGTCGGCGGGCTGGCCATGTGCTACCGCAAGGACCTGTTCAAGAAGGCGGGGCTGGCCACCGACCGCGCCGAGGTCGCGGGGCTCTGGCCCACCTGGGAGTCCTACATCGAGACCGGCAAGAAGTTCGCGGCCGCCAACGTGGCCGGGGCCAAGTTCGTGGACTCGCCCGGTGAGATCTTCCGCGCGATGGTCAACCAGGCGCCCGTCGGGCTGTACGACACCTCTGACAAGATCATCGTGGACTCCAACCCCGACGTGAAGAAGGCCTGGGACCTGTCCAACCAGATCTCCCAGAACAACCTGTCGGCCAAGCTGGCCGCCTTCTCCCCGCCGTGGAACACCGGCTTCGCCAAGGGCTCGTTCGCCACGATCATCTGCCCGGCCTGGATGACCGGCTACATCCAGGAGCAGGCCAAGAACGCCTCCGGCAAGTGGGACATCGCGGCCGTGCCCGGCGGCTCCGGCAACAGCGGCGGCTCCCACCTGATGCTGCCCAAGCAGGGCAAGCACGCCAAGGAGGCGGCCGAGCTGATCGACTTCCTCACCTCCAAGGAGAACCAGGCGCGGGTCTTCAAGGAGGAGGGCACCTTCCCCTCGATCCCGGCGCTCTACGACGACCCGTCGATCCAGACGTTCACCAAGCCGTTCTTCGGCGACGCCCCGATCGGCAAGATCTACTCCGACGCCGCCAAGGCGCTCAAGCCCCAGCACCTCGGCCCGAAGGAGGCCGACGTACGCACCGCGATCGGCAACGGCCTCGGCCGGGTCGAGCAGGGCAAGCAGTCGCCCGACGAGGCGTGGGCGCAGGTTCTCCAGGACGTCGCGAAGATCAAATGAGCGTCATCTCGCTGAGGGCGCTCTCCAGGAGGCGCAGACGGCACGTCGTTGACATGAAGGTGTCGCCGTATGCGTACGTCGCCCCCTTCTTCCTGCTGTTCTGCGCCTTCGGGCTGTTCCCGCTCCTCTACACCGCATGGGTGTCGCTGCACGAGTGGACACTGCTGTCCGACGTGCACACGTTCGTCGGGCTCGGGAACTTCGGCACGCTGCTCGGTGACGCCTACTTCTGGAACGCCACGTTCAACACGCTGTCCATCGGGGTCATCTCGACGGTGCCGCAGCTGCTGCTGGCCATCTGGCTGGCGCACCTGCTCAACCGGCCGCTGCGGATGCAGACGTTCTTCCGCATCAGCCTGCTCCTGCCGAACGTGACCAGCGTGGTCGCGGTCGTGGTGATCTTCAGCCAGCTGTTCGGACGTGACTTCGGGCTGATCAACTGGATGCTCGGCTGGTTCGGGGTGGGCACCATCGACTGGGCAGCGGGCACCGCCACGTCGCACGTCGCCATCTCCGTCATGATCATGTGGCGGTGGACCGGGTACAACGCGCTGATCTTCCTCGCGGCGATGCAGGCCGTACCCAGAGAGCTGTATGAGGCGGCCACCATCGACGGCGCGTCGAACCTCACGCAGCTGCGCAGGATCACGGTGCCGATGATCCGGCCCACGATCGTCTTCGTGGTCATCGTCTCGACCATCGGCGCGATGCAGATCCTGGCCGAGCCGCTGCTGTTCGGGGGCTCCAGCGTGACTGGCGGTCCCGACCGGCAGTTCCAGACGCTCTCGCTGTTCGTGTACGAGCACGGCTTCACGAAATTCGACTTCGGGTACGCCTCGGCGGCCTCCTGGATCATGTTCCTCTTCGTGGTCCTGGCGGCCGGGATCAACTACCTGCTCACGCGCCGGATGAAGGGCGGTCTGTGATGCGGCTCCGGTACCTGACGCTGATCGCCGTCGCCTTCTTCTCCGCCTTCCCGCTCTACTACAGCGTCGTCGTGGCCTCGCGGCACAACTCGGCGCTGGCCGAGGTGCCGCCACCGCTGCTGCCCGGCGGCAACTTCTTCGCCAACGTCTCGCGCGTCTTCGACACCGTGCCGTTCGCGCTGGCGCTGGCCAACTCGGTGCTGGTGGCGGGGGCGATCTCGGTGGCGGTGATGTTCCTGTCGACGCTGGCCGGGTTCGCCTTCGCCAAGCTGCGCTTCCGCGGCAGGAACGCGATGTTGCTGATCACGGTCGGCACCATGATGGTCCCGGCCCAGCTCGGGATCATCCCGCTCTACATGCTCATGGTGAAGGTCGAGTGGACCGGCACGATGTACGCGCTGATCGTGCCCGCCCTGGTCAACGCGTTCGGGGTGTTCTTCATGACGCAGTTCCTGGAGCGCGCGCTGCCCAACGAGCTGCTGGAGGCGGGGCGGGTCGACGGCGCCACCACGTGGGGTCTGTTCTGGCACGTGGTGCTGCCCGTGGCCAGGCCCGCGATGGCGGTGCTCGGGATGCTGACGTTCATGTCGGCCTGGAACGACTACTTCTGGCCGCTGGTCGTGCTGACCCCCGACAACCCCACGGTTCAGGTCGCGCTCTCGACGCTGGCCAGCGGCTACGTCAACGACTACGTGCTCGGCCTGGCGGGGACGGCGATCGGCACGCTGCCGCTCGTCCTGGTCTTCGCCGTGTTCGGCAAGCAGATCATCGGTGGAATCATGCAAGGAGCTGTTAAGGGATGATTTTCCCGGAAAACTTCGTCTGGGGTGCCGCCACGGCCTCCTACCAGATCGAGGGGGCGGCCAAGGAGGACGGGCGCGGCCAGTCGATCTGGGACACCTTCTCGAGAACGGCCGGCAAGGTCGTCGGCGGCGACACCGGCGACGTCGCGTGCGACCACTACCATCGCTACGCCGACGACGTGAAGCTGATGCGCGAGCTCAACCTGGCCGCCTACCGCTTCTCCATCGACTGGCCCCGCGTCCAGTCGACCGGCTCGGGCGCGATCAACCCGGCAGGCCTCGACTTTTACGACAGACTCCTGGATGAGCTACTTAAGGCCGAAATTTCGCCTTACGTGACGCTTTATCACTGGGATCTCCCCCAACCACTCGAAGACCGGGGCGGCTGGGCCACCCGGGACACCGCCTACCGCTTCGCCGAATACGCGGCAGCCGTACACGCGAGGCTGGGTGATCGTGTCGAGCACTGGGCCACGCTCAACGAGCCCTGGGTCTCGGCGTTCCTCGGCTACGGCAACGGCGTGCACGCCCCCGGCCGCACCGACCCCGCCGCCGCCATGCGCGCCGCCCACCACCTGCTGCTCGGCCACGGCCTGGCAGCCAGGCAACTGCGCGCCGCCGGGGCCCGCAGTCTCATGCTGGTGGTCAACGCCGCCCCCGTCCTGACCACGGCCCAGGTGAACGATCCGGAGGCGGAGCCGTCCGAGGCGGACGCGGCGGCAGTACGCAGGATCGACGCGCTGCTCAACCGCCAGTTCCTCGACCCCGCGCTGCGCGGCGCCTACCCCGGGGAGGTGCTCGCCGCCGCCGAGCGCAACGGCGGCACCGCGCACATCCTCGACGGCGACCTGAACCTCATCAACGCCCCGGTGGATCTCATCGGCGTCAACTACTACAACCCCTGCCTCGTGGCCTCCGCCCCCGGCACCCCCGCCGACCCGGCCTGGCCCGGCTCGGACGACGTGGCCTTCACCTCCGTGGACGCCCCCAGGACCGCGATGGGCTGGCCCGTCGTCCCGTCCGGCCTGTCCAGGCTTCTGGTACGGCTGTCGCGCGACTACCCCCAGGCCGGCCTCATGGTCACGGAGAACGGCGCCGCCTACGAGGACGTCGTGGAATCGGGCCGGGTCCACGACGCCGACCGCCTCGCCTACCTCGACAGCCACCTCCGAGCCGCCCACGACGCCGTGCAGCAGGGCGCCGACCTGCGCGGATACCTGCTGTGGTCGCTGCTGGACAACTTCGAGTGGGCCGAGGGCTACCGCCGCCGCTTCGGCATCGTCCACGTCGACTACGACACCCAGGCGCGTACCCCCAAGGACAGCGCCCTGTGGTACCGCGACGTCATAGCCAGGAACGGACTGTAGATTCCTAGCGTGATGAAACGTCCGACGTTGGAGGCGGTCGCGGCGCGGGCCGGGGTTTCGCGCGCGACCGCCTCGCGGGTCGTCAACGGCCAGACGACCGTGGCGCCGGGAATCCGCGATGCCGTGCTGCGGGCGATCGACGAGCTCGGGTACGTGCCCAACAGCGCGGCCCGCAGCCTCGTCACCCAGCGTACCGACTCGATCGCGCTGGTCGTCTCGGAGCCGCCGACGCGGGTCTTCTCCGAGGATCCGCTGTTCTCGACGGTGATCAGGACGGCCAGCGTCGAGTTGGAGTCGGCCGACAAGCAGGTCGTGCTGATGCTGGCCTCCTCGGCCAAGAGCCACGCGCGCGTGGAGCGCTACATCGCGGGCGGGCACGTCGACGGGGTCATGCTCATCTCCATGCACGGCGCCGACCCCCTGCCCGCCGCCGTCTCGCGACTGCGCGTGCCGGTCGTCTCGTACGGCAGGCCGGCCGTACCGGTGGACATCCCGTTCGTCGACAACGACAACGTGGGCGGCGCGGAGTCGGCGGTGCGCTACCTGCTGGAGACGGGCAGGCGGCGCATCGCGACCATCGCCGGCCCCCTGGACATGATCGCCGGGCAGGACCGCCTGACCGGCTACCGCAACGTGCTGCGCGACTCCGACCGCCGCTCGATCGTGGCGGTGGGCGACTTCACCCGCGAGTCGGGCGCGACGGCGATGCGGCAGCTCCTGCACGACGATCCGGCGCTGGACGCGGTGTTCGTGGCCAACGACCTGATGGCGGTCGGCGCGCTGCAGTCGCTGCGGCAGGCGGGCCGGCGGGTGCCCGATGACGTGGCGGTGGTGGGGTTCGACGACATCGAGGCGGCCAAGTACACCGAGCCGCCGCTGACCACGGTGAAGCATCCGGTCTTCGACCAGGCTGCGGCGATGGTCCGGCTGCTGCTGGCGCTGTTCGAGAACGGCCCGGCCGATCCGGTCATCCTGCCGACCGAGCTGATCATCCGCGAGTCGGCCTAGAACCTAGGACTGGACGCGGAAGACGCGCATCTGCAGGGCGAGCGTGCGGTAGTAGCCGACCAGCGTGGTCAGCTCGAACACCACCGGCGCGGCCAGCAGCGTGTACTCCTCCTCGTCCAGGTCGCCCCGGGTGACCAGGGCGCGGGCGATCCGGTGGACGGCCAGTTCCTCCTCGTCGTCGAGTGACGGCTCCTCACCGGCGCGCAGCGCCGCCAGTTGCCCTTCGGTGAAGCCGAGGTCGCGGGCCAGTCTTTCGTGCGCCTGGCGTTCGAAGGCGCTGTCGCAGTGGTTGGCGACGACCAGCGTGGCCAGCTCGCGGCAGCGGCCGGTGAGGCGGGAGCCGTAGCGGATGGCGGCACCGAGCTCCTGCAGCGCGTCGCCGACCGGCGGGCTGAGCAGCATGGCGTTGAACGGGCCGATGAGGGCGCCGTTCGCGTCGGTCACGGAGGCTCCGCGCGGTCCAGAGGTGATCTTGTCGTAGACCGCGCGGGCGTCCGGGTCCAGCCGGTCGGGGCGCGAAGGGGTGAGTCTGGTCACGCGTCCCGATGCTAGATCAGCCAGGCGGTGGTGTCCTGGGGGATGCGGTCGCCGGTCAGCGGGCCGCTGGCCAGCAGGATCTCGCCGGGTGGGAGGGGTACGGGGTCGGGGCCGAGGTTGGTCACGCAGGTCAGGCCGGAGTCGCGGGTGAACGCCAGGACGTGCGGGCCCATGGGCAGCCAGGTCAGGGTGCCGTCGCCGAGCAGTTCGTGGCGCAGGCGCAGGGCCGTCCGGTAGAGGGAGAGCATCGAGCCCGGGTCGCCGGTCTGGGCCTTCGCGGTCATGGGCGCCCAGTCCGCCGGCTGGGGCAGCCAGGTCGGGTGGCCGCCGAAGCCGAACGGGGCCGACTCGCCCGACCACGGCAGCGGGACGCGGCAGCCGTCGCGGCCCCGGTTGGCGCCGCCGGAGCGGGCGTACATGGGGTCCTGGCGGGCGGCGTCCGGCAGGTCCTCGACCTCCGGGAGGCCCAGTTCCTCGCCCTGGTAGACGTAAACGCAGCCGGGCAGGGCCATGGCCAGCAGCGCCGCCGCCCGTGCGCGGCGCGTCCCCAGTTCCGGGTCCGAGGGGGTGCCGTGCAGGGCGCCGCCGTGGGCGAAGGTGGTGTCGGCCCTGCCGTACCTGGTGACGGGGCGGGTGACGTCGTGGTTGGACAGCACCCACGTCGGCGGCGCGCCGATGGGGGTGTGCGTGGTGAGGGTCAGCTCGATGACGCGGCGCAGCTCCGCCGGCTCCCACGGGCAGGACAGGAAGTCGAAGTTGAAGGCCGTGTGCAGCTCGTCCGGACGCAGGTAGCGGGCGAAGCGCTCCTGGTCGGGCAGCCACACCTCGCCGATGAGGATGCGGTCGCCGTACTCGTCGGCGATCTCCCGCCAGCGCCGGTAGACGTCGTGGACGGGGTCGAGGTCCTCCCAGCGCTCGGCGTCCTTGAACAGCAGGGCGGCCGAGTCGACGCGGAAGCCGTCCACGCCGCGCTCGAACCAGAAGCGCAGCACGTTCTCGAAGTCGGCGTGCACCTCGGGCGAGTCCCAGTTGAAGTCCGGCTGTTCCGGGGCGAACAGGTGCAGGTACCACTGCCCGTCGGCCACCTGCGTCCACGCCGGGCCGCCGAAGATCGACTGCCAGTCGTTCGGCTCGTCGCGGAACCAGAACCGCTCGCGCGTCTCCGGCGCGGTCAGCGCCTCCTTGAACCAGGCGCTCTCGGTGGAGCTGTGGTTGGGCACCACGTCGATGATGACCTTGATGCCCAGCTCGTGGGCGTCGGCGATGAACCTCTCCGCCTCCTCCAGCGTGCCGAAGACCGGCTCGATCCCGCGGTAGTCGGCCACGTCGTAGCCGCCGTCGGCCATGGGCGACGGGTACCAGGGGTTGAGCCAGATCGCGTCCACACCGAGGTCCTTCAGGTACGGCAGCCGCCCCCGCAACCCGGCGAGGTCGCCCACGCCGTCCCCGTTGCCGTCGGCGAAACTACGCAGGTAGACCTGGTAGATCGCGGCCCCCCGCCACCACGCTTGCGACATGTGGTTACCCCTTGATGCTTCCGGCGGTGAGACCCGCCATGATGTGCCGCTGGAAAAGGAAGAACACGATGACGGTCGGGATGCTGGCGATCACCAGGCCGCCCATGATCGCGTTCTGGGTCACCTGGCCGGCCGTCTGGGATAGGCCCACGGAGACCGTCATCTTGTCGCTGTCGGACAGGACGAGGAACGGGTAGACGAAGTCCCTGAAGACGTTGACCACGGTGAAGATGGAGACGACGCCGAGGATGGGCCGCGAGACGGGCAGCACCACCGACCAGAGCACGCGCGCCGCGCCTGCCCCGTCGATCTCGGCGGCCTCCAGCAGTTCACGCGGGATCGAGTCGAAGAACCGTTTGAGCAGGAAGATGTTGAACCCGTTGACCGCCGCCGGGAACCAGATGGCCCAGGGCGTGTTGAGCAGGCCCAGGTCGACGACGGTGACGTACAGCGGGATGAGCACCACCATCGGCGGGATCATCAGCGTGGCCAGCATCGCGCCGAGGATGAAGCCGCCGAACATCGGCCGCAGCTTCGACAGCGCGAACGCGGCGGTGACGTCGATGACCATGGTGAAGGCCCAGGCGCCGAGCGCGTAGACGCCGGTGTTGCGCAGGAGCGTGCCGATGTCGAACAGCTCCCACGCCTCCAGGAAGGCGTCCAGGCTCGGGTTGGCCGGGAAGAACGTGGGCGGCATCTGGGCGATCTCCTCGCCCGTCTTCATCGCCCCGGTGATCATCCAGTAGAGCGGGAAGACGAAGGCGAGGGTGAAGGTGACCAGCACGGTCACCAGCACCAGCCAGTAGACGCGCCTGCCCCAGCGGGAGCCGAGCTGCAACGGAGAGATGATCGTCCGGGTCATGGGCGGTCCTGGCGGTTCAGCCGCAACTGCACGGCGGCGAAGGCCAGCAGCACGAGCATGAGCATGAGGCCCAGCGCGCCGCCCGCGCCGTAGTTGCCGCCGTAGACGAAGGCGTACTGGTACATGAGGTAGGCGACGGTGAGCGTGGCGTTCTCCGGTCCGCCGAGCGTGAGCATGAACGGCTCGATGAACACCTGCATCGTGGCGACGATCTGCAGCATCAGCATGAGCAGCAGGATCAGCTTCGTCTGCGGGATCGTGACGTGGCGGATACGCCGCCAGACCCCGGCGCCGTCGAGCTCGGCCGCCTCGTACAGCTCGCCGGGGATGTTCTGCAGCGCGGCCAGGTAGATGAGCGTGCCGCTGCCCAGGTTCATCCAGGTCGAGACGATCACCAGCGAGATCAGCGCGGTGCTGGTGGAGTCGAGCCAGGCCAGCGGAGGGATGCCGGCCACGTCCAGGATCTGGTTGAACAGGCCGGGCCCCGGGTCGAAGAACCACCGGAACATCAGCACCGACACGATCGGCGGCAGCATGACCGGCAGGTAGACCACGAAGCGCAGGTACGCCCGCGCGTGCCGCAGTTCGTTGAGCACGATCGCGATCGCGAACGGCACCACGTACCCGCACAGCAGTGCCAGGACGGTGAACTCCAGCGTGTTGAGCCACGCCTCGCCGAAGGCCGGGTCGTCGGCCACCGTGCGGAAGTTGTCCAGCCCGACCCAGGTCGGCGCGTCGATCAGGTTGGTCTGCTGGAAGCTCAGGATGAACGTGCGCACCATCGGGTACCACGCGAACACCGCGAAGCACGCCAGCGCCGCGCACAGGAACCCGTAGGCGGTCAGGTTGCGCCGGATGGAACGGCCGAGCCGCGACGGCACGCGTGCCCGCCGCCGCGTCCCGGCATCCGCGATCAGCATCAGCTCTTGGCCAGGACGGCGTTGGCCTTGCTCTCCGCGTCGGTGAGCAGCTTGTCCACGTCGGCGTCCTTACGGCTGAGCACCGCGGACATGGCCACGTCCAGGATGGCGTAGAGCTCCTGCGCCTTCGGCGGCTCCAGCTTCGGCGGCACCGCCGCAGAACCCTCGACGAAGGGCGAGAAGTTCTCCACCGGCAGCGTGGCGTGCTGCTTCTGCAGGTCGGCGATCTTCTTGCCGGACGGCGAGTCGCCGAACAGCGAGTTGTTGGGCAGTCCGACCGGGTTGCCGATCGTCTTCGCCCGCTCGTAGTTGAAGGCGCCCTGACCCGGCGTGGTCCAGTAGAAGTCGATCCATTGCAGTCCGGCCTTCGCCTCCTCCGGCGTGGCCTTCGGGTTGATCATGAAGCCTTCGCCGCCGCTCAGCGAGGCCTTGGCCTCGGGGAACGGGGCGATGCCGTAGTCGGCGATCTGCCCGCCGAACTTGTTGACCAGGTCGGGCACGACGTCGGGGGCGCCGAGCATCATGCCGGTCTTGCCGCTGCCCATGGCCTGCATCAGCGACTCCCAGCCGACCAGCAGCTTGGTGCCCATGCTGTTGTCGCTCCAGCGCAGGTCCTTGAGGAACTGCAGAACGGCCTTGCCCTCGGGGCTGTTGAAGGCCGCCTGCCTGCCGTCGGGCGTCACCATTTCGCCGCCGCGGCCGTAGATGGCCTGGTTGAAGTGCCAGCCGCCGGTGTTGCCGCCGCTGTACTCGCCGTAGCCGACGTAACCGGCGCCGATCCCGGCGATCTTCTTGGCCGCCTCGCGGACCTCGGCCCAGGTCTTGGGCGGGGTGTTCGGGTCGAGTCCCGCCTGGGTGAACAGCTTGCGGTTGTAGACGAGGCCGACGCTGTAGGTGCTGGTCGGGATGCCGTAGACCTTCCCGCCCGCGCTGTAGGGGGTCATGGTGGCGGGCGAGAAGTCGGCGAAGTTCTTCACCTCACCGGTGAGGCCGGAGATGTCGAGCGCCTGGCCCTTGGCGATCACGTCCTGGGTGTTGGTCACCGGTACCCGGAAGACGGTCTCCACCTGGCCGCCGGCCAGTTTGGGGCCGAACGTCTTGGGGTCGAAGCACGGCTGCTGGTCCGTGCTCACGACCGTGACGTCCGGATGCGCTTTCTGGAAGGCGGCGACGTCGTCGTCCCAGACCTTGCGGTTGCGCGGGTCGCTCTTGGCCGGCTGGCACGCCACCTTGATCGTCACCTTGCCGCCCTCGGTCTTCGAGGCGGGTGTGGACGTGCCACATGCCGTTGGTGCCGCAAGCCCCGCGATGAGGAGCAGTGCCAGGGCTCTGCGATTGCTCTGCATGGATCTGACCCTTCTGGTGCGATCCCTGTGGTGTGGCCCACACGATAGGTTCGCGGACAGAAGGCTGCAATAACTCGACAGATATACGCAAGATAACGATTAGGCGCGGGCGGTCGACGACCTCACCACGAGCTCGGGCTCGAACAGCAATTCGTCGGCCGGCACGGCGGCCTTGCCGATCTGCGCGACCAGCAGGTCGACGGCCGCCCTGCCCATCGCGTCGATCGGCTGGCGGACCGTGGTGAGGGGCGGATCGGTGCAGTTCATGAGCGCGGAGTCGTCGTAGCCGATGACCGAGACGTGCTCGGGCACCGACAGCCCGGCCCGCCTGGCCGCGCGGACCGCGCCAAGCGCCAGCAGGTCGCTGGCGCACACGATGCCGGTCACCTCCCGCCTGACCAGCCTGGCGGCGGCGGCGTGCCCGCCCTCCAGCGAGAACATCGTCTGCTCGACCAGTTCGGGATCGCCGCCGCTCGACAGGAACACGGCCAGCTTGCGCCGCGAGGGCATGTGGTCGGCGGGGCCGAGGACCATGCCGATGCGCTCGTGGCCCAGCGCGCGCAGGTGGGCCAGCGACATCTCGGCGGCCACCGTGTCGTCGCAGGAGACCTGCGGGAACCCCAGGTGCTCGACGGCGGCGTTGACCAGCACGGTGGGCAGCTTGCGCTCCAGGATCAGCTCGTAGTGCCCGTGCGCGGCGTCGGCCTGCGCGTACAGGCCGCCGGCGAAGACCACGCCGCTGACCTGCTGTTGCAGCAGCAGATCGACGTACTCGGCCTCGGTCACCCCGCCGACCGTCCTGGTGCACAGCACCGGCGTGAACCCCTGCTGCGCCAGCGCCCCGCCGACGACCTCGGCGAAGGCGGGGAAGATCGGGTTCTGCAGCTCGGGCAGGACCAGGCCGACGAGCCTGGCCCGGTCGCCGCGCAGCTGGCTCGGCCGCTCGTAGCCGAGGACGTCGAGGGCGGTCAGCACCGCCTCCCGCGTGGCATCCGACACCCCGGGCTTGCCGTTGAGCACGCGACTGACCGTCGCCTCGCTCACTCCGACCTTCTTGGCCACCTCTGCCAGTCGTCGCGTCATGCGCAAATCATACGACTATTCACGCAAGAATTTACACTGACTTGCGCTCACTTACGTAGATGTCGTCCTAGCGGCGGTGGCGCAGCACCAGGAGGTCGGCCGCGGCCACCACGGCCACGAACCCGGCGATCGCCGCCTCCCAGAGCCAGACCTCCTCGCCGGTGCTCATCGCGCGCAGCAGGCAGAAGATCGCCAGTGCAGCGCCCACGACCAGCGCGACCACCGACAGGATCCGGCGGGCGCGCACCGGGCTGCGCGCGCTCAGCGGCTCCGTGCCCTCGCGGTTGCGCAACCACATGATCGGCCTCCTCTCAGGCCAGGCACCTCAGTGCCCCGGC
Source organism: Nonomuraea sp. NPDC059023 (assembly GCF_042740095.1). Classification (NCBI taxonomy): domain Bacteria; kingdom Bacillati; phylum Actinomycetota; class Actinomycetes; order Streptosporangiales; family Streptosporangiaceae; genus Nonomuraea; species Nonomuraea sp. NPDC059023. The sequence continues at coordinate 268,994 of NZ_JBHYIO010000001.1, read as the reverse complement.
GATCCGCGGGTCGGTCCGCTCGTCGGGACGGCCCACGGTCGCGTTGACGAACTCGGGATAGGACAGGGTGGCCTCGTGGCCGTCGGCGTTCACCCAGATGTGGTCGGCCGGCTGCTCGACCTGGATCTTCGCGTCCTGCTCCTCCAGGGCGAAGCGGCCCACCGCGACCCGCCAGAGCGTCCTGCCCTCGACCTCCGCCTCCGTGACGGGCGCGCCGACGTCGTCGGCGTGGGTCGCGTACTCGGAGTCGTAGTGGAAGGTCTGGTCGCCGACGGGGTAGGGGCCGGCGAGGGTGTCGAGCGTCGCGTCCCGGCCGAGGGCGCGCATGCGGGCGCGGGTCTCGCCGTTCTTCTCCCGCCATTCGGCCAGGACCTCGGTCAAGGGTACGGCGCGGCGCTGCCGTACACACCACTCGTTGAAGTCGTTGAAGCCGGTGACGCCCTCGCCCGCCAGGCGGGTCATGAGCTGCTGCACGGTGCCGTCGAGGGCGGCGTGGTTGTACAGCTCCTCCCCGGCGAGGTGGCCGAGCACGTCGCGCACCGACCATCCGGCGCAGCGCGAGGGCCGGTCCCACCCGGCGGCGTCGAGGCCGGAGAAGAACGCGTCCAGGCGCGCCGCCTCGGCGTCGAAGATGTCGAACGGGTCGAAGTCTTTCAGCAGCTCCATACCCTTTAGCTACCTCGCTGAGGCCGTCGTGAACATGCGAGAGCCCGGCCCCTCGCGGGACCGGGCTCTCAGATGGTGCTCAGTGCTTAGTGGTGCCAGCGGACGACACGCACGTAGTCACGACGGCTCTCGGAGCCGTTGAGCTCGTCACTGCCGTTGAAGACGGCCTTGAACGTGCCGGACTTCCAGGCACGCGACTTGGCGTAGAACTTGCCGCCCCACCCGGTCTTGCCGGAGGCGACCCACTTCCAGGTGCTGTAGCCGTTGGCGCGGTAGTAGATGTTCACCTTCTCGCCGCGAGCACCCTCCCAGCCGTCGTCGTTGACCTGGAGGCGACCGGTGTAGTGGATGTACTTGCCCTTGCGGACCTTGTACGGGTCGGCGTTGAACCGGGTGATCCGGGTGTCGGCCTTGCCCGCGTCCTCGATGTCGACGGAGAAGTACGCCTTGTCCTCGGCGACCTTCTTGCCGTTCTTCCACGCCTCCGCGATGGCGCTCCACTTGCCCTCAGGGTCGTTGCTGTCGAACGACACCGCGAAGCGCCAGCTGTGCTGGGTGACGGTCTTCTCGCTGAGAGTGCGGAAGCTGTCGCCCTCGGGCTGGACCTTCACGACGACCTTGTCAACGTCCGAAGAAGCGTTGACCCTGATGAACGCGTCCTCCTCGCCGCCCTTGGGGACGACGACCGGGTTCGGCGAAATGCTCTGGATGTCTACGGATGACGTCTTCTGCTGAGCGGAAGCGGCGCCACCGGTCAGCAGCATCGCGCCGCCGACCATGGCGGAGATGGCGCCTACTGCGATCTTCTTCATGAGGGTGCTAATCCTCTCCCCGTTCTCTGGAGCCGGCTCGGGATAGCCAGCTCCTCTACTACTTTGAGGCACCGGGAGTGGAAAAGGTTGTCTAAAGTTACGAGAAATATTTGATCACGGTCCCGACCAGGGGTAAAGCGCAGAAATCCGTTATGTGCGGCTACAGTCAGGCTCCATGACCGATGTCTACACCCTGGGCGCCGTCATGGGTGTCGTCTCCAGCGGCCGGGTCCGCCACGACAACGAGGCCAGGCTCGACCTGTGCGGGCCGGAGTTCTCCCTGGCCATAGGCCTGTCGCGGCTCGGGCACCGGGTGGCCTTCCTCGGCAAGGTGGGCGCCGACGAGCTCGGCGCGCGAGCCCTTTCCGTGCTGCGCGGAGAGGGCGTGGACATCGCCGACACCCGGGTGGACGACAGCGCCACAACGGGGCTGCTGCTGAAGGAGTCGCGGGTCGGATACCCCGGCCTGACCTCCTACTACCACGGCGGTTCCGCCGGAACCCGCCTGTCGCCGGGCAACGTCCCGATCGACAGGATCGGGGCCGCGCGGCTGCTCCACATCACCGGGACCACCGCGGCGCTCGGCCGCGACTGCCTGGAGGCGGTACGCATCGCGGTCACCGCCGCGCGCAACGCCGACGCCCTGATCTCCTTCGCCGTCACCTACCGGCCCTCGCTGTGGCCGTCGGTACGCGAGGCGGAGGAAGTCCTGAGCGAGCTGGCCCGCGCGTCCCACCTGCTGTTCGTCGACCAGGACGAACTCGACCTGGTCAAGCCCGCGCTCACGCCCGAGCGCGAGGTGGTGGTCAGCCGGGGCACGAAGGGCTTCAGCGTGCGCGCCGACCGGATGCGCTACGACGTGCCGCGCACGCAGGTGCCGGTCGTGGACGTGGCCGGGTCGGAGGAGGCGTTCGCGGCCGGCTACATCTCCGCCGCCCTGGACGGGCTCACCCCGCCCGAGCGCCTGGCGCGCGGCAGCATGCTCAGCGCGGCGGCCACGACCGGCGCCAGCGAGTGGCAGACGCTACCGGCCCGTGCCGACCTGCCGCGGTTCGGCGCGGGTACGGCCCAGGCGGGCGCGGGCTGAACGGTCACCCTTACTTGCCGCCATAGCGCTGCCTGAAGCGCTCGACCCTGCCCGCGGTGTCCAGGACCCGGCCGCGGCCGGTGTAGTAGGGGTGGCTGGCGGAGGAGACGTCCACGTCCACGACCGGGTAGACGCGGCCGTCCGTCCACTCGATCGTCTGGGCGCTCGACCTGGTCGATCGGGTGAGGAAGGCGTAGTCCGCACTCTTGTCGCGAAGGCTCTTGTCGCGAAGGCTCTTGTCGCGGAAGACGACCGGCCGGTACTCGGGGTGCAGGTTCTTCTTCATGGCCGCCTCAACCAGGTGGCAATGGTTTTCATTCCCTGGCTTCGGGGTCGAATCCGAGCACGGTCCTGCCGCCGTCCACCGGGACCGTCGCGCCGCTGACGAACGACGACTCCTCCGACAGCAGGAACGCCACGACGGCGGCGATCTCATCCGCCCTGGCCACCCTGCCCACCGGGTGGAGGCGGGCCATCTCGCGCTCGATCTCCGGCGTGGCCATCTGGTCGTAGCGGCCGGTGGCCACCGAGCCCGGGGCCACGGCGTTGACCCGGATGCCGTGCCTGCCGTACTCGACGGCGAGGGATCTGGTCAGGCCTTCGATGGCGGCTTTGGCCGTGGCGTAGGGGAGGGCGCCGGGCACCGCCCTGGTGGCCTGGTGGGAGGTGAGGTTGACGATGGCGCCCGCCGTACCGGATCGGAGGAAGGTCTGGACGGCGACGGCGCAGCCGACGACGGCGAGGTCGAGGTTGGCGGCGATCAGGCGGCGCACGTGCTCGACGGGGGCGTCGTGGAGGGAGGTGTCGCCGAAGACGGCCGCGTTGTTGACCCAGCCGGCCAGCGGGGCCGCCAGGCGGGCCGCCTCGCGCGCCACCTGCTCGTCGGCGGCGTCGCCGAGCACCGGGATCACACGGTCGTCGTGTCCTTCGGGGGGTTCCCTGTCGAGGACGACGACGGTGCCGGGCAGGCGTTCGGCGATGGCGCGCCCGATGCCCTTGCTGCCTCCTGTGACGACATAGCCCATAGGTGATGCATATCACCACATAGCATGATTGTTCGGGGGAAGGGTCTTGAGTGTGATCGTGGAGGATCGGCGTGGGTCTCCTCCGCAGGGGATGCGGATGGTCGCCGCTCTGGCGATCACGCAGACCGCTGGCTTCGGCGTGCTTTATTACGCTTTTTCGGTTTTTATCATGCCGATGTCGCGGGAGCTTCGTGCGGGCGTGCCGCAGCTCACCGGGGCGCTTACGCTGTCCATCCTGCTGTCCGGGCTGGTGGCGCCGCTGATCGGCGGCTGGCTCGACCGGCGCGGCGGACGCGGGCTGATGACGCTCGGCTCCGCCCTGGGCGCGGGCGCGCTGCTCGCCTGGTCACAGGTGCAGCACCTCGTTCAGCTCTATCTCGTCTGCGCGGTGCTCGGGGTCGCGTCGGCGATGGTGCTGTACGAGGCGGCGTTCGCGGTGATCGTCGCCTGGTTCGACGCGGCGCGGCGGCCGCGGGCGCTGCTGGCCGTCACGATCGTCGCGGGGTTCGCGTCCAGCATCTTCCTGCCGGTCACGGGCCTGCTCGTCGAGCGGTACGGCTGGCGTACCGCCCTGGTCGTCCTGGCGGTGGGGTACGGGCTGCTGGCCGTACCCCTGCATTGGCTGACCGTGAGGAGGCGCGCGGCCGGACGCCCGCCGTCCTCGCGCGCGGCGGTCGGCGCGGCCCTGCGCGAACGGCCGTTCTGGCTGCTGGCGCTCGCCTTCCTGGCGCAGACCGGCGCGGTGTCGGTCATGGGCATCCTGCTGGTCACGTACCTGATCACGCTCGGCCACTCCCCCGTCTTCGCCGCCGCGGTCGCGGGCCTGCTCGGGGTGCTCTCGGTGACCGGCCGCGTGGTCACGACCGGCCTGCAGAGCCGTTTCCGGGTCGCGCCCGTGGCCGCCGCCGTCTTCGCGCTGCAGGGCGGCGCGGCGCTGCTGCTGCCGATCGCCGGCCGCAGCGTGGCCGGGGCGATCGGCGCGGTGGTCCTGTTCGGGCTGGGCTTCGGCGTCGCCACCATCGCCCGCCCCGCTCTCCTGGCCGAGAGGTACGGCACCGCCGCCTACGCCTCCATCAGCGGCGCCCTGGCCCTGCCGATCACCGTCGCCAAGGCCGTGGCACCCCCGATCGCGGCGCTGATGGGCTTCCCCGTGGCCATGATCGCGGTCGCCGCCTGTTGTCTCACCGGGACTGTCGGCCTGATCGCCTACGATCGCCTTGTCTCACGGGGCCTGTCGGCCTGATCGCCGTGGGCGAACGCCCTGACCCGTCTCCCCTCGCCACGTAAGGTAGCCGCATGGATACGCCCCTGGAGGTCCTGCACCGCGTCTTCGGCTACGACTCCTTCCGGCCAGGCCAGCAGGAGATCATCGAGCACGTGGTCGCGGGCGGCGACGCGCTCGTCCTGATGCCGACCGGCGGCGGCAAGTCGCTGTGCTACCAGATCCCCGCCCTGGTCCGCCCGGGCGTGGGTGTGGTGATCTCCCCGCTGATCGCGCTGATGCAGGACCAGGTCGACGCGCTGACCGCGCTGGGCGTCCGCGCGGGCTTCCTCAACTCCACCCAGGACTTCGACGAGCGCCAGCGGGTGGAGAGCGCCTTCGTGGCGGGCGAGCTCGACCTCCTCTACCTGGCCCCCGAGCGCCTGCGCGTCGACTCGACGCTGCGCCTGCTGGAGAAGGGCGAGGTCGCCCTGTTCGCGATCGACGAGGCCCACTGCGTCTCCCAGTGGGGCCACGACTTCCGCCCCGACTACCTCATGCTCTCCGGCCTCCACGAGCGCTGGCCCGACATCCCCCGCATCGCCCTGACCGCGACCGCCACCCCGGAGACCCACGCCGAGATCTCGGCCCGCCTCGGCCTGGAGCAGGCCCGGCATTTCGTGGCCAGCTTCGACCGGCCCAACATCCAGTACCGCATCACCGCCAAGAGCGAGCCCAAGCGGCAGCTCCTCGACTTCATCCGCACCGAGCACCCCGACGACGCCGGCATCGTCTACTGCCTGTCGCGCTCCTCGGCGGAGAAGATCGCCGAGCACCTCTCCGACCACGGCATCGCCGCCATCCCCTACCACGCGGGCCTCGACACCCGCACCCGCGCCCTGCACCAGTCGCGTTTCCTGCGCGAGGAGGGCCTGACCGTGGTGGCCACGATCGCGTTCGGCATGGGCATCGACAAACCCGACGTCCGCTTCGTCGCCCACCTGGACCTCCCGAAATCCCTGGAGGGCTACTACCAGGAGACCGGCCGGGCCGGCCGCGACGGCCAGCCCGCGACCGCGTGGATGGCCTACGGCCTGCAGGACGTCGTCCAGCACCGCCGCCTGGCACTGGAGGGCGACGAGGCCCACCGCCGCCGCCAGGCGCTCCACCTGGACGCCATGCTCGCCCTCTGCGAGACCGTGACCTGCCGCCGCGTCATGCTCCTCGACTACTTCGGCGAAAAGGGCACCGCCCCCTGCGGCAACTGCGACACCTGCCAGACCCCGCCGGAGACCTGGGACGCCACCGTGCCCGCCCAGAAGGTCCTGTCCACGGTGCTGCGGCTGGCCAGGGAGCGCGGGCAGAAGTTCGGCGTGGGGCAGGCGGTGGACATCCTGCTGGGCAAGAAGACGGCGAAGGTCGAGCAGTTCGGCCACGACACGCTCACCGTCTTCGGCATCGGCACCGAACTGACCGGACCGGAGTGGCACGGAGTCGTCCGCCAGCTCCTCGCCCAGGGCATCCTGGCCGTCGAACCCGCCTACGGAGCCCTGGTGCTGACCGACGAGAGCGCGGGGGTGCTGCGCGGCCAGCAGAAGGTCAACCTGCGCCGCGACCTCAAGCCGCGCACGCCGTCCCGCTCGGGTGGTGGCTCCTCGAAGTCCCGCGAGGTGGTGGACCTGACGCCGGAGGCGGCTCCCCGGTTCGAACGGCTGCGGGCGTGGCGTGCCGCCACGGCGAAGGAGACGGGGGTTCCGGCCTACGTCATCTTCCACGACGCGACACTCCGCGAGATCGCCACCCGCAACCCGACGACGCTGCCGGAGCTGGGGACGGTCAGTGGGGTGGGCGAGAACAAACTCGCCAAGTTCGGCCCCCAGGTCCTCGAAACCCTCCACTCCTAAGGGCATGGTCCTCGCGCGGGGGGCGCTACGCGCCAAGGGCTCGGGCAGTGACAGCGGGGGCAAGCCCCGCACCCCCGGCGAGAGGCCTCCGGCCCCTCGCGCTCCCCGGGTCGTGAGCCGGTTAGCCGGAGTCCATACTCACCCGGCTGAGTACCGACAGGCAGGGATGGGACCGAGACGGCTCCGATCTCGGGAGGGAGGCGTGGGCCGGGGCGGTGGGGTGAGGTCACGGACCCGCCCACGCCGCCGCCGGGGGCCTGCGGCGGGCTACGGTCCGGAGCGGTGCGGAGTCCGCGGCAGCGGGGCCTGGAGCACCCGGGCCCCGGGCAGCGTGCTCGGGGCAGCGCGAAAGTCCGGGACAGCGTGCTCGGGGGGGCGGAGCCCGGAGTAGCGTGCTCGGGGCGGCGGGGGCCTGGAGGGGCATGGGCCCGGGGGTGGTGTAGGTCAGGGCAGCGGGATGTCCGCGACGCGGGGGTGGTGCAGGTGGGGTGGGTTGTGGCGAGGGGGGTTGGTTAGGGGTGGGGTGGGTTTTGGGTGGTTAGGGTGTGGATCCGGGTGGCTGCTTGGTCGGCTATCTCGTGACCGGGTGGGCGGGTTACCAGGTCGCTCAGGGCGAACATGTCCAGGACCCAGCCCAGGTATTCCCAGCCGTCCGGGTGGTGGCTGCCGAAGGTTTCGCGGAAGGTGTTCACGAAGTCCTCGGGGTAGTCGGCGCCGAAGCGGGTCATGTTGGCGGCGTCGCCGTACGGGCAGCCTGAGTAGGCGAACTCCCAGTCCAGGATGGCGGTGACGTGCCAGGCGCCGCGGGTTCTGGCTACCAGGATGTTCTTCGGGTTGATGTCGGCGTGGACCAGGAAGGGCTGGGTGTCGATCTCGCTCAGGGCCGGGGCATGGGCTGTGCAGAGGGCGAGCCAGGCTTCTCTTGTCCCGGGGTCCAGGCGGTCGCCTGCCGCGGCCATGCAGGTGGCGGCCATCTCTGGGAGTTGTGATGACCACGAGGGTTCTGGGGGGATGGACAGGGCGGCGTCAGCGAAGAAGCCCGGACGGTCGAAGGTGACGGTGGCGATCTGGGCGACCACCCGGCCTACCTCCTGGCCCAGTTCCTTCATGCCGGGTTCGGTGAAGGCCTCGGTCAGGGGGATGCCGGGGACGTATTCCAGGATCATGGCTTCTGGCAGCAGGTGGAGGACCTCGGGGACGGGGACGTGGTCGCGGGCCACCGCCATCACCGCCGCTTCGATCGCCGGGTCGGGGCCGCCCAGCCGTACCACGACCTGGCCGTCGGGGAGCTCCAGGAGGCATGTCTCGTGGGAGAAGCCGCCTGCCAGCGTTGACACCGATGTCACCGGGCTGCCTAGGGTCTCGGAGATCAGGCTGAGGTCTTCTGGGCGCATCGGGCCAGTATTCAGGGTTCGGCACCTGGGGCGGGACTGAGCCTCCATGGCCTCACGGGGTCAGTTTGACGGTCGGGCGGGTTCGGTTGCCTCGGGTTTCGAGGGTCAGGGAGGTTCTGTCCGTGACCGCCGAGATGTCGCCGTTTCTGGCGAGGACGCGGACGTTGACCGGTGTACCGCGGCCGGGCTCCCCGCGGAAGAGCTGCGATCTGCCACGGGCTATGTCGCGACAGCTTCGCCCGCGGCTCGGCGGCCCGCGACGTGTCCTGGCGCCACACGTGACCGCACCCGGTGCACAGGTATCGGCGGAGGCTGACCTCCAACACCGTGGGCCGCCACCCGAACGGCTCGTGCGCCAACCGCCGGACCACCGTGTCCCTGGCCGCGCCCTGGCATCCGCAGCGACGACACCAACTGTCGGGCTCGACAACCCGGCACCGGAAAATCGCCCGATCAGGCTCCAACCGCTGCCCGAGCACTTCGAGCCCGAGATCATCAAGACGAGCGAACGTGGTCAGGTCAGGGCGGGCGAAGGTAGCGTCAGACACGTCGAGGTCTTCCAGATGGACGGCATATTCACCTCCATCCTCGGGAGACCTCGACCCGTACCCGGCCATCGACGCGCCGACCGGACTACACCCTCAACTGCGACTGCGAAGAGCCCAAAAATAGCCTCGGTGCGAGGGTCGGCCCGCGTGCTACGTTCCGGCCATGACTAGACCCGGTGAGATCCTCGGCAGCGTGTTCGCCGCCAGCGAGCGCGAGCAGCTCGAGACGTTCCTGGATTACCTGCGCGACGCCGTCGTGCGCAAGGCCCGCGGGGTGTCGGAGGAGGACGCCCGGCGCAGCCCCGTGCCGACCGGCACCAACCTCGGCGGCCTGATCAAACACCTGCGTTGGGTGGAACTGGGCGGGTTCGCCGAGCAGATCGGGCAGATCCCCGCCGCGGAGCTGCCCACGCCGCCGTGGACCGACGCAGACCCGGAGGCCGACCTGCGGCTGGAGCCGAACGAGAAGCTCGACGACGTCATCGGCGCCTACCAGGCGGAGTGCGACCGCTCCCGCGAGATCGCCGCCCAGCACAGCCTCGACTACGCCGTCACCACGCCGCGGGGCAGGGAGCTGACGTGGGTGTACCTGCACGTGATCGTGGAGACCGCCCGGCACGCGGGCCACGCGGACCTCCTGCGCGAGATGATCGACGGCAGCGTCGGCGACTGACGGCTCGCGACGCGTCGTCGGTCCGTGTTCCGGGTCGTCGGAGGCGGCGTTACACGGTATCGGCGGAGGCTGACCTCCAACACCGTGGGCCGCCACCCGAACGGCTCGTGCGCCAACCGCCGGACCACCGTGTCCCTGGCCGCGCCCTGGCATCCGCAGCGACGACACCATCTGTCGGGCTCGACAACCCGGCACCGGAGAATCGCCCGATCGGGTTCCAACCGCTGCCCGAGCACTTCGAGCCCGAGATCATAGTCACCTCCATCCTCGGGAGACCTCGACCCCTACCCGGCCACCGACGCGTCGACCGGACTACACCCTCAACTGCGAAGAGCCTCACTTCCGGCTGTGACGAAGAGCAGTACGGGCTCGCCTCCGCGCCGGGTTCAACGGGGCGGCGGAATCAGCGGTAGGTGTCGGCTAGGAAGGTCTTCCAGGCCCGTTCGGTTTCCTTGACGTCGTCGGTGCCGAACAGGTGGACGGCCATGTCCACGCCGCCGCCCATGCCCTCGCCCAGGCCGTGGAAGCGGTAGAAGGCGTCAGCGGTCCGTACGCCGAACATGAAGCCCTTGTCGCCCGAGATGACCACGTAGTCCACGACGCCTTCGGCTCCGTCTGGCGTCAGCCGTACCCGATCGCCTTCCGCGGGGGCGGCGGGGAGGTCGAGTGCGGCGCTGAACCTGGGCCAGAGGTCCGTCTGGCCCTTGGGGCCCTCGGCCAGCGCGTAGACGGCGGTGCGGCCGGGGAAGTGGAGGAGGTACTGGGCGAGGGTGTAGAAGTACTGGTCCCAGCCGGTGTTGAGGCTGGAGATGAACTCCTCGCCCCAGCCTTCGCCGACGTGGCCGGAGTGGATGAAGCGCAGGACCGTGGTGTCGCCGTCGCGGCCTTCGATCAGGTACTCGTAGGCCTGGAAGGCGCCGTCGTCGCCCTCGGCGCTCTTCACGGCCAGGCGGTTGGGCGGGTTCCAGCCGGTGATCGTGGATTCCTCGGTGACGCCGGGCACGTCGAGGCGCATGACGCCGCCCACTCCCGGCTCGATGGCGAAGGGGAACAGCCACGAGCTCAGCCCGGGGCCGGTGGCTATGGCGTCCCAGACCTGCTCGGGGGTCGCCCGCAGCTCGGTCTCCTTCTGGATAGAGAAGTCCTTACCCATGCTCTGGCTCCTTGACGACGGGGTGGACGGCGATCAGCAGCCGGTGATCGCGTCCTTCTTCGGTGTGATATTTGCTGATGAGGACGGCGACCGAGGTGGCCAGTTCCTCGGCGAACGCCGCGCGCTCGGCGGCGGAGGCGAAACGGATCTCGCCGTCTACGGCGAACGTTGCGAGGCGCTTCTTGGCTTTTGCCGCGCCGGTGATCAGTTCGCCTAGTTCGCGGACGAGCCGGGCGCCGAGCGCGAGGAGCCAGCGGGCCGACAGCTGGTCGGGCGCGCGGGCGGGATCGGGTTGTACGGCGCCGAGCGCGCTGGGCGAGATCACGTACGACGCGGCGGAGGCCCGCATGACGCGTTCGGTGAAGTTGCCCTTCTTGCGCTCCTCGACGAGTTCGACGAGGCCGTGCTTCTCGAGTGTCTTGAGGTGGTAGTTGACTTTCTGCCGGGCGAGGCCGACCTTCGCGGCCAGCGTGGTGGCCGATCCGGGTTCGGCGAGAGCGGCCAGCAGCCGGGTGCGCATCGGGTCGAGTGACGCCTCGGCCGCGGCCGGATCTTCGATCACCGCGATGTCGTGCATGCCTCCAGGCTGCCCTTGAAAAATAAAACTGTCAAGCCGACCTGCCGAGGAACGCCAACAACCGATCGGAAGAACGCGCAGGTGAGGCGGGCCGTACCGGAGCATGGAAGCGGTGCGGCCGGTCGTCGTCGTCCACGAACGCCAGCGCGAGATCGAGCAGTGCGGCGGCCAGCGGCTCCGGCACGGGACGGGCGTGACCGCAGGCGGCGGCGACGTCCCAGCCGTGGACGGCCACCTCGATCGCGCCGATCCCCGCCACCACCTCGCGCGCCAGCCACGCGTCCCCGACCGCGATCTGCGAGCAGCGGGACGCGTCCGGCCAGGCGGCGAGCAGGCGGCACGCCCTGCGTTGCAACATCCCGGCCGGGTCGCCCTCGCAGCCGGTGGGCCGGAGCGCGACGTGGCCGAGGTCGCCCGCCTCCGCGAGCGCGAGCAGGGAGTCGTTCATGTGGTCGAGCAGCGCGCGCAGGTCCCACCGCGCGCAGGGCGTCCGGTTGCCCAGCAGCTCAGGTCTGACCAGGACCAGGCTGCCGAGGGTGTAGCTGACGGCTCGTTCGAGCAGGACGGCGCTCACACAGGGATAGACCCGGCCCCGCCGGGGAAATCATCGCCTCCGGCCGGCCACCCGAACACGGCGAACGGCTCCGCGCGCCCGATCGCGGCCAACGCGGCGGCCGGATAGTCCACAGTGTCGGCGGGCAGCCCGGCCAGCGGATGCCAGCCGATGGCCGAGCACTTGTGCGGCTCGGCGTTGTACGGCTCACCGGCCCACTCCCGGGCGGCGAAGAACAGCCCGACCCGGTCGGGCGAGCGGTGCATCACATGGACGAACCGCAGCGCGGCGGCCGCGATCACCACGCCGACCTCCTCGCGCGCCTCCCTGATCGCGCCCTCCACGACCGTCTCGCCCGGCTCCAGGTGCCCGCTGGGAAGGTGCCACTGGCCGTCGCGGTAGCCGGTGCCGGCCCGCCGGATCAGCAGCACCTCCTCCGGCACACGCAGGAGCAGGACGTGCACGTCCACGATGGCGCGGAATCGATCCACGAGGCTAGGGGAGGATCCGGTCAACGAAGGCGGTGACCTCGCCCAGGACTTCGTCCCTGTTGGTCTCGTTGAACACCTCGTGCCGGGCGCCCGGGTAGACGCGCTCGCTGAAGTCGGCGCCCTTGATCGCCTCGACGCCGCCCCGGCTGCCGCTGAGCGGGACGAGCTGGTCGTCCTCGCCGTGGATCCACAGCGTGGGCAGGGCGCCGAGCGAGCCGCCACCGGCGATCTGGCCGAGGGTGCGGGCGAAGGCCTGCAACGTGGGGCGTTTGAACGGGCCGTGCCAGACGAGCGGATCCCCCGCGTACGCGGCGCCGACCGCTGGGTCGCGCGAGAGCGTGGCGGGGTCGATCGGGATGTCGGGCAGGTCGTCCATGGCGAGCAGGACGCCGATGACGTCCCAGGAGCCGATGACCGGGCCGGACAGCACGAGCCCGGCCAGGTCGGCGCCGTAGCGCTGGGCGTACCGGGCGGCGATCATGCCGCCCATCGAGTGGCCGATGACCACGACGGGCAGCCACGGGTGGTCGGCTCTGGCGCGTTCTTCCAGCTGGTGTACGTCGGTGACGACCTCTTCGAAGTCGTGGATCAGGACGCGTTCGCCCGACGAACGTCCGTGTCCCATGTGGTCGACGGCGTAGCAGGCGGCGCCGTGCCGTACCAGGTGGGCGGCCACGTGTTCGTAGCGGCCGGAGTGCTCGCCGTACCCGTGGACGAGGAGGGCGACGTAGCGCGGCGAGGGGTGGGGCCAGTGGCGGGCGGTGAGGGGCCCGCGCGTGCCGGTGAAGGTGATCTCCTGCGCCTCTGACATGCGACCTCCACCGTAGTTGCGGAGATCGTATTCCTTCCCGGGGACTCAGACCAGGGACTCCTCCACGAACAGCCGCTCCAGGTCCAGCAGGTACGCCTCGATGGCCAGCGGCGACAGCATCCCCGTGTCGGCGTAGAGCGAGACCTCCGTGCGGTCCGGCTCCCCGGCGACGCGCAGGTGGAAGTCGCAGATGTTGCGGTCCATGGCATCGGTCCAGGCCAGGTCGGTTTTGTCCATGGCCAGCCGGATCTGCCGCGCGTCCAGCTCGGGAGCCTGGTCGTGCCGGACCGGCCGACGGTCGTCGAAGCGGCCGAACGTCCTGACCCGCCCGGCGAGCGCCTCTTCCATCGCATAAGGGTTGTACTCCGCCCGGCGATCCGCCCGCGAGACCGCCTGCCGGCCCCGCGCGAGCAGTTCGCCGAAGTCGGGGGTGCCGAGGTCCAGGACGACCAGCCCTTCCTGGGCGATCGTGGACACCACGTCCCGCCGTCCGCCGCCGGAGCGGTTGTCGACGGTGACCCGCATGCCGCAGGTGCGCTGCCCGGTCAGCCGCCCCGCCAGGCTCACGGCCCCGGTCAGCAGCGCCGTCGAGGAGCTGACCCGTCGTCGCGCCGCCACCGTCCGGACCGCCGCGGCCAGGGCGGGCGAGGACATGGTCGCCTCCATGTACCGGGGCCGCCTGGGCGTGGCGGTCAGCTCGAAGGGGTCGATGCGCGCGTACTGCTCCAGCCACCACGCGATCACCTCGTCCGAGTGCCCGCGCCCGTCGCCCGAGACCTGCCACGCGGCCAGGTCCCGCGGCCGGTCGGCCTGGTGCGGCGGCAGCTCGCCGCGCCCGAGCAGCGCGCGGAAGTCGCGCACCACCAGGTCGGCGGCGGGCCCGTCCACGGCTAGGGGGCAGAGCACCAGCACGACCTGGCGCACGTACCCGTCGGCGACCAGGAACGCCACCCGCAGCGGCCACTCGTTCCCGTAGTCGAACGGCGCCGCCGACAGCCGCTCCGACACCCGGTGCGGCCGCTCCCCCTCCACCACCTCGACCTGCGGCTCGGCGGACTCCGCGAGCGCCTGCCGTGGGGCCGTGCGCGGGCCGGTGAGCCGGGTGCGCAGCGCCTCGTGCCGGGTGATCAGCCGGTCGAGTGCGCGGTGCGCCCGCTCCGGGGTGACCGGGCGCTGGGGGACGAAGAGGCGGGCGAGGTTCAGGTACTGCTCCTGCGGCGCGGCCGCGACGACCGCGCGCCAGACGTCCTGCTGTCCCCAGGTGAGCGGCGCCTCCGTCATGAATCGCTACCTAAGCATCATCTTCCACGTCGATCTCGACGTAGTCGAAGTCGTCGCCGACCGCGCGGCGGAGCTGGCGGTGGACCTTGTTCTGGTCGTCCTGCGGGCTCGGGACGTAGAACGGGCGTCCGTCGCGGCCGAACGTGATCGCCGAGGGGCCCTCCAGGTCGCCCAGATGCCCCTTGACCTGCTCGAAGTCCTCGAACGACGAGAAGCCCAGGCCGCTCGCGTACTCCTCTGAGCCGTAGACGATCTGCCTGGCCAGCTCGATCGGGGCTTCCTGGTAGCCGGAGTAGTCGCTGAAGAAGAAGTCGCGGAACTGGCGCATGCCGCGCTCGTCCATGATCTCGGGGCCGTGGGTGACCTTGACCCCCAGGCAGTACACATCGGCCAGATACCCACAGATCGACACCCGGTTGTAACCGTGGCGGCGCGCGACCAGCACGCTGACCAGGCCGCCGGTGCCGGGCTCGCCCGCCGCCGCGTCCGTCCAGCCACGGTCAGGGGCGACCGCCAGGCCGGTGCTCCAGCCCGCGCTCACCCACGACCCGACCAGCTCAGGCGCGCTGGTGACGGTCTCGGCGGCGATCTCCCTGACCAGGGGGGCGACGATGGACGGCTTGACACCGAGCGCCCTGGCGATCTCCTTGGGCGACTGCCCGGTCGCCCGCAGCTCCCGGACCCGCTCCTTCAACTCTCCACTCACGACACGCCACACTAGCCCCATAAGGGCGCTTTTCTGTTACGGCCCAGCCGCCCCCACCCCACCCGCCGTACTCCGGCCGGCCCCCGTCCAGGAAACGGCCGTCCAGCTCACACCACCCCACCGTTACGACCGCCCCCTTGACCAGGCACCACGGCACCACACCCCAGGGGCCGCCGTGGCGCCTGGTTCACCGGGAGGGGTCAAGGGTGGGCGAAGTGGAGGGTGAGGGTGGATTCCTGGGCCTGGAGTTCGTACTGCGGGAGGACGCCCGGGCCGCAGGACGCGGAGCCGATGCCGTGGTGGGCCAGGTCCAGGTTGAGGTGGATGCGGTCGCCGGGAACCAGGTCGGGCAGGTGGCGGGCTGCTTCCAGGGCTGCCGTGGTCCAGCGGCGGGCGGTCAGGCCGTAGTCGCCCGTGATCCGGAGGCCCGCGCCTGTCTCGTCCGTCAGGGTGGCCCAGCGGACCTCGGCGCGGTGGCCGTTCTCCTGGGGGAACACGTACGGGGTCTGGAGGTCGTCCACGGTCGCTGACCAGCGGCCCATTCTGGCGGCCAGGCCGGTGTCGGGGTAGGCCTCGCCGGGGCCGCGGCCGTACCACGTCACCTGGTCGTAGGTGGCGGGGATCGACATCGCCACGCCCAGGCGGGGGATCGGGTGTTTCCACTCGCCCTCCGGCACCACGTGGACCTCCAGCAGCACGCCGTCGTCCACGCCCGTCCACGTGTACGTGGTGCGCAGGCCCAGGTCGGAGGCGGCCGGGGCGACTCGGGTGACGACCGTCAGGCGGTCTCCGTCCCGGTCCACCGCGTCCACGCGGTGTGTCAGGCGGTGCAGGCCCATGGTGCGCCAGTGCCAGTCGAGGCCGCCGAAGCGCTCGTTGTCGATGGGCGCCCGCCACAGCTCCAGCCTGGGGCCCTCCACCTCGATGCCGAACAGCCGGACAAGGCGCCCGGTCCCCGGGGTGAAGTCGGCTTCGGTCAGGCTTCCCCTGGACCTCGGAGGAGGGGCCGGGGTGGTCAGGCGTACCTGGCCCCAGGCGATCTCGTGGCCCGCCGGCGCCCACGGCTCGTCGGCGGCCAGCACGGCGCGGACCGTCAGCCAGGTCTCGTCCGAGGTGGCCGGAGCCGCGGGGAGCTTGACCACGCCGCCTTCCGCCGGAACCTCCAGGATCGTGGTCACGTCCTCGACGGTCGCCTCGAAGCGCAGGTGGGTGAGGTCGCGGAAGCCGTGGCGGTTCTCGATGGAGACCTCGCCCGCGGACGGGAAGGTGATGCGGACGGGGGCGAAGACCACCTTCAGGTCCAGCAGGCCGGGTGAGGGGGTGCGGTCGGGGAAGACGAGGCCGTCGATGACGAAGTTGGAGTCGTGGACCGGCTCGCCGTAGTCGCCGCCGTAGGCGTAGCCGAGCTTCTCGTGGCGCAGGCCGTGGTCGATCCACTCCCAGATGAAGCCGCCGGCCAGCCGGGGGTAGGTGTCGTAGAGGTCCTGGTAGTCGAGCAGGCCGCCGGGGCCGTTGCCCATCGCGTGGGCGTACTCGCAGTGCACGAACGGCATGCCCCGCCGCCTGGCGTCGAGGGCGGGGTCGTCGAGCGGGGCTTCCGTGCCCTTGCCGATGGCCTCCACCTCGGCGACCGAGGCGTACATGAGGCTGTAGACGTCGGTGTCCGCGCACGTCACGTCGCCCTCGTAGTGGAGCGGGCGGGACGGGTCGCGCTCGCGGGCCCACTCGGCCATGAGGCCGAGGTTGCGGCCGGTGCCGGACTCGTTGCCGAGCGACCACATGATGATGGACGGGTGGTTCTTGTCGCGTTCGACCATGCGCCGCATGCGCTCGACGTAGGCGTCGGCCCAGGCGGGGTCGTCGCTGGGGTTGCGCCGCCAGCCGACCTGGCCGAAGCCGTGCGTCTCCAGGTCGCACTCGTCGATCACCCACAGCCCGTACTCGTCGCAGAGGTCGAGGAAGGCGGGGTGGGGCGGGTAGTGGCTGGTCCTGACCGCGTTGACGTTGTGGCGCTTCATGAGGAGCACGTCCTCACGCATGGTCTCGTACGGCACCGCCCGCCCGTGGTCGGGATGGAACTCGTGCCGGTTGACCCCGCGCAGCTTCAGCGGCACGCCGTTGGCCAGGAGCACGCCGTCCTCGATGGACACGGTCCTGAACCCGATCCGCAGCCGCACGGTCTCGGTGGGGCCCACGTGGACCGCGTCGTACAGGAAGGGGTTCTCGGCGCTCCACGGCGTGACGTCGAGCCGCGCCTCCACGCCGGGTTCGAGTCCGGTCACGCCCAGCGCCGGGACGCTGAGCAGCCCGTCTCCCTCGAAGGAGAGCCGCCCGTCGTGCGTGGCGTGCACGAACAGGTCGGCGGTGGAGCGGGTGAGCGTCACGTCGCGGAAGATGCCGGGCAGCCACCACATGTCCTGGTCTTCCAGGTAGCTGGCGGCCGACCACTGGTGGACGCGGACGGCCAGCACGTTGCGGCCGGGCACCAGCCATGGCCCTGCGGTGAACTCGGCGGCCAGCCGGCTGCCGGTGGTGAACCCGAGTTCGTGCCCGTTCAGCCAGACCCTGGCGTGGGAGTCGACGCCGTCGAAGCGCAGCACCGCGTCGTCCCAGCCTTCGGGCGCCTCGAAGACGCGCCGGTAGTCACCGGTCGGGTTGTCGTCCGGGACGTTCGGCGGGTCGATCGGGAAGGGGTAGGAGACGTTGGTGTACGCGGGCGAGCCGTACCCGTGCAGCGGCCAGTGCGAGGGCACGGGCAGCCGATCCCACGCGGAGTCGTCGTAGCCGGGATGGACGAAGTCCAGGCTCGCGTGGGCGTCCGGGCTGAGCCGGAAGCTCCACGGGCCGTTGAGGTCGATGGCTGGGGCGTCGCCGGCCAGGGCCGCGCGGGGAGCGCGCAGCCCTGCGCTAGGTGCATGATCGAACACTCGGACATTCTTCCCAAAAAGCTCTAGACCCGCACTACCTCCCCCTTGATGTTCTGCGGGTTGCGGATGAGGTTGAGGATCGGGCAGACGCGTTCGACCTCGGCGTGGAGCCTGGCCAGGTCCTCGTCGGAGGCGGGCGACTCGATCTTCACGACGTAGCGGAAGTCCTGCGGATAGACCGGGATGTCGGTGTTGCCCGGCGCCTGGGCTCGCGGGTCGTAGGTGGCGCTCACGTCCACGGACAGGGCGTCCAGCGGCACCTCCAGCTCGGCCGCCTTGATCAGGAAGATGTGGGTGACGCAGCTGCCCAGCACTCCGGCCTGCAGCTCGGGCGAGCCGGGTCCGAGGTCGTACCCGGCGAAGTCGGCGGCGCTGTCGCTGAGGATCTGGTGCTCGCGGATGCGGATGCGGCGCACGCCACTGCGTCCCTCGGCGGTGACGCCGGCGCGCAGCGGCACCGGCCCGTCCGACGGCTTCTCGCGGCGGGCCAGCAGCGCGGCGCGCTTCTGCGTCAGGTAGTCGCGCAACGTGCTCATGCCAGCGTCACCGGGCCCTCGGGCGTGCCCAGCACGGCGCGCAGCACCACGGACTCGCCCGCGACGACCTCGGCCGTGGCGCCCAGGGCCTTCAGGTCGGCCACCAGGGTGTCCGGCTCGGGGTGCGCGATCGTGAACGAGACCAGCTCAAGCTGCGGCAGCCCCGACGCCGACGGATGCGCCGTGGCGCCCCAGTCGATGAGGAACGGCACCGGCCGCACGCCCGCCGGGTCGTCGCGCCTGGTCAGCCGCCATTCCAGCAGCGTGCCGTCGGGCTTGCGGCGCGAGAGCGGCTGCACGTCACCCGGGTCGTAGCCGGCCTGGCGGGCCTGCCGTACCGTGGCGTCGATGTCGACCGGACGCACCGCCCAGGCGGCGAGCGCCGGCGCGGTCAGCGACTCCAGCCCGAACGCGCGCGGCCGCGCGCCCGCGACCGACGGGTCAGGACCGATGATCTCCAGGTACGCCCCCTCGCCCAGGCCGACGAGGAAGTTGGCCGTGCCGCCGGGATGGGCGCCACCCTCCACGGGCGTCACGCCGGTCCGCTCGGCGAACGCGGCCACCCCCTCCAGAAGGTCGGGCACGGCGTAGACAAGATGGTCGAGAGTGCTCATTCGGGTTCTCCAAGGGACAGCATGAGCCGGTTGGCCCAGTTGAAAAATGCGGCGGAATGGATGACGTCGCTGATGGCCAGATCGTCGAGCCCGGCCGCGCGCAGCGCCGCGAGGTGCCCGGCGTCCAGCGTGCCGGGCGTCGCGGCGAGCGCGGCGGAGGCGTCGATGACCGCCCGCCAGCGCTCGTCCTGGTGGGCCTCGACGCCTTCGTCCAGCAGTCGCTGCACGTCGGCGGTGCGCTTGGCGTAGTGGCTGGCGAAGCGGGCGTGCACCGAGGCGCAGAAGACGCAGCCGTTGCGGCGCGAGGTCGCGGTCGCGGCCAGCTCGCGCTCGGCGCGCGGCAGCCCGCCGTCGGCGTTGTAGAAGATGTCGTTGTCGGTCTTGGTGCGCGCGTGCAGCACGTGCGGATCGCGCGCCAGCAGCAGAAAGTACGGCGAAGCCGCCCGCGCCTTGTCGACCAGCGCCTCCCAGTGCTCGTCGGTGAGCTCCTCCTCGGCCAGCGGCGCGAGCCACGGCCGCCAGCCGATCCGGTCCTGGGTGAACTTCACGCGGCGGCTCCCAGCAGGCGCAGGCCCGCGATCACGCGGATCTGGTAGGTCAGGAAGGCGACGAGCTGCGAGAGCGTGACGATGCCCGTCGTGCTCCAGCCGGCGTCAAGGAGGTTCTGCAGGTGCTCCGCCCGCGCCTCGCGCGGCCGGAAGACCAGCAGGTGGGCGTGGTCGAAGGCGGCGGCCAGCCGGCCGTCGAGCTTGGAGCGGTGCACGGGCCCGACAGTGTTCTCCGCGGCCAGTTCCGGCTCGCCGTAGGCGCCGTACGGGCCGGTGGCCCGGCCGGTGTCGATCTCCTGTTTGACCCGGGTGCGCAGGTCGGGGGCGAGTTCGCCCAGCCGTTCCGCGTAGAAGCCGGCCACGGTGTCGTCGCGGTGCAGTCCGGCGACGAACGCGGCCACGGCGTCGCGCTCGATGAGCGTGACGTGCTCCTCGGTCTCCGGGCAGAACAGCGCCTCGTAGCTGCGCTGGGCGTGCTCGCGGGCGTCGGGGCGGCGCTCGCGCAGCAGGTCCAGGCGCGAACCCGGCTGGATGCCGGCCAGCCGGTCGATCACGTCGGCGGTCATACCGTGCTCCCTTCCAGGGCGGGGGCGACTTCGGTCGCGAGCAGTTCGATGGAGCGCAGGACCTGCTCGTGGGGCGGGTCGATGGAGTGCACCTGGAAGACCAGGTCGGTGACCCGCTTGAGTGTCGGGTCGGCCTTGAGGCTGGCCACGACGTCCTCCGGGGTGCCGACGTGGGCGTCCCAGGCGGCGATGAGCTCGTCCACGCCGCCGCCGTCGGGCTGCGGCAGGCCCGGCCTGGCCAGCCCCTGGGCGGCCCAGTGCAGCGCCTCCTCGCGGGTGTCGGCGACGAACGCGGTGCGCGAGGCCATGATCCGCGGCGTCACTCCGGGGGGCAGGGCGGCGTAGTAGGCGTCCACGATCGGCTTCTGGATCTCCGCCAGCGACAGCTCGGGCCGCCCTTCCGGCCGCGGCTGCGTACGCGAGAGCATCAGCCCGTGCTCGGCCCGCCCGGCCCGTTCCCCGCCGCCGACCGAGAACGTCGCCTCCCAGATCGCGTCCAGCAGTCTCGCCCCCGGCGGGTAGAGCCGCTTCCCGCCGCCTAGATCGCCCCCGGACCAGGCGTTGACCAGGACGTCCAGGTGCTCGGCGTAGATCTCGTTGCGCCGCGCCGGGTCCTTGCCGAACGCCTCGAACGCCGAGGGCGTGCCGCCGCCGGCGACGCCGACCTCCAGCCGCCCGCCCGACAGCAGGTCGAGCACGGCGGCGTCCTCGGCCACCCGCACCGGGTGTTCCAGCGGCAGCGTGATGATCCCGGTGCCGATCCTGATCCGTTCGGTCCGCGCCGCCACGTGCGAGAGGAACACCAGCGGCGCGGGCAGCCCGCCCTCCTCGCCGTCGAAGTGGTGCTGCGCCACCCAGGCGGTCTCGAAGCCGAGCCGTTCGGCGTGCACGATCTGCTCCAGTGCGAGCCGGTAGCGCTCGGCGGGCGGGACGTCGTCCAGGAGCCGGGTGAAGAAGCCGAGCCGGGTCATCGCACCGGCTCCGGCACGGCGGCGAGCAGCTCGCGGGTGTAGTCGTCCTGCGGGCTGTCGAAGATCTGTTGCGTCGTCCCTGATTCCACGATGCGTCCCTTGTTCATGACGGAAACGGTGTGAGAGATCTGGCGCACCACCGCGAGGTCGTGCGAGATGAACAGGTAGGTGAGGCCGAGGTCGCGCTGAAGCTCCTCCAGCAGGTCGAGGATCTGCGCCTGGACGGTCACGTCCAGCGCGGAGACCGCCTCGTCCAGCACCAGCACCCGGGGTTCCACGGCCAGCGCGCGGGCGATGGCCACCCGCTGCCGCTGTCCTCCGGACAGCTCCCGTGGTCTGCGCTCCAGCAGCGTCGCGGGCAGCGCCACCCGGTCGAGCAACTCCCCCACCCGGGTACGGCGGGCCGCCCGGTCACCGAGCCGGAAGTTGCGCAGCGGCTCCTCCACGATCCTGGCCACGCTGTGCCGGGGATCGAGCGAGCCGTAGGGGTTCTGGTAGACGAGCTGCACCCCGCGCCGGAACGCGGTGACACCCGGGATCTCCACGCTCCCCGAGGTGGCCTTCTCGAAGCGGGTGACGATGCGGGCGGTGGTGGTCTTGCCGGAGCCCGACTCCCCCACCAGCGCGTGCGTGCTGCCGGTGGCCACCTCGAAGGACACCCCGTCCACCGCGCGGAAGCCCCCGAACGCCTTCACCAGGTCCCGCACCACGATCGCGGGCCCGGTCCGCGGCGGCGGCTCCTTGAAGGCGCGGGCGCTCAGCGCGGGTGCGTCCGCCAGCAGCCGCCTGGTGTAGGCGGCGGCCGGGGCGGCCAGCACCTCGCGGGTGCCGCCGCCCTCCTCCACCCGGCCGTCGCGCATCACGACGAGCCGGTCGGAACGGGCCGCCGCGATGCCCAGGTCGTGGGTGACCAGCAGGACGGCGGTGCCGTACTCCTGCCTGAGGTCGTCGATGAGGTCGAGGATGCGGCGCTGCACGGTCACGTCCAGCGCGCTGGTCGGCTCGTCGGCGATGATCAGGCTGGGCCGCAGCGCGATGGCGGCGGCGATGAGCACACGCTGGCGCATGCCGCCCGACAGCTCGTGCGGGTACTGCCCGGCCCTTCTTTCCGGGTCGTCGAGGCCGACGCGTTCCAGGAGCTCCAGGACCCGGCGCCGCCGTGCGGACCTGTCCCCATGCCTGTGGATGAGCAGGGTCTCGGCGATCTGGACGCCGACCTTCTTGACCGGGTTGAGGGAGTTCGACGGATCTTGCGGGACCAATCCGATCTGGGCGCCGCGGATCGCCCGCAGGCGGCGCTGCGACCAGCGCGCGATGTCGGTGCCGTTGAGCAGGATCTCGCCGCTGTCGCCGGGGTGCAGGCCGATGATCGCGTTCGCCGTGGTGGTCTTGCCCGAGCCGGACTCGCCCACCACCGCGACGAACTCGCCTTTCCCGACGCTCAGCGAGACGCCCTTGACCGCCTCGTGCCCGCCATAGGAGACGCGCAGGTCCCTGACGTCGAGCAGGCTCATCGGATCTCCTTCGAGATACGGCCGGCGGCCAGCACCACCGCGACCACGACGGCGCCGGGCAGCGTGGTCAGCCACCACGAGGTGGCCAGGTAGTTGCGGCCTTCGGAGATCAGCAGGCCCCATTCGGGCGTGGGCGGCTCGGCCCCGTACCCGAGGAAGCCGAGCGTGGAGATGGCCAGGATGGCCACGCCGAACTGCAGGGCGGCCAGCGCGACGACCGGCCCGAGCGAGTTGGGCAGCACGTGCCGCCACAGGACCGCGGCGAAGGTGCCGCCGCTGCCGAAGGCCGCCTCCACGTAGTCGCTGCGCCGTACCCGCACCACCTCGGCACGGGCGAGGCGGGCGAAGGCGGCGACCGAGCCGACCCCCACCGCGATCGCCACGTTCACCGTGCCGGGGCCGAGCAGGATGATCACGGTCAGCGCGAGCAGCAGGCCGGGCACCGAGAGCAGCACGTCCATGAGGCGCATGATGATCTCGTCGGCGGGCCCGCCCGCCGACCCCGCGAGCAGCCCGAGCAGGGTGCCGAGCACGAGTCCGACCCCGACCGCGACGAACGCGCCCGACAGCGAGTGCACGGAGCCGTGCACCACGCGGGCGAAGACGTCGCGGCCCACGGCGTCGGTGCCGAACCAATGGGCGGCGCTGGGCCCCTGCAGTTTCTCCGCGGGTACGCCGTTCAGCGGGTCGTAGCCGGTGAACAACCAGGGCACCACCGCCCAGAGCACCACCAGGGCCACCACGAGCCAGGACAGCCACCTCATCGCGCCAGCCTCGGGTCGAGCACCGGGAACACCAGGTCCACGAGCAAGTTGACCAGGACGAACACCGTCGCCGCCAGCACTACCACGGCCAGCAGCACCGGCGTGTCCTGGGCGTTGACCGCCTGCTCGGTGAGGCGGCCGACGCCGTTGCGGCCGAAGACGGTCTCGGTCACGACCGAGCCGGCGATCAGCTCGCCGAACGTCAGGCCGGCCACCGTCAGCGTGGGCGGCAGCGCGTTGCGTGCCACGTGCCGCCACAGGATCCACGAGCGCGAGGCGCCCTTGGCCGCCACCACCGGGACGAACGGCTGCGTGAAGACCTGGTCGAGGCTGCGGGCCAGGACCTGCGCGATGGGCGCGGAGATCGGCACCGCCAGCGTCAGCACCGGCAGGATGAGCTGCTGGATCTCGCTGCCGCCGATCACCGGCACCAGCCCGAGCCGGAACGAGAACACCTGGATCAGCAGGATGCCCAGCCAGAAGGCCGGCACCGAGATGAACAACGAGGGCACCGCCAGCAGCACGCCGCGCAGCCGCGAGCTGTGACCGGCGGCGAACGCGATGAGCACGGCCAGCAGCACCGCCAGCACGAACGCGGCCGTGGCCAGCTTGGCCGTCTCCGGCAGCCCTTCGGCCAGCCGTTCGAGCACCGGGGTGCCGGTGTCGACCGAGTAGCCGAAGTCGCCGCGCAGGAAGCCGAGGACGGTGTGCAGGTAGCCGCCTGCGTCGTAGTAGGCGCGGATCTCGGCGATCTGCTCGGGCGACAGGCCCAGCTCCGGGTTCTGGAACTTGATCAGGATGGAGTCGCCGGGCATCGCCTGGAGCAGGACGTACGCGCCGGTGAAGGCAGCCCAGAGCACCAGAAGGGCCTGACCCACCCTCTTAGCCAGATATTTCGTCATTTATTGAGCCAGACCGAGTAGAAGCTGGGCCGGGCCACCGCCTCGAAGGCCACCCCCTGGACGTACGGCGCCACGCCGTACACCTGAGGCTCCTCGAACAGCGGGATGGCGTAGCCCTGCTCGATCAGGTACCGCTGGATCTCGCCGACCTTGGCGTTGCGGCGCGCCACGTCGGCCAGCGCGGACTGCTCCTCCAGCAGCGTGTCGAGCTTCTTGTCCGCGGACAGGATCACGTCACGGTTCTTGCTGTGGAACTGGCTCTTGATCACGTCCTGGTCGGCGCGGCCGACCATGCTGTGGGAGACGGCGGTCTTCTCGGCGTCCTTGATGTCCACGGCCATCGTGCCGGCGTCGGCGGGGCGGATCTCCAGCTTGATCCCGAGCTTGGACCATTGCTGGGCGACCAGCTCCAGCGTCTGCTTCGACAGCGGCTGCGGCCCCGCGACGAAGACGCCGAGCTGGAGCTTGACGCCGCCCTTCTCCCGCGTGCCGTCGGCGCCACGCGTCCAGCCCGCCTCGTCGAGCAGCCGGTTGGCCCCGTCGAGGTCGTAGACCAGCTCCTTCGACAGGTCCACGTAGCCCTGGGCCAGGTGGCTGAGCACCGAGGTGGCCCGCGGGTAGTTCTCGGTGAAGAGCGTGTCCACGACCTCCTTGGCGTCCGTGCCCTTCTGCAGCGCCTTGCGGACCTTGACGTCCTTCAGGATGCTGTTGCCCGGACGCAGGTAGAGGCCGTTGTTGACGCCGCGGGTCGGCTCGGCCTTGACGGTGAAGCCGGCCCCCTTGACCGTCTGCTCGTCGTAGGCCTGCACGTAGCGCACGTAGTCGGCCTGCCCCGAGGTCAGCGCGCCGACGCGCACGTTGTCCTCCGGCGTCACGATGATCTTGACGAGGTCGAGGTACGCGCGGCCCTGATGCTCGGAGGACGGCGGCGCCCAGTTGTAGTCCTTGCGGGCCTGGAGGTCGATCTCCTTGTCCACGATCTGCTTGGCCAGCGTGAACGGCCCCGAGCCGATCACGTTCTTGAGCTGGCACTGCTCCTCGTACGGCAGGCCGATCGTCTTCTTCGAGACCAGCCCCGCGCCGATCACCGAGGTGCCCTGCAGGAAGCCGGGCGAGGGCTTGTCGAAGAAGAACTTCACCGTCTTCCGGTCGACGACCTCGGAGCGCTCGTAGTTGTTGACGAACTCGGCCGGGGGCAGCTTCAGCTTCTCGTCGCCCTTGCCGTACACGTCGAAGTTGGCCGCGACCGCGGTGGCGTCGAGCGGGCTGCCGTCGCTGAAGGTCACGCCGTCGCGCAGGTGGAAGGTGTACTCGGTGGCGTCGTCGTTCACCTCCCACTTGGTGGCGATCCACGGCTCGATCTTCAGGGTCGCGGGGTTCTGCCAGGTCAGCTTGTCGGTGATCTGGTTGAGCACGCCGCCGTTCGGATAGAACCCGGCCGCGGGCAGATAGAGGCACGTGGGCGGCTGGTGTTCCAGGTAGGTGAGCGTGCCCCCGTAGACGGGCTCGCCGCCGGCGGCTTTGTCTCCCGCGGCCGATCCGGTGCCGCCTCCACAGGAGCTCAGCAGCCCTACGACGGCGAGCATGGCGACGCTGAAGACCGCAGGTCTGGTTGAGGACATGGAACGACGACCCTTCACTTCTGGGGACTTACGCGACAAAACCCTAATACCTACCAGAAAAGTAGGCAAATATAGGGTCGTCGGTGTGCTGTCCGCGGCCTTCGTGCTTGACCCTCAGGTCTTCCCCGACGTCTACGCACCCGTCCTGGACCGCATCCGCGCCCAGGCAAGCATCGTGTACGGCCCCGCCGCCCACCCCGGCCCCACCCAGGCCGACGTGCTCTGCACCAGCTGGGGCGGCCCCGTGCTCGACCGGGCCCTGCTGGAGTCGATGCCCCGCCTCAAGCTCGTCCTGTACGCCGCCGGATCGGTCCGCGGGATCGTCACCCCGGAGTTCTGGGACCGCGGCATCCCCCTCGTCTCCGCCTACACCGCCAACGCCGTACCCGTCGCCGACTTCACCTACGCGCAGATCGTCTACGCGCTGAAGGGCGGGTGGCGCTACGTCCTGAACGCCCGCGCCGCCAGAGCGCCGCTCCCCCGCACACCCCAGCCCGGCCTGTACGGCTCACGCGTCGGCCTCGTCTCGCTGGGCGCGATCGGCCGGCTGGTCGCGGACCGGCTACGGGCACTGCCCTTGGAAGTGGTGGCCTACGACCCGTCCGCCGCCTACGAGGGTGTGCGGATGGCCGGGCTGGAAGAGGTGTTCGCCACAAGCGACGTGGTCAGCGTGCACACGCCGCTGCTGCCGCAGACGCGCGGGCTGGTCGGCCGGTCGCTGCTGGCCTCCATGAAGCCGGGCGCGACGCTGCTCAACACCGCCAGGGGCGCCGTCCTCGACGAAAGCGCGTTGCTGGAGGTGCTGGCCGGGCGTCCCGACCTGTTCGCCGTCCTGGACGTCACCGACCCCGAGCCGCCCGTCCCGGGATCGCCGCTGTTCACGCTGCCCAACGTGGTGGTGACCCCGCACATCGCGGGCAGCCTCGGGGCCGAGCGCGGTCTGCTGGGCGAGCTCGTGGCGGCCGAACTGGAACGCTTCGCCACCGGCCAGCCGCTCCAGCACACCCTGACCCGAGAAGCCGCAGCCCGCCTCGCCTAACCCACCGGGAAGGCGTGCCGAGAGGCCTTGGGGCGGCGCAAGAGAAGAGGCGGGCGGGCCGACGCACGAAGGGCCATGTCGCCGCGCGGCAAGCCGAGGCGGGCGAGCCAAGGGGCTTGAGGCGGCAGCACGGGGCTTGGGCGGTGGCGCAGGGCTTGGGCTGTGGCGCGGGAAGTCGAGGCGGGCGGGCTGCGGGGGTTGGGGCGGTGGCGTGGGGGTTGAGGGGGTGGGGGAAGGGGCGCGCGAGGGGGCGGTGGGGCGCGCAGACTGGGGGTCATGGAGCTTCCGTGGTCGGAGTCGGGTGCCGGTGAGCCGCTGGTCGTGCTGCGGTGGTTCACGCCCGAGCACTCCGCCAAATCCGCCGCCGGTGAACGACCCGTCCTGACCGCTCTGGGCGAGCGCTTCCGGGTCCACGCCGTGAACCGCGCGCCCGGCATGCCCGAGGGCACCACCATGGCCGACATCGCCGGGCAGCACGCCGAGGCCATCGGTAAGCGGTTCGGCGGGGCGGTGGACGTGCTGGGCATGTCCTCGGGCGGCTCCCTGGCCCTGCAACTGGCCGCCGACCATCCGGAGGTGGTGCGCCGCGTGGTGGTGGCGGGGGCCGCGTACACGCTGCCGCCGCGCACGCGGCTGGCGCAGCGCCGCTACACCGAGGCCGTCGCGGCCGGTCGCCGCGGCGCCCACCACCTGGCTCCGCTGGCCGGAGCCAACCCGCTGACCAGGGCGTTCTTCACGGCGCTCATGTGGCTGGCCGATCCGGCGATCCGTCCTGCCGACCCGCGTGACATGCTGCGCTTCGCCCGTGCGGAGGACTCCTTCGACCTGCGCGACCGGCTGGCGGAGATCGAGGTTCCCGCCCTGGTCGTCGGCGGGGAACGCGATCTGGCCTACACGCCGGAGCTGTTCCGCGAGACCGCGGACGGCCTGCCGTACGGGAAGCTTCTGGTCTATCCCGGAGCCAGTCACCTAGGGACGTTCCGCCACAAACGGTTCGCGGCTGACGTCGCCGGGTTTCTTCCCCCTTAAGCCCGCCGGAAGGGGACCGTAAGCGCGGCGGCGCACCGTGGGGCCATGCAGTACTCCATCGAACGCACGCTCGCCGCCTCCCCCGACCAGGTGTACGCCGCCTGGACCACGCCCGGGTGCTTCGCCCGCTGGTTCGGTCCCCGGATCTTCACCACCCCCGTCGACCGGGTCCTCCTCGACGCGCGCCCCGGCGGCGCGTGGGAGGTCACGCTGGTCGGCGAGCACGGGTTCGAGACCACGCTGGGCGGCGTCTACCACGAGGCCCGCGCCCCCGCCCGGCTCGTCTTCACCTCGGGCGAGGCGGTCGTGACCGTGACGCTGGCGGGCGACGGAGACGGCACCGCGCTGCGCTTCCAGCACCGGGGCGACGGCCAGGAGCACGTCAGGGCGGCCTGGCTGGAGTCCCTGGACCGCCTCGGCGAGCACCTGTCCGGTACGCCGCGCACATGAACCGCGCGCCGCGTTCATGAGCCGCGCGCCAGCAACTGCACCACGCCCAGGAGCAGCAGCGTCGCGACGGTGATCCCGAGCACCACGGCGCCGGTCGGGCGGTCCCAGAAGACGAAGACCAGAGCGGCCAGCGCCACCAGCCCGCCGCGCACCGGTGTGGCGTTGCGGGCCAGCCAGGCGCCGAAGCGGCCGGTGTCCAGCCGGGAACCGGCCACGCCGATGACCCGCTTCAGCGCGGAGCGGGTCCTGACGGCGGTCGCGGACGGGCCGGTGAAGAACGCCGCGGCGGCGATCACCAGGCCCAGGACCAGCACCGTGCGCAGCCCGCCCCTGAGGAAGCGGGCCAGCGTGTCGAACAGGTCCGCGGCCGCCGCCTGGTCCAGCCCGTGCCGGGCGACCGAGCCGAGGTAGGCGGCGCGCCCGGCGGCCAGGGCGGCGGCCAGCGCCAGCATGCCGGCCATCAGCCCGATCCCCACCCCGGCCAGGGCGCGGCGGCGGCTGTTCGCGACGTAGACGCCGAGGGCGAGCAGGATCAGCGCCAGCACCGGCAGTGCCCACTTGAGGGTCATCAGCCAGCCGTACCAGCGCTGCCAGGTGACCAGGTCGGCCGAGTCGAACAGCTCGATCGTGGGGTGCAGTTCGGGGATGGAGGCGGCCAGGCCGAGCCCGGAGGCGACCAGCTTCTGCTTGACCCGGTCGATGATCGGGCCGAGGTCGAGGCTGACGGCGCCGCCGTTCACCTTGAGCAGTTGGCTGCCCTCGCCGGACAGCACCGCGACGAACTGCTTGTGCGCGACCTGGTTGGCCCGCACCCACACGGTCTGGAAGGTGTCGCTCGCGATGACCTGCCCGACCTTGTCGCGTACGAAGCCCTCGACGCCGTCGGCCATCGGCCCGGACAGCCCCTTGAGCTTGTCCCCGACACGCGGCGGCAGCCTGCCGGCGATCTGGCCCACGACCGCCTGGACGTCGAGCGCCTGCATGACCGCGCCGGTGACCCGGTTGGCGGCGGCGTTCTGGATGGCGGGGTCACCGGCCAGCGGCGTCACGTTCTCGACGTACCGGTCGGTGTCGGAGACCTCGTTGGCGGCCCAGAACCCGGCCCCGGCCAGCGGGACGAGCACGCAGCCGAGCGTGATCAGCGCCGCGGAGACGACCGCGCGCCACCTTCCCCCGCCGGTACGGCCCCGCAGCTCGGCGACCTCGGCCCGCAGCCGAGCCAGCTCCGCCCGCACCTCGGCGTCCAGCGGCTCCTCGGACATCGCCACCCCCTCGTTCAGAGAGGAATGCCCGTTCGGCGGCCATCGGGCGGCAAATTCTCGGCCCGCATAGGGCAAGGCCCTGTCGCGCCCCCTCCCACGGGGGCACCTCCAGATGATGAACGCGTATTACACGGAACCCGCCGGCCGCTCCGGCTGGCTCGGATTCGCCGGAATGCTGGGCGTCATCCTCGGCTTCTTCCACGTGATGCAGGGGATCATCGCCTTCTTCCGCCAGGAGTACTACCTGACCTCCGGCGGGCAGCTCCTGGTCCTCGACTACACCACCTGGGGCTGGATCTGGCTGATCCTCGGCCTGGTCCAGGTGGCGGTGGCGCTCGGGATCCTGGCCGGGCAGATCTGGGCCAGGTGGCTGGGCGCCATCTTCGCCGCGCTGGCCATGATCGGCCAGTTCGCCTTTCTCAGCGCGTACCCGATCTACTCGGTGATCAGCATCGCGCTCTGCGTGCTGGTGATCTACGGGCTGATCGCCGCGCCGAGGCAGGCGACGGGCTGAGCGCCGGAGGCGGGCCCCCGGCGCCCGGCGTCAGGCCTTCACCTCGCGCAGCCGGCCGGTCTCCACCTCGTAGACGAAGCCGCGTACCTCATCGCGGTGCGGGATGAAGGGGTCGGCCTTCACGCGCGACACCGACTGGACGACGTCGCCCTCCAGGTCGGAGAACGCCTCCGCGGACCAGTCCGGTTTGATGCCGGTCTCGGCCCTGATGGCCTCCTTGAACGCGTCGTCGGTGAAGGTCAGCATGCCGCAGTCGGTGTGGTGGATGAGGATGATCTCAGTGGTGCCGAGCAACCGCTGGCTGATGGCGAGGCTGCGCCGTTCGTCCGCGGTGATGACGCCACCGGCGTTGCGGATGACGTGCGCGTCGCCCTCCCGCAGGCCGAGCAGGCCGTAGACGTTGAGCCGCGCGTCCATGCAGGCGACGACGGCGACGCCCTTCGCGGGCGGGAGCGGCAGCCTGCCCTTGTCGAACGCGGCGGCGTACCGGTCGGCGTTGGCGAGCAGTTCGTCGGTGACGCTCATCGCACTACCTCCCAGGGGTCGGGCTTCTCAAATTACCCTCATTACCTACACAATCAATAGGGCTTGTTCACCTTGAGCGGCGGGATCTTCGCCAGGCACGAGGTGTCCCCGAGCCGCTCGTCCCGGATGAACCCGCTGACCAGGCCCACGGCGCACCCCGAGGCGTCCATCTCGGCGACGTGCCCGGTGTTCGGCACCGACAGGAACCGCGCCCTGGGGAACTGGGCCGCGCTCAGCCGGCTGTTCTCCGCCGCCGTGTTGTTGTCCAGGTCGCCGGAGAGCACCAGCGTGGGCACGTCGGGCAGCTTGCCACTCAGCGCGTACGGCCGGGCCGTACCCTCCTTCGGCCACCCGATGCACACCTCACCGCCGTCGGGGATGCTGAACGCGTAGCCCTCGCGGCTGAAGGCGCCGAACCCGTGGGGGTCGGCCCGCTTCAGCGCCCGCTCGAACTGCCGCCACCGCTGCCGGACCGGCGCGTCCACCGACCACGGGCGCGTGTAGTCGTTGCAGACCACCGCGATGGTCAGCCCCATGTCCGAGATCTCCTGGTTGGCGATCTCCTGGAAGAGCGTGGTCATCGCGGTGACCAGCGGGCCGGTGTCACCCCTGGCCGCCCGGTGGAGCTGCGCGGGCATCGCGCCGATCAGCGAGACCTCGTCGGGGGAGCCGCCCAGGCCGCCGCTGGCGGCGAACGTGAGGATCTGGGCCAGCACGCTCTCGGTCAGCTTCACCGTCTGAGGCCGTCCCCCGACCGTGATCGTGAGGTCGACCGGCCCGACCCGCAGCATCGCGGCCACCTTGCGCAGATCGCGTACGGCCGCGCCGCCGTCGCAGGCGCCGCTGCGCTCGCAGATCCGGCGCAGGCTGAGCGAGATCGCCCTGGCGCTGGGGGCGCCGAAGGGGTCGAAGGTGACCGGGTAGGCGCCCGACAGGACGATCGAGCGCACGGTGCCCGGGTGGCGTTCGGCGTAGATCGGCATCAGGTAGGTGCCGTAGGAGATGCCGTACAGGACGACCTTGCCGAGGCCGAGCTTGCGCCGGACCGCGTCGAAGTCGTCGGCCGTGGCGGCGGAGGTGTATCCGGCGGCACGCGGACCGAGCGTGGCGCCGCACCTGTCCACGATGCGCCGCTGCTCGGCCCGGTCGGCCCACAGGAAGCCGTCGGTGCCGCAGACGAGCGCGCCGGAGTAGCCGGTGCCGCGCGGGTCGATCAGCAGGAGGTCGTGGTCGGCGCTCAGGGAGCCGAGCAGCGAGGAGTACCAGCCGGCCAGGACGACGGGCGCGCCGCCCGGCCCGCCCGGGTTGACCATGACGGTGTTCTTGGCGGGGGCGGCCTCGTTCTCGCGGCGCACCAGCGCGTAGGCCACCTCGACGGTGCCCAGCTCCGGTTTGCCGGCGACCAGCGGGCGCTGCTCGGTGCCGCACTCCACCCGCCGGCCCGGCACCGGAGGACACCAGGGCGGCGCGCCGGGCTCGGGGGTGTGCGGGGCCTTGGACGCGGTGTCCAGGCCGGACGGCAAGGGGAAGGGCACCGGCGCGAACGGGTGCGGCCGGGCCTGCTGCGTACTCGGTACAGGGGGCGGCGGTGTGGGGACGATCGGCGACAACCCCACGGCCGCCGCTAAAACCACGGAAATCAACGACATACGGCAAGCCTGGTGGAGCGGCGATCAACCCACCACCGCCGTAAGACCCATCCCCCTAGCGCGGCCGCCTCCTCCTCAGGTGCCGGTACCGCGGCGCGACATCCTCCCTGAGAGCCGTCACGCGTGCCCGCTCACAGCGTGCGGCCGGTAGGGCGCCTCCAGCGCGGCGACCTCGTCCGCGCTCAGCGAGACGTCGACCGCGGCGATCGCGTCCTCCAGCTGGGCGAGCTTGGTCGTGCCGACGATGGGCGCGGTGACGCCCGGCCGGCCGAGCAGCCACGCGAGCGCGACCCTGGCCGGGGGCAGGCCCTTCGCCCCGGCCACCGACCTGACCACGTCGACCACGGCCAGGTCGCCGTCGTCGTACAGCTCGCCGGCGTAGGCGTCGCTGCCCGAGCGGACCGTCTCGCCGGAGCGGGCCAGCAGGCCGCGCGCCAGCGGGCTCCACGGGATGACGCCCACGCCCTGGTCGAGGCAGAGAGGCAGCATCTCGCGCTCCTCCTCGCGGTAGACGAGGTTGTAGTGGTTCTGCATGGAGACGAACCTCGTCCAGCCGTTGCGCTCGGCGACGTGCTGGGCCTTGGCGAACTGCCAGGCGTACATGCTGGAGGCGCCGAGGTAGCGGGCTCTGCCCGACCTGACCACGTCGTGCAGCGCCTCCATCGTCTCCTCGATGGGCGTGTCGGGGTCCCAGCGGTGGATCTGGTAGAGGTCCACGTGGTCCACGCCGAGCCGGTCGAGTGAGGCGTCGATCGCGGCGAGCACGTGCTTGCGCGACAGCCCGCGGTCGTTGGCTCCCTGGCCCATGGGGAAGTAGACCTTGGTGGCCAGCACGTAGTCGTCGCGCTTGGCGAAGGTCTTCCTCAGCAGCGTGCCGGTGATCTCCTCGCTGGCGCCGGCCGAGTACATGTCGGCGGTGTCGAAGAAGGTGATCCCCGCCTCGGCCGCGCGCCGGACGATCGGCTCCGCCGCGTCCTCGCCGAGCTGCCAGGCCCGCGAGTGGCCGAAGCTCATCATGCCCAGGCACACACGCGAGACCTTCAGTCCCGATGACCCCAGCCGGGTGTACTCCATGCCAACCCCTCCACGCTCGATCAGGCCATTCACGTTACCCGGCGATCGCCTCGCGCTCCCGGTCGATGATCTGCTGGAGCTCGCGCAGGTCGTAGTTGCAGAGCACGGCGGCCGTCCACTCGGTGTCGAGGTAGATGCTCCAGCTGGTCGAGCCGCCGGCGATGCCGCCGCCGTGCGTGATGATGCGCTGGTTGTTGAAGATGGCGGCGATCGCGCCGTAGGCGTGGAAGCCCTCCCCGCGGCGCGGGTCGGGCGCTCCCATGGACGGCCCGGAGATCTTCGGGCTCAGCCACATCTCGGTGTAGGCGCGGTTGAGCAGCTTGTGGTTCTTCAGCGCCCAGGCGAAGCGCAGCAGGTCGGAGGCCGAGGCGAAGGCGTTGCCGCCACCGGCTCCGATGAAGCCGCGCGCCGAGTTCGTCCCCCTGACGCCGAGGGTGCCGCCCTTGTCGAGGTTGCGGACGCCGTCGATGCGGGAGCCGTCCTCCTGCAGCATGTACGGGTGCGCGATGCGCTCGTCGGTCAGCCATTGGGGCGTGGTGTAGTACGCCGAGCGCCGCATGCCCGCGGGCCGGAAGACGTGCTCGCGCATGTACTCGTGGAACGGCATGCCGGAGACCGCGGCCACGATCTCGCCGAGGACGTTGTAGCCGGTGCTCGCGTACTCCTTCTTGGTGCCGGGGACGAAGCGCAGCTTCTGCTCGCGTGCCTGCTTGGCGAGCTCGGCTTCGGCCTCGGCGATGCTGTTGAGGATCTTGTCGCCGCCGGGGCTGTTGGTCGGGTCGGTCATGCCGCCGGTGTGGGTGAGCATCTGGTGCACGGTGACGGCGCCGACGTCGGCGGGGAAGCCGTCCAGGTAGGTGCTGAGCTTCTCGTGGAACCTCAGCCTGCCCTGCTGGGCCAGCTGGACGATCGCCAGGCCGGTGAACGGCTTGGACGCCGACGCGAGGGCGTAGATCGTGTCGGGGCCGTTGGGGATCTTCCTTTCCTTGTCCGCCATGCCGTACGCGCGGGACAGCACCACGCGGCCGCGGTGGGCCACCAGCACGGTCCCCGAGAACCGGTCCTGGTCAGCCAGGTCCCGGATGTGGTCGTCGAAGGCCTCCAGCGAGCGGCCGGTGGCGGCCGGTTCCCGGCCGGTGCTCGCCATCAGCGGCGCAGCGCCCAGCAGGCCCAGGACGGAGCGCCGCGAAGGGTCGTCGGTCAAGGCAGTTCTCCTTGTTCGTCACGGATGGGTGCCGCCGATACCACTGGAGCGCCTGCTAACTCCACGTAAGAGCGCCCCGCCGGTCGAGGTCCGGCGGGGCGCTCCGATCGGGGGTTCAGGCGGCCACCTGCTCGGCCAGCGCCACCGGCCGCTCGGCGCGCCCGGCGCGGGCGCGCAGGACCGCCACCGTCAGGACGGCCAGGCCCAGGAAGAGCGCCGCGCCCACCCCGACCACCGCGTGCAGCCCCGAGGTGTACGCCGCGCGGGCGGCGGCCAGCAGCGCCGGGTCGCCCAGCGTCTCGGCCACGGCCCCGGCCAGCGTGTCCGCCTTCACCTCGGCGGGAAGGCCGGCGCGGAAGACGGCGGCGGCCAGGCTGCCCAGCGCCGCGACGCCCACCGCGACACCGAACTCGCCGCTGGTCTCGGAGATCGAGGCGGCGGACCCGGCCTTCTCCGGCGGGGCGGCGGCCATCATGATGCCGTTGCCCAGGCCCATCGGCAGCGCGATGCCCGCCTGGGCCAGCACCAGCCCGGCGACCAGGACCGGAACGCCGCTCGTCGCGTCGGCGACGGTCATCAGCGCCATGCCGGCCGCGCCGAGCGCCAGGCCACCGGCCATCACGTACGCCGGCTGGACGCGCCGGGCCAGCATGGGCCCCGCGGACAGAGCGACGATCATGACCAGGCTCGGCGGGATCATCCACAGCCCGGCGGCCAGCGGGGACAGGCCGGCGACCGACTGCAGGAACGTGGTGACGGTCAGCGTGACCCCGGCCATGACGACGCCGCCGAGCATCAGGATGGTCAGGGAGGCGGCGAAGGCGCGGTTGCCGAACAGGCGCAGGTCGAGCAGCGGGTCGGCCAGGCGGCGCTGGCGGCGGACGAACAGCGCGCCCATGGCCAGACCGGCGGCGACGGCCACGAGGGCCGGCGGCTGCCAGCCGTTCCTGGTGATCTCCTTCAGGCCGTAGATGGCGGGCAGGATCGCGCCCAGCGACAGGGCGACGCTGGCCAGGTCGAGGCGGCCGGCCGTGGCGTCACGGTACTCGGGCAGCAGCAGCGGACCGGCGATCAGCACGACGGCCATGAACGGCACGCCCAGCAGAAAGGCCGAGCCCCACCAGAAGTGCTGCAGCAGCAGCCCGCCCACGAGCGGCCCGGCGGCCATGCCCACCATGAAGCAGCTGAACCAGATCCCGATCGCGGCGCCCATCTGCTTGGGGTCGCGGAAGATGTTGCGGATCAGGGCCATCGAGGAGGGCATCAGCGTGGCTCCCGCGATCCCCAGCAGGGCCCGGGTCACGACCAGCATCTCGGCGCTGGAGGAGAACGCCGCCGCGACGGACACCAGGCCGAAGGCGGCCGAGCCGATGAGCAGCAGCTTGCGGCGGCCGACGCGGTCGCCGAGCGTGCCCATGGTCACCAGGAAGCCGGCCAGCATGAAGGAGTAGATGTCCATGATCCACAGCTGCTGCGGGGCGCTGGCGCCCAGCTCGGAGCTGAGGTGTGGCAGCGCGAGGTACAGGACGCTGACGTCGATGGAGAGCAGCAGGGCGATCGAGCTGAGGACGCCGAGTGCGATCCAGTCGCGCTTGCCGGCGGTCGAGGTCGTGTTCATGGCTCCACAGTGGCCGGACCCGCTTCTGGTCTCCTTTCCAGCGCCTTAAGGTGCTTCGTATGCGTTTTGGAGTGCTGGGACCGCTGACCGTCTGGACGGACGCCGGAGAGGTCGTCTCGATTCCGGGGTTGAAGGTGCGTGCCCTGCTCGCGGACCTGCTGGCCCACGACGGCCGGGTGGTGTCCACGGACCGGCTCGTGGACGACCTGTGGGGCGACGACGCGCCGGCCAACCCGGCCGCCGCGCTGCAGGTGCGGGTCTCCCAGTTGCGCAAGGCGCTGGAGGACGCCGAGCCCGGCGGCAAGAACCTGATCGTCTCGCGGGCGCCCGGCTACCAGTTGCGGGTCTCGCCGGAGGCCGTGGACGCGCTGCGCTTCGCCGCGCTGGCCGGAGAAGGCCGGCTGGCCGAGGCGCTGGAGCTGTGGCGCGGCTCGCCGTACGCCGACTTCTCCGACATGGAGTTCACGCGCGCGCCGATCACGAAGCTGGAGGAACAGCGGCTGACCGCCGTGGAAGAGCTCGCGGAGGTACGGCTGGCCGCCGGCGAGCCGGTCGACGTGGCCGAACTGGTGGCCGAGCACCCGCTGCGCGAGCGGCTGCGTGCCGTTCACATGACCGCCCTGTACCGGGCGGGACGGCAGAGCGACGCGCTGGCCACCTACGGCGAGCTGCGCGAACGCCTGGCCGACGAGCTGGGCCTCGACCCGTCCCCCGAGCTGGCCGACCTGCAGGCGCGCATCCTGCGCCAGGACCCCGGCCTCAGCGGCCAGGAGCGGCGCCCGGTCACCAACCTGCCCGCCACCGTCGACGACCTCATCGGCCGCGACCGGGCCGTGGCCGAGGTACGCGAGCTGCTCGGCACGAGCCGCCTGGTCACGCTCACCGGCTCCGGCGGCGTCGGCAAGACCCGCCTGTCCATCGCCACGGCCGCCCAGCTGACCGGCGCGTACCCGGACGGCGCGTGGCTGGTGGAGCTGGCCGCCCACGACCGCGACACCGCCTCGCTGGCCGACGCCGTGCTGGCCGCGCTGGACATCCGCGACAGCGCCGGGCCGGGCGACGCGCTCGACCGGCTGGCCGACACGTTGCGCGCGCGGCGCATGCTGCTCGTCCTGGACAACTGCGAACACGTCATCGACCAGGCGGCGAAGCTGGCCGAGTCGCTGCTGCGGGCCGCGCCGGGGTTGCGGATCCTGGCGACCAGCCGGGAGCCGCTGAGCGTGGCCGGCGAGACGCTGTGGAGTGTGCCGCCGCTGGGGCTGCCCGAGGAGGAGGGGCTCGACGCGGTGGCGGCCTCCGACGCGGTACGCCTGTTCATGGCCAGGGCCACGGCGTCGGCGCGCGGGTTCGTGCTCGACGAGTCCACGGCGGCGGCCGTCGCGCAGCTGTGCCGGCGCCTCGACGGGCTGCCGCTGGCGCTGGAGCTGGCGGCCACCCGGGTGCGTTCGCTCGGCATCCACGAACTGGTGTCGCGGCTGGACGACCGGTTCCGGGTGCTGTCCGGGTGGCAGCGCGGGGTCTCCGACCGGCAGCAGACGCTCATGGGAATGATCGACTGGAGCTGGACCCTGCTCACCGACGACGAGCGGGTGGTGCTGCGGCGGCTGGCCGTACACGCGGACGGGTGCACGCTGGAGGCGGCCGAGGTCCTGTGCGGCGACGGCGGGCTCGACGTGATGGAGCTGCTCGCGCGGCTGGTCGACCGGTCGCTGGTGACCGTGGTGGAGGGGCCGTCCGGGGTGCGGTACCGGCTGCTGGAGTCGGTCGCGGCCTACTGCCGCCGCCGTCTGGACGACGCCGGGGAGACCGATCGGGTACGGCGGGCGTACGTGGCCTACTACACCTCGCTCGCCGAGCGGGCGGAGGGGCACCTGCGCGGCGCCGAGCAGGTGCGCTGGATGCGCGATCTGGACTCCGAGGCCGCGAACCTGCGCAGCGCCCTCGACTCCGCGCCGGCCCCTGAGGCGTTGCGGCTGGTGAACGCGCTGTCCTGGCACTGGTACCTGCGCGGCCGCCTGCACGAGGCCCTCCGCTCCCTCGACGTCGCGCTGAACGCCCCCGGCCTGCCGGACGGGGCCGAGGTGGAGAAGGCGCGGGCCTGGCGGGCCGGGTTCGCGTTGCTGCTGGGCGAGAACGTGGACTGGGAGGCGGCGCTGGAGATCGCCGACCCGGCCGTGCGGGCGCGGGCGGAGCTGTTCGTGCAGTACGGGGTGACCGACATGCCGACCGCGACCGCCGTGGTGGACCGGGCGCTGGCGGCCTGCCGCGAGCTCGGCGACCGGTGGGGCGTCGCGGTGGCGCTGAGCCGGCAGTCCCGCGACGCCTTCACCCTGCGCGAACTGGACAAGCTCGACCGGGTCGGCCACGAGAGCCGGCGGCTGTTCACCGAGCTCGGTGACCGGTGGGGTGTCCTGCAGGCCAATGAGTGGCTGGGCGGTCTGGAGGAGATTCGCGGCGACTACGACGCGGCCGTCCGGATCTTCACCGACGACGCCGAAGTGGCCGAGGAGCTGGGCCTGTGGCCGGACAAGGTACGCCGCCTGTCGTGGCTGGGCTGGATCGCCACCTACCTGCGCGACTACGACCGCGGGATCGAGACCTGCCTGGAGGCGCTCCGCCTGGCCGACGGCCAGGGCTACAAGGAGGGGACGATCTTCGCCAGGCTGGGCCTGTGCATCGCGGCCCGGCACTCGGGACGGCTGGAGCTGGCCGAGGAGCACATCGCCGTCCTGCTGCGTGGCGTGCCGCGCGGCCCGGACGTCGATCCCCAGTTGTTCATCCCGACCGTCCTGAACGAGCTCGGCCATGTCCGGCGCGAGCAGGGCAGGGAGCCGGAGGCCCGCGAGCTGTTCCGGGAGTCGCTGGTGGCCTCCAGGAAGATCGGCGACCCGCGGACGATCGCGGGCACGATGGAGGCGCTGGCCACGGTGGCCGAGCCGGAGGAGGCCGCCCGCCTGCTGGGCACGGCCGCCGCCAGCCGTACCGCGCACAGCACCCCGGCCTCCCCTGACGAGATCGACGACATCGCCCGCGCGACGGACCGGGCCAAGGCCGCCCTGGGCGAGGCGGCCTTCGCCGCCGCCTACACGAGCACCCTGTGAGTCAGGGGCGGAGACGTTCTTCGTGGGCGGTGCCGCGGAGGGTCAGGAGGGCGGCGGTGCTGATCAGGCAGGTGGCCATCACGTAGTAGGCGGGGATGTCGGCGTCGCCGGTGTTCTTGATGAGCTGGGTGATGATGAGTCCAGCCGAGCCGGAGAACACCGCGTTCGACAGCGAGTAGGCCAGGCCCAGGCCGGTGTAGCGGACGTTGGTGGGGAACATCTCGGCGAGCATCGCCGGCCCCGGCCCCGCCATCAGGCCGACCACGGCTCCGGCCACGAAGACGGCGGCGGCTTTCAGGGTCAGGGAGCCGCCGGGGTCCTGGAGGACGTTCAGGAGAGGCAGCGCCAGGACGACGATGAGGGCGGCGCCGGTGGTCATGACGACGCGCCGGCCGTAGCGGTCGCTGAGGATCCCGGCCGGGATGATGGCCAGCGCGAACCCCAGGTTGGCCACGACGGTGGCGATGAGCGCCTGCTGGAAGGTGGCGTTGAGGGTGGTCTGCAGGTACGACGGCATGACGACGAGGAAGGTGTACCCGGCCGCCGACCAGCCCATGAGGCGGGCGATGCCGAGCAGGATGGCGCGCGCGGTCTCGCCCGCGGTGGGCTTCACGCTCGTCTCGCGGTTGGTGAACGACGGCGTCTCCTCCAGCCGCAGCCGCAACCACAGGGCCAGCCCGCCGAGCGGGACGGCGAGCAGGAACGGGATGCGCCAGCCCCACGCCTTGAGGTCGGCCTCGGTCAGCAGGGTGGCCATGACGGCCGCCGCCCCCGCCCCGCCGAGCAGCCCGAGCGCCACGGTGAACGACTGCCACGACCCGTACAGGCCGCGCTTGCGGTCGGGCGCGAACTCGGTCATCAGCGATACGGCCCCGCCGAACTCACCGCCCGCGGACAGCCC
Organism: Nonomuraea sp. NPDC059023; assembly: GCF_042740095.1. NCBI lineage: Bacteria > Bacillati > Actinomycetota > Actinomycetes > Streptosporangiales > Streptosporangiaceae > Nonomuraea > Nonomuraea sp. NPDC059023. Next base: position 228,782 of record NZ_JBHYIO010000001.1, on the reverse strand, counting down.
TTGCAGAATCCGGACGAGCGTCAGCAGCCAGGGAGCCGCGGCGCCGATCGTGTCGTAGGTGGGCAGGACGCCGATCAGCGCGGTCGCGGCCGACATGAGCAGGACGACGAGGATGAGCAGCGGGCGGCGGCCGATCCGGTCCCCCAGGCGGCCGAAGACGGCGGCGCCGAGTGGCCGGAAGAAGAACGCCAGGGCGAACGAGGCATAGGTCTTGACCAGGGCTTCGAGGTCGCTCGCCCCGGCGGGGGCGAAGAAGTTCGCCGCGATGATCGTGGCGAAGTATCCGTAGACCCCGAACTCATACCACTCGATGAAATTTCCGACTGATCCGGCCACGAGTGCCCGGCGGGACCGTGCCGTGGCCACGCCCGTCGTGCCGGTTCCATCCGCCATACCCGTCATGCGCGAAAAGCTTCACGCACTGCCCGCATCGTGTCAATAAGCTTCAGCCCAGCATGCGGAGCGGGGTGACAGCCTGCCGGTGCACGATCACGTCGAACCACTGGGTGATCGCGCCGCCGTACATGTAGTAGTCGTAGGGGCGTTTGGGGTCGTAGTTGGCGATGCCCCGCATCTTCTTGGGCCGGTTGAGCTGAGGTGGCGTCTTGACCCGCAGGTCGACGGCGAACTGGGAGATCCCGGCGTCGCCGAACGGGCGGTCTGCCCAGGAGCGGGGCGGGCGGGGGATGCGGACCGGCTTGCCGCCGACCTTCAGGGTGCCGTGGTCGAAGGTGAAGCCGATGGACAGGTACCGCGGGCCGTACCAGCGGCGCAGGTGTGAACCCGCGCTGGCGAAGCGACGCTCGGGGGCGGGCGGCAGCGACAGGCGCAGGTCAGGGGCGTTGGCGGTGTGGGCGCTCGCGGCCCAGTAGGCGACCTTGTCGCCGGAGAAGCGCTGCCACCAGCGCAGGTTGCGCGAGGCCTGCTGGTCGCGGTAGCCGGTGTCGGCCCCGCGGTCCAGGTACTCGAAGAACGAGACGATCTGGCGGGCGTTGTGCAGGGCCAGCGCCTGCGCGCGGGAGTCCGGCAGCGCCTTGACCACGTCGTAGGCGGCACGGGCGTGGGCGATGTACGGCTTCATGTCCCGGCCGCTCTCGAACAGCTCGCGCAGGTACTTGCCGACGTCGTCGGAGGGCGGGCGGATCTCCGCCAGATGCGCCCTGACCGACTCGAGCTTGGCGGGAGCGGCCTTCGCCACGTGCCGGATCACCGCGTCGTACGCGGCGGGGCGGGTGGCGTAGAACTCCACGCCGACGAAACGCACCTTGTCGGCGTGCTTGGCGTTGTAGGCGCGCAGCCAGCGCAGCACGTCCCTGATCTCCTCGGCCTGCCACGTCGTGGTCATCTGCTTCACCACCGCGTCCAGGTCGCCCTTCCCGGTGACGACGTAGCGGTCGACGAGCTGCCCGGTGGTCCAGTCCTCCTCCCACGCGATCGTGCGGAACCCGCGCTTCTCCACCAGGTACCGCAGGAGCCGGTGCTTGAGCAGCGCCTCCTCGCGCGCCCCGTGCGTCGACTCGCCCAGCCCCACGACCTTGGCGTTTCCGACCATCCTGGCCAGCGGCGCGAGGTCGTCCAGCGGCGCCGCCGGGTCGATCGTGGCCAGCGGGACGGCGTGTTCCTTCACCCAGTCGACGACCGGTCCCGTGGTGAGCGAGAACGCGGTGGCGGCGGCGAGGGCGGCGTGCGTGATCATCTGGGATCTCCTTCGCGATCGGCTACGCCCCTACCGTCCTGCGGGACGCCGTCCGCCGCGTCCGCCGCGCGGCCCCCGCGCCGCTACCCCAGCCGGTGTAGCGCCGCGGGCCGGTCTCCTCCCGGGAGCGGAGACCTTAAGGCACGCTGAGGTACGCGCGCACGGTCGCCACCGTCCCCTCGGCCATGATCCGCTCCAGCGCCTCGGTCACCAGCTCACGGAACCCCGCGTGCTCCGGCAGATCCTCGCCGAACACCTCCCTGACCGCCAGGAGCCGCCCCGCCACCCGCGCCGCGTCACCGGTGACCCTGAGCCGTCCCGCCAGCGGGTCGTCCACGGCGGCAGCCGTACTCACGTGTGCCATCCACCCCGCCACGACCAGCGCGATCCACCGCGGCTCGCGCCCGGCGGCGAGCAGCTCGCGGGCCGGATCGAGCAGCCGCTGCGGCAGTTTCTGCGAGCCGTCCGCGGCGATCTGCGCGGTGCGGTGCCGCAGCTCGGGGTTGGCGAACCGCTCCAGCAGCGACGCCTTGTACGCGCCCAGGTCCACGCCGTCAAGCTCCCCCAGGGTCGGCGTCACCTCGTCCATGAGGCGCACGAGCGCCGGACGAAGCTCGCCGAGCGCCTGCGCGACGTGCTCGCGCGCGCTGAGGTAGGCGAGCGCGGAGTGGCTGCCGTTCAGCAGCCGCAACTTCATCACCTCGTACGGCCCCGCCCGAGCCACCAGCAACGCCCCCGCCTTCTCCCAAGCGGGCCGCCCGGCGGCGAAGTCGTCCTCGATCACCCACTGCAGGAACGGCTCGGCGACCACCGCGCCCCGATCCTCCAGCCCCAGCCGGGCCGCCGCCTCGGCCAGATCGGCGGGCGTGCTCGCGGGCACGATCCGGTCCACCATCGTGCAGGGGAAGCGGACCTGCTCGCCGATCCAGCCGAGCAGCCACGGCTCCGCCGCCGCCCTGACCAGGTTGGCCAGCCTGGCCCCGTTTGAGGGCAGGTTGTCGCAGCTCAGCACCGTGATCGGCCCCGCGTCCGCGGCGGCTCTGGCCCGCAGGCCGCGCACCAGCCGGTCGACGGCGGGCCCCGCGCGGTATCCCTTCTCGGTGATCGTCACCGTGACCACCTGGGTGCCCGGCGCGGCCAGCCGGTCGGTGAGCAGGTCGTCGCCGGGCCGTAGCACCTCGGTGACCGCGCCGACGACGCGCAGGTCGCCGCCGGCGCGCACGCTGTAGAGGCCGTCCTGCGGGCCGAGCTGCTCGGCCACGGCGGGACCGCGCATGGTGGCGCCGCAGATCCCCCACCGGTCGTCACCGGTGGCCGCCATCGCCTCCTCGGTGAAGACGGCCTGGTGCGCGCGGGCGAAGGCGCCGATCCCGAGATGCACGATCCCCGTCGCGCCCGGCCGGAAAGCCCCCTCGTACGAGGTACGGCTGAGCCTCACCAATGGTGCATGCTCCCGTCAAGCAGCCGGTTGACCGGCAGGTAGGCCGGGTCGTACGGGTAGCGCGCGGCGAGCTTCTCGTCGATCTCCACCCCGAGCCCCGGCTCCTCACCCGGATGCAGGTAACCGTCGGCGAAGCGGTAGCCGTGCGGGAAGACCTCGTCGGTCAGCTCGGTGTGGCGCATGTACTCCTGGATGCCGAAGTTCGGCACCGCCAGGTCCACGTGCAGCGCGGCCGACATGCACACCGGCGACAGGTCGGTGGCGCCGTGCGAGCCGGTCCTGACGTGGTAGAGGGCGGCCAGGTCGAAGATGCGGCGCAGATGAGTGATGCCGCCCGCGTGCACGACCGTGGCCCGGATGTAGTCGATGAGCTGCTCGGTGATGAGCTGCTGACAGTCCCAGATCGAGTTGAACACCTCGCCCACCGCGATCGGCGTCGTGGTGTGCTGCCTGATGAGCCGGAAGCCCTCCTGCAACTCGGCCGGGACCGGGTCCTCGATCCAGAACGGCGCGTACTCCTCCAGGCTCGCGCCCAGCCTGGCCGCCTCGATCGGGGTCAGCCGGTGATGAACGTCGTGGAGCAGGTGAAGGTCGGGGCCGAAGCGCTCACGCACGGCGGCGAACAGCTCCGGGACCATGCGCAGGTACCGCTCGCTCGACCAGGTCGCCTCCACCGGCCGTCTGGCGGCGGCGGGCTCGTAGAACATCTTGTCCTGGCTGACGCCGTAGGTGACGGGAAGACCGGGGACGCCGCACTGCACGCGCACCGCCTTGTAGCCGAGCTCGGTGTAGCGGGCCACCTCGTCCAGGACTTCCGGGACAGTCTCGCCGTTGGCGTGGCCGTACACCGTGACGCCCTCGCGGGAACGGCCGCCGAGCAGCTGGTACACCGGGAGCCCGGCCACCTTGCCCTTGATGTCCCAGAGGGCGGTGTCGACGGCGGCGATCGCCGTCATCGTGACCGGGCCGCGCCGCCAGTAGGCGCCCCGGTAGAGGTAGTTCCAGGTGTCCTCGATGCGGGCGGGGTCGCGGCCGATGAGCAGCGGGGCCACGTGGTCGCGCAGGTAGGAGGCGACCGCCAGCTCGCGGCCGTTGAGCGTGGCGTCACCGAGACCGGTCACCCCGTCGTCCGTGGTGATCTTCAGGGTGACGAAGTTGCGGCCCGGGCAGGTGACGATGACCCGCGCGTCGACGATCTTCATCCGTGTGCCTCCTGGTCGGCGAAGAGCGTACAGCGGGGGTGGGTGCGCAGGGCGGAGGCCGGGCAGGCGGTGGTGAGCGGGCCGTGCAGGGCGGCCTGGAGCGCGGCCTTCTTGCGCGCGCCCGGGACCGTGACCACCAGGCGGCGCGCCGCCAGCAGGGCGGGGACCGTCAGCGTGACCGCGCGGCGCGGCACCTCGCCCAGGGTGGCGAAGCAGCCGTCGCTCACCTGCTGCCTGCGGCACGGCTCGTCCAGTTCGACCACCTTCACGGCGAGCGGGTCGGCGAAGTCGGCGACGGGCGGATCGTTGAAGGCCAGGTGGCCGTTGTCGCCGATGCCGAGGAAGGCCAGGTCGAGCGGGGCCCGCGCGAGCAGTGCGGCGTAGCGCTCCGCCGCGGCGGCCGGGTCGGCGCCCGGCACGATCTCGTGCACGGCCCCGGGCCCGACGGCTCCCCAGATCTCCTCCCGCAAAAAGGCCGCGAAGCGCTGGGGCGCGTCCGCCGGCAGATCCACATACTCATCCAGATGGAACGCCACCACCCGCGACCAGTCGATGCCAGGGGCGGCACGCAGGCCGGCGAGCATCTCGCGCTGTGACGGCGCCGCCGCGAAGGCCACCCGCGCCTCGTCCTGTGCCGCCAGGACCTCGCGCAAGGCCTCGGCGGCCGCCCGAGCCGCCGCCGCGCCGGTGGCCGCACGGTCGGCGTGGACGCTGATCCGCATCAGCCCTCCCCCAGTTCGACGATCTGCATGAGATTCCTGGCGATGTGATACGGATCTTTGACGGGCAGCGCCACCACCTCGTCAAGCGGCCGCCCGTCCCGGTCACGGATCTGCACCCACTCCTCCCCGTCATCACGCCCGGGAAAGGTGTCCAGCGTGTAACCCCAGACCTCCCCGAACCACCTTTCCGCCGATTTATCGCCATATTTCACGGCGGCGAGGCGGGTGCTGTAGGCGGCCTCCGTATGCACCCACCACAACTTCGTCGTCCACGTCCTGAGAATCAGTTCCTCGTACGCCCCGCCGCCCCGCCGGCCCGTCACGTCGGTGTAGTGCAGCAGCCCGCCCCGCTCCACGTCCCAGCCGGTGGCGCAGAGCTTGGAGATGCTGTCCAGCACCTGCCCGTCCGCCCGGTGATCCCCGAGCAGTTCCCCGGCCTCCAGCACCATCCAGGCGCCTTCCAGGGCGTGGCCGGGGTTCCGATGCCTGGCCAGGACGGTGTCACGCTGCCCGGGATCACCGACCAGGACCTCGGCGAACAACCCGGTCTCCTCCCGATGCGCCATCACCCCCCGCAAGGCACCGGCCAACTCCCCCTTCAACCCCGCCGCCTCTCCCCCGGTGCGCTCGTGGGCGCGGACCTGGTCGAGGCGGGCGTTGAGCAGGATCATGCGGGCGCCGAAGCCCGAGTGGCCCGGTGGCAGTGGGTAGGGCGGGGTTGGTGGGTCGCCGTTGGTGATGTCGTCGGAGACTCTGGTGAGGATGGGGTCCACCACGTCCAGCCACTCGGGCGAGCCGGTCTGTCTTGACAGCTCGGACAGGCCCATAGCCACGAAGCAGTCGGCGTAGATGCTGCGTTCGGACGGTTTCTCGGTGCCCGTCTCGTCCAGGAGGTAGGCGCAGGTGCCGCCGGGCCGTACCGCGTGATCGACCAGGAAGCGGGCGCCGCGTTCGGCGTGGGACAGAAGTTCGGCGGGGTCCAGGGCGAGCAGGCCGCGCTCGGCGAGGCGGGCCGCGCGCGCCAGCAACCACACGAAGCGGCCCTGTGACCACGTGTACTTGTCGGTCGACAGCCGCGTCCTGCCGCGGTTGTCGAAGCAGGTGTAGTAGCCGCCGTTGACCTTGTCGATGCCGTTGGCCAGCCAGAACGGGAAGATGACGTCCTCGAGTTGCCGTCGTGCCGCGTGTTCCGGCCCCATGCTGCCCCTAGGATCGTGAAATGAAAGCGATTGCATGGATTCTGTCTTCGCTAGAGTTACCCGTCAAGAAGGGAGCGTGAGGTGGGCCGCGCGACGATCTACTCCATCGCCGCCATGTGCGGGGTGTCGGCGGCGACCGTGTCCCGCGCGTTCAACCGGCCGGAGCTGGTCAGCCCCGTCGTGCGTGAACGGGTGCTGCGGGCCGCCCGCGAGCTCGACTACCAGCCCAGCTCGGCCGCGCGCGGGCTGGTCACGGGGCGGGCCGGGATGGTCGGGCTCCTCGTGCCCGACATCACCAACCCGTTCTTCCCGCTGCTGGTACGGGCCGTGCAGCGCACCGCCGACCGGATCGGCAGCGCGCTCATGCTCATCGACGCCGAGGAGAGCGCGGCCACCGAGGTACGCCTGGTGAACCAGCTCCGCGGCAAGGTGGACGGGGTGATCGCCGCCTCGCCGCGCTCGCCCGCTGCCGCCCTGCGCGAGGCGGCGGGCGACCTGCCGATCGTGCTGGTGAACCGGACGTTGCGCGAGATGTCCTCGGTGGTGTGCGACAACACGGCCGCGCTGTTCGACGCCGGCGAGCACCTTTACGGGCTGGGCCATCGTTCGTTCGCGCTGCTCGCGGGGCCGAGCGCGTCGTGGGCGGCGGGGCGGCGCTCGCAGGCGGTACGCCGGTGGGCGCGCGGGCGGGGCGTGGACCTGGTGGAGCTGGGGCCGTTCCGCGCCACCTACAAGGGCGGGCGGCAGGCAGGTGCGGCCCTGATCGGCACCTCGGCCACGGCGGCGTTCGCCTTCGACGACCTGATGGCGTGCGGGGTGCTCGCCGAGCTGGCGGGGCGAGGGGTGTCGGTGCCCGGCGACCGCAGCGTGGTGGGCTGCGACGACGTCCTGCTCGCCCAGACGGTCACCCCTCGCCTGACCACGGTGTCGGCCCCCATGGACGACCTGGGCCAGACCGCCATGGAGGTCCTGACCAGACACATCGAGGCCCCCGACGCACCCCCGGAATCCCGCCGCCTGCCCGGCGTCTTCACCCCCCGCGACTCCACCGGCCCCACCCCCTGAGCAGCACACCGGTCCCCACCGCCTGAGCAGGACACCAGTCCTCACCCGGACCGGGCCACGACCGCACTGCGGAAGCCCCGACAACAACCGGCACAAGGCACCCCGACACGCACGTGGTGCACGAAGCCCGCGGCGCGGGCGCAGCGTGGGACAGCACAGCACGCGGCGTGGGGCAGCGGCGCGGCGCGGGGCAGCGCCCCGCGGGCAGCACACGCGGCGCGGGACGGCGCGGACGGCGCAGCCGCAGCGGGCACGGCACAGCGCCGGCGCAGCGCGGGCAGCGCGGGGGCAGCGCGGCGCGGCGCGGCACGCGGCGTGGGGCGAGCGGGGCGGCGTAGGGCGGCGCGGGGCAGTGCGGAGCGGGCGGCTGAGGTGGGTGGTGGCCAGGACGGGGTGAGGGTAGGCCAGCCGGGGGTGGTGGGTTGGCCGGGGTGGTGGTGTGGGTGAGGGTGGAGAGGGAGTGGGGGTTGACCTCGGGCGAGGGGGCGGCCTAGATTCCGTGCAATCGCTTTCATGCCCCGGCCGGAGGAGTCGAGCCCGTGACCGGACCCGCCGCGCTCATGCGCGCCTACTTCGAGACGATCACCGACCTGCTGGCCCGCATCGAGGCCGAGGAGACCGGCAACATCCAGGCCGCCGCCGCGCTGGTCGCCGACAATGCCGCGCGGGATCGGCTGATCTATGTGTACGGGCCCGGCGGCCATTCGAACCTCGCGGCGCAGGAGGTGTTCTTCAGGGCGGGCGGCCTGGTCAACGTCTCGGCCGTCCTGGACGAGGGCACCCTGCTGTCCGGCGGCGCCCTGCGCTCGATGGCCATGGAACGCACCCCCGGCTACGGCAGGCTCGTGGTCGAGGACAACCGGATCGGCGCCGATGACCTGCTCATCCTGGTCAACGCCTACGGGATCAACGCGGCGCTCATCGACGCGGCCCTGACGGCCGGGGAGCGGGGCGCCACGGTCGTCGGGGTGTCGTCGCGGGTCCATGCCGACTCCACCGACCCGGACCACCCGGCCCGCCATCCGTCCGGGAAGAACCTGCACGACCTCGTGGGCGTGCACGTGGACACGAAGGTGCCGGTCGGCGACGCCGTACTGGAAATCGAGGGGATCGCCGAGCGGGTCGGCGCGATCTCCACGTTCGCCAACGCGTACGCGCTCAACTGCCTGATGGCCGCGGCGATCGCGCTGCTGGCGGAGCGGGGCGCGAAGCCCGACATCTGGCGCAGCGGCAACGCCCCCGGCGGTGACGCGGCGAACGCCGTGTTCCTGCACCGCTTCCGTGGGCGCGTGCGCTGGTTGTGATCCTCAACCCCCCAAGGAGCCCCCATGGGCGTGCTCGACTGGTTGGTCATCTGCGGATATTTCCTCGTCATGCTGGCGATCGGATGGTGGGCCAAGTCCCGTGTCCACGACGCCAGGGACTTCTTCACCGCCGGCGGCCGGATGCCGTGGTGGTTGTCCGGCATCTCGCACCACATGTCCGGCTACAGCGCCGCGGTGTTCGTCGGCAACGCGGCCATCGCCTACACGGCCGGTTTCACCCTGTACGTCTGGTGGGCGCTGGGCATCACGATCGCGATGCTGATCGGGTCGGCGTTGTTCGCGCCCCGGTGGCCGAGGTTGCGGCGGCGGCTGGGCATCATCTCGCCGCTGGAGTACCTGTCCACGCGCTACAACGTGCCCACCCAGCAGGTGCTGGCGTGGAGCGGCACCGCGCTGAAGGTCTTCGACGTGGGCGCCAAGTGGGCGGCGACGGCGCTGCTGCTGCAGGTGTTCGCCGGGGTGCCGCTCGCGTGGGGCGTGCTGCTGACCGGCGGCGTGACGCTGATCTACTCGACGGTCGGCGGGTTGTGGGCGGACGCGCTGACCGATCTGGGGCAGTTCGTCATCCAGCTCGTCGCCGGGATCACGTTGTTCGTGGCGGTGCTGGCCAAGCTGGGCGGCGTACCGGCGATCTGGACGCTTTGGGACCGGCTGCCGGAGGGGCACGGTCAGCCGTTCAACGGCTCGTACACGATGGCGTTCGTCATGGTCTACCTGCTGATCAACACGCTGTCCTACAACGGCGGCACCTGGAACCTGGCCCAGCGCTTCATCGCCGCACCCGACGGGGCCTCGGCGCGCCGGGCGGCGCTGCTGTCGGCCGGGCTGTATTTGGTCTGGCCGCTGGTGCTGTTCTTCCCGATGTGGGCGGCGCCGGTGCTGCTGCCGGGGCTGGCGCAGCCTGACCAGTCGTACGCGCTGCTCACCCAGTCCTTGCTGCCCGGCGGCCTGATCGGGCTGGTGCTGGCCGGGATGTTCGCGCACACGATGGCCATGACCTCCTCCGACGCCAACGCGATCTCCTCCGTGGTGATCCGCGACATCGTCCCCGCGGTCTGGAAGCGCGCCAGTCACCTGTCCTCGGCCACGGAACTGCTTGCGGGGCGGGTCGCGACGTTCCTGTTCATCGCGTTGTCGATGGGCATCGCGCTGACCGCCGACAGCTTCGGCGGGGTGCTCGGACTGATCATCCTGTGGTTCGGCGCGCTGGTCGGGCCGATCGCGATCCCGATGCTGCTGGGCATGCTGCCGGCCTTCCGGCGCTGCGGGCCGTTCGCGGCGATCGCCTCGTGGGCCACGGGCTTGGTCGTGTTCGCGCTGGTCAAGTATGTCGTGGTGGTTCCGCGGTGGGTGGAGGTCGGCGGGCCGGTGCTGTGCTCGCTGGCGGTGTTCGTGCTCATCGGCCTCCTGCTGCCGTGGCGCGGTCAGGAGGCCGACGAGCTCGTGGACTCACTGGGTAGTGAGCCCGAGGTCAGCGCCCGGGCGTGATCAGTGCGCGGTGCCCGCCCCTCAACGGAGCGGGCACCCGTGCCTCAATCCTTGCGCCGGTAGTCGGCCGCGACGCCGATCAGGCTGATGAGCCCGGTGGCGAACTCCAGCGCCTCCTGATGCCCCTCCTCGAAGGGCGGCTGGAAGCCGACTCCCTGCCACGTCTTCGTGACCGGGTCCCAGATGTCGCTGCCGACCTCGAAGTCCCAGCCGTAGACGCCGTAGTCGTACCAGAGCTCGTCGGCGGAGTTGCCCGCCGCCGAGTACAGCACGTCGGTGACCGGACCCGTCTGCTGCGGCCAGGTCACGGTGCCGCGCGAGGAGGCGATGGCCTCCTCGATCGTCCGCGCCGACTTGAGGAAGTAGGCCTCCTCACTGGCGCTCGGCCGGGGCAGCGGGACCCGGCCGTCGAGCTTGTAGGCACCGGGCGGCCACATGAAGTAGCCGCCGTAGCTGTGGACGTTGAGCGCGAACTTGATGTTGCGGAAGGTCTTGGCCAGCCAGATCACGTTGCGGCTCTCGGCCTCGGAGTGCTCGGCGGGGCCCGCGAAATTGCCGCTCTGGCAGTTCGTGGAGGCACCGAAGTAGCCGTCGAACAGCGAGCCGGTGGCGTAGTTGCGGTTGATGTCCACGCCCCACGTGTTGCGCAGGGCCGGGTCGGCCTGCTGCGCGGGGCAGTGGTTGACCATGTTCTTCCGCTGCATGTTGAAGTCGTAGAAGCTGTAGTTGGCGCCGTCCGGGTTGACCGTCGGCACGATGAAGATGTCCGTGCGGTTCAGCAGCCTGCGGGTGGCCGGGTCGCGATGGTAGTTGCGCAGCAGCCGCTCGGCCGCCTCGATCGTGACCAGCGGGGTCACCCATTCACGCGCGTGTTCCTGGGCGTAGGCGAGCACGCCGGTGCGCGAGCCGTCCCGCCGCTCGCCGACGCGCAGCGCCAGCACCGTCGCGGGCTTGCGCGAGACGCTCGCGGGCGCCTTCAGGAAGTCGGTCAGCTGGGTGAGCGCCGCGGCCGCCACCACGCCGGTCCCCGGGTCGTTGCGGTACGGCGCCGCCTTGACCAGCGTCCCGGCGCCCGCGTTGATCGCGGCGATGACCTGGGCCGCGGTACTGGTGAGCGCACCGGTGGGCCCGGTGGCGAGGCTCACCGAGATGATCTTGCCGTTGACGGTCACCCGCAGCGGACGGTCGGGCGCGCCCGGGTCCACCAGCTCCACGGCCAGGTCGTTGCCGCCCTCGGAGCCGTAGGCGAGCGAGCTGACCACCACGGTCCCGAACTGGGCCTGGGCGTGGCGGCGGTAGCCGTTCGTCTTGTTGGGCAGGGCGATGATGTCGGTCAGGCGGGGATAACGCCGGTGCAGCGCCCGCACGCGCTCGTTGAGCTGGTCGGGCGTCATGTACTGGGTGACGAAGTCCTTCTGGTATCCGGGCACGTTGCGGTCGGGCCGCTCGCCGTCCGGCCATTCCCTGACCCGGGCCTGCGCGGTGCCGCCACCGGCGGAGGTGACGGTGACCCACTGCGGGCGGCTCGCGACCGGGGACGGCGTCGCGAACTGGTGCCCGAGATAGGCGCCCGCGTCCACGTACGCCACCATCGGCACCTGGCCGCCGCTACCTCTGGAACCACGCCAGGCGGCGGTCAGCACGGCGGGCCCGCCCGCGCTGCTGGTCGCCTCGACCGACAGGAAGTAGCCGTCGCGCGTCTTCCATTGGACGGCGCGCTCGATCACGATCTGGTCGGCGACGGCGGCGCCCTTGCCCTGGGGCGGGGCCGGCGCTGGGGCGGCCGGGTCGGTCTTGGCGACGCCGAGCGGCCGGAGTTCCGCCAGCTGGCTCGGGGTGAGGACGGCGTCGACCTGGATGCTGCCGTCCGCTTGCGGGCGTACCCGCTCGGTGAGGTCGGTGCCCTGGGCGACCAGCCGTTCGAGGGTCGCGCGGTCGGGCACCGAGAGGGTCATGAGGGAGGCGGGTTCCGGTTCCGCCGGGGGCGCCGCCGTCACGGCGGCGGGCACGGCAGGGGTCACGGACAGGACGGCTAACAGGGTTAACGCGAGGACACTTGCTGACGCACGTAAGCCACGCACGGCTCCTCCTAGATCAGCCTAGGAGATCATTGAAAGCCGCGGCGGCACGCCCGGCAAGGCTCGCGTGCTTGGATGGACGCCATGGAAAACGGTTTCCCGGGCGCGGTCGGCCTTTCCCACCTGCGCCCTTACGACTGTGGCGGCTCCCCTCATCTCCACACCGCGTCCACCGAGGGCTACGTGGTGCTGAAGGGCGAGGGCACGCTCGCCACCCTCAGCGGCCAGGGGTACGGCGAGCACCCACTGGAGCCGGGCACGGTGGTGTGGTTCACGCCGGGCACCGTCCACCGGGTGCTCGGTGAGCTGGAGATCCTCGTCGTCATGGAGAACGCCGGGCTGCCCGAGGCCGGTGACGCCGTCATGATCTTCCCCGAGGAGATCCTGGCCTCGCGGGAGGCCTACGCGCGGGCCGCCGCGCTGCCGCCGGACCCCGACCGCCGGGATCTGGCGGTCCGGGGCTTCGAGGTCTGGCGCGAGCGGGTGCTGGCCGAAGGCCCGCGGGCGCTGGCCGGCCTGCACGCCCTCGCCGTACATCTGGTGGCGCCGAAGGTGGCGCGCTGGCGTGAGCTGTGGGAGTCGCGCATCCTCGCGCAGACCGAGCAGACCGCCGTGCGGCTCGACCACCTCGCCCGCGGCGAGAGCACGCTGCTCGCCGCGGCCGGGGTGTCGGCCGCCGTGCCGGAGCCGCGCCTGGGCATGTGCGGCCACCTGCGCGCCTACTGAGGGGTCAGACCTTGGTGATCCGCACCGCGTCCGCGATCACGTAGCCGGTGGTGGAGGTCCACCTGCTGACGCCGACGACGTTCGCGGTGCCCGCGGGCAGCGTGAAGGTGCCGAGTCCGCGCCACGTCCCGCCGCCCGTCCGCTGGTCGACCCTGATGGTCTGCCCCGCCACAAGGTACGGCGTGGCGCTGTTGTACCCCGGATCGGCCGGATACCAGACCTCGACCCGGTAGCTGCCCGCCGCCGGGATAGCCGCGCTGAACCACGCCGGGTCGCTGGCCGCCACCGGCGGGGCGTAGCGGTAGTCGGCCCCGTGACGCTGCGCGGAGAAGGTGGAGGTGCCCCAGTTCGCCCCGGCGGTGAACCCGGCGCCCGCGTTGTCGACGATGACGCTGAACGTGCCGCCGTCGCCCCCGGTCACCACCCGGCCCGCGCTCTGGCCGCTCTCCTGGTGGGTCCGGTTGAGCGCGCTCACGTAATAGGTGTACGTGCTGCCCGCGGCGGCGGTCGGGTCGGTGAACGTGGTGGCGCGGGTGGTGGTCAGCAGGTTGCGCGCGTCGGCGAAGAAGCAGGGGTCGGCGGCGGGCGAGCCGTTCACCCGGTAGACGGCGTAGGCGGTGCCGCCGCCCTGCCAGGCGAGAGCCACGCCACCACTGCCGCGGGTGGCCGAGGTGATCGACGGTGCGCCCGGCGCCGCCGCCGAACCGTGCTCGGGCAGAAGTGCGGGCTTGGTGTAGTGGGCGGCGGTCATCGTGGAGACGCTGTTGATCCGGTTCGCCTTGACGTCGTTGGCGCTGAAGAAGACGTCGCCGCGTACCTCGGGATGCTGGCGGTTGTAGGTGAGGTGGTCCGACAGCTCGGCGGTGCGTTGCCAGGCGGGATCGACGCCGGCGCGGTAGGCGGCCTGGCCCACGTAGAGCTGCACGTCCGTGCCCCTGACGACGCCGGCCCACCAGGCGGTCAGCACCTTGTAGTCGGCGACGTTGTAGCCGATGTGCCAGTAGAGCTGGGGCGTGATGTAGTCGAGCCAGCCTTCCTTCACCCACCGCCGCGAGTCCGCATAAATCGCGTCATAGGACTGCAGGCCGGAGGTGTTGGAGCCGAGCGGATCCGTCCCCGCGTTCCGCCAGATGCCGAACGGGCTGACGCCGAACCGCACGTGCGCCTTGGCCGCGTGGATGCGCCGGCCAAACTCCTTGATCAGCAGGTTGACGTTGTCGCGCCGCCAGTCGTTGATGTTGGTGAACCCGTTGGGGTACTGCGCGAACGTGCCCGAGTCCGGGATCGCCTGCCCGCTGACCGGATACGGATAGAAGTAGTCGTCCAGGTGCACGCCGTCCACGTCGTACTTGGTGACCGCGTCCATCATCGCGTCCTGGATGAAGGACCGTACGGCGGGGATGCCGGGGTTGTAGTAGAGCTTGCCGCCGTACGCGAAGCGCCAGCCGGGGTTCTTCCTGGCCGGATGGGTGGAGATGAGGCGGTTCGGGTCGGCGTGGTTGGCGATCCGGTACGGGTTGAACCAGGCGTGGAACTCCAGGTTCCTGGCATGCGCCTCGGCCACCATGAACGCCATGGGGTCGTAGCCGGGATTGCCCCCCTGCGTCCCGGTCAGCCAGTTCGACCACGGCTCGAACGGCGACGGCCAGAACGCGTCGGCCGTCGGCCTGACCTGCACCACGACGGCGTTCATCCGCTTCTGCACCGCCAGGTCCAGCCATGAGCGGAACTCGGCCTGCTGCGCCGCCACGCTCAGCCCGGTGGCGCTGGGCCAGTCGATGTTGGCGACGCTGGCCACCCACATCGCGCGGAACTGCCGCTTGGGCGTGGCCGGATCCACGGCGCAGGCCACGGCTGCCGCCGCTGTGGCCGGCGCCGGGTTGAGGAGGGACGTGAGAAGGAGGGCTAGGACGGCTAAGACACCACGACCTGTCGTCACGAAAGAAAGCTTCTTCTCCCTATCAGTCCCTGTCAATAATCTCCCGCTGCGCCTGGTACAGGTCCTGGACGCGTGGCCGTACCCCGTGATCGCCCTGGAAGGTCTCCAGGTCACCGGTGAAGTCGGGGGTGAGCTCGCTGCCGCCGTTCGCGCCCTGGATGCCGATCGACACGCTGCGCGGGGCCACGTCGGCGATGGTCAGGGCGTACGGGCTGCCGCCGGTGATGCGGACGTTCCAGTGGGCGATGCGCGCGCCGAACAACGGCCCCGAGGCGCCGGAACCGCCGACCCGGCCGTTGTTGACCAGGGTGATGTCGGTCCTGACGTTCTCGAACGGCAGGCCGCGGTGGGTGTCGAAGGTGCCCTCTGCCATGGTGCCGCGCCGCCAGACGTTGCCGGAGGACAGCCCCTCCAGGTTGAGGCCGTGGTGCACGGCGCCGGCGGGCACGGGGACGGTGAAGGCCTCGATCTCGAAGTCCTCGACCAGGTTGTCGTGCGACTGCATCCGGCAGGCGAAGCTGTGGTGCGCGGCCCGGCCGCCCACGGCCACGCGGCTGAGCGTGTTCGACTTGGCCGTGGTGAAGCCGAAGCCGAGGTCGCAGTTCTCCACCCGGACGTCGTAGGCCCAGCAGTCGTGCACCGCCTGGAAGCAGACGCCGTTGGAGCCGGGGTGCCGGTTGTGGGCGGTCATCGGGACGACGGCGTTGCGTACGGTCAGGCGCTCGACGCCGCTGTCGTGCACGGTCGGGCCCAGGGCGCGCAGCCGGGCCGGCCATTCCGGGCGCAGGTCGTAGCGGATCGGCTCGGCCAGCCTGACCAGGCGCGGGCCCAGGACGGCCGCCACCCTGACCGGCCACTGGAAGGACGAATACTGCACGTACTGCCCGCCGGATCCGGTCACGAGCTGCGGGGCGCGGCGCGGCCAGTCATAGGTCCGGGTGCCCGGGATGTCACCGGCCACGTGCTTCAGCAGTCCCGCGTCGGGCCGGTTCTCGGTCTCCAGCAGCACCATGTCGCCCGCGCGGAGCTTGGTGGTCCCGGAGACCATGAGCGTGCGCGCGCCGCGGGTGGCCGCCGACACCTCGGCGAGCGTCTCGCCCATCAGCCAGTTCTCGGTGCCGGCGAAGTCCTCCGACTCCGACAGCGCCCGGCGTTCCGGCGAGATGAACCACACCTGACCGCCCGTCCACGACCAGCGGCTGTTGCCGTTCGACTGGCGGGCGGGCCGGTAGCCGTCGTCGAGACTCCTGGCGAAGTGCAGGATCGTCCGGTCCCGGCCCGAGCCGCGCAGGACCACGTTCGACCAGTGCACGAAGACCGGGGAGTTCAGCAGGTACGTGCCCGGCGGCACCAGCACGACGCCGCCGCCCCGCTCCCCCGCCGCCTTGAGCGCGGCGTTGAAGGCCGGGGCGCAGTCGGTGACGCCGTCGGCCTTGGCGCCGTGGTCGGTCACCTTCGTCACCACGCGCCCGTGTCTGGGCAGCCTGGATCCGAGGCGGTAACCGGCGCGGGAGACGTCGGGGACGAGCGGGTGGGCGCCGGGCGCCAGCGCCCACTGCTCCAGGAGGGCGGCCGAGTCGTCCTTGGGCCCTCGGTCATTCTCGGATAAGGCCGGGGCGGCGAGCGCGGGGACCGCCGCGGCGGCCACCGCCGCGCCCAGCAGGGCGCGGCGGGTGACGGTGTCGTGCATGGTGACGCTCCTCAGCCGAGTGAGAGCCGGTCCAGGTCGGGTGCGGAACCGGTGTCGTTGTGGATCTTGATGGTGTTCTGCCCGGCGCCGAGGGTCACCGGGACCCGGGTGGTGTAGGGCGTGTTGTTGCCGACGCCGTCCACCTGGACCTCGACCGGCGTGCCGCCGTTGACGGTGACGAAGAACGACCGGGGGCCGTTGACCGTGTAGTCGGCGAACAGCGTGTAGGTCCCGGCCGAGGGCACGCTCACGTTCTCGAACAGCACGTACGCGTCGGGTCCTCCGCCCAGGTTGCGCACCTTCTGCCCACCGGAACACGGGCCGCAGCCGGTAATGCCGGCGCTGCCGAGCTGGTTGGCCGAGTCCTCGGCCTCGCGCATCCACACCCGGTCGGCGGGGCGGGGCCGTACCCGGACCTGCTTGGACGCCTGGGCGGGGCGGCCGAGCACCTGGAAGGCCGCGGTGATCGGGATGTCGGCCGGGGTGACGTCCTGGCCGGGCGGCGAGGTGAGCGTCCAGGTCGCGGCGAGCGTCTGGCCGAGCCGCAGCGTGGCCGCGGTCGCCGGGTCGCCCTGGACCGTCCAGCCCTGCGGGGCCGCCGGCGCCAGCCTGACCTGGTCGAGCTGGTCGTCGGCGTCCAGGCGCAGCGTGGCCGAGACCTTGATCGCCTGCTGACCCGGGCCCGCCCACTGCAGCCCGCCCGGCTCGACGGTCAGCGTCGTGGTCGGGACCTGGGAGGCGGGCGGCAGGGGCGCGACCGCGATCCGGTCGATCCCGGCCGCGCTCGCCGACAGCACGATCGTGTTCGCGCCCTTCTTGAGCGGTACGGCCAGCGCCGTGGAGACCGGCACGTCCTTGGCGTCGGCCTTGACCGGGACCTCGACGGGCGTGGCGCCGTTCACCGCGACCTTCACCGAGGTGTCCGTGCCGGAGGTGTGGTCGAGCTGCAGCCGGTAGGTCCCGTCCTCGGGCGCCGGCACGTCGTCGAAGGTCAGCGTGCCGTGTCGCAGGCCGGTGACCCGGAGATGGCCGGAGCAGGTGCGGCACAGGTCGGGCCGGGCGCCGCGAGCGCGGTCGGCGTGCTCGGCCTCCAGCGGCGCGGCTGGGCCGGCGGAGAACGGGTGCGCGTAGGCGACCTTGATCTCGTCGATCTGGAGCTGGCGGTGGTAGCGCGGGGCCTGCGGGCCGCCCCAGGTGTTGAGCACCTCCAGCTTGACGTAGCGGGCGCTCTGCTCGCCGAGGTCGATGAACCGCACCCCGCGGGCGCTGGGCAGGGCGCCGGTGCGTACCGGCCTGCCCCAGTCCTTGCCGTCGGAGCTCAGGAAGACGCGGTAGTCCTTGACGCGGGCGGAGTCCTCGGGGCGGCCGAAGCTCTCGCGGGCGTAGGTGGGCGACCATTCGCGCTGGTTGACCGCCAGCGAGGTGAGGACGCGGCGGCGGCCCAGGTCGAGGGTGGTGGAGATGGGGAGCTGGCCCTTGTTATCCCAGTAAGTCGAGAAATTTCCGTCTACGAGTTCTGGGGCGGTGGCGCGGATCTTGTCGTGGTAGAAGCGCTGGCCCGCCGTCTCGACCTTGAAGACGGTGTCGTACGGGTCCCAGTCCGTGATGCCCAGGATCGTCAGGTGTCCGGCCGACTGGTGGAAGCGCAGGCTCTTGCCGGTGCGCAGGTCGCTGACGCGGGTGACCCAGTAGCCGTTGTCGCGCAGCCGTACGTGGCCGGTGCGGGGGCGGGTCACCACGTGGACATACTGGGTGCGCGCGCCCGGCTCCACCGTGATCACCCCGTGGGCGCCGTCGTTCCAGAAGCCGGGCTGCATTCCGCCGTACATGTAGCCGCCGCCCTCGGTGCCGTAGAGGGCGGCGCGGATGGGCGGGACCCAACCGGCCATGAAGTTGTTGAACGCCTCCTGCTGCGGCGGGAACCTCCCGTTGACCATGGGGGTCTCGGCCATGAGCGACTTCATGGACGAGCCCGCGTTGGTGATGTACCGGCCGGTGCTGAGCCGGGTGTCGACGGGGTGGTTGCCGCCGTCGTACCACCACTGGCCGGTGGTCGGCAGCTTGTAGTCGGCCTCGACCAGGCGCGGCATCGGCGTCCACGCGGCCTGCGGGTAGTCGTAGGACGGGGTCATGCCGGTCTTCTGCTCGTTGCTGACCGTGTCCATGATCGGCGTGTCCTCGTTGTTGTTGCTCAGCAACCAGGACGGGCGCCGTTCCCTGATCTGCTCGTAGAGGCGGTTGCGCTCCCAGTAGGCGTTGTCGTTGTCGATCCAGAAGCCGGCCAGGTCCGCGTAGTTCTCCATGACCTCGAAGAACAGGTCGTAGGAGTACATGCCGAAGCCGTCGCGCGTGGTCAGGTCCACCTGCCGGCCCTTGTAGGCGGAGTAGGCGGCCGAGTCGAGGGTCTGTACTCCCTGCTCGCTGTGCCACTGCGGGTCGTCGGTCATGTAGAGGATGATCCGCACGTCCTTGGCCTTGCCGGCCGCCACCAGCTCGCCGAGCAGGTCGCGCTCCGTGGCGCAGCTTCCGGGGATCTTGGACGGCCACGGGCGGGCGTACCCGAGCCTGCTGTGAAAGGTCGCGAGCACGATGTACGAGGCGCCGAGCTTGCGCGCCTCGTCCACCCAGTAGCCGGCGGTCCAGCCGCCTTCGGTGACGTCGCGCTCCCAGGCCGCGCAGTCGAGGTGACGGGGGGCGGTGAACATGCCCCAGTGCAGGAAGAGCCCGGCGGTGGAGTCGCGCATCCACTTCTGACGTGGATGCTCGACCTCCGCACGGGCAGGTGGGGCCCAGAGCAGGCCGGATAACAGGACCAGGATGACGGCGAGCGCGCGAGATCGCATGGCACCTCCAGACATCCGATGATTACAAGCGGTTGCAACGCGGTCAAGCGTTACACCGAGGCGCGGATGATCGCGGCGATCGAGCGGTCCACGTCGGCCTCGGTGGTGGTCGCGTTCGCCACCGAGATCCGCATCAACCGCCGTCCCCGCCAGGTCGTGCCGCCCACCCAGCAGGTGCCGTCCGCCTGGACCGCCGCCACCACCCGGTCCGTACGCGCGTCGTCGCCGAACCCGACCAGGACCTGGTTGAGCACCACGTCGTTGACCACCTCGAACCCGGCCGCCCCCAGCCCGTCGGCGAACCTGCGGGCCAGCGCGCAGCAGCGCTCGACCAGCGCCGCGACCCCGTCGCGCCCCAGCTCCCGCAGCCCGGCCCACACCGCGAACCCGCGGGCCCGCCGCGAGGACTCCGCGGTGAGGTCCGCGCCCTCCGGCACACCCCCCGACCCGACCAGGTACGCGGCCGCGTAGGACATCGCCGCCCCGTGTACCTCGGGCCGCGCGCAGAACGCGAACCCCGAGTCATAGGGAAGGTTCAGCCACTTGTGCCCGTCGCAGGACCAGGAATCGGCCAGCTCCATGCCGTCCACCAGGTGCCGGGTGGCGGGGGCGGCCGCCGCCCACAACCCGAAGGCCCCGTCCACGTGCGCCCACCCGCCGTACCGGTGGACCAGCTCGCACGCCTCCCCGAGCCGGTCGCAGGCGCCGGTGTTCACGTTGCCCGCCTGAAGACAGACGATGAGGGGCCCCGCGCGCAACTTTTCCCGCAGTGACCCGAGGTCTATGGCGCCGTTGTGGTCGGCCGGCACCGGTTCCAGCACGTCGGTCCCGAGGCCGAGCAGCCGCAGCGACCGGTCGATCGTCCCGTGCCGCTCCGCTCCGGCGAGCACCCGGACCGGCGGCGCGCCGGGCAGGCCGCGCCGTTCCACGTCCCAGCCCGCCTCCGCGAGCACCTGGTGCCGCGCGGCGGCCAGGCCGACGGTGTTGGCCGCCTGACATCCCGTGACGAACCCCACCGAGGCCGACGCCGGAATCCCCAGCAGTTCCTTCAGCCAGCCCCCGGCGACGGCCTCGGCCGCGAGCGCCGCGGGCGAGGAGACGGCGTTGGTCGCCATCTGGTCCCAGCCGGTGGCGAGGATGTCGGCCGCGCTCGCCGCCGGCAGGGCGCCGCCGACCACGAACCCGAAGTACTGCGGCCCCGCGCTCACGACCAGGCCGGGCGCGGCGGCGGCGAGCAACTCGGCCAGCACCTGCTCCGGCGGCGTGGGTCCGTCGGGCAACGCCCCGGAGAACGCCTCGACCAGCGCGTCCTGGTCGACGGGCACGCCGACGGGCCGGTCGGGCAGTGAACGGCGGTAGCCGGCCCCATGCTCGGCAGCCAGGCGGAACAGACGGCTCAGTTCCTCCACCCGCGCACCATATCCGCTACAACGACTCCACGAACCGCGACATCCCGGCCAGCCACCGGTCGGGGTCGTCGGCCTTGCGCCGCACGTACTCGGGTACTTCGGGGTGCGGGAAGATGAAGAACCGCTCGGCCTCGACGCCCGCGACGACGGCGGCCGCGACCTCCTCCGGCTCCAGGATCGGGCCGGAGGCGCCGACCGCCCGCGCGGTGAGGTGGTCCTCCTCGACGCCGCGCCTGAGCATCCCGGTCCGCACGCCCTGCGGGCACAGGACGCTGACCTTGACGCCCTTGCCGGCGTAGTGGATGGAGACCCACTCGGCGAAGGAGATCGCCGCCGCCTTGGTGACCGCGTAGGGGGCGTCGCCCGGGCAGCTGATCAGCCCGGCCGCCGAGCAGGTGTTGACCAGGTAGCCGCCGCCCCGCTCGACCATGCCGGGCACCACGGCGCGAGCGGCGTACACGTGCGCCATGACGTTGACCCCGAACAACGTGCCCCACTCCGCGTCGCTCGCGTCCAGGCCGTGACCGGCGATGACGCCGGCATTGGAGCAGAAGAGGTCGACGGGTCCGAAGGGCGTGCTCGCCAGCGCCGCCACCTCGCTCTCGACGGACACATCCGCCTGTACGGCCGCCGCCCGCTCGCCGATCTCCTTGGCCACGGCGGCGGCGCCGTCACCGTCCAGGTCGGCGACGACGACCCCGGCGGCGCCCTCGGCGGCGAAGCGCAATGCCATCGCCCGCCCGATCCCGCCCGCCGCCCCGGTGACCACGGCGACCTTGCCCCTGATGTGCATACACCACGCTCCTGTACCGACCAGCCGGTATCCAGAACCTAGTTCTCCTCACGCCGGGGCGTCAATCGCCATCAGCTCCTCGCACACCCGCAGCAGCCGGCCGCGCAGCGGCGCCGCCCGCTCCGCGAACCCCCGCTGCAGCGCGGCGTACTCGGTCCGCCCCGCCACCGTCTCGATCGGGATCGGCCGGTAGCCCAGCGCGCCCAGGTCGTACGGGCTGGCGCGCATGTCCACCTCGCGGATCTCCCGCGCCAGCGCGAAGCAGTCGGCGATCAGCTCGCTCGGCACCAGCGGCGACAGCTTGTAGGCCCACTTGTAGAGGTCCATGTTCGCGTGCAGGCAGCCGGGTTGTTCCATCTCGGCCTGCCGTTCGCGGGTGGGTTCCAGCACGTTGAGCGGCCGGGCCGCCTCGGTGAAGAACCGGAACGCGTCGAAGTGGCTGCAGCGCACCCCGCGCGCCTCCACCACCGCCGCGATCTCCTTGGGCGCCATCCTGAGGGGCTGTTTCGCGTGCCGTACCGCATCGGTGCGATAGACCATCGCCCACTCGTGCATCCCGAAACACCCGAACTGTCCGGTACGGCCGGCCGTCGCACCCAGCAGCCGCGCCGTCCACTCGACCATGGCCAGCCGCTTGTCCAGCAGGCTCCTCGTGTCCAGTCGCTGCCCGCCCTCGACGTCCACGTACTCGGCCCCGAGCCCCTCGGCCCCCAGCAGCACGACCCCGGCGCCCGGATGCCAGCGGCGCAGCCTCGCCGGACGGAAACTGTAGTAGCTGAACAGGAAGTCCTCGACCGGATGCGTCTCGCGCTCCTGCCGCCTGCGCAGATGCGGCCCGACCCAGGCGTCGACCCGGCGCTCGTGCGCCTCGGCCCGCCGCCGCCACTCCCGCTCCTCCAGCGTCTCCACCGCATCATGGTAGGCGTGCGTTTCTCTGTCGGTGCCATGGCCTAATGTTCGAGAGGTGGAAGCGTCCGTCGAGCAGCTCGTGTTCGTGCGTGACGACGCCTACACCGTCGCCCGCATGAGCAACGACGGCCGGTCCGGGTTCGTGGCGGCCGGGCGGGCGCTGGGCGGGGTGCAGCCCGGCGAAACGGTCAGGCTTCTGGGCGCCTGGGAGGACCATCCGCGCCACGGCCGGCGCTTCGCGGTCACCGGCTGCGAGCGGATCACCCCGTCGACGATCCGCGCGATCCAGCTCTACCTCGGATCCGGCCTGATCAGAGGCATCGGGCCGAGGCTGGCGCAGGCCATCGTCGGGCACTTCGGCGAGCGGAGCCTCACCGTCATCGACGCCGAGCCCGGCCGCCTGCGCGAGGTCATCAACATCGGCCCCGTCCGCCAGGCCCAGATCGTCGAGGCCTGGCGGGAGCAGAAGGCGGTCGCCGAGCTGATGGTCGTTCTCCAGGGCTTCGGGGTCAGCCCGCTGCTCGCGGCCAAGATCTACCAGGTGTTCGGCGCCGAGTCAGGCGAGGTGCTGGCCAAGGATCCCTACCAGTTGATCGACCGGGTCAGGGGCATCGCGTTCGCCACCGCCGACCGGATCGCGTTGCGGTCCGGCGTACCCGAGAGCAGTCCCCAGCGGATCCAGGCGGCGCTGCTCGACCGGCTCGACGCCGCCGCCAGCGGCGGCGGCCACTGCTTCCTGTCCCCCACCGCGCTCGTCACCCAGACCATCGACCTCATCGAGCAGGACGAGGACCTCATCCGGCAGGGCCTCGACGCGCTGACCGCCGAGCGCCGCGTCGTGCGCGAGGCCGACGCCGTCTACCCCAAGGAGCTCCACAGCCGCGAACTCAGGCTCACCACCGAACTCGCCCGGCTGGCCCGCGCCCGCTCCACGCTGACCCTGCGCTCCTACCAGGAGGACGAAAGCCTCGACGACGACCAGCGCGCCGCCGTCACCATGGCCCTGACCAGCACCCTCTCGATCCTCACCGGCGGGCCGGGCTGCGGAAAGAGCCACACGATCAAGGCCCTGGCGGCGACCGTACGCGCGATGGGCGGCGCCGTCACGCTCTGCGCCCCCACCGGAAAGGCGGCCAAACGCCTGTCGGAGCTGGCCGGGCTGCCCGCGATGACCATCCACCGCGTGCTCGCCCACGAACCCGACCCCGACGCGCTGTTCGACGAGACGCCCGTGCGGGCCGACCTCGTCGTGGTCGACGAGGTCTCCATGCTCGACCTGGGCCTGGCCACCAGACTCGCCGCCGCGCTGCCGTCCGGCACGCACCTGCTGCTCGTGGGTGACAGCGACCAGTTGCCCAGCGTGGGTCCCGGCAGCGTACTCGCCGACCTGCTCGCCGTGGAAGGCATTCCCCGGGTACGCCTGACCCGCGTCTTCCGCCAGGCCGAGGGCAGCGCCATCATCAAGGCCGCCCACCGCATCCGGGCCGGAGACCTGCCCGCGCTGCCGGGTGGCGGCGGCTTCTGGTTCGAGGAACTCGACGACCCGGAGGCGATCGCCGACCGGGTGGTCCACCTGGCCACGGTGGCGATCCCCCGCAAACAGCAGATCACCCCGGCCCAGGTGCAGGTGCTCTCCCCCATGCGCAAAGGCACGACCGGCACCGCCGAACTGGGCCGCCGCCTCCAGGAAGTCCGCAACCCCGCCGCCGACGACAAGCCGGAACACTGGTCCGGCGCCACCCTCTTCCGCGTGGGCGACCGGGTCATGCCCATCCGCAACAACTACGACAAAGGCGTCTTCAACGGCGAGACGGGCACCTTGACTCGCCTGGTCCCGGAGGAACGCCAGGCCGACGTCCAGATCGACGACGGCGACCTCGTCACCTACACCTTCGACGAACTCGACGACCTCACCCACGCCTACGCGATCAGCGTGCACCGGGCACAGGGCAGCGAGTACCCGTTCGTGGTCGCCCCGATGGTGGCCGAGTCGGGCGGCATCATGCTGCGGCGGCGGCTGCTGTACACGCTGGTGACGCGGGCACGTTCCTGGGTGGTCCTGGTGGGCCAGCGCAACGCCCTCGACCT
Source organism: Nonomuraea sp. NPDC059023 (assembly GCF_042740095.1). NCBI lineage: Bacteria > Bacillati > Actinomycetota > Actinomycetes > Streptosporangiales > Streptosporangiaceae > Nonomuraea > Nonomuraea sp. NPDC059023. Next base: position 204,169 of record NZ_JBHYIO010000001.1, on the reverse strand, counting down.
CGCCGTCCACCGCCTGGGCCACCGCCGCAACACCACCCTGACAGCCCGGCTGGAGGCTGCGGGCCTCTGAACAGCATGGTGCTCCGCTTCGCTCCGCGCGTTTCCTGGGGAAAAGGGCCTCCCATCGGTCGGATGCTCTTTTGGGGTCCCACCCGTTGCCCAGCCAAGTGGTTAGGCAGTTGGATCCCGCCCTGGTCAATGGACCTCGCTCCGCTCGGACGCCCTCAATCGTGCGCCTCCGGCGCGGCTCGCGCGTACAGCCGGGCGGTTCCCCACCGAAACAGTCGCCCGCGTTGCTCCAGCCATCCGGAACCCAGACCACCGGCCTGCCAGAGATCGTCCTCCAGACGGCAGGCGGGCGGCGCCCCCGCCGTACCCCCGACCTGCGGCATTGCCGAACGCGAGACACACCCGGTCCAGCAGCGCAGTTAGGGCCACGGTCTCCTAACCTTCTCATCCCGACGCCTCGCGGGCGGCTAGGCGGCCTGGAGTTGTGGGTAGTCCGGGAGTCGCCAGTCTCCACCGCGGTCCTCCTTGGAGAAACGTGCCACAAGGTCGGGGAGGTGTAGCGCGGTGGCCAGCCCGGTGACGGTGAGGAAGGCGTCGATCGCGCGCTGGGTCATGGGCATGCCCAACCGTAGGAGGCGCGGGTTGACGTGGCCTTGGATCTCCTCGGCGAAGGGTCGCAGCATCGTGTCATAGTTCGCCAGCGCCGCCGGCAGGTCGTCGGGGTGCTGGTTGATCTCTCCGGCCAGGACGTAGGCGCCCACCAGGCCGCCGGAGACGCCCATGCCGCTGTAGGGGGAGGCGCAGTGGGCGGCGTCACCGACCAGGACCACGCGGTCCTTGGACCAGGTGTCGATGCGGACCTGGACGATCTCCTGGGAGTAGAAGAACGGGCTGGTCTTCATACCGTCGATGAAGCGCTCGGTCTGCCATCCGGCGCCGGCGAACCTGCCGGCCCAGAACTCCTGCTGGCGCTCGATGGGCTCGCGGTGAATCGCCGAAGCCTCCTCGGAGTCTTCCCTCATCACGAAGTAGACCTGCGTCTCGGTCGGGTTGTGGCTGCGGCGCATGATCTGGCGCCCGCCCGGGACCATGTAGGTGTCGCGGATGTTGCTGTCGGAAGCGACGCGCGGGACGAACCAGTAGGCCATGTGGATGCCGACCCGCCAATACGGGTCGAATCCCTCAGGAAGGATCGCCCGCCGCAGTCGCGATCCCTGCCCGTCCGCGCCGACCAGGAGATCGAACTCCTCCGATGATCCGTCGGAAAGGTGCGCGACGACCTGGTGTTCATCCTGATCGAAGCCGTCCACGCTCTTGCCGAAGACGTATTCCACATTGTCCTTCGTCGCGTCGTTGAGAATGCGCACCAGGTCGCCGCGCATGATCTCGTACTCCGACGTCAGGGTCTGGCGGCCCCGCCCGGAGGTGTTGGCCCTGATCGTCGCCCTGGCCTTGCCGCGGGCGTTCACGAACGCGACGCCCGCCTCGTCCACGAGCTTGTTCCGGACGGCGCCCATGAGCCCCATGCGCTCGATCGCCTCGATTCCCTGGCCGCGCAGGTCGACCTGGGCGCCCGTGGCCCGCAGCGCCGGGAAGCGCTCGATGACCTTCACCCGGTGACCGCCGTGGGCAAGCCAGTAGGCCAGCGCCTGCCCGGCGATCCCGCCGCCGCAGATGAGGATCTTCAAGGTGCGGGTTCCTGATGCGAGAGCCATGTCATCGACCTTCTTATCTATCACTGATAGGTTCATCCATCAGGGAACTCTATCGGTGATAGTTTGTCAAAGGTGGTGAAAGTGAATCGTGAGACCGTCATCGCCCAGGCGCTGGACCTCCTCGACGAGGTCGGCCTGGACGCCATCAGCACCAGGCAGCTGGCCAGACGCCTGGGCGTGGAGCAGCCGTCGCTCTACTGGCACTTCAGGAACAAGAAGGAACTCCTCAGCGCCATGGCCGAGACCGCCATGGCACCGCACGCCACAGCACCGCTACCGGCCCCCGGCCAGGACTGGCGGGAATGGTTCCTGGACAACACGCGCAGCTTCCGGCGCACCCTGCTGATGCGCCGTGACGGCGCACGCCTGCACTCCGGATCCAGCCCCGGTCCGGCCGACCTCGACCGGATCGCCCACAAGATGGCCTTCCTGACCGCCTCCGGCCTGCCCGAGAAGGACGCCCAGATGGCCATGATGGCCGCCAGCCGCTTCACCGTCGGCAGTGTCCTGGAAGAACAAGCCGACACCGACCCCAGTACGGCCCGCGCGGCCAACGTCCCGACGATCGACCACCAAGCGGCTTTCGAGGCCGGACTGGCCCTCATCCTCGATGGCCTGGCCCATCGCGCCGAGCACGCTCGGGAACCGGCCAGGACCCTTCCCGATCCCGACCGGATCAACTGACGGACTCTGGCACACACTTTGGGGCTGAGGACACGTTCGGGAGCGGGGAGCCGAGACCGGCCGCGCTGCCGTACCTCATCGAAGCGATGACGCCGAGCCGCAACCCAAGCCCGTCATCCACACCGGTGACGGCGGTGGAGGAACACGCCGCACGTCACCGCTCCGACCCACCCAGTGCCACGCTCCTCAAAGGCCGAACCACCGAGTTCGCAGGGCTGCCGTCATCCCCTGGCCCCCTGTGGATGAGTCTCATAGCCTGTGCGCTCATGGCTGATGATCCGAAGGCGCGCCCGGCACGACGTGACCTCGGCCGGGGGTATGCCGGGACCGCCGACCTCCATGAGCGTTTCTGCCCCGGGAACCCTGCCTGGGGTCATCCTCCGCTGGAGGACGATGTATGCGCCACCGACGAGAGCTGGGGTCTGGTCGACGATCCCGGCGGCTTGTTCGGCCCGGACATCGTGCGGTGGTATCCGACCGTTCAGTGGTTCGACGGGGACGGCTTTGCCGATCTCCTTCGCTCGACGTCGTTGTACCGCAAGCTCGACCGCGACGTCCGTGAGCCCCTGCTCGACGCCATCGCCGAGCGCATCCGCACGCGGATGGGCGACCGAGTATCTCGCCGTTATCTGAGCGTCCTCCGGGTCGGGCAGCGCGCCGGGTGAGTCCTGGACGGTCGCCAGTGGCTTGTTGTGCGGCCTTGGCTGGGTAGTCGGTTCCCTGATCGGATCGGTGCTCCCTTTGGGCCGTGGGCCGGGGCCGCGGGCCGAGGAGCCGGTAACCGCAGGGCGGAAGACCAAGGGGCGAGGACCTAGGCGTACGGGCAACCCGGAGGTCGGAAGGCTGGAGGCCCCAGGGCAGGAGCTCGCGGGGGCCAGGGGCAGATGGCCGGAGGTCAGGGGGGTAGGGGTGGGGCTTTGCGGGCTGAGCCTCGGTAGGTGTCGGGGTCGTATCGCTTTTCGCTCTGGTCCAGTTTGGCGTGGGCGTCAGCGATCAGGTCCACCCCGAGCACATCCGCCAACCGCACCAAATACCCGGTCACATCCCCAAGCTCAGCCCGCACCCGCCTCATGGCAGCCTCATCCAACGGCTCGCCGGGCGCCAGCCACTGGAACTCGGCGACCAACTCCCCCACTTCACCGGCCAGCGCCATCACCAGGTTCTTCGGGGTGTGGAACTGCTCCCAGTCCCGGGCCTCCACGAACGCGCGGAACCGGGCGGCCAGCTCCTCGATCTCGGTGCTCACGAGTCGTCCCGCACCAGGTAGTCAGGCCGATGGTCCCGCCATTCAGGCAGGTCTAGGGCATCGAGCGCGGCCACGATCTTGCGTTCCTCGAAGGTGAAGTGCGATTCCAGGATGGCGGTCAGGCCGTCGAGCTCGGACAGGGCGGCCTCGGGGTCGCTGCCGTCCAGGGATTCGATGCGTTCGAGGAGGTGTGCCACCAGCTGGTGGTCCTCCTCCAGTTGTGCGATGACGGGCCGCAGCTCGGGGTGGCGTTCGGCGAGTGCGGGGAAGGCCACGCCGTCCTCGCCGGTGTGGTGCCGGGTGACCGCCGTACAGAATGCCAGGCAGTGGGCGCGCAGGTCGGCCGGGCGTCCGCCGGAGGCGAGGTCCTCACGCAACCGTACGAGTTCCCCTCTCAGCCAGTCGTGGACCTCGATGAGCTGGGTTCCGAACGCGGCGATCTGATTCACGGGCCCCGATCCTAGAGGGTCACCCCGGGTGCCCAGCACAGCGCCCGGAGGGTCGGCCGGACGGCCGACCCCGGACGTCATCCCGCCGTCGTACTCAGACCTCGACGTTCTCCAGTACGCCGAGCGCGTCGGGCACCAGCACGGCCGCCGAGTAGTAGGTGGTCACCAGGTAGCTGATGAGCGCCTTGTCGTCGATGCCCAGCTTGCGCACCGACAGTCCGGGCTCGTACTCGTCGGGCAGCCCGGTGCGGGTCAGCCCGATGACACCCTGTTTCTCCGTCCCCGTACGCATGACGATGATCGAGCTCAGCCCCTGCTCGCTGATCGGGATCTTGTCGGTGGGCAGGATCGGGACCCCGCGCCAGGCCATCACCTTGGCGCCGTTGACCTCGGTGACGTCCGGCTGGATGCGGCGGGCGGTGCACTGCCTGCCGAGGGCGGCGATCGTCCGGGGGTGGGCGAAGAAGTAGTGGGAGCTGCGGCGGCGCGACAGCAGTTCGTCCATGTCGTGCGGGGTGGGCGGGCCGGTGCGGGTCTGGAAGCGCTGCTTGAGGTCGACGTTGTGCAGCAGCCCGAACTCGCGGTTGTTGACGAGCTCGTGCTCCTCCCGTTCGCGCACCGCCTCGATGGTCAGGCGCAACTGCTGCTCCGTCTGGTCCATCGGCCCGTTGTAGAGGTCGGCGACCCGCGTGTGCACCCGCAGCACGGTCTGGGCCACGCTCAGCTCGTACTCGCGGGGCCCGCGGTCGTAGTCGACGTACGTGCCGGGCAGCGTCGGCTCGCCCCGGTGGCCGGCGGACATGGCGATCTCGGCCTCGCCGTGCTTGTTGCTCGGGCCGCTCCTGGCCGGGCGGTCGAGGTGTTCGCGCAGGCTGTCGGAGCGCTCGCGCAGGCGGCCGGCGTCCTCCCGGGAGAGCACCAGCACCGTGCAGGCCGTCATCGCCCTGGCGGGCTGGGCGCCTTCGCCGGTCAGGTCGCCCAGGTGGTCGCCGTCGGCCAGCATGCCGACGACGGTGGCGCGGCCGTACCCGCCGATGCCGGTTTTGGCGACCTTGCCGTGCGCGACCAGCACGATCTGCCCGTCGGGTACCTCCTGCCCCTCGACCAGGTCGTGCTGGACGAAGCGCTCGGCGAGCGCCTGCAACTCGGCCGGGTCCTCGAAGTCGTGCAGCGACGGCAGCTCGCGTAGTTCATCCGGAATCACCTGTACGGCGGCGCCGACCGAGGTGAAGCTCACCCGCCCGTCGCCCACGGTGTAGTTGAGCCGCCGGTTCACCCGGTACACGCCGCCGACCGCCTCCACCCACGGCAGCACGTGCAGCAGGTGGCGTGGCGTGATCTCCCGCATCTGCGGGACGGTCTTGGTGGTCGTGGCGAGCTTGCGCGCCGCCGCGGTCCCGAGGCTGAGCAGGGATTCTGTCATGGCGCGCCCATCGGTAGCAGGGAGTGGATCCGGCGGACCGCCGTGCCCAGGCCGGTGGGGCCCTGGGTCCAGCGGACGGCGGAGCGGCGGCGTAGCTCGGTCTCGGGGTAGCGGGTGGTCTGCGCGTGCCAGCGCATGACGGAGGCCATCCAGTCCTGCAGCCCGGTCACGTACAGGGCGACCGCGCCGCGCGTCTCGTCGTCGGCGCCGCGGGCGTCGAGCATGGCGGGCAGGTCGGTGCCGGCGACGTGCTCGAACTGGGTGATCCTGGCGGTCAGGAGCTTGTTGACGATGGTGACGGCCCCGTCCAGGTCGCAGTCGAAGAAGTTCCGCATGACCAGCACGGCGTTGTGCAGGTCGCCCTCGAACTGGATCTCCTTCTGGCAGGAGAAGAGGTCGTTGAGCAGGGCGCCGAAGTCGGCCGCCGCGTTGGCCAGGGCGAGGAGCTCGCGGGTGCGGAAGAGCTCGTCGGGCGGGCGCCGCGGGAGATGGATCAGGGCGAGGTTGAACGTGAGGTCGGCGCCGAACGTCAGGCGGCGCATCTCGAGGTAGTCGACCGGGTCGGGCACCCGGTTCTGGATGAGGTTGGCGATCTCCCATTCCCAGCTGTCGAGCATGACCTCGACACTTCGGCGGAAGGCGCGCCGGTCCTCCTCGCAGAGCAGGGCCGCGGTGCGTGCCCACAGGTCGGCCAGCCCCCGCTCCACGGCGTTGACGGCCGGGGTGAGCGGAAGCCGGTCGAGTGGCATGAGCTCGCGCAGCCGCCGGTTGGACAGCTTGGCCCCGGTCAGGTCGTGGCTGGCGCCGAAGACCTGCGGATAGTAGTCGTCGGCGTAGGTGCCCCAGGCCAGCCAGTGGGTCGCCCGGTCGAGGGCTTCCGCGCAGGCGTCGGGGGCCAGGCCGGAGGCGCACAGCGCGAAGTCGAAGCTGGTCAGCTGCCGTTCGCTCCACAGCGCTGTGGACGGCAGGCCGGGCAGGCCGTCGCCGAAGCCCATCTCCCTGCACCAGCGCACGCCGTTCGCGCGAGCCTGTTCCAGGTGCGGGTTGTCGCGGACGGTGAACGGCATGTAGATCTGCGGCAGCCGTACCGTGGTCTCGGTGTAGGGGCGGTGGGAGAAGTTGCGCAGGCCGCTCTTCACGTGCGCGGGTGAGACGTTGAGCGGGCCGTGCTCGCGTCTGGCCTTGGTGTAGCGGCTGGAGGCCAGGTGCCAGGCGTGGCCGCCGGCCTGCCAGTCCTGCAGGCCCTTGACGTAACGCAGCACCCGTTCCTGCTCGTGCGGCGCCACCGCGTGCTCGGCGAACAGCGCCGGCAGTTCGGTGAGCGTCGTGTGCTCGAACTGGTGCAGCCGCGAGGTGATCATGTCGTTGGTGATCTCGACGCCGCGCTGGGTGTCGCAGCCGAAGAAGTTCTCGCAGACCAGCACGGAGTTGGACAGCTCGCCTTCCGCCACCACCTCCCGCTGGTAGGAGAACAGGTCGTTGCGCAGGTGCACGGCGTCGGCGAACGTCTCGGTCAGCACCCGGATCGGCCGGGTGGACGCGAGGCGGTCGGGCAGTTCGGCGGCGACCGCGTGCTCGACCAGGCAGGCCGACCAGGGGGCGCCGCCGACCTTCCTGCGCGCCTCGATGTACTCGATGGGGTTGGAGACCAGGCCCGAGTCGATGTGGAACAGCTCCCACATCGACTCCTGGGTGAGGTCGCGGGTGACGGTGACGAAGCGGCGCCGCCACCCGTCCGTCATCGCCGGTACCGTCCTGGCCCACAGGTCCTTCAGGCCCAGCTCGACCGGGTTGGTCGGCTCGGGCGGGTCGTCGGCCATGAACAGGTCGATGCGGTCCAGGTAGGCCTGGGCGCCCTTGAGGTCCTTGGTGCGCTTGAAGGCGTGCAGGAAGTGGTCGTCGAAGAAGAACACCCAGACGTACCAGTCGGTGACGAGATCGAGCTCCTGTGCCGGGCAGTCGGGGTGGGCGTAGGCGCACATCAGGCCGTAGTCGTGCGCCTCCAGGTCGGCGGGGCCCCAGATGTCGGGGTCGTCGAAGAAGCCCATCCGGGCCGCCCACGCGCGGGTGTGCGCGCGGGCGGCCTCCAGATGAGGGTTCAGTCTGGGCGGATACGGCAGGTAGAAATCAGGCAGCTCATACGCCATCAGCCCACCTCAACGCTCTCCAGGATGCCGAGAGCGTCCGGCACGAGCACCGCCGCGGAGTAGTAGGTCGTGACCAGGTAGGAGATGACGGCCTTGTCGTTGATGCCCATGAAGCGCACCGACAGGCCGGGCTCGTACTCGTCCGGCAGCCCGGTGCGGGTCAGGCCGATGACGCCCTGGGCCGCCTCGCCCACCCGCATCGCCATGATCGAGCTGAGGCCGGAGTCGCTGACCGGGATCTTGTTGCACGGCAGGATCGGCACCCCGCGCCACGACGGCGCCTTCTGCCCGTTGACCTCCACGCTCTGCGGGTAGATGCCCCGCTCGGTGCACTGGCGGGCGAACGCGGCGATCGCCCGCGGGTGCGCGATCAGGACGGCCGGGTTCTTCCAGACCAGGGCGAGCAGTTCGTCGAAGTCGTCCGGGGTGGGCGGGCCGGTCAGCGTGTGGATGCGCTGCTTGAGGTCGGCGTTGTGCAGCAGCCCGAACTCGCGGTTGTTGACCAGCTCGTTCTCCTGGCGCTCGCGCAGCGCCTCCACCGTCAGCCGCAACTGCTGCTGCGTCTGGTTCATCGGCTCGTTGTACAGGTCGGCCACGCGGGTGTGCACCCGCAGGATCGTCTGGGCGACGCTCAGCTCGTACTCGCGCGGCGCCGCGTCGTAGTCGACGAACGTGCCGGGCAGCGTCGGCTCGCCGGTGTGGCCGGAGGCCAGGGCGATCTCCGCCTCGCCGTGGGCGTTCAGCGACCGGTCGGGGTCGGCGGCCCACGCCTCGACGTGCTCGCGCAGGCCGTCGGTCTGGTCGGCGACCTCGTCGAAGGCCGCCCTGGGCAGCGCGAGCACGGTGCACGCGGTGACCGCCTGGACGGTCAGGTCGTAGGTGCCCGCCTCGCCGGCCAGCGACCTGTCGCCGAAGTAGTCGCCGTCGGCCAGCACGCCGCGCACGGTCTGCTTGCCGTACGCGCCCTCGCCGAGCAGGCTGACCTTGCCGTGCGCCACCAGCACGACCTCGGTCGCCGGGGTGCCGGCCTCGACGATCACCGATCCGGCCTCGTACTCGCGCTGCGTGAACCGGTCGGCCAGGGCGGTCAGTACGTCTATATCGTCATAGCCGCGCAGCGCGGGCAGCTCGCACAACTCCGCGGGAATCACCCGCACAGCCGCTCCGGTGTTGGTGAAGGTGACCCTTCCGTCCCCGACCGTGTAGGTGAGCCGGCGGTTGACCCGGTACGCACCGCCGACGACCTCGACCCACGGCAGCGCCTTGAGCAGGTGCCGGGAGGTGATCTCCTGCATCTGCGGCTGCGTCTTGGTCGTGGTCGCCAGATTGCGCGCGGCCTTCGTACCGAGGCTGAGGGGGCTCTCGTTGTTCAGGACGGATTCGGTCACAGGACACCACCTATCGGGGAGCGGAGCTCACGGAGCTCGGGCGGGAGGGAGAAGATCAGGCTTTCTTCGGCCAGCGTCACGGTCTGGACGTCGGCGAAGCCGCGCTCGGCGAGCCAGCCGAGCAGTTCGGCCACGAGGTGCTCGGGGACGGAGGCGCCGGAGCTGACGCCGACGGTCTCCACGCCGTCGAGCCAGCTCTCCTCGGCCTCGGCCACGCCGTCCACGAGGTGGCCGGCACGGGCGCCGGCGGCGAGCGCGACCTCGACCAGGCGCCGGGAGTTGGAGGAGTTGGCCGAGCCGACCACGATCACCAGGTCGCACTCGGGGGCGATGGCGGTGACCGCTTCCTGACGGTTCTGGCTGGCATAGCAGATGTCGTCGCTGGGCGGGTCGACGAGGCCGGGGTAGCGCTCGCGCAGGCGTTCGACCGCGCCCATGGTCTCGTCCACCGAGAGCGTGGTCTGCGACAGCCAGCTGATCGGCCGGTCGGCCGGCAGATCGAGCTCGTCGGGGCGGGACGGGTCGACCACGTGCATGCGGTCGGGGGCCTCGCCGAGCGTGCCTTCGACCTCCTCGTGCTCCGCGTGGCCGATGAGCACGATGTCGTAGCCGGACTCGGCGAACCTGACCGCCTCCTTGTGCACCTTGGTGACCAGTGGGCAGGTGGCGTCGATGCTGCGCAGGCCGCGGCCGGCCGCGGTGTCCTTGACCGCGGGCGAGACCCCGTGGGCGGAGAAGACGACCAGGCAGCCGTCGGGCACCTCGTCGAGTTCCTCCACGAAGACCGCGCCCCGCGTGGTGAGGTCGGCGACCACGAAGGTGTTGTGGACGATCTGTTTACGGACGTAGACCGGCGGGCCGTACCTTTTCAGGGCCTCCTCGACGGTGCGGATGGCACGTTCCACCCCGGCGCAGTAGCCGCGCGGGGCGGCGAGCAGGACCCGCTTCACGCGTTGCGGTGCGTGAGCCGGTCGGCCATCAGGGTCAGCCCCTGCCGGGCGTGCTGGTCGATCGCGCATGTCCGCAACTCCTCAAGTCCGGTTCGGACCCGGCCGTCGATCATCGTCTCGACGCGGGCGAGTGCTCGGGTGTCGACGATGATCTGCCGCAGGTCGGCGGCGCGTTTCTCGTCGAGGTCGGGGTTGCCGTGCCAGGCGCGCAGCAGGCGCTGCGCGGGCCCGGTGGCCTCGGCGAAGGCGTGCGCGATGAGGACGGTGGCCTTGCCCTCGCGCAGGTCGTCGAGGACGGGTTTGCCGGTGACGCCCGGGTCGCCGAACACGCCCAGGACGTCGTCACGCAGCTGGAACGCCTCACCGAGCGGCAGCCCGAAGCGTGAGTAGGACTCCAGGAGCGGCCGGGAGGCGCCGGCCAGCGCGCCGCCGATCTGCAGGGGCCGCTCGACCGTGTACTTGGCGGTCTTGTAGCGGATGACGGTGAGCGCGCGCTCGGCGTCCGGGTCGAGGTGCGACTGGATGTCGAGGTACTGGCCGGCGATCACCTCGGCGCGCATCCGGTTGAACAGCCGCCTGGGCGCGCCGCCCGTGTCGCCGAAGAGCTCGTCCGCCCAGGCCTGGGCGAGCACCCCGAGGAGAACGGCTGCGCTGTGGCCGAAGGGCTCGGCGCCCGGATGGCGCGGCGGGCGCGCCAGGCTCCGGTGCAATGTGGGCCGGCCTCTGCGCAGGGCGCTGCCGTCCATGATGTCGTCGTGGATGAGCAGGCCCGCGTGGTAGAGCTCCAGCGCGGCGCCCGCGGCGACGGGGGCCGTCTCGTCCGTGCCGCCGGCGCCGCGCGCTCCCCAGTAGCAGAGCAGGGGCCTGATCCGCTTGCCGCCCTTGACCACGAACTCGCGCAGGAGCCGGTGGCCCTCGGCCAGTTCCGGGTCGGCGACGGGAGCGGGATGGGTGTCGATGAACTCGCCCAGCAGGTCGTCGACCGCTGTCCTGACCCTGTGGATGGTCGTGTCGACCGGCTCCACGGGGGGTTCCGCAACCTCCGCCGTCATGATCCGTTCTCCTCTTTCGAGATCGTCGGACACACACGAGAAGCTAGGTCACGAATACCCAGAGTGAAATCGGTCGTTCCATTGACCGGAACACCCGGTTCACGGACGTCCCCCGGCGGAGCCAGTATTCGACCACGACCGCAGCCGACCCTTGTGGAGCAACCATGGCGGCCCCTCCTGGACTGGACGAATCTCTGCTCCAAACCATCTCCGGCCCCCGCGACCTGCGCCTTCTCCCAGCCGCGCACCTGGGGACACTGGCTGGGGAAATCCGCGAGTTCCTCATCGCGAAGGTCATGGCGAGGGGCGGGCATCTCGGCTCGAACCTCGGCATGGTCGAGATCACGATTGCTTTGCACCGCGTCTTCCATTCCCCGGAGGACACACTTCTGTTTGACACCGGACATCAGGCATACGTCCACAAACTGCTCACCGGGCGGCGGGCCGACTTCGACAGCCTGCGCGCCCACGGCGGCCTCAGCGGCTACCCCTCGCGCGAGGAGTCGCCGCACGACCACATCGACAACTCCCATGCCTCCACCGCGCTCGCCTACGCCGACGGCATCGCCAAGGCCCGCAGGCTCAAGGGCGAGGAAAACCGCGCGGTGGTGGCCGTGGTCGGCGACGGCGCGCTGACCGGCGGGCTGGCCTGGGAGTCGCTCAACAACCTGAGCGACGGCGAGGGCCGCCCGGTCGTCATCGTGCTCAACGACAACGGCCGCTCCTACGCCCCCACCCACGGCGGCTGCGCCCGCAACCTCGGCACGCTGCTGGAGAACCTCGGCTTCGTCTACCTCGGCCCCGTCGACGGCCACGACGTCGCCGCCGTCGAGCGCGCGCTGCGCACCGCGCGCACGCTGCCGAGCCCCAGCGTCGTGCACTGCAAGACCCGCAAGGGGTACGGCTACCGCCCCGCCGAGCTGGATCTGGGCGAGCACATGCACGCCATCCCGGCCAGCGACCCGCGTACCGGGAAACCGCTGTCAGCCGGGGGCCGGACCTGGACCCACGTTTTCTCCGAGCAGTTGTGCGCGCTCGGCGAGGCCAGGCCCGACCTGGTCGCGATCACCGCGGCGATGGCCGGACCCACCGGGCTGGAGGCGTTCGGCCGGCGGTTTCCGGGGCGGATGTTCGACGTGGGCATCGCCGAGCAGCACGCGATGGTGTCGGCGGCCGGGCTGGCACTTGAGGGCTTCCACCCGGTGGTGGCCGTCTACGCCACGTTCCTCAACCGCGCCTTCGACCAGGTGCTCCTGGACGTGGCCATGCAGCGATTGCCGGTCACGATCGTCCTTGACCGGGCGGGCATCACCGGTCCCGACGGCCCCAGCCACCACGGCATGTGGGACCTGGCGATCCTGTCGGCGATCCCGGGCCTGCGGGTGGCCGCGCCGCGCGACGGCCGGCGGCTGCGCGAACTGCTCGCCGAGGCCGTGGCGGTGGCGGGCCCGACCGTGCTGCGCTTCCCCAAGGCCGGGGCGGGCGCGGAGCTCGCCGCCGTGGAACGTTCCGACGACCTGGACGTGCTGTGGAGCACCGGCGGCGACGTGCTGATCGTCGCGGTCGGCGCGACGGCCGAGGCGTGCGTGGAGGCGGCGGCGACGCTGGCGGAGGACGGCGTGGGGGTTCGGGTGGTCGACCCGCGCTGGGTGCTGCCCGTCGCGCCCGGCCTGGTCCGGGCGGCGGCCGCGCACCACCTGGTCGTCACCGTCGAGGACGGCGTGGTGGCCGGTGGGGTGGGCGCGGCGATCGGGCAGGCGTGCGCGGGCGGGACCCGGGTGCGCCATCTCGGGCTGCCGCACACGTTCATCCCGCACGGCTCGCGCGAGCGGTTATTGGCCGACGCGGGACTGACCGGTTCGGGGATCGCGCACGCCGTACGGAAGGAGCTGGCCCGATGATCGAGCTTGGAATGCCGACGAGGAGGCCGAGGGTCTCGCGGCAGGTGATGGTGGGCGGCGTGCCGGTCGGTGGCGGCGCGCCGGTGAGCGTGCAGTCGATGACCACCACGCCCACCCACGACGTCAACGCGACGCTGCAGCAGATCGCGGAGCTGACCGCGGCGGGCTGCCAGATCGTCCGGGTGGCGGTGCCGACGCAGGACGACGCCGACGCGCTCCCCGACATCGCCCGCAAGTCGCAGATCCCGGTGATAGCCGACATCCACTTCCAGCCGCGCTACGTCTTCGCCGCCATCGACGCCGGGTGCGCGGCGGTGCGGGTGAACCCGGGCAACATCAAGAAGTTCGACGACAGGGTGGGTGAGATCGCGCGGGCGGCGGCGGACGCGGGCGTCCCGATCAGGATCGGGGTCAACGCCGGCTCCCTGGACCCCCGGCTGCTGGAGAAGTACGGCAAGGCGACGCCGGAGGCGCTGGTGGAGTCGGCGCTGTGGGAGTGCTCCCTGTTCGAGGAGCACGGGTTCCGCGACATCAAGATCTCGGTCAAGCACCACGACCCGGTGGTGATGATCGCCGCCTACCGCCGCCTCGCCGCGCGCTGCGACTACCCGCTGCACCTCGGCGTGACCGAGGCGGGGCCGCTCATGCAGGGGACGGTCAAGTCGGCGGTGGCCTTCGGGGTACTGCTGGCCGAGGGCGTCGGCGACACGATCCGGGTCTCGCTGTCGGCGCCTCCGGTGGAGGAGGTCAAGGTCGGCATCGGCATCCTCGAATCTCTGGGGTTGCGGCAGCGCAAGCTGGAGATCGTCTCGTGCCCGTCCTGCGGACGGGCACAGGTGGACGTCTACCGCCTGGCCGAGGAGGTGTCGGCCGGGCTGGAGGGCTTCCCGTTCCCGCTACGTGTGGCGGTCATGGGCTGCGTGGTGAACGGGCCGGGCGAGGCCCGCGAAGCGGACCTGGGCGTGGCCTCGGGCAACGGCAAGGGACAGATCTTCGTGAAGGGCAAGGTGATCAAGACCGTTCCCGAGTCGCGGATCGTGGAGACCCTGATCGAGGAGGCGCTGCGCCTCGCGGAGGAGCAACCCCAGTAGGAGCGGCTCAGTAGGAGCTCCTGCGCGGGGCGGCGGTGGGCCGGCGGGACAGGTTGGCGCGGCCGGTGGGCTGGATGTCGCGGACCGCGTGCTCGCGCTTGGCGGCCCGGCCATTGGCCTGCTCGGTGGTGGTGCCGGTGATGGAGCTGGGGAGCTTGATTCGCATCTGGTTCCTTTGTTTGAGACCACTTCGTTTGAAGTGCTGTCAACGTAGTACTACAAGCGAAGTGGTGTCAACCCCAGATCGCGTCGGCCGCGAAATCCTCGAAGGACTTGGGCGGCCGGCCCGTCACCTGCCGCACCACGTCGGTCGGTACGGCGTCGCCCTCGGCACGTAGCGCGGCGAACGCCTCGATCTCCGCCCGCACATCCGGCTCCGGCAGCCCGAACCCGGTCATGACCGCCAGGTAGTCCGCCTCCGAGCCCAGATAGCGGACGGTCCGCCCCGAGGCCCGGCTGATGATCTCCACCACCTCGGCGAAGGTCAGCGCGCGCGGCCCGGTCACCTCGTACGAGCGCCCCGCGTGCCCGTCCTCGACCAGGGCCGCCACCGCCACGGCCGCGATGTCGCCGGCGTCCACGAAGGCCTGGCGGGCCTCGCCCAGCGGGACCGCGACCTCGCCGGCCAGCACCGCCTCGCGCATCACGCCCTCGTCGAAGTTCTGGTCGAACCACGACGGCCGCAGGATCGTCCACTCCACCCCGGAGCCGCGCACCACCCGCTCGGCGGCCATCAGCCGCTCGTCGCCCATCACCTCGATGCCGCCGCTGGACAGCAGCACGACGCGGCGCACACCCGCCTCGACCGCCGCCGCCACGAACTCCGGGGCGACCGGCAGGTCGTCCGGCGCCATCACGTACATGCGGTCGGCTCCGGCCAGCGCGGGCCGCCAGGTGGCTCGGTCGTTCCAGTCGAAGCGCACCTCGCCGTGCCTTGACGCCGGCCGTACCGGATGGCCGGAGGACCGCAGAAGGTCCGTCACGCGACGCCCCGTCGAGCCCGTCGCACCCAGAACCAGGATCTCGTTCATGCCACACCCCTTCTTAAGGAAAGCTGGGAATGCCCCATTCGACGGGAAATCAACCCACAAGAGCGGCCAATAATTGCGGACCACCGCTTTCTGGAGGTCAGCGACGTGAGTCAACTCAGCAGACGAACCTTCATCGCAGGTACGGCTGCCGCAGCCGCGGTCACCAGCGCCCCCGCCGCCGCGGCCAAGCCGAAACGCCCCAACATCCTGCTGATCGTCACCGACGACCACAGGAGGGAGACCGAGTGGGCGATCCCGTCGATCGTCGACCTGATCGGCGGGCAGGGAGTCGCGTTCTCCCAGGGCTGCGTCACCACGCCGCTCTGCTCGCCCTCACGCGCGTCGATCATGTCCGGCCGCTACGCCCGCAACCACGGCGTCGTCGACAACACCGCCCCCGGCCGGCTCGACCAGGACACCACGGTGCAGAGCCACCTGCGCGCGGGCGGCTACCGGACCGGCCTGTTCGGCAAGTACCTCAACGCCTGGGACCTGAACCAGGCCCCGCCGAACTTCGACGACTTCGCGATCATGCGCCCCGCCTACCGCCGCGCCCAGTGGAACGTCAACGGCACCGTGGGCCGCCGCCCCGGCTACACGACCACGCTCGTCAGGCGGCACGCGCTGGAGTTCATCAAGGCCAACCGGGACCAGCCGTGGTTCCTGTACCTGTCGCCGTACGCCTCCCACGGGCCGAACACCCCCGAGGACAAGTACGCCAACCTGCCCGTGCCCGCCTGGGACGGCAACCCCGCCGTGGCCGAGACCGACAAGAGCGACAAGCCCCCCTACATCCAGAACGCTTCCCAGGACCTGGGCGCGGGACAGAAGGTCCGCCAGGCCCAGCTCCGCACGCTGAAGTCGGTGGACGACCTGTTCAAGGCGGTCAGGGCGGAGCTCGTGGCGCAGGGCAAGCTCGACGACACGCTGATCATCTTCATCGGCGACAACGGCTTCAGCTGGGCCGACCACGGCCACATCGGCAAGAGCGTGCCCTACCAGCCGGCCTTCCGCGTGCCGTTCTACCTGTCGTGGCCGGCGGGCGGCTTCGGCAAGGGCACGGACGACGACCGCCTGGCCGCCAACATCGACGTCGCCCCGACCATCCTGGACGCCGCCGGGATCCGGCCGCGTACCCGGATGGACGGCAGGTCGCTGCTGCGCGGCGGCAGGCGGAGCCACCTGTTCCTGGAGTACCACGGCCAGCCCGACGGGACCGGCCCAGGCGTCTGGGCCTCGGTCTACACCGGCTCCCGCATCTACACCGAGTATTACGACGGCGGCGGCGGGGTGAAGTTCCGCGAGTACTACGACCTGCGCAAGGACCCCCACCAGCTGGAGAACCGGGTACGCGCCGACGACCTGGCCAAACAGCTAGCCACTGCGCGCGGGCTGTAGGCAGAACTCGTTGCCCTCGGGGTCGGCCAGCACGATCCAGTCCTCGTGCCTGGCCGCCTCGACGGCCCCGAGCGCCCGCAGGCGCTCCAGTTCGGCCTCGACGTCGGCGGCCCGGACGTCGAGGTGCACCCGGTTCTTCACCGTCTTGGGCTCGGGCACCAGGAGGAACCACAACCTCGGCGCCCCCGGCGGCCCCTCGACCAGCACCGTCGGGTCCTCCTCCGGGCCGGACAGGCCACGGGCGCGCAGGCGCTCCAGCTCCGCCTCGTCGTACGGCGCCACGGCGTAGTCGTCGAGCAGTTCCGCCCAGAACCTCGCCTGCGCGGCGGGGTGACGGCAGTCGAACACGATGTCATGAAGCAGAGCCATCCGCCCATGCTGGCAGGCGGAGGCGGAACACCGCACCCGACGGCGACCCCTCGCAGGTCAGCGTGCCGCCGTGGGCAAGAGCCAGGCCGCGGGCGATCGGCAGGCCGAGCCCGGCGCCGCCCGAGGTGGTGTCCCGGCGGACGAACCGGTGGAAGATCAGGTCGCGCGCCGACGGCGGCACCCCGGGGCCGGTGTCGGCCACGTCCACGATCGCCTCACCGGCCTCGCCCTTGACCGTCACGGTGACCAGGCCGTCCGGCGGGGTGTGTCGGCGGGCGTTGTCGAGCAGGTTGGCGATGATCTGGCCGAGCCGCTGGGCGTCGCCGATCACCGCGGCCTCCTCCCCCTCGACCGCCACGGTGATCTCCGGCGCGCGCAGCATGACCCGGTCGGCCTCGGCCTCGCACAGCGCCCGCAACTGGACGGGCTCGCGGTGCAGGCCGAGCCCGGCGTCGATCCTGGCCAGCGCGAGCAGGTCGTCGACCAGGCGTCCGGCCCGCCGCGTCTCACGCACGAGCAGCAGTTGCATGCGCTCGCGCTCCTCGGCCGGCATCGCCGCGGGCGCCTGGAGCACCGCCTCTGCCGTCGCCTGGATGCCCGCCAGCGGCGTACGCAGCTCGTGCGCGACGTCGGCGAGAAACTGCCGGGATCGGTTCTCCGACTCGCGGGCCTGCTGCTCCGCACCCTCCAGCGAGTCGAGCATCGAGTCGAACGCGGCGGCCGTGCGGCCCAGTTCGGTGTCGGTACGCTCCGGCGCCAGCCGCTTGCCCCGCTGCCCCTGGGCGATCTGCCTGGCCAGCCCCGCCAGGTCGTCCATCGGCCGGGTCGCGCGCCGCAGCGCGACGGGCAGCACGAAGCCGAGCGCGGCCAGCGCCGCCAGGCCGGCGACCAGCATCAGCATGCGCAGGGTGGTGCGCGGCCCGTCGATCGTCTCGGTGTCGGCGTAGAGCGTGAGCAGCCCGCCGCCGGGCAGCCGCCTGGTCAGGGTCAGGTCGCCGAGATCGGCCGCGAAGCCGCCCAGCGTGTGGCGGCGCCCGGCCAGGTCCACGAGCACCGCCTCGATACCGGCGCCGCTGACCCGGCGCACCAGCCGGTCCGGCATGACCTTGCGCCGGTCGAGCTGGACGGCGAACTGGGCGCGGTCCACGAGCCTGTCCTGCGCCTGGTTCCTGGCCAGCAGGCCGAACAGCGCGTCCACGGCCACCAGCAGCACGACCAGCGTGACGGCGACGACCAGCAGGGTCGCCCCGGCCACCCGGCCGCGCAGGGAGCCCGCGGGCCGTCTCATCGGGGACCGTCCAGGACGTAGCCGAGCCCGCGCACGGTGTGCAGGACCCGCTCGCCCGAGCTTTCGAGCTTGCGGCGCAGCGCGCTGACGTGCACCTCGACCAGGTTGGGGTCGTAGGCGTCGTAGCCCCAGACGCTGGTGAGCAGCTGCGTCTTGCTCAGCACCTGGCCGCGGTGGAGCGCCAGGTGGCCGAGCAGCCGCAGCTCGGTCATGGTCAGCTCGACCGGCCGGCCGTCACGCAGGACCAGTCCCTTGTCCACGTCGATGATCAGGCTGCCGATCTGCAGCGTCGACGGCGTACGGCGCAGCCGCCTGAGCACCGCGCCGACCCGCGCGGTCAGCTCGGACAGCTCGAACGGCTTGACCACGTAGTCGTCGGCGCCCGCCTGCAGCCCGCGCAGCCGGTCGGAGACGCCGTCCCTGGCCGTGAGCACGATGACCCCGGCGTCGCTGCGCCCGCGCACCACCTCCAGCAGCGCGAACCCGTCCCGGCCCGGCAGCATGAGATCGAGCACGACCAGGTCGGGCTGGAAGGTGTTGAGCTCCTGCTCGAAGCCGGTGCCGTCGGGCACGCCGCGGGCCACGTACCCCGCCGACCCCAGCCCGGACAGCACGGCGAGCCGGATCGCCTCCGCGTCCTCGACCACCATCACCCGCGCCGAACTGGTCATCCGCCCATTATGCGAACCCACCGGACCGGACAAAACGCCCCTCAGGCAATCTTCAGCCTTCCCAGACGTCCTCGTTGTAGCGTTCTGCGGCGCGCAGGTCCTCCAGCCAGGCGTCGCTCGCGGCCCGGTCGGCGCCGGTGCGTTCGCCGTGGACGCGGGCCAGGGCCGCCCGCACCGCTGGGGCCATGCGGCTGCCGTCGCCGCAGACGTAGACGCGGCCGCCGTCCTCCAGCACGCGCCATACCTCGTCCGCCTCGTGCAGGAGCCGGTCCTGCACGTAGCGCAGGCCGTTCTCCGGAGCCTCGCTGAACGTCGGGCGCAGGCTGACCACGCCCGCCGCCTCGGCCTCCTCCAGCTCCGCGCGGTGCAGGTAGTCGAGGTCGGGGGCGTCGCAGCCGAAGTAGCACAGCAGCGTGCCGCGGGCGCGGCGGTGCAGGCGCTCCATGACGACGGCGCGGAACGGGGCCAGGCCGGTGCCCGCGCTGACCAGGATCGCCGGAACCTGCTCGTCGGCCAGACCGTGGAAGGCGGCCGGGCCCGGCACCACCCGCGCCTGTACGACGGCGCCCGGCTCGACGCCGGCCAAGTGGCTGGACGCCACGCCGTGGAACCATCCGGCGCCCGTCCGATTCGGGCCGCTCAGCTGCGAGACCATCAGGTCCACCGCGCCGGGACTGGCCAGCGGGGAGGTGGAGATCGAGTAGTTGCGCGGGCGCAGGGCCGGCATGAGCTCCAGGAACACCTCGAACGGCAGCTCGCACGCCGGGTACTCGTCCAGCAGGGCCAGGACCGTGGTCCCCGCCGGGTCCGCGGCTTCCAGACCGGCCCTGGTGTGGGGGCAGCGGGTGTGGGCGGCCAGCGTTTGTACCTGGTGGGCGGTGGCCGGGCGCTGGAGCTCCAGGAAGCCTGACAGGAGTTCGCGCACGGTCACCGGGGTGTCGAGGGGGAGCTGGGTGCGGGTACGGCGGGCCTGGCGCAGCCGTACGGGCTGGGCGGGGTCGAGGCCGAAACGGGCGGCGGCGCGCTCGACCAGGTGCGGCGGGTTCTCCGGCAGGACCGCGAGGTGGTCGCCGGTGCGGTAGGTGGCGCCTTGCGGCAGTTCCAGGCGGAGGTGGCGCTTCGGGCGGCCGTCGGGGTGGGTGAGCGGCTCGGCGAGCAGCACGCGCAGGGGACGCACGCCGTGGTGCTCGGCGCGCTCCTCGGCGGGCGACCTGATCACGGATTCCAGGCGGAACGCGGGCCCCTCCGGGGCGGTCTTCTCCGAGCCGTCCAGGGCGTGCCACAGCTTGGCGGACCAGGCGTCGATGGCACCCTCCAGGTCGCCGGAGGCGTCCACCACGCCCCGCTCGGCCAGGCGGATCGCGCCCGTTTCTGCCAGCCGTTCGTCGATCAGCTTCGGGACGCGCTGGAACGTGGCCGCCCAGTTGCGGTCGCCCACCCCCAGCACCGCGTACGGCGTGCCGGGCACCGTGTCCGCCGCGGCCAGCCAG
This sequence comes from Nonomuraea sp. NPDC059023, assembly GCF_042740095.1. Taxonomy (NCBI): domain Bacteria; kingdom Bacillati; phylum Actinomycetota; class Actinomycetes; order Streptosporangiales; family Streptosporangiaceae; genus Nonomuraea; species Nonomuraea sp. NPDC059023. The sequence continues at coordinate 183,867 of NZ_JBHYIO010000001.1, read as the reverse complement.
TCCACGAACCGGGTCGCGTCGTCGGTCGGGCGGCCGTTGTAGGAGGCGGCCACGATGACGACCGGGGTGTCGGCCAGCGTGCCCGCCGCCTCGTCGAGAGAGGAGACCTTGGCCGCGAAGCCGCGTTCCTCCGCCTCGGCGGCCAGGTCGTGGGCGATGGCCGAGCAGGTGCCCATGTTGGAGCCGTACAGGATGGAGAGCGCTTCGCCCGGCCCGGCCCGCTTCACCTGCGGCTTCGGCTGCGGCTCCGGCGTTTTGGCCGCGGGGCGGACGCGGCGGTCGGCGGCGGTGCGGGGTTCGACCTGGAGCGTGAAGCCGTCGGGCTTCAGCGTGAGGGTCTCCTTGACCGCCAGGTCGTAGTCCGGCTCGCCGGTCAGGTGGAAGCGGTGCGCCAGCAGTCCCAGCACCAGCGTCGCCTCGTGCAGCGCGAACTGCCTGCCGATGCAGGCCCGCTCACCGCTGCCGAACGCCTTGAACGCGTGCGGCGGCCGCGCGTCCTGCGCCTCGGGGGCGAAGCGGTCGGGGTCGAACAACTCCACGTTCCTGCCCCAGGCCGGGTCGCGGTGCAGGCGCGGCGTCAGCACGAACAGCGACTCGCCCGCCTTGATCTCGTACCGGCCACCGATCACCGTGTCGGCCAGCGCCTCCACCGCGAAGCCCGGCGCCGTCGGCCACAGCCGCAGGCTCTCCATCAGCACCTGGCGGGTGTTGCTCAACCTGCCCACGTCGGCGTACGACGGGTCGGGCTCGGCCACGTCGCCCCACAGCGTGTCCACCTCCTCCTGGACCCTGGCCAGCACCGCGGGGTTCCTCGCCAGGTAGTACAGGGCGAACGAGAGCGCGCCCGAGGTGGTCTCGTGCCCGGCGATCAGGAACGTGATCACCTGGTAGCGGATGTTGAGGTCGTCGAGCGGCTGGCCGGTCTCGGGGTCGCGGCTGTGGAGCATGCGGCCGAGCAGGTCGCCGGTGCTCTGGTCGCCCGACTCCCTGCGCTGCCTGATCACCTCGTCGACGAGTGCTTCCATGGCGCGCACGTCCTCGTGGAAGCGCCGGGTGCGCTTGCGGTAGAGGACGTCGAGGCCGGGGATGAAGGCGCCCTTGGCCTGGGCGTACTTGAGCGCGCCGACGAGGGAGCCGATGAACGGGTGCGGCTCCGCGCTCTCGAACGAGGCGAAGTCGTAGCCGAATCCGCACAGGCCGATGGTGTCGAGCGTCAGCCGGGTCATGTCCGCGCTGACCTCCACGCGCTCCTGCCCCTTTCGCGACCAGGAATCCACCAGCTTCCTGGCGACGCCGAGCATGGTCGCGTGGTAGCCGCGCATGGCGGAGACGGAGAAGGCCGGCAGCAGGATGTCGTGCGCCTTGCGCCAGTTGGGCTCGTCGCCATAGGCGGTGAACAGCCCGTCGCCCGCCAGGGGCCGCAGGTTGACCAGGTCGGGGTGGACGTTCTTGCGGAAGCGGGTCTCGTCGCAGAGTTCGGTGACGAGGTCGAGACCGGTGACGATCACGGACTCCTCCCCGAAGGCGCCCAGCTTGAAGATCGGGCCCCAGGTGCCGGCCAGCTCGACCAGGTAGGCGACCTGCCGGTCGACCGGCGTGCTCAGGGCATGGCCGACGATCGGCAGGGCGGGCGGCGACGGAATCTCGGCTGTGGACACGCGAACGTTCCCTTCTGCAGGTGTACGTCTTCGTTGTCAGGCTAGCACGAGACTTTGTCACTCGACTAAGTCACTCGAACAGACCCTCTCACAACCCCGCCACCCACACCCACCCGACAACCAGAAGCCCGATGGCCGATGGCCGATGGCCGATGGCCGATGGCCGATGGCCGATGGCCGATGGCCGATGGCCGATGGCCGATGGCCGATGGCCGATGGCCGATGACTCCCGTGGGTCCCGGGGGGCCGGGGCCCGGAGAGTCCGGTGGGCCGGGGGCCCGGCTGGTCCCGTGGGTCCAGGAGCCGACGGTCCGGACGGGCCCGGGAGCTCCGGGAAGGTCCAAGGTCCTGGGAGGCCCGGAGGCTCCCGGCTCCCCGGTCCCGGGAGGTCCGGGGTCCGGGGGTCCGGGGGTCCGGGAGTTCGGGGGTCCGGGAACGGGGTTTGTTCTCTTTCTTGTGGTGTGGGCGGGGGGATCGGGGCCGTTGGGGGAGCGGAACTTCGTGCAGGTCACAGCCGATAGGGTGCGGGCATGGCTCATGTTCCCGCCGCCGAGCGGCGCCCGCAGATCGTGGAGGCGGCGATCGGGCTCATGGCCCGCGAAGGCGTCGCGGCCGGGAGCACCAGGGCCATCGCCGCCGAAGCGGGCGTCGCGCAGGCGATGGTGCACTACACGTTCGGCTCCAAGCAGGAGCTCTACCGGTCGGTGCTGGAGGACCTCGGCACGTCGCTGGTCACCCGGGTCCGGGCGGCCATGCCCGCCGACGCCGACTTCGGCGAGACGGTATCGGCGCTCGTCAACGAGCTGTGGCGGACAGTCACCGAGGAGCGTGAGCGCTACCGGCTGCTGGTGGAGCTGATCATGCTGTCCCTGCGCGACCCGGTGTTGCGCCAGGTGGCCTCCGAGTTCACCCACGACCTCGACGCCACCGCGGCGCGCCTGCTCTCCGACGCCGCCACGCGCGCCGGGCAGGATCTCGCGCTGCCCGCCGAGGAGATCGCCCGCTTCTTCCTCAGCGGGTTCGACGGGATCGTGACCCGGTACCTGACCGACGACTACGACCTCGCCGCCTGCGAGTCGACCCTGCGCCTCATGCTCGACGCCACGCTCGCGCTCGCCGTACCAGATGCTCGCCTTGGGTCGGACGCTCGCCTTGGGTCGGACGCTCGCCTTGAACGGTGAGGTACGCACGCGCGTCTCCGCGTACGCGATCGTCACCTCGGCCGGGCGGCTGCTGCTGACCCGGCTGTCGGAGAGTTCCCCGATCTTCCCGCCCGGCGCGTGGCACCTGCCGGGCGGCGGGATCGACCCCGGCGAGCAGCCCGAACAGGCGCTGGCCCGCGAACTGCGCGAGGAGACCGGCCTCGACCTCACCGGCGCGCGCCTGGTCGCCGCCAGGACGTACGCGGTGACCCGGCTCGGGGTGAGCTGGCATCTGACCGGTCTGTTCTACGCCGCCGAGGTGGCGCCGGGCTCTCCGGCGGTGACCGAGGCGGACGGCACCACGGACGCGGTGACCTGGCTGCCGATCGCGGACCTGGGGGACGCTTCTGGCCCGGCGCTTTCGCCCGCCGCGGCCGACGCCCTACGCCTGCTCGGCGAGGGCTACCAGCGGTGGTGAACCTGGGCGCGGATGCGGCGGTCGTAGAGGTCCTCGATGGCGGTCAGCGTCTCGGGCGGCAGTTCGGGCAGGGCGGCGGCAGCGGCGTTGGCTCTGGCCTGGTCCACCGTGCTGGCGCCCGGGATCACCGTGGTCATCCCAGGCTGCTGGATCACCCAGCGCAGGGCCGTCTGGGCGGGGGTGGCCCCGTCCGGGGCGAGCGCGGCGAACTCGGCCGCCGCCTCCAGGCCGGTCTCGTAGTCGACGCCGGAGAACGTCTCCCCCACGTCGAACGCCGCGCCGTGCCGGTTGTAGGCGCGATGGTCGTCGGCGGCGAAGACGGTGTCGCGGCGGAAGCGCCCCGACAGCAGGCCTGACGCCAGCGGCACCCGGGCGATGATCGCGACCCCGGCCGCCCGCGCCGCCGGGAGCACGCGTTCGAGCGGCTTACGGCGGAAGGGCGTTGAGGATGATCTGCACACTGGCCACCCCCGGGCGGGCGATCGCGGCCAGCGCCTCGTCGCAGGTCTCGACGCTCACTCCGTAGGCGGCGATCCGGTCCTCGTGTACGAGCGTGTCGAGCGCGTCGTAGACCTCGCCGGTGTCGAACACCGGGGTCGGCGGGCAGTGCAGTTGTACCAGGTCGAGCCGGTCGACGCCGAGGTTGGCGCGCGAGCGGTCGGTCCACTCCACGAAGTTCTTCAGGGTGAACTCGGCCGGGTCCTGCGGGCCGCGACGGCCCATCTTGGTGGCGACCGTGAGGCCGTCGTGTTCGCGCAGGAACCGGCCGATGAGGCGTTCGCTGCGGCCGTCGCCGTACACGTCGGCGGTGTCGAGGAAGGTCACGCCGGACGTGACGGCGGCGTCGAGGATGGCGAGCGCGTCGCGCTCGTCCACGGTCCCCCAGTCGGCACCGAGTTGCCAGGTGCCGAGGCCGACGACCGACGCGGATTGTCCTGTCCTGCCGAATGCTCGCTGCTCCACGGGCTCCACCCTAGAATGGACAGCATGATTGCCAGAATGGCACAATGTTTGGCACTTTATTGCCTCCCCCGGCATGTTCATGTCAATCTGGGAGCATGAAGGTTTCCGCGCAGGAGTGCCGCACACACCCGAGCTGAACTCGCCGTTCGATAGGCGGGCTCCCTACGACGTGCTGCCGCGCGTCGACGAGTGCCGTATTCTGCCGCCCATCCAGCGGCCGAGCGAGCGCTTCCAGGACACGTCTCCCGCACGCTCGTCGCACCCGCGGTGGACGAGCGACGCCAGACCAGGAGCCGACATGCCGATCACGAACTGGGCGGGCAACGTCACCTTCGGCGCGGCCCGGGTGCACCGGCCGGAATCCCTCGACGAGCTGCGCCGCGTGGTGGCGGCGGGGTCGCGCGTACGGGCCCTGGGCAGCGGCCACTCCTTCAGCCTGGTCGCCGACACCAGCCACGACCTGGTCCGCCTCGACGGCCTGCCGCCCACGGTGGAGATCGACGCCGGCCGCTCGACCGCCACCGTCGCCGCCGGACTGCGTTACGCCGAGGTCGCCGAGCACCTGCATCGCGCCGGATTCGCGCTGGCCAACATGGCCTCGCTCCCCCACATCTCGGTCGCCGGATCGTGCGCGACCGGCACCCACGGCTCCGGCGACAGCCGCCGCTGCCTGGCCGCCGCCGTCGTCGCGCTGCAGCTCGTCGGCCCTGACGGCGACCTGGTCGAGCTGAGCCGCGAGCGCGACCCCGGCGTCTTCCCCGGCGCCGTCGTCGCGCTCGGCGCGCTCGGCGTCGTCACCCGGCTGACGCTGGAGATCGAGCCCGCCTTCGACGTGGCGCAGCGGGTCCGGCTCGACGTGCCGCTTGAGGAGGTGTCCGCGCGTTTCGACGAGGTGTACGGCGCGGCCTACAGCGTCAGCACGTTCACCGACTGGCGCGCCGGCAAGGCCGAGGTATGGCTCAAGCACCGCCTCGACGAGGAGAGCTCCGGCCTCGGCGACGGATGGTCGGAAAGCGGCTGGGCGGGAGGCCGGGCCGCCGAGCGGCAGGTGCACCCGGTGCCCGGCATGCCGCCCGAGTCCTGCACGGAACAGCTCGGGGTCCCGGGCCCGTGGCACGAACGGCTGCCGCACTTCCGCCCCGAGTTCGTGCCAGGCGCGGGCGAGGAACTGCAGTCGGAGTACTACCTGCCCCGCGAGGCCGCGACCAAGGCTTTCGAGGCGGTCAGGGAGATCGGCCCGCTGGTGGCGCCCGTGCTACACGTCTCGGAGGTGCGTACCGTCTGCGGCGACGACCTCTGGCTCAGCCCCGCCTACGGCCGCGACACCGTCACCCTGCACTTCACCTGGATCCGCGACGCTGCGGCGGTCATGCCCGCACTGGCCGAGGTCGAGGAGCGGCTCATGCCGCTGGGCGCCCGCCCGCACTGGGGCAAGCTCACCACGACCAAACCCCGGCAGATCAGCGCGATGTACGAGCGGGCGGCCGAGTTCGGGCGGCTGGCCCGCGACCTGGACCCGTCCGGCAAGTTCCGCAACTCCTATGTGGACGCCCTCTTCCCCGCCTGACCCTGCGCCCTTCACGTCAGCAAAGCCTTCAGCTCGTACGGCACGGCCACCGAGACGACGAGACGCCCCGCCGCCCCGGACTCCACCACCAGGCGCACCCGCTCCACCCCCGACGCCACCACCACGCACACCCGCTCCACCCCCGACGCCACCACCACGCACACCTGCCCCACCCCGACGCCACCACCACGCACACCTGCCCCACCCCGACGCCACCACCAGGCGCGCCCGCTCCACGTCGAACATCACGGTCCGCTCGATCGCGCCCGGCGGCCGAGCACCTGGTGTCCGGCTCCCGGCTGAGGCGGGTGAACCCGGTCACCGGGTCAGGGCGCCCGTTCCAGTGGTCGGCGCGGCGGGCGACAGCGGCTGTGCCTTGCCATGCGTGCCATGCGCCATGCGTGCCATGCCATGCGTGCCATGCGTCATGCGTGCCATGCGTCGAGTTCGCAGTGCTCAGGACGTAGCCGCGCACCAAGCCGCATGCTCTCATCCGGCACCCTATTGGCACCCTATTGGCAACATATTGCCAGCGCCTATTGCCTATCCTGCGGCTCGGGCGCGTAGATGTGCCGCCAGTGTTCCGCCGAGTTGCGCAGGTCGTCGCTGACCAGGAAGAGGAACTGGCCAAGTTTGTCCAGCCGGGTTCCGGCGGGCGTGTCCACGCCGAGCGCCTGGGCGCTGCTGCGCGAGGCCTCGGCGATCAGGGTGTTGATCCGGGCGCTGGCCAGCATGGCCTGGTACCACACGTCGTCGTCCATGACGTAGCGCTCGGCTCGGCCGCGGGGGTCGCGCTCGCGCTTGATGATCTCCATTTCCTCCAGGTAGGCGACCGCCTTGGAGATCGAGGCGGGGCTGACGCCCAGGCGTCGCACGAGTTCGGCCGAAGTGAGGCTACCTCCGTCGGTGGTGAACAGCGCGGCGAGCACCCTGGCCATCATCTGCGGCAGCCCGCTCTGGATCAGCAGTTCGGTGAGGTGCGTGGACACCCGCTCCACGACCCGGGGATCGCGGGCACCGAGGTCGGCGGCCCTGGCCGACGCCGACCGGCCGGAGCCCTGGGGGCGCAGGGACTGCCTGCTCGCCCGGTGGGCCTGGTCGGGGCGGTAGTCGTTCGGGCCGCCGTTGCGCATGACCTCGCGGGTGATGGTCGAGGTGGGCCGTTCGAGGGCGCGGGCGATGGCGGCGTACGTCATTCCGTCACGCAGTCCCACGGCGATCTGACGGCGGTCCTGCTGGGTGAGCCTCTGTCCGGGCATCGGGCTCCTTGCTTCAAGCGATCGGGACTCAGCTTAGCGTAGTGCAAACGCGAGTTGCATTAACTGTCAGCTTCTATGCAACGATTCTAAGTACTTGAACTGTATTTTTGCATCATGTTTCGCAGTATCGTGATTGACGATTTCGTGTATGCAACGTAACTTTCGAGATGTCGCGAAGACTTATCAGGCAAGGACACGACATGACGCACACCGAGATCCAGAACACCCTCGACCGCGCCGTCACCGAACACGGCGTGCCCGGCATCGTCGCCGAAATCCGCGACGGCGACCGGACCTGGTTCGGCACCGCCGGAGTCGCCGACCTCACCACCGGCACCCGCCGCGTCCCCGGCGAACACCTGCACACCGGCAGCTCCGGCAAGGCCTTCACCGCCGCCGCGCTACTGACGCTGGAGGCCGAAGGCCGGCTGAACATCGACGACACCGTCGAACAACACCTGCCCGGCCTCCTCACCAACGGCTACGACGGCAACAAAATCACCATCCGGCACCTGCTCAGCAACAGCAGCGGCCTGTACTCCACCGGCCTGGCACCCGAAGCCACCCACCGCTACGCCACCCGCTCCGGCTTCGCCCAGCACCACCTCGACCAGTGGGCCAAGGAGGACCTGCTGAAGCTGGCCGTCTCCCAGCCGCCCGTCTTCGAACCCGGCGCCGCCTTCACGTACTCCAACGGCGGCTTCTACATCGCCGGCGCCATCATCGAGAAGGTCACCGGCAACAGCTACGCCGACGAGGTCGACCGTACGGTCATCCAGCCCCTCGCGTTGACCCACACCCACGTACGACGGCAGGACGAGTCGAGCTACGCCGACCCGCACCCGCGCGCCTACTCCTCGCTGTTCATGAAGGACGGCACCGACCCCGCCGCCATCACCGCCGAAAACTGGCAGACGGTGATGGAGGAGCCCGGCACCCCGCCGTTGGACGTCACCGAGTTCAACACCTCGCTCGGCTGGTCGGCCGGCGACGTCGTCTCCACCACCAGCGACATGATCCGACTCATCAGCGCCCTGGCCTCCGGCAGCCTGCTACCCGAGGAGCAGCACCGCAAGATGTGGACGACCATTTCCACCGAAGGCGGCTACTGGATGCCGCATGCCCGCTACGGCCTCGGCGTCTTCGAATTCGACCGGGAGATCACCAACGGCCTCGTCCTGCGTGGCGCCGGCGGCAGCCTGTGGGGCTCCTACATCTGCACCGTCGGCACCCCCGACGGCGACCACGTGCTCTCCCTGCACACCAACACCGAATGGAAGACCTGGGACATCGTCTTCGACCTCGTCAAGGCGGAGTTCGGCAAGGGGCTGTGACACGTTTCCCGGCGATTCAGCGCCGGGGCGGGCCCAATTCCGCGATTTCGCTGCTGTCGTGTCGCTCGAGCAGGGCCTCGGCGCCGTTTTCGAGGGTCCGGGCGGTGTCCGCCGCACGGGGCAGCACGGTCTTTCGTAGGTGACGACGGCGTCGGCGACCGTGGGGGGACCGGCCAGCGCGAGGGCGAGTTCGCAGCCGTCGAGCATGGCCAGGTTGGCGCCGACGCCATGCGGAGACATGAGGTGGGCGGCGTCACGGTCGGTGCGGGTTCCCAGGTGTGGGACCGGCAGGGCGAACCAAGGACGATCGACGTACGGCCCGTCGTGGTCGGTGATCATCTGGAGCATGGGCGGCGAGCAGCCGGGCGCGGAGCCCCGGCGGTGTCGCCGGCGCGCAGGCGTCCCTCTCTTCCTGTGCCCTCGGCCTTGTTCCGTGAGCTGCCGGCCCGATGGCCGTTCGGCCGTGGGGCTTGCGGAGGGCCTCCCCGGGGCGATGGCCGTATGTGACAGATAACTGTCGTTGCGGCCACTCGGCACACTCGGTGACAATCAGGACATGTCCACCGCACACCGCGTTGTGATCGCGCTCTTCCCGAACGTCGACCTGCTCGACGTCACCGGCCCGGCCGAGGTGTTCGCCCTGGCCAACCGGGTCAGCGGCCGCGTCCTGTACGAGGTGCTGCTGGCCGGACCCCAAGGCGGGCACGTCACCACGTCCGCAGGGGTGAGGCTGGTCGCCGACCTGGCGTTCGACGAGGTCGGCGACCGGGTGGACACCCTGCTGGTACCCGGCGCCGTGGACGTCACCCCCGAAGGCCCGCTGGCCCTGACGGACCCCGGAGTAGTGGCATGGGTCCGGCGAACCGCTCCCATCGCCCGCCGCGTGGCATCGGTGTGCGTAGGCGCGCACATCCTGGCGGAGGCCGGACTGCTGGAAGGCCTCACGGCCACCACCCACTGGTCCACCGCCGCACAACTGGCCGCCGACCACCCGGACATCACCATCGACCCCGACCCGATCTTCGTACGATCCAGCGGCCAGGTGTGGACGGGCGCGGGCATCAGCGCCTGCCTGGACCTGACCCTCGCGCTCGTCGCCGACGACCACGGCGAGGAGACCGCGCTGGCGGTGGCCCGCGAACTGGTCATGTACCTCAAACGGCAGGGCGGTCAGAGCCAGTTCAGCGTCCCGATGGCCCACGCCGCCACCGGCCGCCGCGACATCGACGACCTGCGCCTGTGGATCGCCGAACACCTGGCCGAGGAACTCACCGCCGTCGAAATGGCGGCCCGGATGGGGTTGAGCCAGCGCCAGTTCACGCGCGTGTTCCGGCAACGTACCGGCACCACACCCGGCGCCTACATCGAGGCCGCCCGCGTGGAGGCGGCCCGGCGCCTCCTGGAAACCACCGACCTGCCCTTGCCCCGGGTGGCGGCCGACAGCGGCTTCGGCTCAGTGGAAACCCTGCACCGCGCCTTCCGCCGCCGCCTGGGCACCGGCCCCGGCTCCTACCGCCGCCGCTTCCGCACCGTCGCCTGACCCACCCACCTACCGACCTCACCCGCCGCGTACCTGCGCCCTTGCCGCGTACCTGTGCCCTTGCCGCGTACCTGTGCGGGCACAAGCCCGCGCCCGTACCGACGCCTTCACCTGTACCGGCCCAAGCCCGCACCTCTGCCGGCGCGAGCCTGCCCGAAATCCCGAGGCCCCCAGATATCCCGAGGCGCAAGCCTGCCAGTCAACCCGAAAGGAACCCAACGATGAGCACCACCGCTTCGCCCACCCTCCGCGAGGTCTCCGGTCTGCCCACCGACCCGGCCCGCCTGACCGACGCGACCCTGATCATGATCGACTACCAGAACACCTACACCACCGGCGTCATGGCCCTCACCGCCGCCGACCAGGCCCTCACCGCAGGAGCCCGCCTGCTCGAACGCGCTCGCGCCACCGGCACGAAGGTCATCCACATCATCAACGACGGCGGCCCCGACACCCCCTACGACATCCGGGCCGAGATCGGCGCCATCAACCCGCTGGTGGCACCGCGCGACGGTGAGCCGGTGGTGGTCAAGACGTTCCCCAACGCCTTCCACGAGACCGACCTCCAGCAGGTCCTGACCGGCCTGAACGCGGGCCCCGACCTCATCCTGGCGGGCTTCATGACGCACATGTGCGTCACGTTCACCGCGCAGGGAGCCTTCAACCTGGGCTACCGCCCCACCATCGTCGCCGACGCCTGCGCCACCCGCCCACTCCCCGCCCCGGACAACACGGCGGTGCCCGCCACCACCCTGCACACCGCCGCCCTGTCCACGATCGGCGACCTGTTCGGCGTGGTGGTCCCCAACGCCGACGCCCTCCCGATCTGACATCCCCCATCCAAGCGACACCGCCCGATCCTCCGGCGGTACGTGCCGCCCGTCTCAAGCGTCCCTGGTTGGGCCCGCGCGAAGTGGTCGCAGGGGCCCATGCCCTAAGGGGTGTGCTCAGTGCGGCGAAATCGGCGTGAACCTCGCCTTGGAGTATGTCTGGTAAGGAGGACTCATGCCCAAGCTGCGGGATCTTTACGATCTGCTACAAGAGCACCTCCAGGTCCATGAAGAAGATCCCTCCGTACTGTTTCACTTGGTGTGGGCGGAAGGGTTGCTGCTGGATGAGTTCGCTCGCAAGCTCGGGGCAGAAGCCGACAGCGCGTACCAGACGCGATACTCCCAACTCGTGGACACCACTCCCGGTCCCTGCCTCTGGGGTGACCGTATAGGCAACTGGGTCCAGGCGTTCCTGGAGTGGGACGTTCCAGACGACTCCCATCTACGGGCGCTGTCGCGCGGCGGCAGGCGGGCGTTCAGCATCAAGAGCGGATACAACAACTATCGCCTCCTGGAGTGGGCGGTCGATGGCGAGATCGTCACCTCCTTCCCGGTCGACTGGCCGGACCCGAAGGGCGGTTCTGATCCGCACGCTCTCGACCACCTGATGGAAGGACTGCACTTCCAGTTGGAGGAGCCCGGCCCCACGCCCGACCCTGTGACCGTCGAGGTGAGCCTCACCTCGGCGCTCCGTCTGGCAGGCCGGATCACGGGCCACGAGCTCACAGAGGCATGGCTTGCCGACGTCCACACCTGTTATCCCTTGCGTAGCGGTTGAGCGGTGCCGACGGAGGGCCGGGAGCGCCCCGGCCCTCCGTCCTGGATGTGCATCTACGGGCTCGACATCGTCGTCCTGTGAAGCACCGCCGCTAAAACGGCAGATCCGTTCGCCCAAGGAGACCCGGCTATCCCGGGCAACCACAGAGGTGAGCCCTGGCGCAAGCGGGGAGTCGGGCTCCGCCCGACGGAAAACGCGCGGAGCGAAGCGGAGCACCTTTGTCCCGGGCGGGGTCCAACCGCCCAACCACCCAGCCGGGCAAACGGGTGGGCCCCAACAGAACGCGCGGAGCGAAGCGGAGCACCTTTGTTCTGGGTGGGGTCCAACTGCCCAACCACTTAGCCGGGCAACGGGTGGGCCCCAACAGAACGCGTGAAGCGCAGCGGAGCACCTTGCCCTTAGAACTTGCTGCGGAGCTCGTCCACTCGGGCGCGCCATACCTTTGCCTCGCTGTCCGTGAAGATGGCTTCCGCCCGTTCCAACCGGACCGTCGCCATCTCCGGCTCGTCGCGGGCCAGTGCCAGTTCCGCCAACGCCAGCAGCGACTGTCCCTCGCACTGCTGGCTGCCGCCCAAGCACGCCGCCATCAGGGCGTCGCCCAGCAACGGCCGTGCCCCCGTCAGGTCGCCCTGTGCCAGCCGCACCCGTCCGATGCCCAGCAGCGCGAACGCCTCGCCGATGGAGTCGTTCATGCTGGTCGCCGTGTGTAGGGCGGCGTCGAACGACTCCTCGGCCGCCTCCAGCCGCCCCCTCGTGAGCAGCGCCTCACCCAGCCGGAACCGGACCTGCGCCTCGATCCGGCTGGATCCGGTACGCACGCAGATGGCCAGCGATTCCCGCAGGTACGGCTCCGCCTCCTCCGCCCGCCCCGACTCCAGGTGGATCTGGGCGATGTTGCGCAGGACATGCGCCTCCCCCACCGGATCGCCCACGGACCGCAGGTCTTCGAGCGCCTGCTCGTACCATTCCTGAGCGACGGTGTACTGCCCCTTGGTGCGCTCGATGAAGGCCAGGTGCCGCAACACCAGCCCCCGCCCGTGCACGTCCCCGCTCGCCTCGAACCAGGCGCGGGCGGCTTCGAGGTTCTGCTGCGCCTCGGCCAGCCGCTGCTCGACGAGTTCCAGCCCGCTGAGCGAGTACCGGACGACGGCTTCGCCGCGTTTGTCGCCGGCCCGCCGTACCGCACCCCAGGCCACTTCGTGTGTCTCTCGCCAGGCCTGCCGGTAGGAGCGGGTCTCGAAGAGCGTGACCGAGGTGACGGCCAGGTCCCAGCACAGCTCGTGGAGCCCGAGCCGGGCGGCCTGGTGCACGCTGGACACGAGGTTGGTGAGCTCGATCTGGAACCATTCGATCGGGTCGGCGATCAGGCTCTCCACCAGCTCTTCGGGCAGCGTCCACGGCTCGGTGCCGGAGTGCAGGATGGTGTAGTCGCCGCCGTAGGCCTGCCGGTGGGCCCGGCCGGCCAGGTGGAGCCAGCACCGCAGCAGCCGGTGCAGCGCTTCTTCCTGCTCCTGCGCCGGAATCTCCCTGGCCAGCAGTTCACGCACGTAGGTCCTGGTGAGGTCGTGCAGCCGGTACCGGACCTGCTGGTCGTCCCGGACGACCAGGTCGACGAGGCGTTCCTCGACCAGGGTCTCCAGGATGTCGGTGGCGGCGTAGGGGTCCATGTCGAGGAGTGGTCCGGCGATCCAGCCGCCGAAGTCGACCTCGTCCAGCGCCCCGAGCAGCAACACCAGCCGGGCGGCGGGCGGGTCGAGTTCCTGGCAGGAGATGGAGATGGTCGCCCGGACGCTGGCGTCGCCGAGGATCAGCTCGTCGAGGCGGCGGCGTTCGTCGGCGAGCCTGCGTACCATCTGGTCGATCTGCCAGTGCTGGCGCATGGAGAGTTTGGCCGCGACGATGCCGAGGCCGAGGGGCAGGTGGCCGCAGGCTTCCGCCAGGCGTCTGGCGGCGGCGTGCTGGGTCATGACCCGGCCCTGGCCGATCACCTGGGAGAGCAGTTCGAGGCTGGTGGACTCGTCGAAGACGTCGAGGTCGACATGGTGGGCGCCGTGCAGGCCGATGACGGAGCGGCGGCTGGTGACCAGGAGGGCGCAGCGCGGCTCGGCGGGCACCAGCGGCAGGATCTGGCGGGCGCTGGCGGCGTCGTCGAGCACGACGAGGACCCGGCGGTTGGCCATGACGCTGCGGTACATGGTGCCGAGCTCGACGATGCCGCTCGGGAGCACGGAGGGGGCGACGCCGAGGGAGCGCAGCAGGCGTTCGAGCACCTGCTCGGCGGGGACGGGGTGGCCGTCGGCGTCGCGCAGGTGGGCGTAGAGCTGTCCGTCGGGGAAGGCCTCGCGTGCTTTGTGTGCGGCGTGTACGGCCAGCGCCGTCTTGCCCACCCCGCCGGGCCCGGTGACCATGACCACGGCGGCCCGGTGCAACTGCCGCGAGTTGACCAGGTGGTCGCGCACGTCGGCGATGACCTCGTCGCGGCCGACGAAGTTGGACGGCCCGGCGGGCAGCTGGTGCGGCACGATCTTCGCCGGTTCGGTGACGGGCGCGGCGGCCAGGGCGGGGTCCTGCGACAGGATGGCCTGTTCGAGCTGGCGCAGTTCCTCGCCGGGGCTGAGCCCGTGCTCCTCGACCAGCGTGTACTGCACGTTCCTGAGCACTTCGAGCGCCTCGACCTGCCGGTCGGCGCGGTAGAGGGCGAGGGCGAGCTGCATGTGCAGCTCTTCGCGCAGCGGGTGGACGGCGACGAGTTCCTTGAGCTCGCCGAGCAGCTCATGGTGGCGTTGCAGGCGCAGTTCGAGGTCGATGCACTCCTGGAGCGCCACGAAGCGTTCCTCGTTGTGCCGGGTGGCGGCGGCCTGGACGCGGCGGCTGTTGATGCCCTCCAGCGCCTCGCCCCGCCACAGGGCCAGGCCGGAGCGGAACTCGCTGACCGCGCCTTCGAGGTCCTGGGAGCGTGCGGCCTCGCGGCCGCGGGTGACGTGGCGGCGGAAGCGGGTGAGGTCGAGGCAGTCTTCGGGGACCCGGATGAGGTATCCGGCGGAGTGGGTGACGATGACCTCGGTGTCGGTGTACTTGCCGAACCAGCCGCGTAGCTGGGAGATGCAGATCTGGACCTGGGCGTCGGCGGTCTTCGGGGGCTCCTCGCCGTAGAGCGCCTCGACGAGGCGGCCGGTGGTGACCACGCGGCCGGGTTCGAGTAACAGCATCACCAGCACGATCTGGCGGCGGCGGCCCTCGATATTCACCTTGCTTCCGGCGAATACTTCGAGCGGCCCAAGCACCCGAAACTCGAGGATCAACGCCCACCTACTCACTTGACAACGAGTTACCGTTGATCTGCAGAGGTCACTATATGCGTGAAATATGACGTTGGGGAGAACCCCGATTCGGGGGCAGGGTTTCGGCCAGCACAAATGCCAACATACGAGTTAATCTTCATAACAGCACGGGTGCCACCCGCTGAAATCGGCAGGTGGCACCCGGCAAAGTCTGACTACTGTTCCGCCCAGGCGTGGAATCCCGCGTCGAGTTCCACGAGCAGGTCGATGGCGAAGTCCGTTCCCGATTCTCCGTTCGACATCAGGACCACTCCGGCCCCCGATTCCAGGCCGATACCCGAATAGCAGCGGTACCCGGCGGCCACCCCGGTGTGCCCGAACCAGCGGATCCCGTCGACCTCCCTGACGACGGTCCCCAGCCCGTACGCGGCCCCGGCGCCCGGGGTGAGCAACTGCTCGGCGGCCCACCGGTCGAGCAGCCGGCCGGTGCCCGTGTGCGCCCGCTGGATCTCCGCGGCCACCCTGGCCAGGTCGGCGGCGCTGGTCCACAGCCCGCCGGTGGCGCTCGGGTAGACCCGCCAGCCGCCGTCGAGCGGCCGGCCGTCCTGGTCGTGCCCGACCGCCGCGCGCTCGCCGAGCGAACGGGCGAAGGCGGTGCCGTAGCCGCTGTCGCGCATGCCGAGCGGGCCGAAGACGAGCTCGCGCATCAGCTCGGGGAACGGCCGGCCGGTCAGGTCGCACAACACCTGCTCGACGACGACGAAGTGGTTGCCCGAGTACCGGTACCGCTCTCCCGGCGCCAGTTCGGCGCGGATCGGCGCGGTGGCCGCGGGCGGCCGGCCGTCCAGCACGTCGAGCAGGCTCGGCGCCGGATCGTCCGGCAGCCGGGCGCCCGGCCCGCCGAACTCGTCCGGGGTGAGCCCGGCGGTGTGCGCGAGCAGCCCGCGCAGCGTCACGCCGGCCGACGGCAGCCGCCAGCCGCGCAGGTAGTGGTTGACGTCCTCGTCGAGGTCGACGATGCCGTCCTGGGCCAGCTTGAGCACGCCGACCGCGGTGACGTGCTTGCTCACCGAGCCCGCCTGGAAGACGGTGTCCGGCCTGACCAGCGCTCCGGTGGCGGCCGAGGCGAGACCCTCGCCCCACGCCTCGGCCACCGTGCCGTCGGCGACGAGCGCGACGGCGGCGCCGGGCACCCGGTGGCGCCGCAGGCGCAGCCGCGTGGCCGGGATGCCGGGGAAGAAGCGGTCCAGGAACGCGCGTCCGTGCGGCGTGTGCCCCTGGGCCGGGATGAGCAGCGCGACCAGCCGGTCGAGGAAGCGGTCGGCCAGCGCGCCCACGGTCTCCTCGCGGTGGAGGTTGGCCGAGTAGTTCCAGGCGACCTGGAAGACGCCGTCCACGACGGCTCCGTTGATCTCGATGAGGTGGGGCCGGCGCCCGGCGGGCGCGCGGTCGCCGCCCGCGGCCGACCTGATCCGGGTGAACAGCCCGGTCTCCGCGGCGGTGCGTACCTGGCCGTGGTAGTTGAAGCTGATCGGCGCCGCCTCGTGCTCGACCGCCAGGCCGTGTCCGATGCCGTGGTGCGGCGTGGTGTGCAGGTGCTCGCGGACGATCTTGACGCAGCGGCCGGTGTCGAGGGCGTCGGGCAGGTGGACGTGCAGCGGGTGCAGCGCGGTGAACCAGCCGACCGTCCTGGACAGGTCGACGTCGTCGAAGAGCGGCTCGCGCCCGTGTCCCTCCAGGTCGATGTGGACGTCGGGACTGCCGGTGTGGTCGGCGGCCGTCTGGGCCAGCGCGGTCACCAGCAGGTCGTGCACGGAGCTGCGGTGGGCGGTGTGCGCGGAGCGCAGCAGCGCCTGCGTGTAGGAGGCGTCCAGGGTGCGGACCACCGTGACGGTGGAGGACTCGACGTTCTCGCCGCCGGGGGTGTCCACGGGGAAGGGCGCCGCCTGCGGGCGCGGCATCCGCCAGTACGCGGCCTCGGTGGCGAACCCGGCCGACTCCGCGTGCTCGGCCAGCTTCACCGCCCAGTGCCGGAAGGAGGTGGTCTTCTGGGGCAGCTCCAGCCCTTGGTAGGCGGTGGCCAGGTCGTCGAGCAGGATGCCCCACGAGACGATGTCCACGGCGACGTGGTGGATGGTGATGGTCAGCTCGCGGCCGTCCAGGTGCGCGCGCACGATCGGGCCGTGTTCCAGGTCGAGGCCGCCGCTCAGGGGCGGGCCCGCGTGGAGCAGGTCGGCGTCCTCGGTCGCGGCGAGGTGCTGGGTCCAGCCGGTCGGCGACCTGCGCAGGCGCAGCCGCAGGGCGTCGTGGTGGGCGGTGAGCCGGGTCAGCGCCGCCCGCAGCCGATCGGGGTCGGGGGTCTCGGTCCAGCGCAGCCGTACCGTCTGGTGGTAGTGGTCGTGCGGCCAGTCGAGCGCGGTGAACCAGCGCTGGATGGGGGTGAGCGGGACCGCGCCCGTGACCGTGCCCTGCTCGGCGTGGGCGGTGGCGGGGACGTCCGCGCTCTCCAGGGCGTGGGCGAGCTCCGCGATGGTCGGGTCGGCGAACATCTGCCGCGGGGTCAGCGCGAGACCGGCGCGGCGGGCCTTGACCATGACCTGGATGGACAGGATCGAGTCGCCGCCGAGGTCGAAGAAGTTGTCGTGGACGCCGACGTCGGGCACGCCCAGGACCTCGCTCCACGCCTCGGCGAGGATCTTCTCCACCTCGGTGCGCGGGGCCACGAAGGCCGAGGCCAGTTCGGGGCGGACGGCGTCGGGCGCGGGCAGGGCCTGCCGGTCGACCTTCGTGTTCGGGTTCAGCGGCATCTCGGCGAGCATGACGAAGGCGCTCGGCACCATGTAGTCGGGCAGCCGGGACTGCACGTGCGCGCGCAGTTCCGAGGTGGTCGGCGTGCGGCCGCGGGCGACCGCGTAGGCCACGAGGCGCTTGGGCGCGCCCTCCTCCTCGCGGGCGACCACGACGGCCTGGCCGATCAGCGGGTGCGTCTCGATCACCGCTTCGACCTCGCCCAGCTCGACCCGGAAGCCGCGGACCTTCACCTGGTGGTCGAGCCGCCCCAGGAACTCCAGCGTCCCCTCGGGCAGCCGGCGGACCAGGTCGCCGGTGCGGTAGAGCCGTCCGCCCGGCGGGCCGAACGGGTCGGGCACGAAGCGCCTGGCGGTCAGTCCTGGCCGGCCGTGGTAGCCGCGGCCCACGCTGTCCCCGGCCAGGTACGCCTCCCCGGCCACCCCGACGGGCACCGGATCGCCGCCGGGATCGAGCACGTACACGCGGGTGTTGGCGATCGGCCCGCCCACCGAGACCCGCTCGGCGGCGGGGTCGCAGACCCACACGGTGGAGTCCACGGACACCTCGGTGGCGCCGTAGAGGTTGAGCAGGCGCGTGTCCGGGCAGCGTTTGCCCCATTCGCGCAGCACGTCGGTGGTGAGCGCCTCGGCGCTGGCGAACAACCAGCGCAGCGGCAGCCCGCCGTCCTCCACGAGCGGCAGCATGGCCCGCAGCATCGAGGGGACCAGGTGCGCGGCGGTGACGTTCTCCTCGGTCATGACCCGGACGATGTAGTGCGGGTCGCGGTAGCCGTCCGGCCTGGCCAGGATGACCGCCGCCCCGGAGGCCCAGGGCCAGAACATCTCGTAGACGGAGATGTCGAAGCTCAGCCCGGCCAGTTGCAGGACCTTGTCACCGTCGTCGAGGGGGAAGCCGCGCACCATCCACCAGATGTAGTTGACGATGCCCTGGTGCCGGATGAGCGTGCCCTTCGGCCGCCCGGTCGAGCCGGAGGTGTAGATGACGTACGACAGGTTGCCGGGACGGGCCGCGCGTCCGGGGCGGCCGGGGTCGCGGGCGGCGATGCGCGCCGCGTCGTGCTCGCCGTCGAGCACGACCACCCGGCCGGTGTGCTCGGGCAGCCGCCCGGCCAGCCGTTCCTGCGTGAGCACGACCGGGGCCGCGGTGTCGGCCAGCATGAACGCCAGCCGCTCCGCCGGGTACTCCGGGTCGAGCGGCACGTAGGCGCCGCCGGCCTTGAGCACGCCCAGCACCGCCACCGCCATCTCCACGCCGCGCTCGACGCAGATGCCGACCAGCGTCTCCGGTCCGACGCCCAGGTCGCGAAGGTGGTGGGCGAGCCGGTTGGCCCGCGTGTCCAGCTCGCCGTACGTGACGGAAGACGCGCCGGAGACGACCGCGACCGCGCCGGGCGCGCGCTCGGCGCTGTCCTCGAACAGCTCGTGCAGACAGCGCTCGCGAGGGTACGGCGCCGCGGTGTCGTTGCACTCCTCGACCACGGCCCGCCACTCCTCGGCGGGTAGCGGCGCTAGCTCGGCCAGGGCCGCGCCGGGCCGGGCGGCCAGCGCTTCGAGCAGCATCCGGTAGTGGGCGAGCAGCCGCCCGGCGCCGTCCGCGGTGACCCGGGAGGGCTGGTAGTCCAGCCGCAGCCGCAGCTCGTCGTTGAGCCCGACGTTCAGCACCAGCGGGTAGCCGGTCTGCTCCCAGGTCTGGGCCGCGGCGATCTCCAGGCCGCCGGGCTCGCGCTCCTTGTGGGGGAAGTTCTCGAACATGAGGATCGTGTGGAAAAGCCGCTGCCCGGCGGGCACCCGCGACTGCCGCTGCACCTCGACCAGCGCGCAGTGCTCGTGGTCGCGGTGCTCCACGAGCTGCTCGTGGACCTCGCGCAGCCAGCCGGCGACCGTGGCCCGCTCGGGCACGCGTACCCGCACGGGCAGTGTGTTGATCAGCAGCCCGACGGTCCGCTCGACGCCGGGCAGCCCGCCGGAGCGCCCTGAGACGGTCGAGCCGAAGACGACGTCGCGGGTGCCGGCGTACCGGCTGAGCAGCAGGCCCCAGGCGGCGTGGGCGATCGCGCTGACCGTGATGCGGTGCTCGCGGGCCAGTTCGCGCAGCCGCCGGGTGACCTCGGCGGGCAGCCGCTCGTGCAGGAGCGCTACGTCCTGGCTGGTCGCGCCGCGGCCGTCGCCGCGCTCGGGCGGCAGGATCGTCAGCGGGGTGGGGCTGGTGACGTCGGCGAGCATGGCCTGCCAGTAGCCCGCGGCGGCGGCCGGGTCGTGGCCGCGCACCCACTCGATGTACTTCCTGAACGGCACCGGCTCGGGCAGCACGGGCGGTTCGCCCGTCTCGCGCAGGCTCCGGTAGACCTCGCGGACCTCGTCGAGGACCAGGCGGACGCTCCAGCCGTCCAGCAGGACGTGGTGGCCGTGCCAGATCAGCCGGTGGGTGCCGTCGGCCAGCCTGATGAGGTCGAAGCGGCGTGGGGGCTCGTTCTCCAGGTCGACGCCGCGGGCGCGCTCCTCGGCGAGGTGCCCGGCCAGGCGCTCGGCGACCTTCGGCGCGGGGACGCCGGTCCAGTCGAGTTCGCGCAGCCGTACCGGAGCTGAGGGGTGGACGATCTGCATGGGTTCGGGCAGTCCGTCCCACGCGAACGTGGTGCGCAGGATGGGGTGGCGCGCGACGACGTGCTCCCAGGCGCGGCGCAGCGCGGGCACGTCCAGGTCGCCGTCGATGGTGTGGACGAACTGCACGATGTAGTCGGTGCTCTCGGGCTCGAACAGCGTGTGGAAGACCATCCCGGCCTGCAGCGGCGACAGCGGGTAGCTCTCCGCGGCGGCGTCGTCGTCCTCCTGCGCGGCGGCGGGGACCGCGACGGCGGCCAGCTCCCGCAACGTCTGCCGGGACAGCACCTGGCGCGGGGTGATCTCCAGCCCGGCCGCGCGGGCCCCGGCGACGACGTAGATGGCCAGCACGGAGTCGCCGCCGATGTCGAAGAAGTTGTCGCCGGCGCCGACGGCCTCGCGGCCGAGCACGTCCGCCCACACCCGCGCGAGCGCCCGCTCGGCGTCGGTGGCGGGCTCGGCGTCGGCCGGCCCGCCGTCCTCCGGCGCGGGCAGCCGCCTGCGGTCGAGCTTGCCACTCGGGGTGAGCGGAATCTCCTCCAGTACGGCCAGCGACGCCGGCACCATGTACCCGGGCAGCGCCCCGGCCAGGTGCCGTCGCAGCTCGGCCACCTCGATCGCGCCGGACGGCACGACGTACCCGGCCAGCCGCAGCCCGCCCGGCCCCTCGACCGGCACGACCGCCGCCTGCCTGACGCCGGGGTGGGCCAGCAGCACTGCCTCGACCTCGCCCGGCTCGACCCGGTTGCCGCGGATCTTCACCTGGTTGTCGATGCGGCCCTGCAGTTCCAGCCGCCCGTCGGGCAGGAACCTGGCCCGGTCGCCGGTGCGGTACATGCGCGAGCCCGGCGTACCGAACGGGTCGGGCACGAACCGTCGCGCGGTCAGCCCGGGACGTCCGTGGTAGCCGAGCGCGAGGCCGCGCCCGCCGATGCACAGCTCGCCGAGCGCGCCCCTCGGCACCGGCCGCGACTGCTCGTCGAGCAGGTAGACGGCGGCGCCGGAGATCGGCCGGCCGATGCAGAAGGGCGGCGCGCCCGCCGGCACGTCGGCGTACGTGGTGTGGACGGTGGTCTCGGTGGGCCCGTAGCCGTTGACCAGCCGGTTCGCCCGCGCCCTGATCTCGGTGGCCAGGGTCTCGGGCATGGGCTCGGCGGTGTAGAGCGCGACCCGCAGCGAGGTGCCGACGTCACCGGCCATGAGCAGCCGCCAGCCCGACGGGGTGGCCTGCACGTGGGTGACGCCGTGCTCGCGGATCACCCGGCACTGCTCGGCCCCGTCGGCCCGCGCCGACTCCGGCGCCACGACCACGCGCGCCCCGGAGATCAGCGGCAGGTACAGCTCCAGCGTCGAGGCGTCGAAGCCCATCGAGGCGAGCAGCAGCCACCGGTCGTCCGGGCTCGCGCCCAGATACTCGCGCGCGCCGTGCAGCAGGTTCACCACGGCCGCGTGGGTGGCGTCGGTCCCCTTGGGCCGCCCGGTCGACCCCGAGGTGTACACCACGTAGGCCAGATCGCCCGGCCGGGGCTCGGGCAGTTCCCCCTCGTCCGCCCCCAGCTCGCCGAAGCGGTCGCCGGTGATCACGAGCGCCGCGTCGACGTCCTCCAGCATGTACGCCAGCCGCGCCGCCGGGTAGGCGGGATCCAGCGCCAGATAGGCGGCGCCCGCCTTCATCACGGCCAGCGCCGACAGCACCAGCTCCGCGCCCCGCGGCAGCGCCAGGCCGACCACGTCCCCCGGCCGCACGCCCTCGGCCAGCAGCCCGCGCGCCAGCCGGTCGGTGACCGCGTCCAGCTCGCGGTAGCTGAACACCTGCTCACCGCACACCAGGGCGGTCGCCCCCGGCGAGGCCGCCGCCTGCGCCCGGACGAGGCTCACCACCGTCCCGGTGGGTGGTTCCCCTCTGGCGGGCCCGGCCCAGGTGCGGGTGAGCAGGTGCGTCTCGGTGTCCCCCAGGACGGCCGCGCTCGCGACGGGCTCGCCGGGGTGCGCGGTCACGTGCTCGACGACGTTCACCAGGTAGCCGAGCAGCCGCCGGGCGGTGTCGGCGGTGAACAGATCGGTGGCGTAGTTCAGCGACAGCTCGATGCCCGCGCCGCCGTTGACCGCGATCAGCGTCAGGTCCACCTTGGCGGTGGGGTCGGCGAAGCCGACCGGCTCGCCCTTCAGCGCGGGCAGCTCACCGGCCCGCTCGCCGGTCTCGAAGCACTGGTAGAGCACCTGGTAGACGGGGTTGCGCGCGGCCGACCTGGTGGCCTTCACCGCCGCCACCACCTGGTCGAAGGTGACGTCCTGGTGGTCGAAGGCGCCCAGGACCACCTCGTGCGTACGGCGCAGCAGTTCCGTGAAGGCCGGTTCGCCCGACAGGTCCATGGGCAGCGCCACCGCGTTGGCGAACAGGCCGAGCAGCGCCTCGGTCTCGGCGGCGTTGCGCCCCGACAGCACCGAGCCGATCGCGAACCTGCGCTGGCCGCAGTAGTGCCTCAGGACGATCGCATAGCAGGCCAGCAGCACGGTGTACACGGTGACGCCGTGGTCGGCGGCCAGGGCGCGTACCCGGCCGCTCAGCTCGGGGGCGAGTTCCAGGTCGACGGCGTCGCCGGCGTGCGACTCGGTCGTCGGCCTGGGCCGGTCGGTGGGCAGCTCAAGGACCTGCGGGACGCCGTCCAGCGCGGCGCGCCAGTAGGCGAGCTGGGCGGGTTCGCGCTCGGCGACGCGGCGCGCCTGCCAGTGGGCGTAGTCGGCGTACTGGACGGGCAGCGGGGACAGGGACGGGGTCCGGCCGGCCACGGCGGCGCCGTACAGCTCGTCGAGTTCGCGGACCATCAGCGTGCACGACCAGCCGTCGGAGGCGACGTGGTGCGTGGTGAGCGCGAGCAGGTGCTCGCCGGGCTCGGCGACGCGGATGAGCAGCGCGCGGAAGACCGGGCCTTCGGCCAGGTCGAAGGGGGTGGCGATCTCGGCGAGGGCAAGGGCGAGCGCCTCGTCCCGATCGGCGGCGGCCGTCAGGCGCAGGGCGGCGGGGCCGGGAGGGGCGACCTCCTGCAGCGGCGGCGTGCCCCGGTAGGCGGTGCGCAGGATCTCGTGCCGTTCCACCAGGGCGTCGAGGGCACGGCGCAGGGCGTCGACATCCAGTTCGCCCGGGATCCGCAGCAGCCGGGGGACGGTGTAGACCGCGTTCGAGTCCAAGAACTGGTTGGTGACCCACATGGCGTGCTGCACCGGCGAGAGCGGCGCGGCACCGGCCGGGCGGCGCGGGATGCCCCCGTCGCCGCCCCCGGCCCGGCCCTGCAGGCGCCTGCGCAGCAGGGCTTGCTTCTCGGGCGAAAGGCTGTCGATGTTCATCGTCGCTCCCTCAAGGACTCAGGTGCGCAGGCTGCGCGGGCGCATGTCCACCCACACTCGCTCGATGTGGGCGGTGCACTCCTCCTCGGTGCCGCTCGTGCCCTCCTCGTGCCAGCCGGCGGGGACGTCCCGGGCGGCGGGCCAGATGGAGTACTGCTCCTCGTCGTTGACGACGACCTTGTACATGGGGTGCCTCCTCACGTTTCGGCGACCATGAGGCGGGCGGCCTCGTCGTCGCTCATCGCCTCGATCTCGGCGAAGATCAGCTCTTCGAGCCGGGCGGCCGCGGCGCGTACCGTGGAGTGCTCGAACACCAGGCGCAGCGGGATGTCGAGGGCGAAGGCCTCCCGCATCCGGTTGACCGCCCTGGTGACCAGCAGCGAGTGCCCGCCCATCGCGAAGAAGTCGTCGTTGGCGCCCAGCCTGGGCACGCCCAGCACGGCCGCCCACACCTCGGCGATCGCCCGCTCGGTGTCGGTGCGCGGGGGCACGAACGGCTCGTCGCTCAGGGTGCCGGGGTCCGGCTCCGGCAGCGACCTGCGGTCCACCTTGCCGCTGGGCATCCTGGGCAGCTTCGGCAGCGCCACGATCGCGCTCGGCACCGCCTGCGGGGCCAGCCGCTCCCCCAGGAACGCCCGCACTTCGCCCACCCCGGGCGCGGGCCCGTCGAAGCTCACATAGGCGGCAAGGCGCTTGTCCCCCGGGAGCGGTTCCCAGGTGGCGACCACCGCGTCGGTCACACCGGGCCAGGCGCGCAGCGCCGCCTCCACCTCACCCAGCTCGATCCGCACCCCCCGCACCTTCACCTGGTGATCGCGCCGACCCCGGTACTGCAGGGAGCCGTCGGGCCGCAGCCGTCCGGTGTCGCCGGTCCGGTAGACGCGCTCGCCCGCCCGCCACGGATGGGGGACGAAGGCCCGCGCCGTCTTGCCAGGATCGCCCACGTAGCCGCGGGCCAGTCCGACCCCGCCGATGCACAGCTCGCCGACCGCCCCGTGCGGCACCGGCTGCAGGGTGTGGTCCAGCACGTACACCTCGTGGTTCTCCATCGGCCGGCCCAGGCAGACCGCTTCGCCGCCGTCGGCGTCGGCGGGCGTGCACACGTGGTGCGTGGAGTCGATGGAGACCTCGGTGGTGCCCCAGTGGTTGTTGAGCCTGGGCCGGCAGCCGAGCCGGTCGTAGAAGGCGGCGACGGTCTCCGGACGCAGCCGGTCGCCGTCGGAGACCACGTGCCGCAGGGCGTGCAGGCCTTCGCGCGCCCCCGGACCGATCTCGTCCAGGAACATCACCAGCATGCTCGGCACGAACTGCAGCCAGACCACCTCGTGCTCGATCGCCGCCCGCAGCAGCGCCTGCGCGTCGCGGTGCAGGCCGGGCGGCAGCACCACGACGCGGGCGCCGGCCATGAGCGGCCAGAAGATCTCCCTGGCCACGTCGTCGAAGGTCAGGGGCGTCTTGAGCAGGACGGCCTCGCCGGGGGCGAGCTGGTAGCGCTCCTGCAGGTTGGCCATCTGGCCGACCCAGCCCCGGTGGGTGCAGGCCACGCCCTTGGGCTCGCCGGTCGAGCCGGAGGTGAAGTAGACGGCGCACAGGTGACCCGGCCGTACCGGATCGGGGTCGGGGCCCTCGCCGAGCAGCAGCTCGGCGACGTCGCCCGCGCTCACGCAGAGCTCCGCGCCGGCCAGGTCGAGGAGCCTGCGCACGCGGGCGGGCGGGGTGTCGGGCTCGATCGGCAGGTACGCGCCGCCGGCCTTCAGCACCCCGAGCACTACGGCCACGAGGTCGGCCGAGCGCTCCAGCATGACGCCGACCGGCGTGTCGGCGGCTACGCCGCGGGCGGCCAGCGCGCGGGCGATCGCGTCGACCCGGCGCTCCAGCTCGGCGTAGGTGAGCGTGTGCGCGCCGTCCTGGACGGCGGGGGCGGCGGGCGTGCGGGCGGCCTGCTCGGCGAACAGCTCGTGCAGGCAGCGCTCCGGCAGCTCGACCCGGCCGGGCTCGGCGTGCGCGCGCAGGCCGAGCACCTCGGCGTCGGCGAGCACGGGCACGTCGTCCACGCGCAGCGACGGGTCGGCGGCGACCGCGTCGAGCACCGCCCGCAGGTGCGCCATGAGCCGCATGACGGTGGTGCTCTCGTAGAGCGCGGTGTCCCATTCGACGGAGTAGGCGACGCCGTCGCCCTCGCGGCGGAACTCGATCGTGAGGTCGTACTTGGAGCCGCCGCCGGGCGTCAGGATCTCGCTGACCTCGACGCCGTCCAGGCCGGGCAGGGTGACGGGGGCGGTGAGGTCCACGAGGATCTGGAACAGCGGCGTCCTGGACGGGTCGCGCTCGACCCGCAGCTCGGTGACGAGGGAGTCGAAGGCCAGCGCCCGGCCGTCGTAGGCGTCCAGGGCGGCGTCGCGCACGCGGCCGACCAGCTCGGTGAAGGCCGGGTTCGCCGAGACGTCGCCGGGCAGCACGAGCATGTTGAAGAACGGGCCGATCACCGGCTCGCGCCGGGTCGACGAGGACGCGCCGGTGGTGACGTCACCCCGGCCGCTGTAGCGGTAGAGCAGCGCGTGCACGCCCGCCAGCAGCACCATGTACAGGGAGGCGCCCTGGTCGCGGGCGAGCTCGGCCAGAGCCCGGGCGGTCTCCTCCGGCAGCTCGAACCCGTGGCGCAGCGCTCCCTCGCCGCCGCGGATCTGCGGCCGAGGATGGTCGGGGGCCAGCTCGAACGGGCTCAGGTCAGCCAGCGCCTCGCGCCGCTCCGCCACGATCGAGGCGAGTTCGCCCGCGTCGTACGCGGCGTCGTCGGCCGCGGCCAGGTCGCGGAACTGCCGGGGTATCGGCGGCAGTTCACGCCCGGCGTACAGCTCGGTGAGCTCGCGGTAGAGGATGCCGACCGAGCCGCGGTCGAAGGCGAGGTGGTGCACGGTCAGGCAGAGCACGTGCTCCTCCGGCGCCAGGCGCAGGAGCAGCGCGCGCAGCGGCAGACCGGCGGAGATGTCGAGCGGCGTCGCCGCCTCCGCCGCGAGCGCCGGGCCGAGGTCGTCCTCGCCGATCGGGCGCACATCGAGGCGGAAGCCGGCGGCCGGCCTCAGCACTCCGGCCAGCTCGCCGTCGCGGGTGTCCAGGGAGGTGCGCAGCACCTCGTGCCGGGTGACGATCGTGGTGAGCGCCCGCTCCAGCGCCCCGGTGTCGAGGGGGCCGCGCAGGCGCAGGAAGGTGCTGCCCAGATAGCCGGCGTCGCCGGGGGTGAGCTGGTCGGCCAGCCACAGGCGGTGCTGGACGCGGGGCACGCGGACGTGGTTCACGGGCTTCCCCTCAGGGCGTCGACGTCGATCTTGCCGTGGCGGGTGAGCGGGAGCGCGTCCATCGCGGCGATCTCCGACGGGATCATGTACGCGGGCAGCAGGTCCTGGAGGTGGCGCTGGATGTCCTGCCGGTTCGCGGTGGCCGGGGTGACGGCGGCGGCCAGCCGTACCTCTCCCGAGGGGGTCTCGCGGGTGTAGACGACCGCGTCCGTGAGGCCGGCGAGCATGAGGATGGCGTGGACGATCTCGGCCGGCTCGGTCCTGCGCCCGCCGATCTGGATCTGGTCGTCGGCGCGCGACAGGTAGTGGAGCACGCCGTCGGCGTCGGCGGAGACGAGGTCGCCGGTGCGGTACCAGCGCTCGCCGTCGTGGTGGACGAAGGCCTCGTCGCCCGCGCCGAGGTAGCCGAGGGCCAGGGCGGGCCCGCCGAGCCAGAGCTCGCCGTCGCCGCTGACCCGGACCCGCACGTACGGCAGCGCCCGCCCGATGGGCGGCGGCCCCTCGCCCGGCCCGACCCGCTGGCAGGTCGCGGCGACGGTGCACTCGGCGGGACCGTAGATGTTGTAGAAGGCGAACGGGTGGCGCGGCTCGGGCCGCCGGGTGAGCCGGTCGCCGCCGGTGAACAGCATGCGGGTCGGGAAGCCGGCCGGCCAGTCCTGGTCGAGCACGCCCGCGACCATCCCGGTCGGCACGAACGACGCCCTGACCTCGTGTTCGCGCAGGAAGTCCCGGTAGTCGGCCGGGTCGAGCACGGCGTCGAGCGAGGGCACCGCGAGCGCGGCGCCGTTGGCCAGCGCGCCCCAGATCTCCAGCACGCTGGCGTCGAAGCTGAGCTGCGCGACCTGGCCGGCCACGTCACCCGGCTCCAGCGTGGTGATCTCCTTGTACCAGCGGGTCATCGGGCCCAGCCCGGCGTGGCTGACGACCACGCCCTTCGGCTTCCCGGTGGAGCCCGAGGTGAAGATCACGTACGCGGTGGACGGGTCGATCGGGGCCGGATCGGCCAGCAGATGACAGCTGCCGGAGCCCGGCCCGTCACCGTCGTCGTCCGTGAGCACGACGGCGGGGCGGGCGGTGTCGAGGATCGTCCGCACCCTGGCCTTGGGCAGGCCGTGGGCAAGCGGCAGGTAGGCGGCGCCGGCGGACCAGGCCGCGAGCATGCCGGCGATCGCCCGCCCCCGGCCCGCGCAGGCCACGGCCACGAGGTCGCCGGGGCCGACGCGGGCGCGGGCCAGCTCGGTCCTGAACTCCTCGATGTCCCGCAGCATCCGGCCGCAGGTGTGGACCCTGCCGCCCTCCAGCACGCAGGCCCGCTCGGGGTCCTTCCTGATCCAGCTCATCACCTGGTCGTAGATCATGCCGCCCGCCAATGCCGGTCGACGGCCCCGGCGAGCACCGCCGGGTCACGCAGGTAGAAGAAGTGGTCGCCCTCGTTCGACTCGCAGCCGAGCCAGGCGGCGGTGTGCCGGCGCCAGGTCGCCAGGTGCGCCTCGGTCATCACCGGGTCGTGCCGTCCGGCCAGCGCGAGCACGGGGGTGGCCAGCGGCGCCGGGTGGTCGTCCACGTACTGCCTGCCCAGGGCGAGGTCGGCCCGCAGCGCGGGCAGCACCAGCTCCATCAGCTCCTCGTTGTCGAGCAGTTCGGCCGCGGTGCCGCCCTGGCGGGTCATCGAGGCGATCAGCGATCCGGCGCTCAGCCGTTCCGGCGACAGGTCGGGCATGGGCGAGCCGGGCGCCGCCGAGCCGGAGACGACCAGCCCGGCGGCGGGCCGCTGCTTGGCCGCGAGCAGCTGGGCGGTGTCGTAGGCGGCGAAGGCGCCGAAGCTGTGGCCGAACAGCAGCAGGCGGCCGGGCGCCCGCAGCAGCTCGGGCAGGCAGCCCACCGCGATCTCCCTGACCGAGGCGGCCTGCGGCTCGCGCAGCCGGGGGCCGCGGCCCGGGTACTGCACGCTCCACAACGACCACCCATCGGGCACGGCGTCGGCCAGGGCCAGCGCGGCCGAGGCGCTCGAACCGGCCGAGGGGAAGAAGACGAACCTGTCCCTGCCCTGCTCGCGGATCGGCTGAAGCCAGTCACTCATGATCATTCTCCGCCCGGGATGTGGAAGATGGTCTCCTTGAGCAGCTCGGAGGCGCCGTCCACCATGCGGAAGACGCGTGCCTCCCGGTAGGCCCGCTCCAGCCCGTACTCCTGCAGCCAGCCGCGCCCGCCGAGCGTCTGCATGGCGTCGTCGATGACCTCGCAGGCCGACTCGGTGGCGTGGAGCTTGGCGATCGCCGCCTCGCGCACCGCGATCCGGCCCTCGTCCAGCGCGCGGGCGGCCTGCCTGATCAGCGCGCGGGAGGCCTCGATCTTGACATCGGAGCGGACGATGAACTCGCGGATGTACTGCTTGTCGCTGAGCCGCCCGCCGGCGATCCTGCGCTGGGCGGCGTGGGCCCGCGCGACGCCGAGCGCCCACCGGGCCAGGCCGATCGCCCGCGCGGCCAGCGAGACCCGGCCGTAGGGCAGCCACTCGATGGCCATGCCGTTCGCGCCGCCGATCTGGCCGGGACCGCCGAGCACCGCTTCGTCGCCGACCTCGATCCCGTCCAGCTCGACCTCGTACGGGTCGTAGCCGGGTTCCATGCCCGGCAGCCGCCGGACGATCCGCCAGCCGGGGAGGTCGGTGGTGAAGATGAAGAACGTCGGCCCCGCCGTGGGCTCGCCCACGACGTTGGCCAGCACGACCGCGGCGTCCGCGGTCTCCGCGTTGCTGATCATGAACTTGCGGCCGTTCAGCACCCAGCCGCCGGGCGCGCGGGTCGCGGTCGTGCTCATGGCCGACACGTCCGAGCCGCCGCTCTCCTCCGTCATCGCCAGGCAGCGCCGCATGCGCCCCTCGATCATCGGGCGCAGCCACCGCTCACGCTGCTCGGGGGTGCCGCACAGCACGATCCTGCTCGGCCCGTCCGGGCAGGACAGGATGTGCCGCGAGTACGGCAGGCCGCTGGCGGCCGCCTCCTCCCGCAGGTCGGCGACGACCAGCTCCGGCAGCGACCAGCCCCCGTACTTCTCGGGGAACTCGGCCGCGAACAGCCCGGAGGCGACCCCTGCCGCGCGGGCCAGCGCCCGCTGCTCCGGCTCCGGCCGGTCCGCCGCGTGCGCGCGCAGCCAGTCCAGCACCTCGGCGAGGATCGCCCGGGAGACCCAGGGGTCCTTGAGCATCTCCTCCGGTGACGTCGAAGGCACGAAGTCGTTCATCGCCGCTTCTCCCGCACGATGTCGGAGACCGCGTTCACGTAGGCGTCGAAGCGCGGGTTGTCGAACAGCACCCTGAGCCTGGGCCGTACCTGGCACGACTCCTCGACCTTGGCGCAGATGGTGATGGCCTTCATCGAGTCGCCGCCGAGGCGGAAGAAGTCGGCGTCGTCGCCGACGGACACGTTGAGGCTCTGTTCCCATGCGGCCCGAACGGCCGTGGTCAGCTCGTCCATCGCTCAGGTTTCCGCCAGGACGAAGTCGGCGACCCGGCCGGCGTAGCACTCGAGGGTCTTGGACTCGAACAGCACCGAGACGGGGATTCTGACGGCGAGGTCCTCCCTCAGCGCGGCGGTCAGCCGTACGGCCAGCAGCGAGTGCCCGCCCGAGAGGAAGAAGTCGTCGTCCTGCGCGACCTGCGGGGTCTCCAGGACCTCGCACCAGCGCTTGCGGACGATCTCGGCGACCTGTGATTCGATCATCTTGTCTCTCCGTTCCGGTTGTCGCCGGCGGCCGGCCACGGCTGGTCCGGGTGCGCGCAGGCGTGGTCCAGCAGCCGGGTGAACCGCCGCTGGAGTTCGGTGACCACGTGGTCGGGGAAGCGGGTGAGCTCGTGCTCCCAGCGCAGGGCGTAGGCGCTCGCGTCACGGCGGCCGGTGCTTCTGCCGTGCTGGAGGCCGCGGTTCATGACGATCACGTTGAGGTCGGTCTTGCCGCGGCCGTTGCCCAGCTCGCGTACGCGCGGCCGCCATGCGCCCAGGCTCAGCTCGGGCAGCGGCGAGTCGTGCTGGCTGAACATGATCGGGTAGAGCGGACTCCTGGCGCCCGGGGCGCTGACCCGGAGGATCTCGGGCGTGGGCAGCCTCTGGTGCCGGTCGGCCGCGACGACCAGGGCCATCTCGGCGCGGGCCGCGTCCGCCGGGCTCTCGCCGTGGAGGCGGCTCCTGACGAGGGGCAGCACGTTCACGAACAGGCCGACCAGCTCCTGGGTGTCGACGTCGCGGTTGGCGAAGCTGGCGCCGACCACGCTCTCCGCCGTGACCTGGCGGAAGACGGCCAGCATCAGCGCGTACGGCGTGACGCCCAGCCGCGCCGCCGCGGACTCCAGCAGCGCCGAGCGTGCCTCGCCGAGCGGCTGGAGGCTGAGGTGGGTGCGCAGTTCGCCGGGCGGATCGGAGTCGGGGCGCCAGTCCTTCAGCCGCTCGTGCCAGTAGGCCCTGGTCGCCGCGCTGCGGTCGCCGTCGGCCCACTCGCGCTGGTCCCTGGCCCAGTCGAAGTAGCTGACCCGGCTCTCCCTCGGCTCCGTGCCGTCGTAGGCGGCCTGGAGCTGGCTGAGGAAGACGCCCACCGACCAGCCGTCGTGGATCAGGTGGTGCTCGCGCTGGAGCAGGACGGTGCCGCCCGGGTGCAGGATGAGGTCCCAGCCGACCAGGGGGAAGTCGTCGTAGCGGAAGGGCCGGTCCACGAGGCGGGCCACCAGGGCCTCGACCTCTTCGGTCGCCACCCGGTGCAGCGCGAGCGGGACGGTGTCGGGCTCCTCGCGCCGGCCTTCGAGGCCCGCGGCGGTGATCCGCCAGCGGCAGCTCAGCGCCGCCTGGTTCCTGAGGACCGCCAGCAGCGACTTCTCCAGCAGGGAGACGTCCGGCGTGCCGGGCCCTTCCAGGATCATCTGGTACTGGTAGCCCATGCCGCTGCCGGTCAGCTCCTCCAGGAAGACGACCGCCTCCTGCCCCAGGCTGCCCGGCCCCTCGTACGCCCGCGCGGCCCGCACGGGTACGGCGGCGCCGGGTTCGATCCCGGCCAGCAGGCGGGCCTGCTCCTTGAGCGGCTGGGAAAGGTTGAGCAGACCCGCGGGGACGGGCAGCCCGATCCGGTCCGCCAGCCGCGCCTGCAGCATGATCAGGTCCAGGGAGCCGGCGCCGAGCACGACGAGGCTGTCGTCGGCGTCGCGCGCGGTGACCCCGCACGCCTGTCGCCAGTCCTCGGCCAGCGCCGCCTGCGCGGGGTCGAACCCGGCGGCCGGGCGGGGCTCGGCGGCGTGCTCCGCGGGGTCGGGCAGGGCGGCCCGGTCGAGCTTCTGGTTGGGGGTCAGCGGCAGGCGACCCATGGGCACGATCACCGCGGGCACCATGTGCTCGGGCAGCCGTTCGGCCAGCAGCGCGCGTACGCGGGCGGCGTCGAAGTCACCGCAGGCGTACCCGGCCAGGCGGGGGAAGCCGCGTTCCGGCTCCCACACGACCACGGCCGCCTCGCCCACGCCGGGACAGGCGCGGAGCTGCGCCTCGACCTCGCCCAGCTCGATGCGGAAGCCGCGGACCTTCACCTGGTCGTCGGTCCTGCCGGCGAAGCGCAGGTTGCCGTCGGCGAGCCGGCGCACCAGATCGCCGGTGCGGTAGAGCCGCTCACCGTCGCGGACGACGAAGCGCTCGGCGGTCAGCTCCGGCCGGCCCAGGTAGCCCCGGCCGACCCCGGCTCCACCGAGATACAGCTCGCCCTCGGCCCCGTCCGGCACCGGCGCGCCGTCCTCGTCCAGCACGTACGCGGTCGTGTTCGCGATGGGCGTCCCGATCGGCGGCGGCAGCTCGGCGCCCGGCGCGACCTCGGTGCAGGTCGCCACCACGGCGGTCTCGGTGGGCCCGTACATGTTGAGGAAGCGGTAGCCGGCTCCCTCGGGCGGCGCGACCAGCAGCCGTTCGCCGCCGGTGGCCAGCACGCGCAGCGATGAGCCGTCCAGCCAGCCGTGCTCGATGGCGAGCTGGGCCAGCGGGGTCACCATGAACAGCACGTCCAGGCGGCCGTCCGCGGCCCAGCGACAGAGCTCCTCGGGCGACTTCCTGGCCGGTTCCGGGGCGATGCGCAGTTCGGCGCCGGCGATGAGGGCGCCCCAGATCTCGCAGCCGGCGATGTCGAACCCGCTCGCCGCCGTCTGCCCCACCCGGTCACCCGGGCACACGCCCAAGATGTCGGCGTACCACTGCAGGGTGTTGGCGATGCTCCGGTGCTCGATCATGACGCCCTTGGGCAGGCCCGTGGAGCCGGAGGTGTAGATCACGTAGGCCAGGTCCCCGGGCTCGACGCGCGCTGCGGGCGCGTCGGGTCCGGGGGCCTCGGGCCTGTCGATCCCAAGGACGTCCGCTTCGGAAAGGACCAGCTCGGCGCCCGAGTCGTCGAGCATGAAGCGCAGCCGCGCCTCGGGGTAGGAGCCGTCCAGGGGCAGGTAGGCGGCCCCGGCCTTCAGGACGCCGAGCCAGGCCGTGACCATCGCCGCCGACCGGCCCAGCCGGACGCCGACGATCGAACCGGGGCCGGCGCCCTTCGCGCGCAGCCGGGCCGCCACGGCTTCCGCCCGGCGGTTCAGTTCGCCGTACGACGTCGATCCGGTCGAGTCCACGATCGCGATCGCGTCGGGCGAGGCCGCCACCCGCGCTTCCACCAGCGCCGTTACCGTCTTCACCGCTCCTCCGTTCGCTGTTTTCACGGTGGTCGGACCGCCCTTCGTCTCCCTATCGGCGCCCTATCGCGCTCATGTCGTGATGCGTGCTTTCAGTGCGTGAAGTCCTGTCGTGGCGGCCCTGGCCGCGGCGGCGCCGGTGTCGGCGGCCGCGATCACGTAGCAGAGCCGGTCCTGGAACGAGCGGCGCAGCACCAGGTACTGGCCGGGCGTGCGGGTGAGGCCCACCTCGACCACGCCGGGCACGCGGCCGGCGTCCTTGGTCCCGTCGATCGCGGTCAACGTGCCTTCCTCGCCGGCCACCAGGAACCGGATCGAGGCCGCGCGGTCCCGGGTGGGCCGCAGGGGTTCGTCGCGGCCGGCGGCCTTGGCCACCGTGTGCCGGATGAGGTCGATCCCGGTGGCCTCCTCGACCATGCGCGGGATCATGCCGCCGGCCAGCCGGGGGTTGACCTCGACGATGCGCGCGCCGGCGGCGCCGTACCGGATCTCGACGTGGGCGGGACCCCAGCACAGCTCCAGCGCCTTCAGCGCCGCGTGCGCGAGCTCGCCCGCCGCGGCCCGCGCGGCCGGGTCGAGCGGCGCGGGGAAGTCGTGCCCGACCTCCACGAAGTACGGCTCCGCGCCGAGGTGCTTGCGCGTGACGCCGACCACCTGGTCGTCGAAGGTCTCGACCGAGTATTCGGCGCCGCGCAGGTATTCCTCGACCATGACCGCGCTCTGCGGCGGCAGCCCGTCGGTGTTCAGGACGTGGTGGGTGGCCGCCTCGACCTCGGCGGCGTCGCGGCACAGGCGGGTGGCGACCGAGCCCGATCCGGCGACGGGCTTGACGACGACGGGGAAGCCGATGCGCTGGGCGGCCGCGACGGCGGTGCCGGGGGTGCGGGCGGGCGCGAAGGCGGCGCTCGGCACCCCGGCCTCGCGCAGCACGGCCCGCTGGACCGCCTTGTCGCGGCAGGCGCGGATGGCGCCGGGGTCGGGGTGCGGCAGGCCGAGGCGTCTGGCCACCTCGGCCGCGGTCGCGATGTGGTATTCGGAGCTGCTGGTCACCCCCGCGACCCGGCCGCCGAGCCGGCGGCAGGCGGCCAGCACGACCGCGGGGTCGCCGGTGTCGACCTGCCTGGCCGCGATGCCGTCGGCGGCGACGTAGGGGTAGCGGGCGGGGTCGCGGGCCAGGACGACCGGCCGCAGTCCCAGCTCGCGGGCGCGTTCACAGAACACCCGCCCGGACCCGGTGGTGTTGCTCTCGACGAGCACGAACCAGCTCATGCCTGCTCCATCACGCTCGTCACGGCCGTCGCCAGCGCGGCGTCGGCCTCGGCCTGCGAGTCGCGCCAGTCCAGGCACCACCGGCGGTGGCGGACCCAGGAGGCGTAGGCACGCTGGTAGGGCTCGGCGAAGGCGCCCGGCCCGCCGCCGTAGGCCTGCTCGCGGACGACCTGGGCGAGGTCGAGGTCCGCCAGCGAGGTGGCGCCCGCGTCGAGCGCCGCGCGCACCGCCGCGCCGACCTCGCGGTGCGCGGTGCGGAACGGCACGCCGTCGCGGACCATCCGGTTGGCCAGCGCGGTCGCGGTCGTGAAGCCGCCCGCGGCCCGCTCGGCCATCCGGTCGGCGTTGGGCCTGGCCCCGCCGACCACGACCTGGGCGAGCTGCACCGCCTGCTCGACGGCGGCCAGCCCCGGCCAGACGCACTCCATGGCCTCGGTGCCGACCTCGATCGTGTTGGTGAACGGCGTCGCCGCCATGGCCGACGCCGCCCCGGCCCAGGCGGCGATCGCCCGTCCCGGCTTGGCCTTGAGGTGTTCCAGCAGGAAGGCGTTGCGCTTTTGCGGCATGGCGGAGCTGCCTCCCACCAGCCGGTCGGGGAAGGCGATGAAGCCGAACTCGGCCGTGCTCCACAGCTGCAGGTCGGTGGCCAGCCTGCTGAGCACGACGCTCAGCGCGGCGGCCGATGCCAGCATGCGCAGCACGGCGTCCCGGCTGGCGACGGCGTCGAGCGCGTGCCGGGCGGCGTCGATGTAGCCGAGCAGGCTCGCGGTGCGCGACGGGTCGATGGGCAGGTCCGTACCGGCGACGGCGCAGGCCCCGAGAGGGCAGATGTGCAGCCCGCCTGCCGCGGCCGCCAGCGCGTCGATCTCCCTGCCCACCGCCCGCGCCACTCCCAGGAGGTAGTAGCCGTACGTGATCGGCATGGCCGCCTGGAAGTGCGTGTACACCGGCATGACCACCGGCTGGTGGGCGCGGGCCCGCGCCAGCAGGATCGCCTCCAGGCGGATGGCCTGCTCGGCGAAGTCCAGCAGCCAGGCGCGGCACCGGAGTGAGGTGATGGTGGCCTTGAGGTCGTTGCGCGAGCGGCCGGTCTGCAGGACGCCGCCGACGTCGGGGCCGAGCCGCTCGATCAGGTATCCCTCGTACATGAGGTAGGTGCCGCGGGGGGCCGGGCGGCCGCTCAGGTCGCCGGGGGTCAGGTCCTCCAGGCAGCGCAGCAGGGCCGCGGCCGCCTTCCTGCCGATGAGCCGCCGCTCGGCGAGCATCACCAGGTGGGCCCGGTCCACCTTCATGATCATCGGGAGCTCGTCGGGGGCGGCGGCGCCGTACACGACCTGCCTGGTCCTGAGTCCGAGCTCGCCGAGGATGCGCCCGGCGTCGTTGTTCACGGTCCCACGACCTCGCCGTAGGAACGCCGTCCCCAGGCGAACCCGGTCCAGGCGGCGTCCGCCGCGGCGGCCAGGTCGACGATCTTGGGTTCGGCGGGCAGGAGCAGCCGGTCGTGGCGGTGCTCGGCCAGCCAGGCGTCGTCGTAGACGGTGTCCTGATAGCGGTAGCCCTCGTCCGGCATCATCACCACCGTGACCGCCTCCGGGTTCTGCTGCGCCCACCAGCGCGCGGCCAGGTACGCGGCGCCGCTGGTCGGGCCCATGAACAGGGCGTGGCTCCGGTGCAGTTCGCGGGTGGCCTGGTAGGCGGCGGCGGCCGAGCACCAGTGCACGTCGTCGAAGACGCGGTGGTCGAGGTTGGCCGGCAGCACGCTCATGCCGAGCCCGCGCAGCTCCCGGTGTCCCTCGGGCTGGCCGAACAGCACGCTGCCGTGGGTGTCCACGCCGATGGCGCGGCAGTGCGGGTCGGTGCGGCGCAGGTGGGTGACGGTCCCGCACATCGAGCCGCCCGAGCCCACCGGCCCGACCACGCAGTCGACCCGGCCCAGCCGCTCGCGCAGCAGCTCGGAGACGATCGCGTAGGAGCGTGGGTTGTCCGGGTTCGTGTACTGCTCCGGGCAGAAGGAGTGCTCCAGCTCCGCGCGTACCTCGGCGAGCCGGTTGAGCCGCGCCGTCTGGAACCCGCCGGGCCCGTCGCCCGCCTCCTTGGGCACCCGGTCCACGACCGCGCCCAGGTCCGTGAGCCGCCGGTACAGCCGCTCGTCGATCGCCGGATCGCTGACCAGCACGAGGCGGCGGTCGAGGTGCACCGCCTGCATGGCCA
Source organism: Nonomuraea sp. NPDC059023 (assembly GCF_042740095.1). Lineage (NCBI taxonomy): Bacteria > Bacillati > Actinomycetota > Actinomycetes > Streptosporangiales > Streptosporangiaceae > Nonomuraea > Nonomuraea sp. NPDC059023. The sequence goes on along the minus strand of NZ_JBHYIO010000001.1, from coordinate 146,814 downwards.
GCGCCAGCCCGAACGTGCCGGAGGTGGTCTCCACGATCACCGTGTCCGGCGTCAGCAGTCCCTGCTCGGCGGCCCGGCGCAGGATGTAGCGCGCCGGGATGAGCTTCATCAGCGTGAAGCACGCAGCCCACAGGTTCGGTCCCAGTCGTACCAGGCGGGGGTTCTGGTATGCCGCAGTCGCTTCTGTCAAGGCCGGCCTCCATCCCGTGATGAGGCCACTACGCCAAATGTCGCTATTGCCGCCCTATCGCCTGGCCATTGCACGACCGGCGATCATCGTGAAACCCTGCACCGATGTCGCGCGCCTACTGGCAGCTGTGGACCTCATCCGGCCTGTCCAACCTCGCCGACGGCATACTCAAGGTCGCGCTGCCCCTGGTCGCGGTCCAGTTCACCCGCTCCCCGCCGCTCGTGGCCGGCCTCGCCGTCGCCGTCACCCTGCCCTGGCTCCTGTGCGCGCTGCCGGCGGGCGCGCTCGTCGACCGCCTCGACCGCCGCCGCGCCATGCTCGCCGCCAACGTGACGCGCGCCGCGCTCCTCGCCGCCGTGACCGCCGCCGTCCTGCTCGACTGGGGCTCCATCTGGATCCTGTACGGCGCCGCCTTCCTCATCGGCACCGCCGAGACCGTCTACGACACCGCGGCCCAGTCGATCGTCCCCCAGATCGTCCCCCGCGAGCGCCTCACCCAGGCCAACGGCCGCCTCTTCGCCGCCGAACTGACCGCGAACCAGTTCATCGGCCCGCCACTCGCCGGCCTGCTGGCGGCGGCCGCGGCGGCGCTCGCCTTCGCCACCCCCGCCGCCCTGTGGCTGCTGGCCGTCGCCGCCCTGTTCCTCGTGCGCGGCTCCTACCGCGTCGACCGGGCCGAACCCGCCACCCTGCGCGCCGACATCGCGGCCGGGCTGCGCTACCTGTGGCGGCAGAAGGTGCTGCGCCGGCTGGCGGCGCTGACCGGCCTGTTCAACTTCGCGAGCAACGCCACGACGGCCGTCCTCGTCCTGTACGCCACGGGCCCGATGCGCCTGCCGGAAGCCGGGTACGGCCTGCTCCTGGGCACCATCGCCGCGGGCAGCCTGGTGGGCTCGCTGATCGGCGCCTGGCTGGAGCGGCGGCTGGGCCGTACCCGGACACTCTTCGTGGCCTTGCCGGCCGGTGCGGTGCTCATCGGCGTCCCCGCGGTCACCACCAGCCCGTACCTCGTCGGCGTGGGCTTCTTCGTCGGCGGGATCGGCATCGTGGTGGCCAACGTGGTCATGGTCTCGCTACGCCAGCGCATCACCCCGGACGCGATGCTGGGCCGGGTCAACAGCTGCTACCGGCTGATCGCGTGGGGCACGATGCCGCTGGGGGCTCTCATGGGCGGCCTGCTCGCCCAGCAGATCGGCCTGCGCCCCCTGTTCGCCGTCATGGCCGTCGTCGCGCTGACCGGCCTGACCTGCGTACGCGCCCTCGACACCTAGCCTTCCAGCTTGCGGAGCGTGGACTCGAGCCAGCCGTAGGCGATCGTCTGCTCCGCCGGCCAGGGCGTCTCCTGGATGATCGACACCAGCTCCCACAACCTGGCCGCCCGCGGATCGTGCTCGTCGAACGCGCGCAGCATCTCCTCCCGGCTCTGCCCCATGGCCGCCAGGATCCGCTCGAGAACCACCGCGGACTCGGGCGAGCCGGGCTCGACGCCGCCCTGCGCCGCGGCCAGCGCCTCCCGCATGAGCTGGGCGTTCGCCTCCTGCCAGGCCTCGAGGTCGATGTCTCCCTCCCAGAAGTCCTTGCTCTGGCGGCGCAGGCTCTCCCGGTAGTCCTCGTCGGCGAGCAGGTCCGCGAGCTCCAGCCAGGCGTCGAGCTGGACGGTGGTCGGCTCCTCGGGCAGTTCGGGAAGCATGCAGTCGCGCAGGTTGGCCAGCCACTCGTGCCGGGCCTCGATGCCGCCGCCCACCTCGTCGACGAACTCGTCGAGCAGCAGCTCCATCTCCGCCGTCCCGACCCGGCTGAGCGCGTGCAGCCTGCGCAGATCGTCCTCGGCCGGATCGCCGTCCCTGCCGAGCGTCGCCCTGAGCACCGCCCTGGTCCGCTGGAGCGACTTGAGCTGGGTCTCGACCGCCTTGAGGTGCAGGTCGAGCACGTTTCTCAACCGGCGGTCGCCGAGCGAGCGGATCGTGGCCAGGTCGACCCCGATCTCCCGCAGCGTACGGATCAGCTCCAGGCGGGCCCGGTCCTCGTCCCCGTAGATCCGGTAGCCGGAGGCGGTCCGCTCCCGCTCGGGCAGCACCCCCGAGTCGGAGTAGAAGCGGATCGTCTTCACCGGCATGCCGGTCAGCTTCGCCAGGCGGCCGATCGTGTACGTCATAATTCCCTTGAGTCTCCAGTTGCTGGAGACTTTAGCGTACCCGACATGGCGAAGAACAAGGTGACCAGAGTCGTCACCATGCACCTGGAGGCCGGCGGGGCGAACCCGGCGAGCGTCGGCAAGGACCTCGGCCCGCTCGGCATCAACCTCATGGAGTTCTGCCGGCAGTACAACGCGCAGACCCAGGACCGGCGCGGCTTCGTGATCCCCGCGGTCATCACCGTCTACGAGGACCGGTCGTTCGAGTTCGCCACCAAGCAGCCGACCACCGCCTCGTTGATCCGCCGCGTCACCGGCCTCGACGGCGGCAGCCCGCGCCCGGGACACGTGAACGGCGGCTCGATCACCCGCGCCCAGCTCCGCGAGGTCGCCCAGGCCAAGCTCCCCGACCTCAACACCGCCGACCTCGACCAGGCCGAGAAGATCATCGCGGGTACGGCCCGCTCCATGGGCCTCACGGTCCGCGACTAGCGGCGTCGCGGGTGCTTCAGCCACTCAAGAATCGCCTGCGTTGTTTCTTCCGGCTTTTCTTGCTGGATCCAGTGACCGCAATCCAGGCTGACCACCTCCACGTTCGGCACGAAATCCGCCAGCCTTTCGGACTTCGAGACCAGATCCCGGTCGCCATAGATCATGAGCGTGGGCTGTTGGATGATGGGGTTCACGTCCGCCAGCAAGCGCCAGTTGCGGTCAAGGTTCCGGTACCAATTGATACTGCCGGTGAACCCCGTCGACTCGAAGGCGGAGACGAAGACGGCCAGTTCGCTGTCGCTCATCACGGGCTCACCGAGTGGCGTCTCCGCCCTGGCGAGATCGATCAATGCCATACCCGGCTGCTGCTCGTTCTTCCGGTACAGGTTGCGAAGGAACCGGGATGTGTTTTCGTCGAACACGGCGTCAGCCACGCCTGGCCGCCGATTGAAGTGGACGAAATAGAAGTCGCCGCCGAGCGTGTCCTCCATGACTTCGACCCAGGGCTTGTCTCCGCGTTCGAGGTACGGCAGGCTCAGGTTGATCACTTTGTTCACCCGGCCGGGATGCAACAGGGTCAGTCCCCAGACGACTGCCGCTCCCCAATCATGACCGACGAAGACGGCATCTTCGTATCCGTAGTGATCGAGTAGTGCGATGAGATCGCCTGACAAATGTTCGATGTCATAGTCCACCACTTCGGCCGGACGGGACGAGTTGCCATAGCCTCGCTGGTTCGGGACGATGACATGGTAGCCGGCCGCCGCGAGGGCGGGCAGCTGATGGCGCCAGGAAAAGGCATGCTCCGGCCAGCCGTGGCAGAGCACAATGGGCTTTCCCGCATTCGGCCGGCCCGCTTCGAAGACTTCGAGTTCCACACCGTTGACCGAGACGAGGGTGGGCTCGGGGAAATCAGCTGGATTGAACATGGTATTTCCTCTCTTTCTTTGCGACGACCCCTGAGGGGCGTTCGCTCGTGTGTGTGACATGTTGCCGACCGAAACCGGTCACCCCACGACCGGTTTGATGTGAAACCGTGGACGTTGTGCGAACCGACCGGCTGGTGGCCGTCCTCCTCCTGCTGCAACGGCGCGAGCACGTGACGGCAGCGGAGGTCGCCAGGGAACTGGAGGTCTCCGAGCGCACCGCGCGCCGCGACCTCGACGCCCTGGCCATGGCCGGGGTGCCCCTCTACTCCATGCAGGGCAGAGGCGGCGGCTGGCGTCTCGTGGGCGGCGCCCGTACCGACCTGTCCGGGTTGACCGCGAGTGAGGCCCGCGCCCTGTTCCTGGTCGCCGGCCCGGCCTCGGCCGCGACGCCCGCCGTGAAAGCGGCTCTGCGCAAGCTCGTCCACGCGCTGCCGGAACCCTTCCGGGCGCAGGCCGAGGCGGCGGCGTCCTCGTTGGTCATGGACCCGCGACGATGGGGGGCCAGACGGGTCGAGCACCGACCACCCCGCTTCCTCGACGAACTCCAGGACGCGGTGATCCGCGGCGTCCAGGTGCGGCTCGGCTACGTCGACCGCGAAGGCGCCGAATCCGAGAGAACCGTCCACCCGCTGGGCATCGTCGCCAAAGGCCCGTCGTGGTACCTCGTCTCCCACACCGAGGCCGGCCGGCGAACCTTCCGGATCGATCGCGTGTCGTCCGCCGAGCCGACCGGCGATCCCGTGCGCCGTCCCGAGGACTTCGACCTTGCCGAGAGCTGGCGCGAGATCGCCGACGAGGTCGACCGCAAGCGAACGCCCTTCGAGATCCAGGCGCTCTGCGCGCCCCAAGGGATCGGCCCGCTCCGGATAGGGTTCGGCGGCCGGCTCGAGGTGGGCGGTTCCACGACCGACGGCCGCGTCGAGGTCGTGATCCGCGGCCACGACGAGTACACGCTCGCCGGCGAGCTTTCCGGGCTGATCGAATGGCTTGAGGTGACCGGCCCCGCAAGTGTGCGGGACCACCTGGCCTCGATCGGCAACGCGCTCGTCGAGCGATACGGCTGAGACCGGCACGAGCGCTCGTCGAACGACCACAGGAGCGTGAGGCTCAGGTAACCCATGGCCGTACCGGCGCGCGAAGGCTCTAGGTCCGCTCTACCTTCCTGAGGAGGAACACCACCACTACGGCCAGCCCGAGCAGGACGGGGACGGCGATGGCCGAGGTCAGCCGCAACCCGTCGGCGAACGCGTCCCGGGCGAAGGCGACGAGCTCGTCGCCGGGCGGCCCAGGAAGCGACCGGGCCACGGCCAGGGCGGCCGGCAGCGTTTCCGCGGCGGCCGGCAGGTGGCCGGGGGCGGCCTCCGTCATGCGGCCGTGAAAGACGGCATTGACCAGGCTGCCTAGAAGGGCGATCCCCAGGGCGCCGCCCAGTTCCTGGGTGGTCTCCCCGGCCGCGGCCGCCGCTCCCGCCTGCGGGGGCGGAGCGGCACCCACGATCATGTCGATGCCCAGCCCCGAAACCGGCATGAGCCCCGCGAACAGCAGCACCGACCCGGTCACGACGACCGGCAGCCCGGCCGACGCGTCCGCCTGGGTGAGCACGGCGAACCCGGCGGCGGCGACGACCAGCCCGGTCCCGAAGATGTAGGCACGGTGGATCCTCCCCGCGAGCGCCGACGCGACGAAGATCGCGACGGTGCCCGCGATGACCAGGGGCAGCCCCCACAGCCCGGCCGTGAGCGGGGACAGGCCCAGCACCATCTGCATGTACTGGGCCATGAGGAACTGCGTGCCCAGCATGAAGATCACCGTAATGGTCAGCGTGCCCAGCGAAACGGTGAAGGCCCGGCTGGCGAACAACGACAGATCCAGCACCGGATGGGCGAGCCGCCGCTGCCGCCGTACGAACGCGACCCCGGCGACCAGCCCCAGCACAACGGCGGCCGTGGGCACCGGCGCGAAGCCGTCCTTGGCCATCTCCTTGATGCCGTACACCACCGCCAGCGCCGCCGTCAGCGACATCACCGCGCTGGGCAGGTCCAGCCGGGCGGGCCGGGGATCGCGGTACTCGGGCAGCAGGATCGGCCCGAGTACCACCAGCAGCACCATGACCGGCACCGCCGCCAGGAACACCGACCCCCACCAGAAGTACTCCAGCATCACGCCACCCACCAGCGGGCCCACGGCCCCGCCCGCCATGAAGCTGGCCATCCAGACGGTGATCGCCGTCGTACGCTGCCGTGGGTCGTGGAACATGACGCTGATCAGCGACAGGGTGGCCGGGCCCAGCGCCGCCCCGGCGAGACCGAGCAACGCGCGGGCGGCGATCAGCGTCTCGGCGGTGGGCGCGTAGGCGGCCAGCACGGAGGCGATCCCGAATGTGGCCGCCCCGGCGAGCAGAACCCGCCGCCGCCCGATCCGGTCACCCAGGGCGCCCATGGGGATCAGCGCGCCGGCGATGAGGAAGCCGTAGATGTCGGTGATCCAGAGCAGCTGGGAGGCGCTGGGATCGAGATCGGCGCTCAGGCGCGGCATGGCCAGGTGCAACACGCTCATGTCGATCATCACGAGCATGGCGGGGAGCGCGAGGACGGCCAGCCCCGCCCACGGCTTCCACCCCGTTTTGGATGTGTCAGGCATGGCCCCAGACCCTAAGAGCCGGGCTTACTCAAAGTAAGGACGTACCCGCAGGTAAGCCGCGTGCCCTGAAGGTAGGAGACCAGGAAGCGCCCGGCATGCCCGGCCAGCCGAGTGACGCATTCAACACCTTCTCCCTCCGGGGGTGTCGAATGGCGTCGGGCGCGTTCGTAGCCAAGATGAGAGACCGATCCGTTCCGAGGAGTTCGCCATGAAGAAGTACCTGCTCGCCGTCCAGTTCGACGAGAGCGCGCCGTCGCCGTCAGAGGAGGAGATGAAGGCGCAGTTCGCCCGGACGGACCAGGTCACCGCCGACATGCGGTCCGCCGGTACGTGGGTGTTCGTCGGGGGCCTGCTTCCCTCGCCCGCGAGCACGGTCGTGCGCCCCGCGGGCGGCGCGAGCACGAAGACCGACGGCCCGTTCGCCGAGACGAAGGAGCAGTTCGGTGGGTTCTGGGTGATCCAGTGCGACGACCTCGACCAGGCGCTGTCCTGGGCCGAGAAGTGCGCGCTGGCCTGCGGGTCCCCGATCGAGGTGCGCCCGTTCGCGGACGCGCGGTGGGCGTGAGCGCGGATGGATCTGGACCGCGTCTACCGGGCCGAATACGGCCGGTGTGTGGCCACGCTGACGCGCCTGCTCGGTGACATCGGGCTGGCCGAGGAGGCCGTGCGGGACGCGTTCGCGACAGCCGTCCAGAAGTGGGACCGGCCGCCGCCCAACCCTGGCGCGTGGATCGTGACCACCGCCCGCAACCGGGCGATCGACCGCATGCGCCGGGAATCCACCCGCGAGGCCCGGCACGCGCAGGCGTTGCTGCTGCACCAGCCCGACGAGGCGAAGGAGGTGGGACCGGTGCGCGACGACCAGCTCCGCATGATCTTCACCTGCTGCCACCCGGCGCTGTCGCCGCTCGCCCGGACCGCGCTCACCCTGCGCCTGCTCGGCGGGCTGGAGGTGGCCCGCCACTGGGGCGCGATGGCCGCCGACCCCGGCGGCAACCCCATCGCCATCGCCCTGAACACCAAGCCCAAGTACGTGGCCTCCACCACCCTCACCGAAGCAACGTGGCCGGACACCACCATCCTGTCCACCGACCTCATCGCGAACCTGAAGGCCAGGCCGGGAGGCGAACTGCAGGTCCACGGCAGCGGCACCCTGCTCCGCTGGCTCCTCGCCAACGAACTCGTAGACGAGATGAACCTGCTCATCAGCCCGGTGATCCTCGGCCAAGGCACCCGCCTGTTCCCCGACATTGGCCGGGACATGGCACTGGACCTGGTGGAATCGCGCTCCACCCCGAAGGGCATAACCATCCAGACCTACCGCCCCAGCGGCCGCCCGCAGTACGCAAGGGCCGACGCCTGAGAGTTCCATTCGCTCCATATCTCAGCGTCACAAGATCTTCGTCGCACAGCTCGGTGGCCACGGAAAGACTTTCCTGGACCGCGAGTTCTCGCGATGAGACTTCATAGAGCCGGCACTTGAGCGACTCGTAGTGAACTTTCCCTACGGTCTGGCCATGCCCACCCTGTCGAAGGAGAATCTCCACCGGAAATGGCGTTTTCATGTCTTCGTCGTCCACCAGTCCGACCCAGGTCCCAAGGAAACGATCCGGGATCCCGGCCATATGTCACGGAAGAAGCAGTCGGCCAACCATTCCGGTGCAGGCCCACTTACCACATGATCGAACTCTTGAACAAGGCCAGCCGCAAGATCGCTTTCCCACGTCCGCCGACATGTGGAACATCGTGAACGTCAGCTGCGACCTCCCGAACACCGCAAGCCATTGTTCGGATTACGGACCCGCAGGGGCCGGGCCTCTATGCGTCATCTATCGAACGCCCGGCCATCAGGTAGGGCAGCAACCATGCGTGCAGTCGCTCAGACTCGGCGATGATCTCCCGATGAGCGGTGATCTTGTCTTCGATCGAGCCAAGAACGTCGGAGACCAAGGACTGGACGTCATCCGGCGCGACCACAAAAGGAAGGTCGCCGAGTACCCGGGTGCTTAGGCTTGGGATGGCGGAAAACGGCGCATGTGCGCGAATCCAGCTGCGCGTTTCGGGATGAGCCAAGTAGCGAAGCAGGTATCCAGAGCTGATGGGACGGATCAGGCGCAGTCTCAAACAAGAGGTGCCGAGAACCCAGCCATCCTGTTCCACGCCAACGGCGGCAGCGCGGCCCAGATCGCCGGTCCGCACGCACACCAGATCCCCGGTCCGGACCCGATAGCGATGCAGCTCGGCCGCGGATTGGGGTGTGAGGGCCCGCGCCGCCTGAGGCGCCACCGAGAACCAGCTGATCTCGCCGGGCGACAGAACAGGCACGCCTCGCTCGCCAAGAGGCAGAAGCGAGACGGCGAGTTTGGATGGGCCGGCCTGGATATCGACGACCTCCCTCAGGGGCACTCTCGGCCACTCCGGTGGAAAGGCCCCTCGCACAGCTCGCTCCCGATCACTCCTTTTCAGCTGCATCCGTACCCGGGCATCGGCCAGCCGGGCCGAGCGCTCCGCGCGCTCCAAGGCATCCACCCGTTCGCTGAGCGTGTCGTCAACCGGTGTTACCTCACGGGCGATGTATTTGGCGGGTGTCAGGTCATAGTCGTTCTGCTGGATCTCCTCAGGCGAAACGACCTTCACCCGGCCCTGCGGTGCGGTGGACAGAAGCAGCGCGATGTCATCCTCGCTGAGAGTGCGGCGAGTCCCATCTGTGCGATGTCCGAGCTCGGCTCCGTCCACCATGACGACATTCCTGGTTGTGGCATCACGCCGCAGCACCCACAAAGTCACCGGAATCTCGGTATAGGGGGCGAACAGGCCGGCAGGCAGGGCCACAACACGTTCAACGGCTCCGGATTCCACCATCGCGGCTCTGAGATGCCGTTCGGCGCCACGCCGGAAGGTGGTGCCGTTCGGCATCAGGATTGCGGCGCGTCCCCCGATGTCTAGTTTCTCGTACGCGTCACACAGCCACGCGAAATCCGCGTGTCCCGCGGGTATGCGCCCGAAGAAGGAGTCTCGGGGATTACTGAGCCGACGTCCGAACGGAGGGTTGGACAAGATGACGGAAGCTCTCAAGGGTGCGGCCTCAAAGGCCCGGTTCTCGGTGATGTCCGCCGCGATTCCCCGGAGTCCGAGCATGGCGCGCGCCGCAGCCGCGGATTCGTTCCACGGTGTGTTCCCCCGGATTTGATCGCCCGCCACCTCTGCCGCCCCGACCAGCAGGCTTCCTGCTCCACAGCTGGGATCGAAGACCAATTCACCAGTCTTGATTCTCGCGATCGACACCATTAGGTCGACGACCGAACGAGGGGTGTAGAACTCTCCCGTTGACCGGGGTGCATGGTCGGACAGCATTTCCAGGAGCAGGTCGGTCAGCTCTGCCCATTCGGCGTCGCTCTGCGGGGACGGCAGATCATCCAGGCCCGCGAGCAAACGGCTGATGGAGGCAGCCTCGTGCTTGAGAGTGGATGGAACGACCCCATGGGTCTCAAGGAAAGGAGCGATCGCATCGATGGGGCGGCTCGCGGCATGCTGCGTTAGCGTCCCCCAGGCAGCTGGGTCTCGTATGCGCTTCGCCAGCAACTCGACCAAGACCGCAGGTGTGTCGGCCAGTGCCCGGAACCCTGGTGACTTGAGCAGCCTGGCCAATCGCACAGTCACCTGTTGGACCTCCGGATCGCGCGCTTCACGCTCGCTGCCGGAGCGCGAACCTTCATCCGAAGGAGCCTTCTGCAGCCAGCGCGAGAAGGACCCCGAAGTTCCGAATCCGTGCGCCTTCAACCAGGTCGCGATCTCCTCGGCGCGGAAGAGGCTCCGGCCGTCGTGTTCTACGGCCTGCGGGAAGGTGTCGGAGTGTCTACGCCGCCAGTTGCTGACCGCGGCACGGCTGACGCCGAGCGCTCTGGCGATATCAGCTGAGGAGATGAGGTGCACCAAGGCCCCCTAGAGGCGCGGGACGAGCAAGCCGGCGCAGACGTCGGCGCGGCGGGTCAGAACCTCGGCGACCCGGTCCATCTGCGGGAGCCTTCCGGCAGCCTCGGGCTCCACATAGCCGAGCATGCGGCAAAGCTTCGCGTAGTCGGCGGCGAGATCACGGCTGTGAACGGGTTCATGATGCATGATCCGGTTTCGGAACAGAACAAGTGATGTCAGACCATCGTGCAGATCGCGGCGTGTCTCGGAGCAATCGCGGAAGACCGCGTGCAGCGCCGGAACCCAGAGATACCGATCGTAGCGGCGGCTGATCAGGGATACCCAGAAGCCGAAAGTCAGTTCAGCGACGATGTCGTCTGACACCACAAGCCGACGGGAGCCCACATTGTCGGTGGCGTGCTCGGCAGCCTTACGGACGTGCCGAGCGCCATGCGACGACAGCGGTGCCGCCTCCCACCAGTCGGGCCTGCCGAATGTGACCGTCAGCGCACGGTGGAACGCGTTACGCAGGGAGACTTCGAGGAAGTGCAGCGGTCCGTAGAACGCTGCGGCAGCTTCCAGATTCCAGTAGTAGAGACGCTCGGCTTGAGCCGCGTCAGCGCCGGAGCTGCGCAGGTAGGGAGCCAGACGTGGGTCGGAGAGCGCCCGGCGCATCCACTGTGGCAAGTCGGCGTTCACTAGGACTCCTGGGCATGCTCGGCCGGAACACGACGTGATAGTGTGAACGGGTAAGCCCCGGGTCCGCCTCTGCTCCTTGAGCATGCCGCCCGGGGCACGGCCATTTCTGGGGCCGGAGTTGATCCCGTTGCGGGAAGAGTAGTCCTTGTGCTCACGGGAAACAAGCGCATTAGAAATACTCAGATGGTGTTAACACCCCGAGACGCAGCATCCCCTGGATCGCGGCGCCTTATGCGGAGATCTCGCCGGTCCGACCAATAGGTTCAGAGACCGGTTGGAGCGGAGCCAGGACAGACCCGTCGCCCGTGAACACGGCCAGACAAACTGTTCGCCACCGACCGGCACCACCCACGCCGCTAACCACCCTGTGGGCGAAAGCGCTTTGGAAGGCAGTCCGAGCGGAGCGAGGTCCGGCGCGGGGTCGAGCCCCCGGCTCGACTGGAAGAACGCGTGGAGCGAAGCGGAACACCATGCCCTTGGGAGAGCGCGTGGAGCGAAGCGGAACACCGTGCCTTTAGTGGAGCGCGGCTACAGCGGACCGCGTGGATACTCCGGTCAACGTGTAGAAGGCTTCGCTCAGGTTGTCCAGGAGGCGTTCTATGTGGGGCAAGGCCACCGGGTCTGTGCTTTCCAGGGCCAGCCATCGTTCCTCGTCGCTCTCGCCGTACAACATGCTGGTCGCCGCGCGGAAGCGGAGTGCCTTGGGGTCGTCGCCGAAGTGGTGGCCGCCCAGTACCGCCACCCCCAGCCGATCCAGCAGGTGGCGTTCGAGGGTGGCTGAGTCTCGGACTCCCAGCTTGGCCAGTCTGCCGCGGATCGGGGAGAAGTCCGGGTAGACGTAGAAGCCTCCGGTCGGCGGGCGGCCGGCCGCGCCTGCCTCTGTCATCACCTCGTGTACCGCCGCCGCCACCGCCCCGTGCAGCCGGGTGCTGGCCGCCAGGTGCCGCCGCAGCTCCGGTGGTTCCGACAGTGCGTACCGTGCCACCTCCTGCATGGGCCCGGCCAGCGACGACCAGATCTCGCTGGCCAGACCGATGACCCGGCTCTGCAGCGCCAGGCCGTCCACCGTGTCGGGAAAGCGGGCGAAGCCGATCCGCCATCCCCCTAGCGCCAGGCTCTTGCTGAGGCCGGAGGTGACGACGGTCCGGTCGGGGACGTACTCCGCCGGGCTGGTGATGCCGTCGCCGGGCGGGTGCACGATGTCGCGGTAGATCTCGTCGGAGATGACCAGCAGATCCCAGTCGTCGGCGATCTCCGCCAGCCTGCGCACGACGGCGGCGGGCGCGTGTGTGCCGGTCGGGTTGTCGGGCAGGGTGAGCACGATGGATCGGGGTCGCAGACCGGCTCGTCGTGCCGCCCGCAACGCGGGGACGAGCCGGTCCGGGTCGGGTACTCCGCCGCACTGGGGCGGCACGGGCACGCCGACGACCTCGCGTGCGAACAGCCGTGCTTGTGGCTCGTAGGTGACCCAGCAGGGCCGGGGCAGTACGACGGCTCCCGGCAGGGCCGCCATCAGGGCGAGCAGGACGGGTTTGCTGCCGGGAGCCATGACGACCTGGTCGGCGTGGGTGCGCAGGCCCCGGCGGGTGAAGTAGCCGGCGGCGGCCTCGCGGCAGTCGAGTTCGCCGCCGATCTGGCCGTAGCGGTTCCTGGCCGCGCCGGCGTGCAGCCGGTCGGCGAGGAAGTCGGGCACGGGCAGCTGTGATTCGCCGAACCCCAGGTGAATCAGCGGCTGCCCGGCCCGACGTCTGTGGTTGACGAGTTCGTCGAGGGCCAGATTGGGCGAGGGTGGGAAGGCATGGGCGCTCATATCGTCCCTAGGTCCGGCGACGTGCTCGGTGTGCCGCCGCGTGGGCGCGGTTTCCGCAGGTACGGCTGTCGCAGTACACCCGGCAGCGGTTGCGTGAGGCGTCCACGAAGACCCGGGAGCAACCTTCGGCGGCGCACGTCCGCAGCCGGGTCTGCTCACCGTGGACGAACAGGTACGCGAGGGCGAGCCCGCAGTCGGCGGTGAGTTGTTCTGCCACCGGCGCCTCCCCGGCGTGGTGCTGCAGGCGCAGCCGCTGGCCGTCGTACTCGGACAGCCGCAGGGTGAGCCTGGTCCGCCCGAGCAGCCTGTTGAGGCGCTCGACGCCCTGGTCGGGCGCGATGAAGACGTGGTGGAACTCCTCCCGCGAACCGCGCACGGCTTCGAGGTCGGCCCCGGTCAGCTCGTCGGGGTATCCGACCTGGCGGCGCTCGACGAGCGCGACCAGGTCGGCGACGGTGACGAGCTGCGTGTTGACCAGGTCGACCGCCGTGGCCAGCGAGCGGATCAGGTCTTGGCTGAACAGCATGCGTTCTCCCGGCCGGAAAGGAAGGATTAGCCGATGAAAGGATTAGGAGATGTACGTGAAGTACGACCGGAGGGCCGGCATGAGCACCTTGAGCGGCACCCGGCCGTAGACGCCGAGGGCGAGCAGCAGGTTGTAGCGCAGGTTCTGGCGCGGCATGCCGTGGCGTACGGCGGCGATGCCGCGCAGGGCGCTGACCTTGTCGTGCCAGTCGATGTTGAACGACACCGAGGAGCTGAGCGAGGAGACCTGGTGCAGGGTGCCGGGCGGCATGTAGAACAGGTCGCCGGCCTGGACGTGTGCCTCCATGACGCGCACGCCGCGGAAGTTCGGGTGGCGGTCGTAGTCGGGGTCTTCCGGGTTCACCTCGGCCCAGCGCCAGTTGTAGGTGTAGCAGCGGTCGCGGTCCTCGTTGGCGACCATGACGAAGCGCTTGCTGCCGTCGAGCTGGAAGAACAGGTTGTGGGTGAGCAGGGTGTCGAAGTGCAGCGTGGTGACGGCCTGCGAGGGGCCGACGAAGAACTGCGGGAAGACCGCCCAGTTGTCGCGGAAGAACGCGGGGAACAGGTGGCCGGGGAAGGGTTCGAGGTCCTGCCGCAGTTCGGGGATGAACGTGAGCAGCGGCACGTCGTGCAGGTACGCCGGCCGTTCGACGTCGTCGGATCCGCGCTGCTCCCAGGCGGTGACGGTCTTGGAGTAGTCGTCGAGCCGGACGGTCGTGGTCTTGCCCTCGGCCACGCGCCCGGTCTTGAGCCGTACCGGCAGGTCGGGCGCGATCGAGGCGAGGTAGGGCAGCGACCAGCGCTGGGCGGCGGGAAGCTCAGCGAGGGCGCCGGGCATCAGGACGGGCTTCTTGTTGACGTACTCGGCGTAGAACTCCTCGGCGGAGAGCTGCGGCCGGACGTCAACCGGCGAGTACGGGCTTGTGATCGGCATGGCTCCTCCTGGTGGAGTCGGCGAGGATCGAACGGATCACGTCGAGCACGTAGCCGATGTCCTCGGGCTCGACTCCGTAGTGGGTCACGGCCCGGATCTGCCCGTGGCCGAGCTCGGCCAGCGCCACGCCCTGGGCCTGCGCGGCGGCGATGAACGTGGGGTTGTCCATGGTGAGGACGCGGAAGAAGACCATGTTGATGCCGGGCTCGGCGCGGTCGACCGCGATGCCGGGGATGGTCTCCAGGCCGTCGGCGAGCCGCCGGGCGCTCTCGTGGTCCTCGGCCAGCCGGCCGCTGTTCTCCAGGGCGACGATCGCGGCCGAGGCCAGGACGCCGGCCTGCCGCATCCCGCCGCCGAGCATCTTGCGCAGGCGGCGCACGTCGCGGATGAACGGCCCGGTCCCGACGGCCATCGAGCCGACCGGCGCGCCGAGCCCCTTGGACAGGCAGAACATGACGGAGTCCGCGTACCCGGCCAGTTCGGCGACGGGCACGTCGGCGGCCAGCGCGGCGTTGAAGATGCGCGAGCCGTCCATGTGCACGGTCAGGCCGTTCTCGCGGGCGAAGTCCGTGACCTCGCGCAGGTACGCCGCCGGCAGTACCTTGCCGCCCCGGTGGTTCTGCGGGTTCTCCAGGCAGAGCAGCGCGGGCAGGGCGAACTGCGGATCGTCGGAGTCGGGCGGGAAGGCGGCGGCGATGGCGTCGAGGGCCATCGTGCCGTCGGCGTTGTTGGGGATCGGGTGGTAGATCACTCCTCCGCATACCGAGGCCCCGCCGGCCTCGTACACGTAGATGTCGGATTCCTCGCCGACGATGACCTTCGAGCCGCGCGGGCAGTGGGTCATGATGCTGGCCAGGTTGCTCATGGTGCCGCTGGGCATGAAGCAGGCGGCCTCTTTGCCGAGCAGTCTCGCGGCCAGGACCTCCAGCGCGTTGACGGTCGGGTCCTCGCCGTAGACGTCGTCGCCGAGTTCGGCGGCCACCATCGCCTCCAGCATCCGCGGCGAGGGCAGGGTGAAGGTGTCGCTGCGCAGTTCGACTCGCCGCTTGGGGGAACTCACGTCGGCCTCCTAGCCGGGCGGGCGGTGCGGAAGAGGTGGGAGCCGCCGGCCAGCGCGGAGCATTCGCCGATCGCCTTCCCCAGCTTGGCGGTGTAGTCGGGGTCGGCCTCGTCGAGCAGGATGCCGAGCATGGTGCCGCTGTGCGCGGTGACGACGCCGAGGCCGCCGACGCCGCCGCAGATGCCGAGGACGTCGCGGAGCATGCGCTTGGGGTGCATCCGCTGGTGCATGGCGGCGCTCCTGCTGGCCACGTGGCCGATCTCGGCGGTGTCGCCGGCCGGGACCGCGACGCGCAGCGTGTCCAGGAGCCGCTGGTACTCCTGCCGGGCGGAGTCGGAGAAGCGCCGGTGGCCGCGGTTGAAGGCGACCGTGTCCACGCTGCCGCCCTCGTCGACGCCGACGATGGTCATGTCGGGCAGGTGGCCGAGGTGTTCGAGGAGCCGTACGTCGCGGTGGCGGAAGGCCACGGTGCCCGGGTACATCACGCCGTCGGACGGTTCGATCCTCCGCATCAGCTCCTCGATCTCGCCCGGTGTGGGCAGTTCGCCGAGCGCCCGGCCCACGGCCCACGCGGTGGCGACGAGGTCGGCGGAGGAGCTGGCGAGCCCTTTGCCGATGGGCAGGTCGGTGTCGACGTGGAGGTCGCCGCCGCCGCGGAAGCCGCGGACCGTGAGCATCGAGCGGGCCAGCGACCTGGCCTTCTTCCGGTCTCCGGGGACCACCCGGATGTCGGTGGTCCGCCGGTCATAGCGGAAGCGGGCGGTGCTGCCCGCCTCGATCGGCAGGGTGACCAGGAAGTCCACCTGCGGGTCTACCAGTGCGCCTTGGAGCAGTTCGCCGAAGGTGCCGCACGCCTGTCCGGTTCCGAGAGCCTCGGAGATCGCCGGCACCTCTACGTGGATCGACACCGTTATTCCCAGGGGTTGTTGGCGGAGCGCCGCGATACCAGAAGCCGGAGAGTCCGAGTCAATTTGGCGGTGAACATGGCCTGCGTCTCCTTCGCCTCACCCGTTTGGGGCTGGTTCCTGTGGATCAACTGGCCTCAGGCTCAAGCGGGCGGGCATCGTCCCACTACCGTTTCGCTATCGCCCCGAACGCGCGGCGATAGTCGCAGGTCAACGTGGGTTTGGGGGGTAGGTTGCAAGATCCGGCTATCCGGTACGGCGGGCCGTACTCCTGCTGTGGACCAGGTCGAAGACGGCGGCGGCGAGCGCCACGGCCACGAAGGCGATGACCACCACGAGCCCGTGCCGGAACGCCGAGGGCCACCCGGCGTGGAGCGCGCCGAAGAAGATCGACCCGGTGGCGGCGATGCCGAAGGCGGAGCCGAGCCGCTGGCCGGTCTGGAGTACGCCGGCGGCGCTGCCGCCGTTGACCGGCGGCACCTCGGACAGGCTGATCGCCTGGTTGGGCGCGATCACGAGCCCGCTGCCGAGGCCGGCGATCAGCAGGGTCGGCGCGTTGGCCCAGCCGAGTTCGGGTCCGGTCCAGATGCCGGTGACCACGATGGTGGCGGCGAGTCCGGCGATGACGACGGCGAGGCCGACGGCGACGAGCAGCCGCCCGGCCCGCCCGACCAGGCGTCCGCCGGCGATGGCGGCCAGGGAGGAGCCGATGGCGAACGGGGTGATGGCCAGTCCCGCTTGGAGCGCGGTGTAGTGCAGGCCGTTCTGCAGGTAGAGGGTGTAGATGAAGAAGATGCCGGTGAATCCGGCGAAGTAGAACAGGGCGATGACGGCGCCGAGGCTGTAGGAGTGTTTGGCGAACAGGCCGAGCTGGATCAGCGGCTCACGCTGGTAGCGGCGTTCCCAGGCGACGAACAGCGCCAGTACGGCCAGCGCGGCGGGCACGAGCAGCCATTTGGCCTGCCCCTCCCACTGGTGCTGCTGCACGAACGGCAGGAGCAGGCCGAACACGCCGATCCCGAGCAGCAGCACGCCGACAGGGTCCATGCTCTCCTGCCGCCCCTTCACCCCGGGCGGCAGGAGCTTCCAGGCCAGCGGCAGCAGGATGACGCCGATCGGCAGGTTGACCAGGAACACCCACCGCCAGCCCTCCTCGTGCCCGAACGCGGTGACGAGCGCGCCGCCGATCGTGGGACCGGCCGCGGTGGCGATGCCCATCGTGGCGCCGAACGCGCCGAAGGCCCGGCCGCGCTCCTGGCCCTGGAACATCTGCTGGATCAGCCCGGACACCTGCGGGTTGAGCATGCCGGCCGCGACGCCCTGGACCAGCCGGGCGGCGATCAGCAGCGGCATGGTGGGCGCGAATCCGCAGGCGGTGCTGGCCAGCGTGAACAGGGCGACGCCGACCATGAAGACGGCCCGCCGGCTGCGCGCGTCGCCGAGCCGTCCGGCGGGCACGAGCAGCAGCCCGAACGTGAGCGCGTACCCGGACAGCGTCCACTGCAGGCCGTCCTCGGTGGCGTGCAGGCTCTCCTGGATGGACGGCAGCGCCACGTTGACGATGCTCACGTCGAGGCCGGACATGAACGCGGCCGTCAGGCAGACACCCAGGGCGGGCAGTCGTCTCACGCTGGGCCTGTGTCCGCCACAGACCAGGGGAAACCTGACATTCTCTCCGTTGGCTGAGCCGTGAGGTTGGCCTTACCGCCGGGCGGCAAGGTTCGACAGGTGAGCTCACGACAGCATGGACTGCAGGCGGTTCTCGGGCCGCTGAGCAGGGCGGCCGTCTTCACCGTGGCGACGGTGAAGCACGACGCCGCGGCCCGCGAGGCGGTCAGGTCGCTCTGCGGCGACCTGGCGGCGCTGCGGCGCACGGTCGGCTTCCGCAGCATGGACGGCAACCTGTCCTGCGTGCTCGGCATCGGCGCCGAGGCGTGGGACCGGTGGTTCGACCTGCCGCGCCCGGCCATGTTGCGCCCGATGCCCGAGGTGCGCGGCGTCCACCACGCGCCCTCGACGCCCGGCGACCTGCTGCTGCACCTGCGGGCCGAACGCATGGACCTCTGCTTCGAGCTGGCCGCGCTGGTCATGGACCGGCTGGCGGGCGCGCTGTCGAGCGTGGACGAGGTGCACGGCTTCCGCTACTTCGACGCCCGCGACCTGCTCGGCTTCGTGGACGGCACGGAGAACCCCGAGGACGAGCTGGCCGCCGATTCGGTGCTGATCGGCGAGGAGGATCCGCTGTTCGCCGGCGGCACGTACGTCACCGTGCAGAAGTACGTGCACGACCTGGCCGCCTGGAACGCGCTGCCCGTCGAGTACCAGGAGCGCGTCATCGGCCGTACCAAGCTGGCGAACGTCGAGCTGGACGACCAGACCAAGCCGACCTGGGCGCACAACGCGCTGACCGTCATCGAGGAGGACGGCAGGGAGCTGAAGATCGTGCGGGACAACATGCCGTTCGGCAACGCCGCGGCCGGCGAGTTCGGCACCTACTTCATCGGCTACTCCAGGACTCCGGACGTCCTCGACCGGATGATCACGAACATGTTCGCCGGTGACCCGCCCGGCAACTACGACCGGATCCTGGACTTCTCCACCGCCCTGACCGGCTCGACCTACTTCGTCCCGACGCCCGACCTGCTCGAACGGCTGGCCGAACCGCAGGCGCCGGGCGCTCTGGAGATCGGCAGCCTCAAAGGAGTCCCGCAGTCATGAACAACCTGCACCGCGAGCTCGCCCCGATCTCCGACGCCGCCTGGGCGCAGATCGAGGAGGAGGTGGCCCGCACGTTCAAGCGCAACCTGGCCGGCCGCCGCGTGGTCGACACCCACGGCCCGACCGGTGCCGACAGCTCGGCCGTCGGCACCGGCCACGTCACCGGGATCCAGCCGCCCGGCGACGGCGTCGAGGCCAGGCAGCGGGGTGTGGCGGCGCTGGTGGAGCTGCGCCGGCCGTTCGAGCTGAGCCGTGAAGCGATCGACGACGTCGAGCGCGGCTCCGGCGACTCCGACTGGCAGCCCGCCAAGGACGCCGCGACCGCCCTCGCCATCGCCGAGGACCGCGCGATCTTCCAGGGGTACGGCGCCGCCGGCATCACCGGCATCGTCCCGGCCAGCTCGCACCGCCCGATCCCGCTGCCCACCGAGTTCACCGGCTACCCGGAGGCGATCGCCCAGGCGCTCAGTGCCCTGCGGGTGGCCGGCGTGGACGGGCCGTACACGGTCCTGCTGGGCCCGGAGGCGTACACGGGCGTCACCGAGACCAGCGACCACGGCTACCCGGTGCGCTCACACATCGAGCGGATGGTGGACGGCGACATCATCTGGGCGCCCGCGCTGGCCGGAGCACTGGTCCTGACCACCCGCGGCGGCGACTACGACCTGCACCTGGGCGAGGACCTGTCGATCGGCTACCTGTCGCACACCGCCGACACGGTGACGCTCTACCTGCAGGAGTCGTTCACGTTCCTGCCCTTCACGAGCGAGGCGGCGGTCCCGCTGGCCCAGCGCCAAGGTTGACGGGCAGGGCGGTGAGCCGCACGCCCATGATGCCGCCGTAGGTCCGCTGGCGCAGCTCGCCATAGGGTACGGCGAGCCGGGCGCCGGGGAAGTCGGCGGCGAGAACGTCGGCCACCGCGCGCAGTTCGAGCTGGGCGAGCTGGGCCCCGACGCAGAAGTGCGCGCCCGCGCCGAACGTGAGGTCGGGGCCTGGCTCGCGGCCTGGATCGGCGTTGATGCCCTGGATGTCCACCAGGACGGGCGAGCGGGCGGGCACACGCTCCCCGGCGAGCTCGATCTCGGCGGTGGTGAACCGCCAGAGCGTGTAGGGCGCGGGCGGGTGATCACGCAACGTCTCGCGCACAAGCTCGTCGGCACCGGCCGGAGCGGTGAGTGCGCGGGCGACCAGGAAGCCGAGCGCGGCGTCGGTGGTGAGCTGGCCCGCGAAGATCAGCCCGAACAGGTAGTAGAGAAGCTGCTCGCGGGTGGTGCCCTCCGGCACGCGCTCGCGTAGTTCGGCGGCGAGCCCGCCGCGCGCGCCGTCCAGTCCCGCCTCGGCCAGCCGGGCGAGCTCGGCCATCGCGCGGCCCTGCGCGCCCGGCTCGGGGTCGAACATCAGCCTGCACGCCTCCGTCGCCGTCCCCACCCGGTCGAGCGGGATGCCGAGCAGGTCGAGCAGGACGGTCAGCGGGTAACGGACGGTGAATCCGGCCGTCAGGTCGACCGGTTGCGGCCCGCCGGCGAGTTCGGTCAGCAGTTCGCGGGCCAGCTCGTGGACCCGATCGGACTGCGCGGCGATCCGCCTGGCGTTGAGCAGCGGGGCGTGGGCGCGGCGCAGCTCGGTGTGGGCGGGCCCGTCGAGCGTGGTGAGTGACGGCTGCGCGGCCGCGGGCGGTTCGAGCGCGGCACGCCGCGGGTCCCAGCTCTCCGGCGCGTTGGCCGGGTCCTTGGCGATGCCGGGGTGGGCCAGCACCTCGCGGGCCAGGCTCTCCTCGGTCA
Source organism: Nonomuraea sp. NPDC059023 (assembly GCF_042740095.1). Taxonomy (NCBI): domain Bacteria; kingdom Bacillati; phylum Actinomycetota; class Actinomycetes; order Streptosporangiales; family Streptosporangiaceae; genus Nonomuraea; species Nonomuraea sp. NPDC059023. Next base: position 126,085 of record NZ_JBHYIO010000001.1, on the reverse strand, counting down.
CGATCCAGACCGAGCCGCCGTACGGCGCGGCCACCTTCACGATCGGCCCCGCGGCGCGCAGCGCTTCGCGGGCGGGGTCGGGGTCGGCGAGGCCGCGGATGCTGGGGGCGAACGGGTCGATCATCGGCACTCCAGAGGTCGAATATACCTCCACCATAAAGTATCTCTACAGTGAAGTCATCTCCCGTAGGCAGCCAGAAAGACGCGCACCCCCTCGTCGGCGTAGTGGTTCAGCTCCTTCTCGTCGTAGAGCGCCGCCTCGACCGGCAGGGACATCGCCCTGTTCAGCGGGATCGACAGCACCAGCCAGTTGAAGTGCTGGGCCGCCAGCAGCGGGTCCGGCACGTCGAGCAGCCCGCGCCGCCCGAGCGCCTCGAACCACCCGGCGAACAGCGCGCTCGATCGCACCGGCCCGTTCTCGTACCAGGCCCGCGCCAGGTCGGGGAAGCGGTCCGCCTCGCCGATGAGCACGCGGCGCATGCGCAGCAGTTGCGGCTGCATGACCACGGCCAGGTGCATGCGCGCGTACTCCCGCAGGTCGCGCTCCAGGTTGTCGGTGCCGGGCATGGCGGCTTCGAGCGGGTGCGTCTCGACCTCGATCTGCGAGATGTCGAGCGTGATCAGCTCGGTGAACAGCCGCTGCTTGTCGGCGAAGTGCTTGTAGACGGTCTGCTTGGAGACCTCGGCCATGGCGGCGATCTCGTCCATGCTGGTGCCCGCGTAGCCGTTGCGCAGGAAGAGGGTGCGCGCGGCGTCGACGATCGCGCGACGCTTTCTGGCGGTGCGTCCGTTGTCCATGGAGAGATGGTACTGGACGGTCCAGTACTGAAGCGAGTACTGTACCGTCCAGTACCGAAGCCGAGGAGATGAACATGCCCACCTTGAAGACCCCCGACGGCACGCTGCACTACGAGGTACGCGGCCAGGGACCGCTCGTCGTCCTGTTCGGCGCGCCGATGGACGCCGGGGCCTTCGCGCCACTGGCCGACCTGCTGGCCGGCGACCACACCGTGCTGACCGCCGACCCGCGCGGCATCCACCGCAGCGTGCTCGACGACCCCGGGCGCGACTCCACCCCCGCCCTGCGCGCCGCGGACCTCTCCCTGCTCCTCGCCGAGGTCGACGCGGGCCCCGCGGTCGTGTTCGGCAGCAGCGGCGGCGCCGTGAGCGTGCTCGCCCTCGCTCAGGCCCACCCCGAGCGGGTACGTGCGGTGATCGCGCACGAGCCGCCCCACTACACGCAGCTGCCCGACCGCGAGAAGCTCGACGCCAGGATGGAGGACATGGTCGCCGCCTACGCCGCCGGCGACACCGCGACCGCATGGGCGATCTTCTTCGAGAACGCCGACATCCACCTGCCGGAGGGCGCCCTGGAGCACATGTTCCCCGCCGAGCCCGACCCCCAGTACGTCGCCGACGAGCGCTACTCCTTCCTGCACATGATGCGCGGCACCGTCCGCTGGGAGCCCGACGTCGCCGCGCTGCGCGACGGACCGGTCCGCGTGCTGGTCGGGCTGGGCGAGGACTCCGCCGGCCAGCTCTGCGACCGCGCCTCCAGGGCGCTGGCCGCCTCGATCGGCGCCGAGCCCACGATGTTCCCCGGCGGGCACGTCGCCTGGACGGAGGACGCGGAGGGCTTCGCCGTACGGCTGCGCGAGGTCCTTCGGGGTCTGTGACTTCCGCGGGGTTACGGCGGATGGAAAAGAATCGGTAAGGACGATCCGGCAGAGTTACCTCATCGAACCGAGAACAACCCCGAAAGAGGACGCCGGACATGCGTAAGCTCATCGAATCCACCTTCATGACCATCGACGGAGTCATCAGCTCGCCCGAGAAGTGGAGCTCTCCCTACTGGGACGAGAGCTACGCCGGATACGCCGCCGACCTGCTGTACGGCGCCGACGCCCTGCTGCTCGGCCGGGAGACCTACGAGGGCTTCGCCGAGGTCTGGCCGCTGATGGAGTCGTCCCAGGGCGAGTACGCCGTGCGGATGAACGCCCTGCCCAAGTACGTGGCCTCCAGGACCCTGAAGGAGACCAAGTGGAACGCCACCCTCATCGAGGGCGACGTGGCCGAGACGGTCGCCAAACTGAAGCGGGAGCCCGGCCAGAGCATCCTGAAGTACGGCACCGGCGAGCTCGACCGCACGCTGCTGGAGCACAAACTGGTGGACGAGTACCACCTCTGGGTCATGCCGGTCATCGGCGGTGAGGGCACCCGGGTGTTCGACGGCCTGGACATCACCCACCTGGACTTCGTGAAGTCGACGGCGCTGAGCTCGGGCGTCCAGGTGCTGGTCTACAAGCCCAAGGCATAGCCCGGCGCTTGGGCGAATACGGCAGCGTTGCTGGCTTTGCCCCGAACCGGTCGCGGCAACGACCTTCCCATGAAGGTCATGCCGCGCTCCGTTCGGGGCCGGGTGACGTTGGCCGCCACGCTCGCGGCCGCGATCGCGCTGGGCGCCGCCGCGGCCATCCTCGCCATGACCGTCCCCCGCACGCTCGAAGCCCAGCTCGCCTCCCGGGTGAACCAGGCCGTGCAGGCGCAGGCCGCCGACGCCCGCCGCGGCGACCTGCCCGCCGAGCTGTTCACCCCGCCCGGCATCGACCTCTTGCAGGTCATCGCCGCCGACGGCGCCGTCCTCGGCACCTCGACGCAGGCCGGCGACCAGAACCGGTTCGCCGCCCTGCCCGCCCCGGCGCCGGAACGCCTCACCACCACGTACGGCCGGCCGGACCTGCCCGAGGCGAGCGAGGAGTACTACATCGCCGCCCTGCGCACCACCACCCCCAAGGGCCTGATCACCGTGTACGGCGCCGAGGACGTCTCCGCCACCCGGCAGGCGATCGGCCTGCTCTACTTCACGCTCGCCGTCGCCCTGCCCGCGCTGCTGTTCATGGTGGGCCTGGCCGCCTGGACCGCGGTCGGCCAGGCCCTGCGCCCGGTCAAGCGGATCCGCACCCAGCTCGCCACCATCACCGCCGGTGACCTGGGCCGGCGGGTGACCGTACCGGGGACCGGCGACGAGATCGCCGCCCTGGCCACCGCCACCAACGACACCCTCGCCCGCCTCGAACGCTCCGCCGAGACCCAGCGCCACTTCGTCAGCGACGCCTCGCACGAGCTGCGCAGCCCGATCACCGCGCTGCGCACCCAGCTGGAGCTGGCCGTCGCCTATCCGGCGGACACCGACTGGCCCCAGGTGGGCGCCCGTTCGCTCGAAGCCGTCGACCGGCTGGCGGGGATCATCGACGAGCTGCTGCTGATGGCCAGGCTGGACGCGGGAGCCGTACCGGACAGGAGGCGGGTGGACCTCGGCGAGCTGGCGCGCGCACAGGCCGCCCGGCGGGCGGGCGTGCACGCGGACGTGGCGGACGGCGCCTTCGTGGACGGCTCCCCCATCCAGCTCGACCGGCTGCTGACGAACCTCCTCGACAACGCCGAGCGCCACGCCCGCTCGCGCGTCGACGTGTCGGTCGCCGTGGACGGCGGCGAGGTGGTGCTGACCGTCACCGACGACGGCAACGGCATCGCCCCGCAGGACCGGGAGCGGGTCTTCGAGCGCTTCACCCGCCTGCGGGAGGGACGCGAGCGCGACCAGGGCGGCAGCGGGCTCGGGCTGGCGCTGTCGCGGCAGATCGCCACGGTCCACGGGGGCAGCCTCACGATCACCGATCACGGGCCGGGCGCGCAGTTCCGCGCCGTGTTCCCGCTGGCGCCGTAGGGGCTCAGTCGTCCAGGCCGCGGGCGCTGAGGGCCTCGCCGAGCGCGTCGGCGTGCCGCAGCGCACCCACCACCAGAGGTACGGCGAAGGCCCGCACGCTCCACGAGACCCCGCGCGCCCGCTGCGCCTCCCTGACCCGGCGCGCCAGGTCGGTGAGCAGGGGCACGCTGCGCAGGGTGAGCGTGAGCATGAGCGAGACCCGGAACGGGTCCACCCGCACCAGCCGCAGCGGCGCGAGCCCGCGCTCCAGGGCGGCGAGCATCACCGAGGCGGGCGTGGTGAGCGTGACCAGCCCGGCCAGCGCGACCATGAGCACCACGCGCATCGTCGTGACCGTCGCGGCCGGCAGGTCGGCCAGCAGGAGCTGGGTGACGAACAGCGCGAGCGCGAACCAGCGCACCGGGCGGATCTGCCCCCAGGCCGCCGCCGGGCGCACCCGGGCCACCGCGTACAGGGCCAGGACGACGGCGGCCGCGCCGGCCAGCGCCGCCGGCGTCTGGAGCAGGACCAGCACAGTGCATCCCGCGGCCAGTCCGAGCAGCTTGAGACCGGTCACGCCATCAGGTCCCGGTAGTGGTCGAGGGCGGCCGCCGGCGGGCCGTCGGCGACGAGCTTGCCCTGGTCGAGCACGAGGACCCGGTCGAAGTCCGCCAGCAGCGCGAGGTCGTGGCTGACGACCACGAGCTGCTGGGGAAGCTCACGCAGGATGCGCGCCACCTGGCGGGAGTTGCGCAGATCGAGCAGGGTGGTGGGCTCGTCCATGACCAGGATGTCGGGTTCGAGGACCAGCACGGAGCACAGGGCGAGCAGCTGCTTCTGGCCGCCGGAGAGCTGGTGCGCGGGGTGGTCGGCGTGGGCGGCCAGGCCGTAGCGCGACAGCACCTCCTCCACCAGCGCGGCCACCTCCGCCTTCGGCAGGCCCCTGCGGCGCAGGGAGAAGGCCACGTCCTCGGCGACCGTCGGCATCACGATCTGCGCGTCGGGGTCGGTGAACAGGAATCCGACCCGGCGCCTGATCTTGGCGGCCTCGCGGCGGGTGTCCATGCCCAGGACGCGGACGGTGCCCGTGGTGGGCAGGGCCAGGCCGTTCAGGAGGCGGGCGAAGGTGCTCTTGCCGGAGCCGTTGGCCCCGGCCACGCCGATCCGCCGCTCGGACAGGGTCAGCGTCAGGCCGTCCAGGACCTCGCGCTCCGCCAGCCGTACGCCGACGCCGCTCAGCTCGATCATCTACACCACCTCGAACAACGCCGCGACCCCGAGACCGCCGCCGACCGCGGCGGTCGCCAGCCCCAGCGTGCCACGCGGCGCGCCCGCGCCGACCAGCCTGTGGAACAGGCGGGTGACCACGACCGCGCCGCTGGCCCCCCACGGGTGGCCAAGGGCGAGGGCGCCGCCGTCCGCGCAGACCCGCGTGCGGTCGGCGCCCAGGGGGTCGAGGCCGAGCGCGTCGGTCACCGCGAGCACCTGCGCGGCGAACGCCTCCACGATCTCCACCGCCGCCACCTGCCCGAGTTCGGCCCCGGCCCGCCGCAGCACCCGCCGTACGGCCGGCACCGGCCCCCAGCCGGGCAGCTCCGGGTCGCAGCCCACGACGGAACCGGCGACGAGCCGCAGGCCCGGCAGCCCCAGCCGCTCGTCCGCGACGGCCACCGCCGCCGCGCCGTCACTGATCGGCGAGGAGTTGCCCGCGGTGACCGTGCCGCCGGGCACGAACGCCGCCGGCAGCCTGGCCAGCGACCGCTCGCGCAGGACGCGCGGCCGCTCGTCGCTGTCCCGCTCGCCGACCGCGACGATCTCTTTCGCGAAGTCACCGGCCAGCGCCTTGGCGTGGCTGCCGATCGCGTAGGCGTCCTGACGCTCGCGGCTGACGCCGCGGGCGCGGGCCAGCGCCTCGGCCGCCGGTCCCATGTCGGGGTCCGGGTGCCCGTCCGGGGTGAAGGGCGCCCGCTCGTACGGCTCCGCCGCCCCCCGGCTCGTGCGCAGCGGCGCGGTCGAGGCGCTCTCGGCCCCGCCCGCGATCACGAACTCCGCCTCACCGGCGCTCACCGCCTGCCCGGCCAGCAGGATCGCGGCCAGGCCGCTGCCGCACTGCCGGTCGACGGTCAGACCGGGCACCTCGTGCCCGAACCCGGCGGCCAGCGCCGAGACGCGGGCCAGGTTCCCGCCGGGGCCCATGCAGTTGCCGAGCACCACGTCGTCCACGTCCTGCTGCCCGCCGCCCGCCTTGCGCACGTCGGCGAGGACCGCCGCGAGCACCGGGGCGGCGAGCCGGTCGGCGGTGAGGCTCTTGAAGGCGTGCCCCGCCGTACCGATCGGGGTACGCCGGGCGGCCACCACCACCGGCCTCACACCAGCCTCCGGAAGCCGGTCAGCGTCTCGGCGATCAGCGCCCTGGCCGGTTTGCCGGTGGGGGTGCGGGGCAGGGCGTCGGCCGCGTACCAGCGTCTCGGCCGTTGCACCCGGTCCAGTCCGGCGCGGGCGGCGGCTTCCAGGTCGGCCCGCCGTACCGGGCCCTCGACCACCGCGCACACGAGCGCGCCCAGGTCGGGGTGCGGCGCGCCCACGACGACCGCGTCCGCCACGCCCGGCACCCGCCGCAGCACCGCCTCGACGTCCTCGGGCACGACGGTCGCGCCGCCGGTCTGGATCGCGCCGTCGCCCCTGCCGCGCACCCGCAGAACCCCGCCCGGCCGGTACGGCTCCGCCAGGTCGCCGACCGTCGCCCAGCCCGCGGCGTCCCGGCGCAGCGGGCCGGGGGCGCCCGCCAGGTAGCCGTCGGCCACCCACGGCGAACGCACCCACACCTCGCCCGCCCTGACCTCGATCTCCACCTCGGGGAAGGCGCGCATCCCGGTGCCGTCGGCGTCGGCGGCGACGAAGGACAGCTCGCTCGACCCGTAGTAGGCCAGCACCCGGAGGCCGCCGGCCTCGGCGCGTTCGCGGGCGGCGGGGTCGAGCGCGGCGCCGCCGACGAGGGCCACGCGCAGGGAGGCGGGCTTGGGCAGGACCTGCTGAAGCTGGTGGGGTACCAGGTGGACCGCGGTGGCCGCGTCCAGGTACTCCAGGGACCACCGGCCGGGGACGATCGCCGTCGCGCCGGCGCCCAGGGCGTGGGCGGCGGCGAAGGCGTACAGGGAGGTGATGAGCGGGCCCGGGATCAGCACCACGTCCTCCCCGCCGATGCCGGACAGGCGGTCGAGGTGCCGGAAGGAGCCGGTCCAGGAGGCCCGCGAACGGACCACCGCACGCGGCCGCCCGGTGCTGCCGGAGGTGAAACAGGCCCACCCGCCCTCGGCCGGCGGAGCCAGAGGAGCGGGTGGGAGGTCCGCCAGCAGCTGGGCGGCACGCTCGTCGCAGACCAGCGGCGTGATCCCGGCCAGGTCGGCGGCGAGCGCCTGGGTGAGGGCGGCCACCGGGTCCTTCACGCTGATCACGGCGGGACCGGCGGTGGCGCGCACGTCGCGCGCCTTGATCCGCTCGGCCAGTTCCGCGTAGGTGACCTCCTCCTCCGGGCCGACGAGCGCGACCCGGCCGGGGTCGCGCGCTGCGTGCTCCAGGACGTGTGCCGCTACCGCCACGCGTGCCGCTCCTGCCAGACGGCCGGCACGGCGTCGGGATAGGCCCGCTGGACGCCCCTCGCGACGAAGGCGGCGAGCACCGCCTTGATCAGGTCGCCGGGCAGGAACACCGTGCTGAGCAGCATCGTCTTCCCCAGGGGGATGCCGGTGACCAGCGCCTGCACGGGCACGCCGCACAGGTAGATCACCCCGATGCCGCCGGCGACGCAGGCCAGCAGCAGCCGGACGATGCCCGGCTTGCGCCCCCCGCGTTGCACGATCCAGCCGGTGAGGGCGGCGCCCGGGATCCAGCCGATCAGGTAGCCGGCCGAGGCGGCGGCGAACACCCCCAGCCCGCCCCGTCCGCCCGCCAGCAGCGGCAGGCCGACCGCGACGAGCACGAGCAGCACGATCACCGCCAGCGCCGCCCGCCAGGTGCCCAGAATGGCACCGGCGAGCATGACGCCGAAGGTCTGCAGGGTGATCGGCACGGCGTTGCCGAAAACGTTGAGCGTGCCCGGTAGTCCGAGCACGGCGATGAGCGCGGCGAACACGCTCACCCTCGCCAGGTCTCCCGCGTTCTTCATGGCATCGATCCCACATCACATTCCGGCGGTCCAGGTATGGAGGTATACGACAAGATCCACCCCGCGGAACCGGCGGGGTCGTCGTGGCGCGCCACCCAGACTCTAGGAGAAGCCGGTCAATGCCCGTACCCCTCACTCCGTGGTGCTGTAACGGTTGGTGCTGCTGTGCCATTCGAGGCCGCCGCCCAGCCAGCCGCCGAGCGCCCACAGGAAGTGGTGGAGCTCGGGCGAGGGTACGGCCCGCAGCTCGTCGCAGTCGGCCTCGAAGGCCGCGACGATGTCGTTGTGCAGGGCGACGGCGCGTTCCGCCGCCTCGCGCAGGGTGCAGCCGCGCTCGGCGGCCACCAGCAGCACGATGTTGCAGTCGGGCAGTTCGTCGGCGGCCTCGCGCAGCGCCGAGTGCAGGTCGTTGACGATGACGGCGGCGGTGCCCGCCCGCATGACGGCGCGGTGCACGCGCTCCTCGTAGAAGAGGTTGCCCGGCACCTCGTAGCCGCCCACGATGTCGGACAGGGTCATCGAGGTGTAGAAGCTGTCGTGCTGGCGGGCGGCCAGGTAGCGCCAGGCTTCCACGGGTTCGCCGCTCTGCCGCCAGGCGCCGTAGGCGTTCCAGCTGACCCACATCTGGAAGGACGTCAGGTTGACGCGGGCGAGCTGCGACGGCGTCGAGTGCACGGCCACGTGGTCGCGGGCCGAGGTCAGGGAGACGAGCACCGGGTCGCTCCTGAGCTGGGCCTCCAGCTCGTCGCCGAACTCGTCGGCCGGCGGCGGCGCGTCCATGGCCGACATCGCCAGGGCCAGCCTGCCGGCCAGCAGTGCGGGGTCGGCGCCGAGTTCGGTCTCGTCGGCGTAGTAGTCGTCGCAGGCCCACCAGGCGGCGTTCATCTGCCCGGCCAGCAGCAGCCGGTCGGGGTCGTCGACGTCGGGGTGGGCGAGGGTGACCAGGTGGCCGAAACCGGTCTGCCGGAACGTCTCGATGCGCCCCTCGTGCAGGCCGATCTTCTCCGCCCACTCCACCAGCCGCTCGTTGACCAGCTCGCCGAGCGCGTGGTCCACGCGCACGGCGAGCGGGCAGTAGAGCGCGGGCATGCTCCCGTCGGCCCAGGGCCGCTGCGTGAACACCAGCGGCGGCTGTCTGACAGTGCGTGGACCCGGCACACACCCGAGGTCCTGCGGTACGGCGACGCCGCCCGCCGGTTGGGCGAACAGGCGGGCGGCGGAGGTGCCGAGCCCGGTGGGTCCGGGCAGGAACGCGGAGGGGTTGGGCATGACGTTCCTTTCGCTGGGCTGAGGTCAGACGCGGTCGGCGGCGATGAGCAGGTACTGGAAGCTGCCGTCCTTGTACGCCGTCAGGAACGCGTCCTCGATGCCGGTGGCCACGGATGAGCGGGCGCGCAGCTCCCAGTAGGGGATGGTCGCCTCGGTCAGGTCGATCACGTCGATGGGCACGAGGTGGTTGTCGGCCATGGCCTTGAAGTAGGCGCTGCGCGGGTGGATGTCGCAGACGTAATGGGCGTTGATCTCGCTGACGGCCTTGGAGGGCAGTCCGTACACGTCGTTGTAGCAGCCGGTGATGGTCACGTAGCGGCCGCCGGGCGCGAGGAGCTGGGAATGGGCGGCGAACAGCTTGGAGAGGTTGACGTACATCGTGCTCTCGTTGTTCCAGATGCCCTTCAGGCTGCCGGGTTCGAGGCCGGTCTGCAGCATGTTGCGAAAGTGGAACTCCACCTTGTCCTGCACGCCGCGCAGCCGGGCCTGCTCGTTGGCGAAGTCGACCTGCTTCTGCGAGATCGAGACGCCGTCCACGCGGCAGCCGAAGCGTTCGTGCGCCATGAAGCTGCTGCCGCCGCGGCCCGATCCGGCGTCGAGCAGCCGGTCGGCGGGCTGGACCTGGCCGAGGTGGTCGAGCAGCAGTACGGCCTGTGCGGTCTCGAGCCGGTGCATCTCGGCGATCATCCGCTCTTCGCGGGTCTCCTCCGGCTCGTCCAGCACGGACCAGTCGACGGCGCCGATGCCGTAGTGGTGGTGGTAAGTGCCGGAGACCTCGCCGAGGCGGAGGTTGACGGCGTTCTTCTCGCGGTTCCAGTAGTCGGCCACGGAGTGCTGGTAGGGGCTGGTGATGACCACGGACATGAAGCCTGCCTTTCTGAGAAGGAGTGCGACGCGAAGTTATCTCCCGGCTACCGAAAGTGAAATGTGGCGTTCCGGTCTCCGGAACCGCCGTTTCTCTCCCGCGAGCGGGGGGAAGGAGCCGCGGCTTGCCAGGCCGTACCCGATCGTCTAGATTTCGTTGAGTAAACGTTTATTCAATGAAATGTGGAGATCATGGCGACGCGCAGGGAACAGGCGGAGTGGCGGCGTGAGCAGCTGCTCGACGCGGCGTTGCGGGTGTTCGCCGCCAAGGGCGTGGACGGGGCGTCGGTCAAGGACCTCGCCGAGGCGGCGGGCGTGACGCCGGGGCTGCTCTACCGGTACTTCGAGAGCAAGGAGGCGCTGGTCGAGACCCTGCTGCGTGAGCGCGGGTTCATGACCCGCCTGCGCGAGCTCCTGACCGCCGGCCACTCCGGACCGGCCAGGGAGGTCCTGACCGAGCTGCTCACCGCCTTCGACGCGCTGCTGGCGGGCAACGCCGAGCTGGTGGCGGTCTTCTTCAGCGCCACCCGCGCCCGCGCCGCGCTGGCCGAGCTGACCGGCGAGGGGCAGCGGCTCATCGGCGCGTTCCTGGCGGACCGGGTCGCGGCGGGCGAGCTGCCGCCGCACGACACCGGGACCGCCGCCAAGACGCTGTTCGCGGCGGTGGCGGTCGGCCGGGCCACGGGCTCGCCGATCGACGTGCCCGCCCTGGTCGGCCTGCTCTACCCCACTTGATCTCCTCCACGGGAAGGTGACACGACGTGCGTACCAGAGTGCTCGTCGCCGGCGGCGGCCCCGCCGGCATGATGACCGGACTGCTGCTGGCCCGCCAGGGAGTCGAGGTGGTCGTGCTGGAGAAGCACGCCGACTTCCTGCGCGACTTCCGCGGCGACACCGTCCACCCGTCGACGCTGGAGATCATCGCCGAGCTCGGCTGGAGCGGCGAGTTCCTGAAACTGCCGCACGACAAGATGAGCGAGGTGGCCGTGCGCATGGGCGGCCAGAGCGTCACCTTCGCCGACTTCACCCGGCTGAAGGTGCGCCACCCGTACATCGCGTTCATGCCGCAGTGGGACCTTCTCGACTTCCTGTACGGCAAGGCCGCCTCCTACCCGGGCTTCCGGCTGATGCGCTCCACCGAGGCGACCGGTCTGATCGTCGAGGACGGCCGGGTCGCCGGTCTGCGGGCCACGGGTGAGGAGGGTCCGGTCGAGATCAGGGCGGACCTGGTGATCGCCGCCGACGGGCGGCACTCCGTGCTGCGCGCCCAGGCCGGGCTGCGGCCCCTGGCGGGCTCGCCGCCCATGGACGTGCTGTGGTTCCGCCTGCCCCGGCGGGAGGGTGAGCGGGTGCCGTTCTTCCAGGGCGGGAGGGGCTCGCTGGTGGCCATCGACCGGGGTGATTTCTGGCAGTTCGCCTACACGATCCCGACCGGCGCGTACGAGCGGCTCCAGGCCAGCGGGCTGCCCGCCTTTCACGAGCGGATCGCGGCCTTCGTCCCCGGCCTGCGCGAGCGGGTCGGGGAGATCGGCTGGAGCGACGTGCACCATCTGGCCGTCCGGGTCGACCGGCTGCGCCGCTGGCACCGGCCCGGCCTGCTGTGCGTCGGCGACGCCGCGCATGCCATGTCGCCGGCCGGCGGGGTGGGCATCAACCTGGCCGTGCAGGACGCGGTGGCCACCGCCAACCTGGTCGGTCCCGCGCTGCGCCGTACCGGGCCGCCACCCGAGCGGGTGCTGGCGGCGGTGCAGGCACGCAGGCAGTTCCCGGCCAGGGTCACGCAGGCGTTCCAGACAACGATCCTGCGCGACCTGTATCCCAAGCGGCTGTCGGACGACACGACGGAGCACGTGCCCGCGGTCTTCTCGCTCTTCCGCGCCCTGCCGCCGTTGCGCCACCTGATGGGCCGCTTCGTCGGGCTGGGCGTACGCCCGGAGCACATCCGCTCCTGAGCCGCTTCACATGTGTGCTTTCGAGGAGGTCACCGGCGGACCAGGAGGCGGGCCGGCAGGTCGTCGAGGCTCACCATCCCGAGCATGACCCCGTGCGCACGAAGACTTCCAGCACGCTTATCGCCTGATTTCCGGACACTGCCAGATCCCCCTGGGATGATCTTTATGGCAGTCTTCCTACCCCCTGGAGCGGTACAGGTGACAAGGCGAGCGCAGGTGCGCGCCTTTCTCGAACGACAGGTCGTCCAAAGGGCGATCATCCTGGTCATCATCGTCAACGCGGTCACCATCGGCTGCGAGACCAGCACCTACCTGATGCGCCACATCGGCGGCGTCCTGGTCACGATCGACCACATAGCACTGGCGATCTTCACGGTCGAGATCGCCGCCCGCCTCTACGCGAACGGGCGCTCGTTCTTCAAGGACCCGTGGAACTGGTTCGACGCGGTCATCGTGGTCGTCTCCCTGATCCCGGCCAGCGGGCCGACCTCGATCCTGCGGGCGCTGCGGATCCTGCGGGCGTTGCGGCTGATCTCGGCGGTGCCCAGCATGCGCCGCGTGGTGCACGCGCTGCTCGCCGCCGTGCCCGGGATGGCCTCCATCATGGGCCTGCTCGTCCTGCTGATCTACATCGCCGCGGTGGTCTCCACGAAGTTGTTCGGCGAGATCATGCCGGAGCGCTTCGACGAGCTGCCGCGCTCGTTGTTCACGTTGTTCCAGATCATGACCGGTGACGACTGGGGCAACGTGGCCCAGGAGGTCATGGATCACAAGCCGTGGGCGTGGTTGTTCTTCATCGCGTACATCCTCATGTCCACATTTGTCGCCCTAAATCTCTTCATAGCGGTAGTGGTGAACGCCATGAACGACGCCGAGGCCTCCCCCGCCGAAGCCGAGACCCAGAAGGAGCTGAAGGCAGTGCGAGAAGAACTCGCCGCCCTGACCGCCAAACTGGACGTCCTGGTCACCCGCGAGCTCACGACGACAGGAGCGTCAGCCCGAACGTCTGAAGGATCGGGATGATCGGCTGGTAGAACGAACGCCCGCCGGTCGCGCAGTTGCCCGTGGAGCCGACCAGGATGCCCTGAATGTGCCCGTTCCACAGCAGCGGCCCGCCGCGGTCACCGGGCTCCGCGCAGATGTTGGTCTCGATCAGCCCGTGGACGGTCCCCTGCGGGTAGGTGATCGACGCGTTGCGCCGCAGGATGATGCCGCACTGCCACCCGGTGGTCGCGCCCGACCGGCAGACCGCGGCCCCGACCGGCGCCTGCTGCGCGCCGGCGACCCGGATCTCGCCGCCCCGGCCGTCGCTGACCACGCCGCGTGGCGTCCAGTTCGCGTTCGTCCGGACCCAGCCCATGTTCTTGCCGGGGAAGACCACCGCCTGGACGGTGCCCTGGGCCACCCGGTTGAGCCCGGTCACGGCGGTCCCCGCGGGCGCGCAGTCGCCGGTGGTCACATAGCCGCCCTGGACGGACGCGCCGATCGTGCAGCGCGTCGGCCCGGCATAGAACGCGTCGCCACCGCGGACGCTGTAGGCCGCCGGCGCGCTGATGAGCCCCAAGCCCAGCAGAAGGCTCACGGTGATGCTCCGTAATGCCATGCCTTCGACGGTACGGCGGCCGCCCGCCCGCAACAATGCGCAACCAGCTATAACGACCGCGTTATGCCTCAAGCGCGCGGGCCGCCTCGATCCAGGAGGCGAACAGCTCGTCGTCGATCTCCTCGACGCCCTGGAGCTTGACCACGGCCATCTGCCGGTTGGCGGCCGTCAGCCGGCCCGACGGGTCCTCGATCTCCTGGCCGCGCCACAGGCCGAAGGTGACGTAGTTCTTGTAGGCCTTGAAGAAGGCGACCGGCGTCTTGCCGGGCGCGCCACCGAGGCTCCAGACGGGGTGCCCGTGCCAGACCGCGCCGGCCTGGGGCATCGCGGCGTCGATCAGGGCCTGGAGCTTCTCCGCGATCTCACGCAGCGGCTGGTCGAGCTTGGTGGTGTAGTCGTTGACGGTCATCTCGGTGTGTTCCCTTCTGGTTGCTGACATCTACGCGTCGATCGAACGATGTGACAGGGAACGCGTGTACTCCTTTCGCCGGGGCCGGACAATGGGCGGGTGACCGAGGTGAACCTGGTCCCGGCGCCCGTGCGGGTCGACTGGCAGGGCGAGGCCGGGCCGCTGGGCGGGGACGTGCGGACGCGGGTGGATCCGGGGCTCGGGGCGGAGGCGTACCGGCTGAGCACGTCCGCGCTCGGGGCGGAGATCGTGGGGGGCTCACCGGCCGGGGTGTTCTGGGGGCGGCAGACGTTGCGGCAGCTTCGGGGGCCGGACGCGTTCCGGCGGGCGGCGATCGAGCCGGGGCCCGCTGACGTTCCGTACCTGGTCGTCGAGGATGCGCCGCGGTTCGCCTGGCGGGGGTTCATGCTGGATGTCGCCCGGCATTTCCTGCCCAAGGATGACGTGCTGAGGTATGTCGAGTTGCTGGCCGTACACAAGCTCAACGTCCTTCATCTGCACCTCACCGATGATCAGGGGTGGCGGGTCCAGATCCGGCGCTATCCACGGCTCACCGAGGTCGGGGCGTGGCGGCGGCGGACGCGGATCGGATGGGGCGAGCCGGTCACGTGGGACGAACGCCCGCACGGCGGCTTCTACACCCAGGACGATCTTCGGGAGATCGTGGCGTACGCGGCCGAGCGCCACGTCACCGTCGTCCCCGAGATCGACCTGCCCGGCCATTCGCAGGCGGCGATCGCCTCCTACCCCGAGCTGGGCAACACCGACGTGATCGACACCTCCGCCCTGGAGGTGCTCGGCGACTGGCTGATCAACCCCAACGTGCTGGCCCCCACCGAGGCCGTCCTGCGCTTCTACGAGAACGTTCTGGACGAGGTGCTGGAGATCTTCCCGAGCCGGTTCGTGCACCTCGGCGGCGACGAGTGCCTCAAGGACCAGTGGCGCGCGTCGGCCGCGGCCCAGGCGCGCGTGCGTGAGCTCGGGCTGGCCGGAGAGGACGAGCTCCAGTCCTGGATCATGCGGCACTTCGACCGGTTCCTCACCGCGCGGGGGCGCCGCCTCATCGGATGGGACGAGATCGCGCAGGGCGGCCTGGCCGAGGGCGCGGCCGTCATGTGCTGGCGCTGGTACGCCGGTGGCATCGCCGCCGCCGAGGCCGGGCACGACGTGGTGATGTGCCCGCAGCAGGAGGTGTACCTGGACCACGTGCAGGCGGCGGGCGAGGACGAGCCGGTGCCGTTCGGCTGGGTGCACACGCTGGAGGACGTCTACCGCTTCGAGCCCGTACCACCCCGCCTGGCCGGTACGCCGCACGCGGCCCGGGTGATCGGCGCCCAGGCCAACCTCTGGACCGAGGTCACCGAGAACCGGGGGCGCGTGGACTACCAGGCCTTCCCCAGGCTCGCGGCACTGGCCGAAGTGGCGTGGTCCCCGTTGCCAGGCCCGGACGAGCGCGACTTCGCCGGCTTCGAGCACCGGATGCACGCCGCCCACTACGCCCGCCTGGACGCGCTGGGCGTCGCCTACCGCCCGCCCTCCGGCCCACACCCTTGGCAGCGCCGCCCCGGAATCCCCGGCCGCATGCACAACAAACCCCGCAAACCCTGGCACATGGCCAAATAGCCACGGCGTCGGCAAGGACGAGATCACGCCGCCCGGGTGGGGACCTGTGCTGATCGGTTGACCGGCGGCCGAGGGCAGGACGTCGGCTGGGTGGTGCGGTGCGGGTGGCGGGGTCAGGGGGTTGGGGTGGGGTTGTCGAGGTGGTGTAGGAGGCGGGCGAGGACGCGGACGCATGCTTCGACGTCGTCGTCGGTGAGGTCGCGGCCGACCTCGCGCAGGACCGCGCGTTCGCGGCCGACCAGGGCGTCGACGGCGGCGGCGCCCCGGCCGGTGAGCCGGATGAGCGAGGACTTCTTGTGCGCCGGGTTGGGCACGGACTCGACCAGATCGAGAGAGGCGCCGTCGTTGATGGTGCGCTGGACGAACTGGCGGCTGAGTGCCAGCGTCCGGCCGAGCTGGGGGACGGTCGCCGGCCCGTTCTGCCTGAGCATGCTGAGCACGGCCCGCAGCCCCACCGTCAGCCCTTCGACGGGCGCGTCCTGCTCCACCTGGCGCCAGGCCCGCCGGTACAGCGGGCCGACGAGGTCGAACACCGCCACGAGCCGATCGGCCCTCTCTGTCTCACTCACCCCATCATGATGACACCTAGGTTGTCATTCTCGCGCAAAAATGACACCTTAGGTGTCATGAATGGCATTTTCTGGACCGACCAGGGCAGTGGCCGCCCGCTCCTCCTCTTGCACGGCGGCTTCCTCGACCACCACATGTGGGACGACCAGATTCCGGTCTTCGCCGCCGGTCACCGCGTCATCGCGCCCGATGCCCGGGGGCACGGGCGTTCGGCCAACGCGGCGGAGCCGTACCGGCAGACCGACGACCTCGCGGCGCTGCTGCGGCGTCTCGGCGCCTGGCCCGCCACGTTGGTCGGCGTCTCCATGGGCGCGGGCATCGCGGTCGACACCGCGATCGAGCATCCCGACCTGGTCAGCGCGGTGGTGGTCAGCGGGGCCGGGACGAGCGAGCCGTACTACTCCGATCCGTGGACCACGCGGGAGCTGGCGGCGTGGCAGGCCGCGATGGGCGCGGGGGATCTGTGCGGCGCCGTCGAGGGGTTCATGACATTGTCCGCCGGTCCGCGTCTCGGGCCCGACGGTCTCGACCCGGAGGTCGCCCGGCGGCTGCGCGCGATGGCCAGGGGCACCATGTCCAAGCACACCGCGGGCGAGCCCAACCTGCTCGTGCCCGTGCGCGACACCTGGGAGCGTGCGGCCAAGATCGAGGTCCCCGTGCTCGCGATCAGCGGGGCCCTCGACTCGCCCGACCTCGTGGGGATGGCGGAACGGCTCGCCGCGAGCGTCCCGCACGGCCGCGCGGTCACGATCGGCGACGCCGCGCACCACCCCAACATGGAACGGCCGGCGGCCTACAACCGAATCCTCGCCGGCTTCCTCCGAGAACATCTGACAGACACCTAGGAGGTCAGGGCAGCAGCGCGCCGCGCTCGCGGCCGACGGTGTGCGGGCCGGCACCGCGTTCCTGGCCGCCCTGACCACGGACTGAGTCAGGCTCAGCCGCGTGTCAGCAAGCTCGACGGGGTCCGCCGGGTGACCTGCTCCACCTCCTGCGCGTCCAGCCCCTCCGCCAGATAGGAGACCGCGCCGGTGAACAACTCCCCCTTCAGGAACGGGAAGTCCGTCCCCAGGACCAGGCGGTCGGCGCCGAACGTCTGCGCGGCCGCGCGCAGGGCCGGCACGTGGCCGTGGGAGACGGTGTCGTAGAACATCCGGCGGGCCGTGACGCTGGGCGGCTCCGGCAGCCCGGACATCTGGTGGTCGGCCCGCTCGGCCAGCATCGCCAGCGCCCCGCCGAGGTGCGGGACGACGATGCGCATCCCCGGATGACGGAGCGGGACGCCGTCGGCGATGAGCCGCATGGCCGCCACCGTGTCCTCGACCGGCGCGCCGACCGCCCACCGCAGCCTGGGGTCGGCCGCGAACTCCCCCGCCGGGTGCACGAACAGGACCGCGCCGCGCCGGTCGAGCTCGGCGTACACGGGAAGGAGCGAGGCGTGCCCGAGCGCGGCGGAGTTGATCGCGACGCCGACCGCGCCCAGCTCGTCCATGGCCCGCTCCAGCTCGGCCGCGGCCAGGCCGGCGTGCGGGAGCGGGAGGGCGGCCAGCATGGCGAAGCGGTCCGGCCACCGCCGCACGGTCTTGGCGTACAGGTCGTTGACGTGGCGGGCGGCGGTCTGCGCGTGGGCCGGATCGGCGAAGTCGGCCGCCTGCGGGGTCGCCGACAGCACCTGCAGTCCGATGCCGGCCGCGTCCATGAGCGAGAGGCGCGCGGCCATCTCGGACCGGGACGTGCCGGCTCCCCTGCCGCGCTGGACCGCCGTGGCGGCGCGGCCGTAGGAGTCGAGCAGGTCGAGGTAGTCGTCGGTCCACAGGTGGGCGTGGAAGTCGACGCGCATCAGTCGTGGCTGGGGAACTCGGCGAGCACGTGCGCGCGGGCGGCGTCGACGAGCACGCCGGGCCGCTCCGGGTCGAGCCCGACGTGCCGCCCGGCCCGCTTGCGCACCTCGCCCGCCACCAGCACGGTGTCCACGTCCCGTCCGTTGCACTGCATGAGCACGTGGGCGGCCGGGTCGGCCAGCGAGCCGCCCTTCACCAGGATGACGTCGGCCTCCTTGCCGGGGGTCAGGCTGCCGATCCGGGCGGACAGGCCGAGGGCCCGCGCGCCGTTCACGGTGGCCATGCGCAGCACCTCGCGCGCGGTCAGCGTCGGGATGCCGGGACGGCGGCGCCCGTCGCGGCCCTGCGAGCGTTCCTCCTCGCTGTCGAGGTAGCAGGTGAGCTGATAGCCGAGGCGCATCTGGCCGAGCAGGTCGGCGTCGGTGTAGGTGACGATGTCGCAGCCCCAGCCGACCCGCAGCCCGAGTTTGACGGCCCTGCGCACGATCGAGAACGAGGAGCCGAGGCCGATCTCGACCGCCGGGGTGGAGGACAGCGTGGCGTCGGCGTCCGCCAGCATCCTGATCTCCTCGTCGGTGACGACGTTGCCGTGCACCGGCACGAGGTCGGGGCCGAGCAGCCCCGCCTCGTGCATCGCGGTGATCTGCCCCGCGTAGTTGGAGTGGATCGTCATCCCCAGCCCCCGCTCACGGGCGAACGCCACCTCCTTGGCGCTGGTCGCCAGGTCGACGGTCTCCAGGTCGCTGAGCGCCAGCATGAGCGAGACCCGGTCGTGCCCCAGCCCTTCCTGCACCCGTACGGCGTCCGCGAGCCGCTGGTCGTGCGAGGTGAAGTGGCCGGGCGGCTTGTCGCGCAGGCTGTAGCCGTGCACGCCCCGGATGCCGGAGTCGATCAGCCCGGCCACGGCCATGTCGGAGTGCCGCGGCGTCGCGATGCAGTGGCAGAAGTCGAGCGCGGTGGTGACCCCGTTGCCGAGCAGTTCCCTGCCTCCGGCGAAGCCGCCCGCGTAGACGTCCTCCGGGCGGAACCTGGAGCGGTAGGGCAGCACCGAGGTGAAGTACTCGCCGTGCCACAGCTCCGAGGCCAGCCCGCGCAGCACCGTCTGCCACAGGTGGATGTGGGTGTCCACGAAGCCGGGCAGCACGATCATCCCGGTCGCGTCGATCACCTCCTCCGCCCGCGCGGCGGGGTCGGCCGGCCCCGCGGAGACGATGGCCGTGCCGTCGATGAGCAGGTCGCCGCCGGGCACGTCGCCGATGGCGTCGTCCATGGTCAGCAGGTGTCCGCCCCTGATCAGGATCGTCATGCTTCCTCTTCCGTGAGTTCGCGCGGCGCGCGCCTGCGGGCGCGCCGCTCCCGCTGGACGACGGGGTCGGGCACCGGCGCCGAGTCCAGCAACATGCGGGTGTACGGGTGGCGGGGCCGCCGGTAGACCTCTTCCGCGCCGCCCTGCTCGACCAGGCTGCCCAGGTGCATCACGCCGACCTGGTGGCTGATCCGCCGGACCACCGCCAGGTCGTGGGAGATGAACAGCAGGCTCAGCGAGAGTTCGCGCTGCAGCTTGAGCAGCAGTTCGATGATCTGGCTCTGGGTGGAGACGTCGAGGGCGCTGACGGCCTCGTCGCAGATGACCAGGCGGGGCCGTACGGCCAGCGCCCGCGCGATCGCCACCCGCTGGCGCTGTCCGCCGGACAGCTCGGCCGGGTAGCGTCCGCCGAGCTCGCGGGCCAGCCCGACCTGGTCGAGGAGTTCGTCCACGCCGCCGGTGCCGCCGTCGTTGCCCGCGCGCAGGGCCAGCGTCAGCGTCTTGGCCACCGGATGCCGGGGGTTGAGGGAGGCGAGCGGGTCCTGGAAGACGACCTGGACGGCCTGCCGGTACCAGCGGGGCGTACGCGCGCCGAACGCGCCCAGGTCGTGGCCGTCGAACTCGATCGTCCCGGCGGCCGGGCGCACCAGCCTGAGCACCGCCCTTCCCGTGGTGCTCTTGCCGCTGCCCGACTCGCCGACCAGTCCGAACGTCTCCCCGGCCGCGACGGAGAAGCTGACGTCCTTCACCGCGTCGAAGCGGCGGGCCTTCCACAGGGTGCGGCCCGTCTCGTAGCTCACCCGCAGGTTCTCCACCCGCAGGAGCGGCCGGTCAGGCATGGGCACCTCCGGAGGCGGCCAGCAGGGCGGCGGTGTAGGGGTGTTCCGGTGCGGTGAACAGTCCGCCGACCGGCGCCTGCTCCACGATCCTGCCCGCGCGCATGACCGCGACCCGGTCGCACACGTCGGCCACCACGCCCAGGTCGTGGGTGATGAGCAGGATCGTCATGCCGAAGCGTTCGCGCAGGTCGAGCAGCAGGTCGAGCACCTGGCACTGCACGGTCACGTCGAGCGCCGTGGTGGGCTCGTCGGCGATGAGCAGCCTGGGGCCCGCGGCCAGCGCCCTGGCGATGACCACGCGCTGGGCCATGCCGCCGGAGAACTGGTGGGGGTGGTCGCCGAGCCTGCGCCGGGCGTCCGGCACGCCGACCAGGGTGAGCAGCTCGGCGGCCCGGTCCAGGGCGGCCCGGCGGGACAGGCCCTCGTGGGTACGCAGCGGCTCGATGAGCTGCCTGCCGATGGTGTGCACCGGTGACAGCGCGGACTGCGGATCCTGGAAGATCATGCCGATCTCCGGGCCGCGCAGGGTGGCGAGCTCGTTGTCGGGCAGGCCGAGCAGCTCGCGGCCGGCCAGCCGTACGCTGCCTTCGGTCACCGCGCCGGGCGGCGGCAGGAGGCCGGCCAGCGCGAGCGCGGTCATCGTCTTGCCCGAGCCAGACTCGCCGACGAGGCCGAAGACCTCGCCTTCCGCGATGTCGAAGCTCACGTCCTCGACCACGGTGACCGGTCCGGGGAAGGCGACGCTCAGCGAGCGCACCGAGAGCAGCGCCCGCGTGGATTCGGCGGGCACGAGCCGCACCGGCGGCGGCTTCCAGGAGGGCGCCGGTGCCCGCGCCCCGCTCATGGCCTCGCGCAGGCCGTCCCCGATCAGGTTGAACGCCAGCACCGTGAGCATGATGGCGAGGCCGGGGAAGACCGGCAGCCACGGCTGGTCGCCCACGTAGGCCCGCGAGCGGTCCAGCATCTGCCCCCACGAGGCGTCGCCCACGTCCACGCCGAGCCCGAGGAAGCTGAGCATGGCCTCGAAGAGCTGCGCGAAGCCGAGGTAGATGGAGGACTGCACGATCAGCGGCCCGGCCACGTTGGGCAGGATCTGGCCGAACATGACGCGCGGGGCGGACAGCCCGAGCACGCGGGCCGCGTCCACGTACGGCAGCTCGCGCTCGGCCAGCACCATCCCGCGGGTCAGCCGGAGCAACTGGATGGCGAAGATGACGCTGACGCCCAGCATCGCGTTGGTGAGGCCGCGCCCGAGCAGCGCGACGACGCCGAACGCCAGCAGCAGCGCCGGGATGGAGCTGACGGCGTCCACCACGCGCATGGCCACCCGGTCCCACCAGCCGCCGAAGTAGCCGATGACCAGCCCGGCGGGCACACCGAGCAGGAGGGCCAGGCCCACCGCCTGCACCGAGGCGCGCAGCGCGATCCGGGTGCCGTAGATGAGCCGGGAGAGCTGGTCGCGGCCCAGCTCGTCGGTGCCCAGCCAGTGCGCGGCGCCCGGCCCTTCCAGCCTGCCCGTCACGTTCACGGCCGACGGGTCGTACGGCGCCAGCCACGGCGCGGCCACCGCGGCCAGGACCAGGAGCAGCAGAAACGCCAGGCAGACGAACGTGGCGGGCTGCCTGAGCAGCCGGGAGACGGCGCTCACTGCGGCCTCGCCTTCGGGTCGAGCAGCCCGTAGCCGATGTCGACGGCCAGGTTGATCAGCACCACGAGGCAGGCGACCAGCACGATCCCGCCCTGCAGCACGGGCACGTCGTTGCGCACCACCGCGTCCAGGATCAGCGTGCCCGTGCCGGGGATGGCGAAGACCCGCTCGACCACGAAGCTGACCGCGAGCAGCACGATGACCTCGTGTCCCACCGCGGTCAGGATCGGCACCATGGAGTTGCGCAACGCGTAGCGGTAGACGATCCTGCGGCGCGGCGTGCCGACCGCGCGCAGCGCCCGCACGTACGGCGCGCGCAGCGTCTCGGCCATGGCGCCCCTGGTCTGCCGGGCGATCACCGCCGCCGAGTGCAGTCCCAGCGCCACGCACGGCAGCACCAGCCCGTACGCCCACATGCCGGGCCCGTCGGCGAACCGGGTGAACCCGAGCACCGGGAACCAGCGCAGTTCCACCGCGAAGAAGAGCATGAGCAGCAGCGCCAGCCAGAACCCGGGCATGGCCAGCCCGGCGGAGGTGACCGCGGTGATCAGCCGGTCGATCGCCGAGCCCGCCCGCAGGGCGCCCCAGACGCCCGCGGGCACGCCGACGGCGATCGCCAGCAGCGTGCCGCCGGCCACCATCGCCAGCGTGACCGGCAGCCGCTCGGCGAGGCTGGACACGATGGGCTGCTGGGTGAAGAACGAGGTCCCGAGATCGCCCCTGAACACCTGGCCCAGCCATGACCCGAACTGCACCACCAGCGGCCGGTCGTAGCCCAGCTGATGGCGCAGCAGCGCCCGCTGTGCCTCGCTCGCCCCTTCGCCCAGCATCTGCCGGGTCGGGTCGACCCCGACCCGGGTCAGCAGGAACACCACAACCGACACCAGCAGCAGCATCGGCGGCAGGGCGAGCAGCCGGGAGAGGATGAGCTTACGCATGGATGCGGGCTTCCTTGTAGCGGAAGACCGACGGCTCGAACCGGGTCGGCACGATGTTGTCCACCTTGCGCGGATCCCAGATGAAGGTGATCGGGCGGCTGAAGAAGCCGCAGTCGAGTGCCTGGTCGTGGATGATCTGGGTCATCCGCCGGTACAGGTCCTCCCGCTCGGCGTCCGTGCCGCCGGCCAGCGCCTGCTCGGCCAGCTTCTCCAGCTCCGGGGAGCCGGTCTTGTACGGGTTGCCGCCGCCGTCCGGGGCGAACCGGTAGGAGTAGTAGTCGAGCGGGCCGGTGCTCTCGCTGTTGCTGGTGTTGTACGCCGCGGGGTACCGGTCGAAGGTAGAGAAGTACTGCGGGATCGACATCTTCTCCACCTTGACCGTGATCCCGGACTCGGCCAGCTGGCTGCGGACCAGCTCGCCCAGCAGTTCGGTGCCGGGGAAGACGGGGAAGGTGAAGCTCACGTCCTTCTTGCCGCTCTCGGCCAGCAGGGCGCGGGCCTTGGTCACGTCCCGGGTGTAGCCGCGTACCTGCGGGTTGTAGCCGGGCTGGCCCTCGCTGAAGCGTTGCGGGTAGCTCTCGCCCAGGCCCTCGAACTGGCCGTCGAGCAGGGCCTTGGTGTCCAGGGAGTGACAGACGGCCTGCCGTACGCGAGGGTCGGCGAAGGTGTCCTTGCGGTCGAAGAACAGGAAGTGGTAGCGCAGGCCGGGGTACCACAGCGACTTCAGGCCCTGGGTCTCGGCGCGCTTCTTGTACTGCGCGGCCACGGAGACCACGTCGACCTGGCCGGTGACCAGCGCGTTGTAGCCGCTGTCGTCGTCGGCGATCGTGTGGATCTCCAGGCGGCGCGGGCCGACCTTGTCCGGCTCGTAGTACTTGTCGAAGAAGTCGAGCACGACCTTGGAGTCGCGGATCGACTGGGCGGCGTTGTACTTCCACGGGCCGGTTCCGGCGGGCTGGGTCTTGAACGTGCCGTCCTTGATGGTCTTGGGGCTCAGCATGTAGCCGCCCGTCCTGGCCAGTTGCGCGGGCAGCGCCGGGGCGGGGCGCTTCAGCTTGAGCACCACGTGCGAGGCGTCGGGGGTGAGGATCTCCTCGACCGGCTTCATGATCGTCGCGAACTCGGTCATGCTGTCGCGGATCCGCTCCAGGTTGACCTTGACGGCCCGCGCGTCGAACGGCGTGCCGTCGTGGAAGACGACACCGGTCCTGAGCGTGAACTCCACCTGCCCGCCCGTCGCCTTCCATGAGGTCGCGAGCCTGGGCAGCAGTTCGATGCCGTCCGGCGCCTGCTCGACGAGCTGCTCGAAGACGGCGGAGACGTAGGTGTTGTTCGGCTTGTTGAACGGCTCCCAGTCGTCGAGCGTGAAGCCCACGCCGAACCTGAGCGTTCCTCCGGCCGCCGCGGCGGGAGCGGTGGACGGGCCGGTGTTCTGGGCCGAGCACGCGGTGATCGCCGCGGCCACGAGTGCCGCCGCGACGAGCTTGCGGTAGGACATGACGGCTCTCCTTCTCTAACGGAACGCGGGACCGGCCCAGACGGGGACGCCGCCGACCACGGTCAGCTCGGCGCCGATTCCGGGGATCTCGTCCTCCGGCACGGTGAAGTAGTCCTGGTCGAGCACCACCAGATCGCCGCGCAGGCCGGGCTCCAGCCGTCCGCGCTGGTGCTCCTCGAAGCTGAACCAGGCGCTGCCACCGGTGCAGATGCGCAGCGCCTCGGCACGGGTGAGCAGGTTGTCCGCGGCCCTGATCCGCTTTCCGCCGATCTCGCGTCCGGAGACGTACCAGTGCATGGCGGTGAAGGGGCGGTAGGAGGCCACCCGCATCGCGTCGGTGCCCCCGCCGACCGGCACGCCCGCGTCGAGCAGGGCCCGCAACGGCGGCGCCTGGAGCACCGCCTCCTCGCCCCACGCCTCGATCAGCTCGGCGCCCTCGAACCTGAGCATCGCCGGGACGAGCACGCCGACGCCGAGCCTGGCCACCCGCCCGACCGTCGCCCGGCTCATGCCCTCGCCGTGCACGATCGCCCAGCGCAGCGGCGCCAGCGGGATCTCGGCGTCCAGCCGCTCCCACAGGCCCACGATCGCCTCGATGGTGTCGGCCCTGATGGCGTGGATCTGGACCGGCCAGCGGCGGCGGGCGCAGTCGGTGAAGGTCGCGTACAGGGCTTCGAGCGAGCCTTCCGACAGGTCGGGGCTGCGGGAGAAGCCGTCGTGCACGTTGTAGTGGATGATCTCGCCCATGCCGAGGACCCTGAGCATGTCGTCGCCGAGGCCCGGCGCGAGAAAGCGCAGGTAGCCGGGCAGTTCCTCCGGCTCGGCGTGCGGGCGCGAGGCGTGCACGGTCGTGCGCACCCGGACGGTGAGCAGCCCGCGCCGCCAGGTCTCGTAGAGGGCGGCGTACACGTCGGGGCCGGTGTTGGCGCCGCCGCCGTCGATGAGCCCGGTGATCCCGGCGGCACTGAAGGCGAGGGAGGCGGCGGCCGTGGAGGCCACCTGCTCCTCCGGCGTGGGTACGGGCAGCTGCCAGTACAGCCAGCGCATCGCCGCCATGCCGCGCAGCACGCCGGCCGGGTCGACGGCGCCGGCGTCGAGGCCCTCGGCGGCGGCCTTGCCCAGGTCCACCGCGCGCAGGGCGGCGGTGCTGAGCAGGCCCCACGAGTAGCCGAGCTGGACGAAGACCGGATGGCCGGGGGCGGCGCGGTCCAGCTCCTCGCGCGTGGGCGCCCTGCGCTCGGCGAACTGCTCGGGATGCCAGCCGCCGATGACCTTGATCCAGGTGCCGGGCGGGCGGTCCGCTGCGGCCTCGGCGATCCGTTCCAGGGCTCCGGCGAGGGTGGGCTCGCGGCCCCACTGGACCTCGTCGTTCCAGGTCAGTCCGGCGCGGACGAAGTGAGTGTGCCCGTCGATGAGGCCGGGCACCACCCTGCGCCGCCCGGCGTCGATCACGGGGACCGCGGGGCCGGCCATCGTTCTGGCGACCGCGTCCTCTCCGACGTATGTCACGCGTCCGTCCCTGATGAGCACGGCGGAGGCCTCGGCGGGCGTCCTTCCGTCCTCGGCGAGCGTGGTCACCAGGGCGTTCATCAACAGCAGGTCCGAAGTAGCCAACTCGGAGGTCCCTTCACACCGACGTTGCGGCTGAGTGTCCATGTGAAGCGAGAGGATGTCAATCGTTTGCTCTAAAGTAGCCGAAAATCTGACTAGCACCCCCTTCCGACAGTGTGTTTCTTCAGCGAAATCGATTGCGCAATCGTGGCCGCATACGTAACTCATCCGAGGCGAACGCGGTATTTGCGGTGTTATCTTCCGCTCGAGGTGAGGCCCGATGCGCAAGCTGGCCGTACTGCTGGCGACCCTGCTCCTGACCGCGATCCCCGCGCCGCTCCACGCGGCCGCGGGCGCGCAACCTCCCCCGGTGGTCTACCAGCGGGCGGCCCTGCGCGCGGGCACCTCCGAGGGCGTCGCCACCGGCGCCACCCTGACCTTCGCCGCACCCGCCGGCGTGATCGAGTACGGCGGCGCGAGCTGGGAGTACGCCCGCTGGACCAGCCGCGACACCCGGGTCGGATTCGGCGCCACCGAGCTGATCGGCTCCTGGACCGCCGGCACCCCGGCAGGCACCTGGATCCAGATCGAGCTGCGCGGCACGTCACCCGACACCAAGTGGTACGTCCTCGGCCGCTGGGCCTACGGCGACGCCGACATCCGCCGCACCTCCGTACCCGGCCAGGCCGACGCGGACGGCACCGTCAACGTCGACACGTTCGCCGCCGCGAAGGGCCGGCCGGTCGACTCCTACCAGCTCCGGGTCACGCTGCACCGCAGACCCGGCCAGGCGGGCGGGCCCGTCGTGCGGACCCTGGGGGCGATGGCGTCGGCGGTGCCGTACCGGGCGAGCGTGCCCGTCAGCCCCGGCGGCGGGGCGTGGGGCGCCGAGCTCAAGGTGCCACGGCGCTCGCAGGGCATCCACCTCGGCCACTACCCCGAGTGGGACGGCGGCGGCCAGGCGTGGTGCAGCCCCACCTCGACCGCGATGGTGCTGGGCTACTGGCGCAAGGGGCCGAGCGCCGCCGACCTGGCCTGGGTCGATCCGAGCGACCCGAGCCCCGAGGTCGACTACGCCGCCCGCTACGTCTACGACCTGGACTACGAGGGGGCGGGGAACTGGCCGTTCAACACCGCCTACGCGGGGCGGTACGGGCTCGACGGGTTCGTCACCCGGCTGCGGTCGCTGACGGAGCTTGAGCGGTTCATCAAGGCCGGGATTCCGGTGATCACCTCGCAGTCGTTCAAGAAGGAAGAGCTGCCCGGCGCCGGGTACGGGACCGACGGTCACCTGTTCGTCGTCATCGGCTTCACCCGGACCGGCGACGTGATCGTCAACGACCCGGCCAACGCGCCGACGAACGACGACGCGCGCCGGGTCTACCCCCGTGCCGCCTTCGAGAACGTCTGGCTGCGCAGCTCCAGCAGCGCCGGCATCGTCTACGTGATCCGCCCGCCCGGCCACCGCCTGCCCGCCCGCACCCCAGGGCTGCCCGCCAACTGGTGAGCGGCCGGACGCAGGTTCAGTACCGATGACGGATACCGGTACGTAGCACATGTGGGGTTAGCCTCGGCCAACCGTCTTCCCCCCAGGCGGAGGTGTCATTGGCATGAGTCACAAGCCCTGGACTGCGATCGTGGCCTTAGCCGCGATCCTCGCGACGGCCGCTCCGGCCGCGGCAGCCGTACCCCAGCAGCAGTCAGCGACCACCCCACCACCGGCCCAGCAGCAGGCGGACCCGGTCACCCCCGCCGGCGAGCAGCACGCTGCCGACCTCAAGCTGCGCTACGGCGCGGCGGAGCGCACGACCCAGATCCGGCGACCGGGATCCAGCTACATCAAGGTCCATTTCGCCGCGCTCAAGCTCGTCCCCGGCGACTACGTCACCGTCGCCGGCCCCGACCGCCGTGAGGTCCACACCTACTACGGCGACCCGGCGCTCGGCGCCAACGTCCGTGGCTCCGGCCACACCGTCCACGGCACGCCGGGCTTCGCCGCCCTGTCCGTCGACGGCGACACGGCCGTGATCACCCTGCACACCACCGGCCGGCGCTCGGCCGCCCGGCTCGCCGGGCTGGGCTACGGCGCCGTGATCAACCGCTACTACCGCGGCTTCACCGGAGACGAAGCCGCGGCGCGCACCCCCAAGAGCTTCTCGGTCTGCGGCACCGACGCCCGGCGCGACGTCGTCTGCTACCGCGACAGCCACCCCACCGAGTACGCCAGGGGCAACGCGGTCGCCCGCCAGCTCCTCGACGGCCTGGGCCACTGCACCGCGTGGCGGGTCGGCAACACCAACCGCATGCTGACCAACAACCACTGCATGGAGAACGCCGCCGACCTGGCCGCCAGCGAGTTCCAGTTCGACTACCAGTGCGCGACCTGCGGCGGCAACGACCCGCGGGCCGGCACCAAGGTGGCCGGCGGGCAGTTCCTCAAGACCAGCGGGCTCAACGCCCTCGACTACACCCTGTTCAGTGTCGCCGACTTCGCCGCCGTCCAGCAGTTCGGCACGCTGTACCTCGACCCGCGCCCGCCGGTCGCCGGTGAGCGGATCTACATCCCCGGCCACGGCGACGCGCGGCCCAAGCGGCTGTCGTTGTTCGAGGAGACCCAGGGCGGCGCCACCTGCAAGATCGACGTGGTGTCCTCCGGCGTCAACACCGGCTACCGCTGCGACACCTCGGGCGGCAACTCCGGCTCGCCGGTGCTGGCCGCCTCCAGCCACAAGGTGATCGCCCTGCACCACCTGGGCGGCTGCCCCAACTGGGGCACCAGGATCACCGAGGTCTACAACGAGATCTCCGGCATGATCGACAACAACCCGCCCACCGGAGGCAACGACTTCTCGCTGGCCCTCTCCCCGTCCTCGGCCACCATCCAGCCGGGACAGACCGCCACCTCGACCGTGTCCAGCGCGGTGACCGGCGGCAGCGCGCAGCAGATCACGCTCGCGGCCTCCGGCCAGCCGGCGGGCGTCACCGCGTCGTTCTCGCCCTCGGTCATCCAGGCCGGCGCGTCCTCGACGCTGACGCTCTCCACCACCGCGCAGGCGTCGACGGGCAGCTACACGATCACCGTCGTGGGCACGGGCGCCTCGGTGACCCGCTCGTCGACGTTCACCCTGACACTCGGCGGCGCTCCGCCGACGGGGTGTCCCGGCTACGAGACGAACAAGACCGGGTCGCTGACCAGCGGCGCCAGCCAGTACCAGCCTGACGGACAGTACTTCCAGACGACGACCACCGGCCCGCACCGCGCCTGCCTGGACGGTCCCGCGGGCACCGACTACGACCTGTACCTGCAGAAGTGGAACGGCTCCAGCTGGGCCGCCGTCGCCCAGGGCGCCACCTCGGGCCCGGACGAGACGCTCACGTACACCGGCACCGCCGGGTACTACCGCTACCGCGTCCACGCCTACAGCGGCGCCGGCGCCTACTCCCTCGGCTACGACGCTCCCTGACCGATCCCCGCTCGACCGGCCGCGCCCGGCCTGCCCCCGGGCGCGGCTCCTCTCTTCCATGTGATTAGGTTAGCCTTGCCTAAATCACCCAGAAGGGACGGAACTCGTGAAGCGGATCGATGACCGTGAGCGGTACCTGGAGCGCATCGCGGAGGTCAGAGCGGGGACGATCGCCCGCAAGGTGGCCTACCCGATCCGGATCCGCGAGGTCGAGGTCCTGCGCACCGCCATGGTCGGCAGCGGGCTGATCCGGGTGACCCTGGGCGGCCCCGGCCTGGCCGGGTTCGAGGCCCACTCCCCCGACGAGCACGTACGCCTGATCTTCCCCGAGACCGACGGCTCCCTGCGCCTGCCCGAGCCCGACGGGCTCATGCTGAGCTGGCCGCGCCCGTTCCCCACCACCCGCAAGTACACGGTGCGCCGCTACGACCCGGTGGCCGGCGAACTCGACCTCGACTTCGCCCTGCACGGCAAGGGCGTCGCCGCCGACTGGGCACGCAACGCCGCCCCCGGCGCGAGCGCCCACGTCGCCGGCCCGCCCGGCGGGCTGATCGTGCCCCACTCCTACGACCGGTACCTGCTGGCCGGCGACCTCACCGCGCTGCCCGCGATCGCCCGGTGGCTGGAGGAACTGCCGCGCACCGCCGCCGGATGGGCCTTCATCGAGGTCGCCGACGCCGGCGAGGAGATCGAGCTGACCGCGCCCGCGGGCGTCGAGGTCCGCTGGCTGCGCAACGGCGACCTCGCGCGGGCCGTGCAGGAGGTGGTGGTGCCCGAGGGCGAGCGGATCTTCGCCTGGATGGCGGGCGAGGCCGACGCGCTGAAGCCGCTGCGCCGCTGGGTCCGCGACCACCTCGAGCTCGGCGCCGACGACCAGGACATCACGGGCTACTGGAAACGCGGCGCCGCCGACTACGACGACCACTGATCCACCCCACGTTTAAGGAAACACCCATGTCTACTGGCCGCACGCTCGGCTCCGTCATGCTCGCACTCGCCGTGGCCACCGCGGGCTGCGCGTCGAACACCGGGAGCCAGCCGCCCGCCGCCAAGACCGCCACCCGCGTCTTCAAGGCCGCCAACGGCGACATCACCATCCCCGCCGACCCCCAGCGCGTGGTCGCGACCGGCTATGCCGTACCCGTGCTGATCGAGGCTGGGGCGCCGCTGACCGGGATCTCGACGTGGAAGCGCGGCGTGCCGCTCATGGACGCCAAGACCCGCGCCGCCTACGACAAGCTGCCGAAGGTCGCCGGGGACACCGCGGCCGAGACCAACTACGAGGCGATCGCCAACGCCAAGCCCGACCTCATCGTCATCGGCGTGCCGACGCCGGTGCTGGCCGACATCGACCTCAAGCGCCTGCAGTCGATCGCGCCCGTCGTGGCGATCGGACCGACGGTCCCCTCGGCGTGGCGCGAACTGTCGCAGCGCCAGGCCGACGCCGCGGGCGCGCTGGAGGGCTTCGACACCGCCAAGACGACCTACGAGGCCAAGGCCGCCGAGCTCAGGAAGAAGTACGAGAAGGTCCTGCCGGGGCTGAAGCTCGCCCACGTCGGCGCGTACGGGGAGGTCGGGAAGGGCACCTTCCAGCGCGAGTTCGACAAGTCGTGGGGCACCAACATCGCCAACGACATCGGCGCCGCCTACTACGGCCAGGTGAAGGTGAAGGGCGGCGGCAGCAAGGACGTGAGCGAGTACCCCTCGATCGAGGAACTGCCCACGGCGCTCGCCGAGGCCGACGCGGTCACCTACTCGGTCGGCCCGGACGGCGCGCCGCTGCAGGCCGTCAAGTACGTGCTCGACTCCGAGCTGTGGAAGAAGCTGCCCGCGGTGAAGGCCGGCAAGGCCTTCGCGATCCGCTACACCGAGGCCGCCACCTACGGCCAGGCGCTGCTCACCCTGGACGCGCTCGACAAGTCGCTGGCGCCGCTGGCCGGGCGATGACGCTCGCCGCACGCGCCGGGACGATCACCGGGCGCGGCGCGGTGCTCGTCGCCGGGGTGGCCCTGCTCGCGCTGGCCGCCGTCGTCAGCGTCGGCATCGGCGCCCACGCCGTCGCGCCCGCCGAGGTGGTGCGGGCGCTGTTCGCCTTCGACGGGTCGCCCGACCACTCGATCGTGCGCGACGTCCGGCTGCCGCGCGCGCTGCTCGGCGTGGGCGTCGGCGCCGCCCTGGCGGTGGCGGGCGTGCTCATCCAGACGCTGTCGCGCAACCCGCTCGCCGAGCCGGGCGTCCTCGGCGTCACCGCCGGGGCCGGCTTCGCGATGACCATGGGCGCCGCGCTCGGCCTGGCCACCACACCCACCTCGGAGCTCGTGCTGTCCGGCGGCGGCGCGGCGCTGGCCGCGGTGCTGGTGTACTCGGTGGGGCGCGCGTCGCCGCTGCGCCTCGTGCTCACCGGCGTCGCGCTGAGCGCGGTGCTGGCCGGGCTGTCGCTGGGGCTGCGGCTGATGCTGCCCGACGTCTTCGACCGCTTCCGGTTCTGGTCGATCGGCTCGCTGGCCGGGCGCGAGAAGGACCCGTTCGCGCTCACGCTGGTGCTGATCGTCCTCGCCGTCGCCGGGGCGCTGCTGCTCAGCCGTCCGCTCAACGCGGTCGCGCTCGGCGAGACGGTCGCGCGCACTCTGGGCGCGAGCGTCACCCGGGTACGGCTGGCCGCACTCCTGTGCATCACCGTGCTGGCCGGGGCGGCCACCGCCGCGGCCGGGCCGATCCTGTTCGTCGGCCTGATCGTGCCGCATGTGGTTCGGCCGCTGGCCAGGGGTTCGGTCCCGTGGCTGACCGCGTACTCGGCGGTGCTCGGACCGATCCTGCTGCTGGTCTCCGACATGGGCTCGCGGGTGCTGCTGCCGACGGGCGAGGTGCCGGTGGCGATCGTGACCGCGTTCCTCGGCGGCCCGGTGCTCATCTGGGCCGTGCGGCGCTACGGAGCGGGGACGCTGTGAACGTCGTGCTGCGCTTTGGGGTGGGGGCGCTGTGAGTGTCGTCGTGCTGCGGGCGGCCGGGCGGGCGGTCCGGGTCGAGCGGCGGACGCTGGTGCTGTCGGCGGCGCTGGCCGCCATGATGCTCGGGGCCGGGCTGCTCGGCCTGTGCTACGGGGCCTCGTGGGCGACGCCCGGCGAGGTGCTGGCCGCGCTCGGCGGGCAGGGCGAGTCCGTGGTGGTGATCAGGGACTGGCGGCTGCCCCGGGTGCTGGCCGGCATGGTCTTCGGCGTCGCGCTCGGCGTGGCCGGGGCGATCTTCCAGAACCTCACCCGCAACCCCATGGGCAGCCCCGACGTGATCGGTCTCGACGCCGGCGCGTACACCGGCGCGCTGGTCGCGCTCACCGTGTTCTCCGGCGGCTCCGTCGTGCTCGCGACGAGCTCGGTGATCGGCGGGCTGGCCGTGGCCGCCATGATCTACCTGTTGTCCTCGGGCGGCGGGCTGTCGGGGCTGCGCCTGGTCGTGATCGGGATCGCGGTCAGCGCGATCGTGACCGCCTTCAACTCGTGGATCGTGCTGCGCGCCGAACTGGAGGTCGCGATCGCGGCCGTGGGCTGGAACGCCGGTTCGCTGAACGGCGTCGACTGGGCGGACCTGCCGGTTCCCTTCGCGATCATCGCGGTACTGCTGGCCCTGATGGCGGCCTGGTCGCACACGATGCACCAGGCGGCGCTGGGCGAGGCGGTCGCGAGCGCCACCGGCGTCGGGCTGGGCCGGTTGCGGCTGCTCATGGTGCTGGTCGGCGTCGGGTGCACCGCGACGGTCACCTCGGTGGCCGGGCCGATCGTGTTCATCGCGCTGGCCGCTCCCCAGATCGGGCGCCGGCTGGCGGGAGCGGCCGGGGTTCCGCTCCTGCCGGCCGCGCTCACCGGCGCGGTCCTGCTGCAGGGCGCCGACCTGGCCGCGCAGATGCTGCTGGCCCCGGAATCCCTGCCGGTCGGTGTCGTCACCACCGCGATCGGCGGCTGCTATCTGATCTGGCTGCTGGCCAAGGAAGTGAGGCGGACGTGACCTCTGATCTGAATGCCGGGCATGGAGGTGAGGCGGACGTGACCTCTGATCTGCGTGCCGGCCGCGGAGGTGCGGCGGACGTGACCGAGGTGCGGCTGCGGGCCCAGAATCTGGAGCTGCGCTACGCCGACCGGGTGGTCTCGACCCGGTTGAGCCTGGACGTCCCCGACGGCGCGTTCACCGCGATCGTGGGCGCCAACGCGTGCGGGAAGTCGACGCTGCTGCGGGCCCTTGTGCGGCTGCTGCGCCCGGCCGAGGGGAACGTGCTGCTCGACGAGCGGGACGTCGGGTCCTACGCGGCCAAGGCGCTCGCGCGCTCGCTCGGGTTCCTGCCCCAGGATCCGCTGGCGCCGGAGGACATCAGGGTCAGGCAGCTCATCGGGCGCGGGCGCTTCCCTCACCAGCCGATGTTGTCGCTGTGGTCGGCGGAGGACGAGAGCGCGGTCAGCGAGGCCATGACGACCGCGGGCGTGGACGGCCTGGCCGACCGGCCGGTGAACGAGTTGTCGGGCGGGCAGCGGCAGCGGGTGTGGGTGGCCATGGTGCTCGCGCAGCGCACGCCGTACCTGCTGCTCGACGAGCCGACCTCGTTCCTGGACATCGCGCACCAGTACCGGCTGCTGGGGCTGCTGTCGCGGCTGCGGGACGAGGGGCGCACGGTCGTCGCCGTGCTGCACGACATCAACCAGGCGTGCCGGTTCGCCGACCATCTGATCGCGATGAAGGACGGGCGGATCGTCGCCGAGGGCGCGGCGGCCGACGTGGTGGACGCCGCGCTGATCAAGGACGTCTTCGACCTGCCCGCCGTCGTCGTGCCGGACCCGGTGACCGGCACGCCGATGGTCGTGCCTACGCTCGACGGCCGAACAGGGCCATCCGGCTGATCATCGCGTCGGCGGCGAGGTGGTAGCAGACGCTCACGCAGCCGAGCAGTTCGGCGGGCGTGGTGAAGGTGCCGGCGAGCGTCTTGTCGGCGATCCTGCGTATGCCCGGGATCAGCGCGCCCAGCTCGGCCGCGGGCGTGCTCGGCATGTCGATCTCCAGCTCCAGCACGTCGGGCATGCGGAGCGGCGCCAGGTCTGCCGCCCCGCGAACGGTCGCCGCCGCCGCCTCCCGGATCTGCCGCCTGGCCTCCGACGGGGAGAGGCTGTCGGCCGCGGTGTGCCCGTGGGCCACCTTGACCGCGACGGTGCGTACGCCGGGAAAGGCCTTCTCCGCGACGCCGCAGATGACGTCGTCACCGGTGAGCAACCCGATCGGGACGCCGACCGCGGCCGCCTGCAGCGCGTTGACCTCGGCCTCCGAGACCAGGCTGCCGTTGAGCCGCACCTCGTAGAAGTGTGAGGAGTAGGTGTGGGAGAGCACGCCGGGCGAGCCGGCGGCGGCGTGGTAGCCGAGGAACATGGCCACGTCGTGCTCGGCCGAGATGCCCTCGGCCATGCAGTCCAGCTTGGGCGTGCCGAAGATCAGCCGGGCGCGGGGGTCGAGCTCCTCGTGCAGCAGGTTGTCCATGGTGCCGTGGCTGTCGTTGATCAGGACGCTGTCGGCGCCCGCCTCGAACGCGCCCTCGATCGCGGCGTTGGCCTCGGCGGTCATCAGGCGCTGCGAGCGGGGATAACCGTGGCCGCCACGGACGATCTGGTCCATGGTCGCGATGCCGGAAATGCCCTCCATGTCGATGGAGATGTAGACCCGCACTGACTGCTCCTTTCGTTGGCCGCTGTGGCAGCGTGTCACCCTAGAAGGCGGCGGGCTTTGGCGCGTTGGCCGAACCTTCGCGCGCGGCTTCGGCGTTCCGCACAGCGCTGGGGATCACGAACGCGGCGCCCACGGCGAGCAGCCCGAGCAGCGCGGACAGCAGATAGGTGGACACGAAACCGCTCTCGGCGGGTATCCCCGCCACGCTGCCGCCGGCCAGCATCATGGCGCCCACCTGCGCCCCGAAGGTGCCGCCGATGCTCTTGGCGACGAAGACCACGCCGCTGACGCCGGCCGCCCGTTCCCCGGGCACGTCGGCGGCCACGACGTTGAGCGCCGCGGTGAGCCCGATGCCGCCGCCCAGGCCGGTGACGGTCACGCCGGCGACGACCTCCCACGGTGAGCCGTGCCAGAAGGCGAGCATGGCGGTGCCCACGGAGACCAGGACGGCGCCGAGCACCAGCACGGTACGCCGCCCGAGCACCCGCGTCATCGGCCCGACCAGCGGCGCGATCACGGTGCCCGCGACGCCCAGCGGGAACATGTAGAGCCCGATCCCCAGGGTGCCGGCACCCATGCCGTACCCGGTGCTCGCGGGCAGCGACAGCATCATCGGCAGCGCGACCAGCAGCCCGAAGGAGGCGAAGCCGAACACGAATCCCATCGCGGTCACTCCGGCGGAGGAGCGCCCGGCCAGCAGGCGCAGGTCCACGAGCGGTTCCCGGCTGCGCAGCCCGGCGTACGCCCACAGCGCCAGCGTCAGGGCCGCGCCGGCGAACAGGGTGAGCGCGGCGGGATCGGTCCAGCCCCGGCTCGACGAGGTGGTCAGGCCCAGCATGAGCAGGGCGATCCCGCCGCCGAGCAGCAGCCCGCCCGTCCAGTCGACGCGGCCGCGGGCGCCGCGGGCCGTGGCGGGCACGGCGATCCAGGCCCAGAGCGCGGCCACCAGAGCGCCGCCCAGGGTGAGGAAGAACAGGCTCCGGTAACCGAGCGCGGCGATGAGCGGCCCGGACAGGATCAGGCCGGTCGCGCTGGCGAGCGCGGCCGCGCCGATGACCAGGCCGTTGCCGGTGGCGCCCTGCTCGGGTGCGAGGGTGTCGCGGAACAGCCCGACGGTCAGCGGCAGCACGCCCAGCCAGACGCCCTGCACGGCCTGGCCGGCGATCAGCACCTGCACGTTGGGCGCCAGGCCCGAGATGAGGGCCCCGGCGCTGGTGATCGCCATCAGGATGAGCAGGACGGTCCGCTTGTCGTACATGTCGGCCAGGCGGCCGGAGATCGGCGTGCTGATCGCCGAGCTGATCAGCCCGCCGGTGAAGATCCACGCGATCTCGCCGGGCGAGGCGGACAGCTCCCTCTGGATGAGCGGGAGCGCGGGCGAGAGCATCGTCTCCAGCAGTTGGAAGATGCCGATGAACAGCACCGGAGGGCCGATGACGCCGAAGCCGGATCTGGACATGGTCCTGCCTTTCGGGGGGTGGCCTGGCTATGCCGGGCCGAGCACCCTGGCGGTGACCAGGGAGCGCGCGGCGTCGGCGAAGAACTCCTCCGAGCTGTCGTGGACGCCGAGGATGACGGCCTGACCGAGCCCGGACAGCAGCGCCTTGAGCGCGCGGGCCAGGCGTACGGCCTGCTCGCCGGTGACCGGTACGCCGTCGTGCTCGCGGCCGGCGAGGTGGCGTACCAGGTCGGCCTCGGAGGTGTTGACCGCGGTGTTGAGCTTGGCCAGCAGGTTCGCGTCGTTCAGCACGAGCTCCAGCACGCGGACCTCGAACAGCAGCAGTCCGGCGGCCTCCGGGTCGGCCGACATCCGCCAGAACTGGCGGGCGATGGCGTCCACGACGTCCTGGAGCGGGCGGTCGGGCGGGATCCGCTCGACCGGCCGCCGGTCGAGCGGGCCGGTGTAGTCG
Organism: Nonomuraea sp. NPDC059023; assembly: GCF_042740095.1. Taxonomy (NCBI): domain Bacteria; kingdom Bacillati; phylum Actinomycetota; class Actinomycetes; order Streptosporangiales; family Streptosporangiaceae; genus Nonomuraea; species Nonomuraea sp. NPDC059023. Next base: position 89,235 of record NZ_JBHYIO010000001.1, on the reverse strand, counting down.
TCGATCATCGCGACCATCAGCCCGTCCTTCCCGCCGAACAGCGAGTAGACGGCGCCGGTCGTGAGCCCGGCGAGCTGCGCGATCTCCTCCAGCTTCGCCCGCGCTCCGTCCCTGCCGACGACCTCCCGTGCGGCGTCGATCAGCGCGCGCTTGTTCGCGGCCTTGCTTTCCGCCCTGGTCAGTCGCATGGTGTCGGGTCTCCCGGAGTCGAGTGAGCGAAACGATAATCTAGATTATTAGAATAATCCAGATTATCTTTGCGGGCATGAACGTCGACGCATACATGAACCAGGTGCCCGACCACGCCACGTTCCCGTCCGTGGACCAGATGCACGCCGAGCTCGACCACCTCGCCGCCACCCACCCGGATCTGGTACGGCTGCGCCACATCGGCACCTCCCGCCTGGGCGAACCACTCCGCGTGGCCACGATCGGCGCCGGCCCCCGCGAAGCGGTCATCATCGGCGGCCCCCACCCCAACGAGCCCATCGGCTCCCTCACCGTGAGCAACCTGCTGCGCCGGCTCATCGACGACGCCTGGCTGCGCGAGGAGTTCGGCTACCGCTGGCACCTCATCCCCTGCGTCGACCCGGACGGCGCCCGGCTCAACGAAGGCTGGTACGCGCGGCCCGGCGACCGGCGGGCGTACGCCGAGCACTTCTACCGCCCGAGCGAGGCCGACCAGGTCGAATGGACGTTCCCGCTGACCGGCGACGGCTACACCTTCGACCGCACGCTGCCGGAGACCGAGGCGCTGATGCGACTGATGGACGAGGTGAAGCCGGCCTTCGTCTACTCCCTGCACAACGGCGAGCTCCAGGGCGCCTTCTACTACCTCAGCCGCGAGGTGCCCGGCCTGGCGGGGAAGCTCGCCGCCATCGCCTCCGGCCAGGGCCTGCCGCTGCACATGGGCCCGCCGGAGATCCCGAGCGCCCGGCAGATCGGCCCGGCCGCCTACATCACGCCGCGCGGCGCCGAGCTGGGCGAGGTCTACGGCATCGGCGGCGGCAGCGTCGACTACGCCGACCGCTTCGGCGCCCTGCACCTGGTGACCGAGCTGCCCTACTGGGCCGATCCGGCCGTCTCCGACCAGACCCCGACCGCCCAGGTGTACGGCGACACGATCGCGGCTCACCTGGCGGCCCAGCGCGACCTGATCGCCGAGCTGGGACGGTCGATGGCGGCGGTCGGGGCCGACCTGACCGTGGCCTCGCCGTTCCGCCGGTCGATGGAGGACTTCGTCGCCACCTACGACGCCTACATCTCCGAATGGGAGGGCTTCCCCGGCGCCGACCGGCCGGCCACGGTCGCGGAGGTCGTCGGCAACGAGCAGCTCAAGCACAGCATGCGGCTGCGCTACGGCGGCACCTTGCTGCGGATGCTGGACGCCGAGCTGGCGGCGGGCAACCCGACCCCGGCCATCCGGGCGGAGCGGGCCCGGATGCGGGCGCTGTTCGACGCCTGGTTCGCCGAGGCCGACGCCGGATTCACCGCCACCCCGATCCCGATCCGCACGCTGGTCGCCGTCCAGCTCGGCGCCGCCCTGCTGGCCGCGGAGGCCGCCAAGAGCCCGGACCGTATGTAATGACCGATGTTGTCGAGGTTCTGTGCGGTTGAACGGGGCCGATACGTCTTGCGATGCGACCCAGAGCTACGGAAGGATCACACAACCTCAGTAAGACCAGCAGCGAGGAGGCTGTTGTGGACCCCCAGGCCGGCATCGACCGTTTCGGTTACCAGCAGGAATTACGCCGCGGGGTAGGGCTCGCCGGCCTGGTCTTCTACGGCCTGGTCATGATGGTGCCCATCGCACCGTTCGCCATCTTCGGCCTCGTCTACTCGCGATCGGGCGGCATGCCGGTCATGGCGTACCTGGTCGGCGTGGTCGCGCTGCTGTTCACCGCCATGTCCTACGCCCAGATGGTCCGGGCGTTCCCGCTGTCCGGATCGGTCTACAACTACGCCGGCCGCGGCATCGCCCCGCCCGTCGGGTTCATGACCGGATGGGCGATCCTGCTGGACTACCTGCTGGTGCCCAGCCTGCTCTACCTGGTCGCCTCGATCGCCATGAACGCCACCCTGCCCGGCATCCCGGTCTGGGCGTGGCTGATCTTCTTCGTCGCCCTCAACACCGCCATCAACCTGCGCGGCATCCGCATGACGATCACCATCACCAAGGTGATGATCGTCGCCGAGCTGGCCGTGCTGGCCCTGTTCCTGGCGGCCGGGGTCTGGGCCCTCATGCAGGGGTACGGGCGCGGGTTCAGCCTGGCGCCGCTGTTCAACCCGGACACCTTCTCCTGGCCGATCGTGTTCGCCGCGGTGTCGGTGGCGGTGCTGTCGTTCCTCGGCTTCGACGGGATCAGCATGCTCGTCGAGGAGTCCACCGGCGGCTCCGAGCAGGTGGGCCGGGCGATGCGCATCGCGCTGGTGCTGGCCGGCGTGCTGTTCATCGCCCAGGTCTGGGTGGCGGCGCTGCTCGTACCCGATCCGCAGGGTCTGCTGACCAGCGCCAGCGGCACCGCCTTCTACGACTCGGCCCAGGTGGCGGGCGGCGAGTGGCTGAGGCAGGTCACCTCGACGGCCACCGCCGTCTCGTGGGGCATCGCCAACACCCTGGTGGCTCAGGTCGCGGTCTCCCGGCTGCTCTACGCCATGGCCCGCGACCGGCAACTGCCCTCGTTCCTGGCCAGGATCTCGGTCAAGAACGCCGTGCCCACCAACGCCATCCTGCTCATCTCGGCGCTCTCCGTGGGTCTCGGGCTGTGGATGGCCACCCGCCCGGACGGCGTCGACTTCCTCAGCAGCCTGATCAACATGGGCGCGCTGGTGGCCTTCATCGTCCTGCACCTGTCGGTGATCGTGCACTACACGATCCGCGGCCGGTCCAAGAACATGTGGGCGCACCTGGTCGCGCCGCTGATCGGACTGGGCGTGCTCGTCTTCGTGGTGATCCACGCCAACGTGATGGCGCAGGTCGTCGGCCTGATCTGGTTCGTGGTGGGCGGCGTGGTCCTCGGCGCCCTGTACCTGCTCGGCCGGCCGCCCACCCTGCGCCCGAGCGCGCTGACGAAGGAGCCGGTGTGAGCGCGGAGGTCCCGCCGCCGCTCTACCAGGACCTCTTCATCGTGTGCCACCACGAGAACGGCAAGCCGCTCACCCACCGCTCCTCCATCTCCCTCGGGCTGGCCGGGGCGGTGCTGATCGACCTGGCCCTGTACGGGCGCGTCCGGCTCAACGGCCGCGCCGTGGTGGTCACCGACCGCACCCCCACCGGCGACCCGGTCGTCGACGCGTACGCGGGGGCGTTCCTGCGCGAGCGGCCCGAGCTGGACGCGGTGACCTGGTCCAAGACGGTCGCGGCCGACAGCTACGACCGGGCCAGACGGCAGCTCCTCCGCGTCGGCCTGCTGACGGAGGTGACCGGGCGGCGGCTGGGCATGCTGCCGTACACGCGCTACCGGGCCGACATGGCCTCGATCGTGCGCGCCTCGACCGACGTGCGCTCCGCGGTGAGCGGCTGGCGGGAGATGGACGCGCGCGGCGCCGCGCTCTGCGGCCTCGTGCTGGCGCTGCAGGTGCACACCGAGCTCTACATCGGCCAGTCGCCCGCCCAGCTGACCACGACCCTGCGGACCATCGTCAACGAGCACTCGCCTCAGGTGAAGGAGCTCGTCGGCCTGTTCGAGGCGCTGATCGGCGAGGCGGCCGTGGCCGTGTACCGCTGAGCGGCGCCGCCGTACGATCACTTCACGCGAAACCCCTCACAGGAAGCCCGCCCATGAACCACGAGCGTTCCGACCTCGCCGCGAAGATCCAGCCCGACATCCCGCACGCGGCCCGCATCTGGAACTACTGGATGGGAGGCAAGGACAACTTCGAGGCCGACCGGGCCGCCGGCGACGCGGTGGCCCAGGTGTATCCGGACATCGTGAAGATGGCCGTGCAGTCACGCGGGTTCCTGGTCCGCGCCGTCGGCCACCTGGCGGGCGAGGCCGGCATCTCCCAGTTCCTCGACATCGGCACCGGCCTGCCGACCATGCAGAACACCCACGAGGTCGCCCAGTCGATCAATCCGGCCTCGCGCATCGTCTATGTCGACAACGACCCGCTGGTGCTCGTGCACGCCCGCGCCCTGCTGCGCAACACCACCCCGGAGGGCGTCACCGCGTACGTGGACGGCGACTACCACGAGCCGGAGCTGATCGTCTCCGACGCCCACAACGTGCTCGACTTCACCAAGCCCATCGCGGTGATGTTCATGGGCGTGCTGGGGTACGTCAAGGACTTCGAGCTCATGCGCTCGATCGTCGGCCGGGTCATGGACAGCGTGCCCTCGGGCAGCTACCTCGTGCTGTGGGACGGCACCGCCACCGGCGACGCCGTCGCGGAGGGCAGCGACAAGCTGGCGGAGAGCGGCGCGGTCCCCTACTACCTGCGCTCGCTCGACGAGATGACCAGTTGCTTCGAGGGCCTGGAGATGGTGGAGCCGGGGCTGGCCCCGATCTCGCAGTGGCACGACGAGGCGGGGCCGTTCATCGACGCCCACGGGGCGGTGGCGCGGAAGCCCTAAACGTTCACACATGATACGGTCGTTTCTATGACGACCGTTTCTGATGTGATAGACGTGGACGTGTTGATCATCGGAGCGGGCCTGTCCGGCATCGGCGCCGCGTGGCGCCTCCAGCGCGAGCGCCGCTGGACGTACGCGGTGCTCGAAGCCCGGGACCGCCCCGGTGGCACGTGGGACCTGTTCCGCTACCCGGGCGTCCGCTCCGACTCGGACATGTTCACGCTCAGCTACCCCTTCCAGCCGTGGCGCGGCGGGAAGTCGCTGGCCGACGGCGACAGCATCCGCCGCTACATCGAGGACACCGCCCGCGAGCACGGCATCGACCGGCACATCCGCTACGGGACCAAGGTCGTCTCCGCCGGCTGGTCCGGCGAGCGCGGCCGGTGGACGGTGCGGACCGGCGACGGGGTCTGGACGTGCTCGTTCCTCTACATCTGCGCCGGCTACTACGACTACGAGCAGGGTCACCAGCCGGACTTCGACGGCGTGGAGGACTTCGGCGGCCGGTTCGCGCATCCGCAGTTCTGGCCCGAGGACCTCGACGTCACCGGCAGCCGGGTCGTGGTGATCGGCAGCGGGGCCACCGCCGTCACGCTCGTGCCCGCGCTGGCCGGGAAGGCGGCGCACGTCACGATGCTCCAGCGCTCCCCGACGTACATGAGCGCGCTGCCCGACGTCGACCGGACCGCCGACGCGCTGCGTCGCCTGCTGCCCGCGCGGCTCGCGCACACCCTCGTCCGCGCCAAGAACGTGCTGCGCGGCCAGCTCACCTACTGGCTGAGCCGGCGCTACCCGGAGCAGGCCAAGCGGTACCTGCGCCGGGGCGTCCTCAGGTTCCTGCCCGACCCCGCCTACGCCGACCGGCACTTCACGCCCGGCTACCAGCCGTGGGACCAGCGGCTGTGCGTCGTGCCCAACGGCGATCTCTTCCGCGACGTGACCGCCGGGCGGGCGTCGGTGGTCACCGGCCGCATCGCCCGGTTCACCAAGTCCGGCATCGCGCTGGAGTCGGGCAAGGAACTGGCGGCCGACGTCGTCGTCTCCGCGACCGGGCTGAAGCTGATCCCCCTCGGCGGCATCGCGCTGACCGTGGACGGCGAGCCGGTCGACCTGGCCGCCACCACCGCCTACCGGGGGCTGATGCTCGGCGGCGTGCCCAACCTGGCCTTCTGCGTCGGCTACACCAACGCGTCGTGGACCCTGCGCGCCGACCTTTCCTCCCGCTACGTCGTACGGCTGCTCGCCCACATGCGCCGACACGGCCTGAGCACGGCGATGCCCGCCTTCCCGCGCGACGGCGCCCGGCGGCCCCTGCTCGGTCTGACCGCCGGCTACGTCCAGCGTGCCGCGCACCTGTTCCCGCGCCAGGGCGAGCGCGACCCGTGGCTGGTCACCCAGAACTACCTGGCCGACCTCGCGAAGTTCGCGTTCCTCGACGTCCGCAAGGGCATGATCTTCGGGTGACGTAAACTCTTCCCGCTCACACCACCCCTGGAGGGCCACCGCATTGGACGTCCACGTCCCCACCCGGATGCTCGTCGAGGCGCTCGTCCGCACCGACCTCACCGTCGACGCGGGTGAGCTCTACGCCACCGCGGCACAGCTGGGCATGACCGATCAGCAGGTACGCCTGTGCATCAAGCGGCTGGTCGCGGAGGAGCGCTTCGTCCAGGAGGGCCGGGGGCGCAAGGCGATCCTGCGGGCCACCGGCAGCGCCGAGCGGGCGATGGGGCTCGACGTCGAGTTCGTCGCCCACGCCTACCGGCAGGACGCCGGGCTCGCGCCCTGGGACGGCACCTGGCATCTGGTGGGCTTCGCCGTACCGGAGAGCGCGAGGACCGGAAGGGACGCGCTGCGCGCGGCGATCACCGCGCTCGGCGGGGCGCCCGTGCACGGCGGCCTCTACCTCAGCGCCAACGCGTGGGAGCCCTACGTCGAGGAGCACGCCCGCCGCCTGGACGTACTCGACCACGTCACCTTCCTGACCACCCGCGACCTGCGCAGGGGCGGGCAGGACGACCCGGTCGCCCTCGCCCGCGACCTGTGGCCGCTGGAGGAGATCGCCGGGCGCTACGACCGCCTCGCCGCGATCGCCCGGCCGCGGCTCGACCTGCTGCTCGGCGCGAACCCACTCACCCCGCAGGAGCGGCTGACCATCGCGGTGGAACTGGCCGCGGAGTTCACCCGCGCGATGGAGGACGACCCGCTCCTGCCGCCGGAACTGCTGCCGCGGCCCTGGCCAGGCACGCAGGCCCGCGAGCTGACCGCGAACTGCTGGAAGCTGCTGGACCACCAGATCGGCTCCGGCATCCGCCTGTTCAAGCTCTACGGCACGCTCACTCCACGATGACCCGCACGGAGGCGGCGTGCCCGGCCAGGTCGGCGAAGAACCGCTCGCCGTCGATCGCGGTCTCCGGCGGGTGCACGCCGGGCGGCACACGCTCCACGTCGAGCAACTGGGCCAGGCCCAGCGCGGCCGGGAGCCCGGTCGCCTCGTCCATGCCCATCATCAGCGTCTCGGCGCCGGCCAGATGGGCCAGGACGGTACGCGGCCGCCCGTCCGCCGTGCCCGTGGCGGCGGCGAAGAACGCCGGCAGTGAGCCCGGCGCCTTGAAGCCGAACGCCCGCACGGCCGCCCGCATGGCCCGCCGCGTGGCGGGCTTGGCCAGGGCGGCGGCGGCGCTCTCGTTGGTGAGCCGGCCCTCGTCGAGGTCGGTGCGCAGCACGTCCAGGTAGGCCGCGGTGCCCGGTGTGACGACCATGAGGCTGGCCGACTCCCCCGTCAGGACGTAGCTGCGCGCCAGCGTCACGGGCTCGGGGTGGCCGACGGTGTAGGCGGTGCCCTTCCTGCCGCCGGGCAGGTCGAGCGTGACCGGCCGCATGGGCGGCCGCTGGACGACCTGCCCGCCGCTGACCACGGCGACCGTACCGCTGATCTGCTGCATCCAGTGCACCGCTGCCGCGATGGGCCGGCCGTCGGGCCCGTTCAGCTCGGTCTGCTCGGCGCCGGAGCCGGGGACGTCGACGGGCCAGGCGGTGTAGAGGTCCGTCACGGTGTCGAGTTCCGCCACGGCGCGGGCCGCGAGCAGGTTGCTGATCCCGGGGCTCGCGCCCATGCCGATCACCGCGCGCACGCCCGCGGCGCGGGCCTGCCCGTCGAACTCGAGCATCTCCAGGGTGGGTTCCCAGTCGTCGCAGATGTCGAGGTAGTGGGTGCGGGCGAGGATCGCCGCCCGCAGGACTGCCGGGCCGAAGCGGTAGTAGGGCCCGACCGTGTTGAGTACGACGTCGGCCCCTTCCAGCGCGGCGGCCAGCCCGTCCGCGTCGGTGACGTCCACCCGCCGGGCGCTGAGCCGTGCCGGGACGCCGTCGAGCTCCTTGACCAGCCGGTGTGCCGCGTCCAGGTCGCGGTCGGCGACGACGATCTCCCGCACCCCGGCGAGACCCGCTGCCACGCGTACCGCGACCCTGCCCATCGATCCGGGGCCGCCGAGGGCGAGGATTCTCATCATTACCTCTCATGTCTTCACCTATCGTTTTCAATACGATAGAACGAATTATGAACATATCAGCGCTTCCGCTGTTCCGCGAGAGGCCGGCCAGCCGGATGATCGCGGCAGAGGCGGCCAGCACGCTGCCGCTGGCCGTGATGGTGCTGCCCTATCTCCTGGCCGGGGACGACACCGCGCCGGAATGGGCCCAGTTGCTCGGGCTGGCGATCATCGTCACGCTCTACCTCACCGCGGTGCACACCTGGCGCCTGGTCCTGGCCGGCGGCCTGCACCCGTGCCCGCCGCACCCGCACCCGCGCCCGCTCCAGCTCCGTGTCCGTGACGAGCGGCGGCTGCGCGTCCTGGTGCTCGGCTACCCGGTCCTGCTCGCGGTGCTCCTGCCGATCCCCGCCACCTGGACGGCCTTCTGGTTTTGGGTCACCGTGATCAGTGCGGTCGCGAGCGCGGTCTCCGCCGTCCGCATGATCGTCATGTTGCACCGCCGTTGACACTGGAGGTAGTCGTGGTCAGAAGCTTCACCTCGCGGGCCGCCGGGCCGTACGAGCGTGGTCTCGAGTTCGGTACGGCTCACGCCCGCGACATCGCTCGCACCGTGACCGGGTACCGGATGATGTTCGACGGCCTGGCGGAGGCGCCGGTCCCCATCGCCGAGCCGGGCGCGCGGGCGTTCACCGCGATCGAGAAGTGGGCGCCCGACCTCGCCCGGGAGATCGAGGGCATGGCGGCGGGCGCCGGACTGCCGGTCGAGGACCTGGCCGCGATCAACGCGCGGACCGAGATCCTGGCCACCCTGCCCGCGCCGCCGCGCGGCGAGTGCTCGGCGGCCGTCGTGCTGGGCGAGCCCACCAGGGCCGGGCAGACCTGGGACTGGGCCCAGGCGATGGCCGGGAACTGGCTCGTCTGGACCATCCCCCACCCGTCCGGGCACGTCGTGCGCACGATGACCGAGTACGGCATCGTCGGCAAGATCGGCGTCAGCTCGGCGAACGTCGGCGTGTTGTTCACGTTCCTGTCGCACGCGCGCGACGGCGAGGCGATGGGCGTGCCCGTTCACGTGGTGGCCCGGCGGGTGCTCGACGAGGCCCGCGACCTGTCCTCGGCCACCGGCCTGCTGGCCTCGCCCGAGGTCTCCGCCTCGACCTCGGTCACCGTGGTCACCCCCGGCTCCGCGATCACCGCGGAGCTCCATCCGGGCGGTCCCGCCTGGGCGCTGCCCGACGACGACGGCGTCCTGGTCCACACCAACCACTTCCTCGACCCGGTCGCCGCCGCGGGCGACCAACTGCCGCGGGAGTACCCCGACACGTTGCTGCGCCACCAGACGTTGCGCCGGCGCCTGCGCTCCGGCGGGCCGCTGACGGAGGCCATGGCCGACCATTCCTCGGGCAGCAAGAGCATCTGCTGTCACGTGCCGGCGGGAGCCGTACTCCCGGAGTGGGAGCAGCGCACGCTGGCGACGATCGAGCTCCACGTGGACCGCGGCGACCTCACCGTGCACGCGGGCGGGCCCTGCGGCGCGCGGCCGGCCAGTCCTTCGTCATGATCTCCGTGAGTACAGCAGGGGAAGGACCTCCCTGGGTCCGCGAGACCACGTCGAGCCGGTGACGGGGACGCCGGTCCGGCGTCCCCGCCGCCGATGGACGGTTCAGGCCGCGGCGTTCTGGTGGTTCCGTTCGGCCTGCTGCTTGACCTGCTGGATCTGCTCATCGGTGACGCGCAGGTCGCCGAATTCCTTGACCGCCTGGTAGTAGGTCCAGGCCAGGCCGTTGCAGGTGGAGCGGGAGAGCCCGGAATATCCGGCGCACACCTGGCGCATGTCGAAGTAGAAGGCGTCGTCGATCCGCGGCTTGTTGGCCGGGAAGACGTTCATGGCCTTGTAGTTGCGGTAGCCGAAGTCGTGGCGCCGGCAGGACATCCTGAAGTCGAAGCCGAGCGGCTGGTCGGGACTGCTTGAGCACAGGTCGGTCGACCAGTCGAAGTTGTAGTCGGCCCACGCGGCCTGGTTCTGCCAGGCGGCGCGCCAGGCGGAGGCGCTGCCGGCGGTCGGCTGGGAGAAGGTGGAGAGCGCGGCGAGTTTCTGTTCCGGCGTGACCGCGTGGGCCGGGAGCGCGAATCCGAAGAAGGCGGCCACGGACAGCAGCGCGGATAACGAGAGTAGGAGGGACCGTCTGACCATGAGAACCTGCTTTCACTGCACGGGGGTGCGGAGGAATGCGGTGGCAAGGTTCGCCCGACGACCTAACAATGAAGCGAAGGCGGGGAAAACTAAAAGCAGATCTTGTCCAATTTTTCCAGCAGGGTTTGCAGAGAGTCGCCCTTTACGGTCAGTCGAATTCCGATGTCAGCGGGCCAGCAGCAGCCGCGCCGACCACCCGGCCGACCACAGCAGGAGCAGGCCGACGACCACGCCCCCGCCGACCAGGACCAGCCCGGCCCCGATGTTCGCGCCGATCGTGCCCGCGGTCACGACGCGCGCCCCCGCCCCGGCGATCGCCCCCGCCACCAGCGCCGGTACGAGCGCCGCCCACCACCGGCCGTCGAACCGCCGCCTCCCGGCGGCCCAGATCAGCAGGCCGAGCGTGAGCACCACCACGACCACCGCGCCCAGGCCCACCACCCGCTCGACGGCCGGGTCGATGTCCGGCGGCCGGAACGCGTAGTCGAGACCGGTCCCCTGCGGCACGTCCACACTCAGATCACCGACCAGCCACCACACGGCGACAGGGGTGGCCAGGACGCAACACGCGGCGGCGGCCGCGAGGCCGCCTGCTCTGATCGACATGACTACCAATGTGGGGTGCGCGCGAGGTTCGCGTCCAGCCCCTGCGGCACCCGCCGGCCGGGCATGACTTCCCAGATCCGGCCGGCGGGCCCGCGTGGAGGGTCAGCGCGCGGTCTTGCCCGCGGCTACGCGCGGCTTGGCGGGAACGGCACGGCGCTTGGGCGTCGGGACGCGGAAGACGGCGCCACGGTGGTCGTACTCCTCGGCGCCCTCGTCGTCGAACCAGCGGCCGCCATCGCCCAGGTACCGGAAGGCGAACGCCTGGCCCTGCGGTACGGCTACCGCCACCCTGTAGCGACCGTCGTCGCCGAGCTGCATCGGGTGCGCGAGCGGGTCCCATCCGTTGAAGTCGCCGACGACGGACACCGGCCCGACCTCAGCGGGAAGGGTGAAGAGAACCTCCACCTGCCCCCTCCTGTTGGGTTTGCTGTGAGTGAACATCTTTCTCCCCCGAATAAGATGATTCAGACGATTGCGCGGTCAGCCATACCCCGGCCGACAGTGAGAAACGGGCGATCTTCGCAGTTTTTAGTGTTTACGAGAGGATTCCGCTCCGGGAATTTCCTCATGGGCTAATGACGCGACCCGGTCGGCAGGCCGCCGGCCGCCTCGACCCGGGTCTCGCACCGTCGGGCGCCCTCGCTGGGGACGACCACGATCCCGTTGTCGGTGACCGTGTAGAGCTCGCGATCCAGTTCGGGGTCGAAGCCGATCCTGGCGCCGTCCGGGATGACGGCGTCGCGGTCCACGATCGCCCGGCGGACGATCGCGTCCCGGCCCACCCGTACGTTCTCCATCAGGATGGAATCCGCGACCTGGGCGCGAGCCCCCAGCGTGACCTGCGGGGACAGCACGGAGCGCTCGATGTCCGCCTCGGCGGCGACGGCGACGCCCGGCGAGAGCAGCGAGTCGACGGCGCGGCCCGGCCGCTCCCTGCCGAAGGTCACCGGCGCGAGCAGGTCGTGAAAGGTGCGGATCGGCCAGTGCGCGTTGTGCAGGGTGAAGGCCGGGTCGGGTCCGATGAGGTCCATATGGGCTTCGTAGTAGGCGTCCAGGGTGCCGACGTCACGCCAGTAGCCGCGCTCGCGGGGGCTGACGCCGTGCACGTGGTTGCGCGCGAAGTCGTAGACGTCGGCCCGGCCCTCGCGTACCAGCATGGGGATGATGTCGGCGCCGATGTCGTGGCGGCTGGACACGTCCATCGCGTCCTCCTCCACCGCGTCGATCAGCGCCTTCGTCCTGAACACGTAGTTGCCCATGGACGCGCGGATCTCCTCCGGCGAGTCGGGCAGGCCGGCCGGGTCGCCGGGCTTCTCCACGAACCGCGCGATCCGCCGGCCGCCCGGCGCGCACTCGATCACCCCGAACTGGTGCGCCAGCGCCCGCGGTTGCCGGATCGCCGCGACCGTGACGTCCGCCCCGGACTCCAGGTGCTGGGCGAGCATCTGCGCCGGATCCATCCGGTAGACGTGGTCGGCCCCGAACACCAGCACGTGCTCCGGTGGATCGTCCCGCATCAGGTGCAGGTTCTGGAACAGCGCGTCGGCCGAGCCGGAGAACCACTGCGGCCCGAACTGCTGCTGTGCAGGAACCGGGGCGATGTAGTGCCCCACCTGAGAGGAGAGTTGCCAGCCGCGCGCGATGTAGCGGTCGAGACTGTTGCTCCGGTACTGGGTCAGCACCACGATCCTGAGATAGCCGGCGTTGGTCAGATTGGAGAGCACGAAGTCGATCAGCCGGAACATCCCGCCGAACGGGACGTTCGGTTTGGCTCTGCCCATCGTCAACGGCAGTAGTCGTTTTCCCTGTCCACCGGCCAGCACCACGGCCATAACTCTGCACGAGGTCATGGGAATGACGCTATCTTCGCCTTTCACAGCTCCATTGCAAGAAGGTGCGTCATACCACCAAAGAATCGTTATGCCGCGCATGAGCAACGACCTGCCGTCCGGCGGAAGGGAACCGGCGTGATCGAGGTTGAGGTCATCGACGGGATCGGCGTCGTACGGCTGGCCCACGGCAAGGTCAACGCCCTGGACCTGGAGCTGTGCCAGGCGATCGAGGCGACGCTGCGCGACCTGGACACCGGCGGGGTGAGAGCCGTCGTGCTCACCGGTTCCGGACGGGCCTTCTCGGCCGGGGTCGACCTGGAGCGCGTCGTCAACGGCGGCGCCGGCTACGTGGCCAAGTACCTGCCGGCGCTGAACGGCGCGTTCCGGGCCGTCTTCGAGCTGGGCAAGCCCGCCGTGGCCGCGATCAACGGCCACGCGATCGCCGGCGGCTGCGTGCTGGCCGCCGCCTGCGACCACCGCCTCATGGCCACCGGTCCTGGCACGATCGGCGTCCCCGAACTGCTGGTGGGGGTGCCGTTCCCGGAGGTGGCCCTGGAGATCATGCGGTCCGCGCTGGGGCCGGTCGGCGCGCGGCGGGCGATCCTCGACGGCCGCAACCATCCGGCCGCGGAAGCGCTGGCCCTCGGGTTCGTGGACGAGGTGGCCGAGCCGGGGGAACTGCTCGACCGGGCGTTGTCGGTCGCCGACCGGCTGGCCGCGATCCCCGCCGACACCTTCCGGCACACCAAGGGGCAACTGCGCGGCGAGGCGGCCGGCGAGCGGGAGACGCTGCGCCTGTGGCGAGCGGCCGCCGCCGACGGGCGGATCGAGTCCTTCATGGCCCGCACGGTCGCTTCCCGCCGCCGCTCGTGAGGCGATCTGCGCGCATATGGTGGGAATCATGTTCTTCGAGCCGCCAACGGCCCATGACGAACTATCCGAACCGCCCCAGCCGGGCCTGTCCCCCTGGCAGGCGCCTCCGGCGCAGGAGAGGGGCGCGGTGCTGGTCAGCGATCTGGTGCTGGCCCGTACCCAGAACGTCGCCATGATCGTGCAGACGATCCAGGCCTTCAGCACCGGCTGCCTGATCAACGTGGACGTCATCACGCGGCTGTCCGCCGACGACTCCACCCTCACGCGCGCCATCTACCAGCACATGGCCACCGGCGTGAAGGCCGGCGCCCCGCTGCCCGACGACCTGCTGCGATTCGGCGTGCGCTTCGCCGACGGCTCCAAGGCCACCACCGTCGGGCAGCGGGTCGGCAAGCGGTATCCCCCGTCGTCCGCGCCGCCGCCGGGTCCGCAGGTCTCCTGGCTGCTGCCCGGCATGTCGATGCGCAGCGGTCCCGATGACTCGGGCGTCATCGTCGCCGGGTTGTGGCTGTGGCCCCTGCCGCCCGCGGAGCCGTTCGAGCTGGCCGTGGAGTGGCCCGCCGGCGGTGTCGAGCTCGCCTTCGCCGAGGTGGACGGCGCCGCCATCACGTCGGCCGCCGGACGCTCGCTCCCTTACTGGCCCGACGGAGAAGCTGAGTAGGCAGATCTCGCCGGCCTGCCGTACGCCCTCCGACCGGCAGCCGGACGGCCAGGCGCTGCGAACCGTTCGGGGTGCGCCGTACGTGGTGAGGTCATGATGCTGCGATTGCTCGTGGTCACCGCGCTGGCGGCCGCCATGCTGGTGGGCACGACCACCGCCGCCTGCGCGTGCAGTTGTGTGGAGTTCAAGCCGGCGCAGGCCGTGGAGAACGCGACGGCGGTGTTCACCGGCACCGTGGTGGCGATCCGCACGGTCAAGGGCCCGCCGAACGCCCAGAAGGTGTATACCTTCCGCACCGACAACGTCTACAAGGGCGCGCCCGCCGCCGAGTTCCAGATCGGCGCCGACACCGACAGCCCCGCGTGCGGGTACGTGTTCGACCAGGACGCGCGCTACCTCGTGTTCGCCGGCCCGGCCGAGAGGGTGCCGGGCGCGAGCCTGTCCACGTCGCTGTGCTCGGGAAACATCCCGATCCGTCCGGGCACCGGCCCGCTCAAGGCCGGCGACGAACGCGAGACCACCCACGAGACCATCGGCGGTCCCGTGACCACCGACCTGATCACCGCCCTGGGCACCCCGGTGCGACCCGGCAAGACCGGCAACACCGGCAACAGCGGCACGCCGCAGCCCGCTGTCTTCTGGCGCTGGGTCGCCGCCGTCGCGGTCGTCACGGCGACCACCCTTCCCTGGTACGCCCGCCACAGCACGGCCGAGTAGCTCACATGCGGGACAGCAGTTCGGCCTTCTTGGCCTGGAACTCCTCGGGCGACAGCAGCCCGGCGTCGCGCAGTTCGCCCAGCTTGGCGATCAGCTCGGTGATCTCGGCGGCGGTGTGGCGGGGGGCGAGCGGCTTCGGCCCGCCGGCGGGGATCGCGGCCAGGATGGCGGCGGCGAACGGGAGCGACTTGTGCGTGACGCCCCAGCCGAGGCCGAACACCAATGAGGCCGGGTCGTCGTTGGGGTCGGACGGGGCCACCCGGTCGCGTACCTTCAGCCTGAGCGAGCCGCTGGCCCTCACCGGCGCGTGCCACTCCACGCCGTCCAGGTCGGCGACGCGGAAGCGCTGGTCACCGGCGCTGTACTTGGCCGTCGACGCACCCGACCAGAACCAGGTGAAGGTCACGTGCTCGCCGTCGAACGTGGCCGCGCCGTCCCACGCCTTGAAACCGCGCGGCACGGGCGGGGCGGCGACCAGGAACCGCTCGGCGGGCTCCCTGCTCGTGATCGCGGACCGGAGCTCGTCGGCGTAGTAGTCGGCCAGCGTCTCCTTGTCGGCGGGCAGCACCAGCCGGTACGGGTCCAGCACCTCGGCCAGTTGCCCGGCGGCGGCGCTGATCACCGGATCCGCCCCACGCCTCGGCGTCACCCGGAGCACCACCGTGCCCCGCCTGCCGTGCGCGAGCGACACCCCGGCGATCGCGCTGTGGGGAACGACGCGTTCGCCGAGTTCGGCGAGGAGTTTGCTCGCCTTGGGCCCCGGCCGGATGCGCAGCGCGTCGCTCTCGAAGCCCCATACGCTCTCGGAGCCCGCCAGAACATCCTCCACGCTCACAGGCTAGGCCATCATCGGGCTCACCGGCGGGGCGTGAGCACGGTTCCCAGGCCGTCCAGGAGGCGTTCGAGGCCGAAGGCGAACAGCGACTCCAGGTCGAGCTCCGTCCCCGGCTCGGCGACCTGGGCGAGCAGCGGCCCGTCGACGGACAGCCTGGCCGTGACCCACTGCGTGCTGGTCATGCCGGTGTCGAGTTCGGCGCCGGCCTCGCTCTCGATGTTCACCGCCGTCCCGCGCACGTAGTTGACGAGCGTGCCGTACACGTGCAGGCGGGTGCCGGGGTCCAGGTCGAGGCCGTCGAGCGCGCGCAGCGTCCACAGCCCGTACGCCAGCATCCCCGGCAGCGGCACCGGCCGGGTGATCGACACCAGGCGCGGCAGCCAGGGATGGCGCTGGTAGGCGGCCCACTGGAGCTGGGCGGCCACCCGCAGGTGGGAGCGCCATCCCGGCGGCGGCTCCGGATACGCGATCTCGGCGAACGCGGCGTCGGCGATCAGCTGGGTCAGCTCGGCCTTGGCGTCGAGGTGCCGGTAGAGGGTCATGGTGGCGACGCCGAGCTTGGCCGCCACCGCCCGCATCGACAGCGCCGCCAGGCCGCTCTCGTCGGCGATCTCCATGGCCACGCGGACGACCCGCTCGCGTTCGAGGCTTCCGGCCGAGCGCGCGGGCAGCCGGCGAGCGGCGACCACGGCGCCGACCCGGGCCGCGGACTCGATGGCGCCCGCCTGCTTGAGCGCGGCCAGCGCCTTGGTGGCCGTCGCCATCGCCACACCCCATTCGGCCATGATCGCCCTGGTGGTGGGGACGCGATCGCCCGGCCGTAGCTCTCCGTCGGCGATGCGCCGCTCGATGTCGGCGACGATCCGGAGGTACGGCGGTCGCGGATCGTTCACGACGCCATGCTGCCACGCCTCAGCGATCGGGCAACCAGTTGCCGTGCAGCCCGAGCGGCACCCTGGCCGGAAGGTGGACCCGCGCGACGGGCGCGCCGGTGAAGTCCTGGGCGCTCAGGATCACCAGGTCACTGGCGTTCCTGCGCGGATTGTGGACGTACGTCAGCAGATACCCCTCGTCCTCCCCCGGCCCCGCGGCGGCGAACACGGCCTCCCCCACGGCCTCGTCGGCGCCGAACCCGTGCACCTCGGCCGTCCCCCGCTCCAGGTCATGCTTGACCAGGGCGTTGGTGAACGCGTCGTCGGGCGGCATCCCCTCGGGCGCGAACGGGATCCCGTAGAGGGCCGTCGCCGCCGAGTAGCCGTAGCGGTGGGGCCGGGTGGCGCGCGTCTCGTTCACCCGGGGGAAGTCCTGCGGCCGGTCGTCGACCCGCCGCTGACGGACGGCGTCCGCGGTGATCGTCCACCGGTCCAGCATGGGGCGGATCGCCCCGGGATCGGCGGGATGGAACGGCCCCTCGGCCGTGACCAGGTCGACCACGACCGAGTCGCCGTCGTCGTAGGCGTTGAGCGTGTGGCTGACGTGGACCGGGTCGATGTCCAGCCAGCGCACCTGCCCGCCGGTACGCGGCATGACCCCCACCCGCGTCGGGTGCTCCGGCAGCCACCGGCACTCGAAGCCGTCGAAGCCCAGCGGCGTGTCCCAGAGCACCACGTGGTTCTCGGTGAGCGCGAAGTCGTGCAGGAACGGCGTGCGCGTCATGGGGATCGAGGTGGCCCGCACGACGCCGCCCCCGACGCCGGTCACGATGTACTGGACGACGTCGCGGCCCATCATGTACGACAGCGAGTGCAGTTCGCCGGTGAGCGGGTCGTGCTTGGAGTGGGCCCCCGCCGTGAACCCCTCCTCGGTCCCGCCCAGCGCGCACGTGCCCACGGTGTTCAGCTCGTCGTCCAGCTCGGTGGGCGGCATGCCGCCTTCCAGCATGGCGAAGGTGCGCCGGGCGTGCTCGATCACGTGCACCATGGGCGCGATGCCCGGCGTGCGGACGAACCGGTTGCGGTACCACTCGGCGCGGCCGTCGCGCAGCCGTACCCCGTGCACCATGCCCTGGCCCATGCCCCAGATGTGCACGACCGGATCCTCCACGCCCAGCGGGTTGGGCCCGTTGCGCAGGTAGCGGCCGTTGAGCTCGGCCGGGATCCGCCCGGTGACGGGCAGGTCGTAAGCGGTGACCTCTTCGGTGACGGGCGCGAACGGCCCTTCCAGATACTTCATGTTGACACCGTACGCACGAGCATGCCGATCACCCTTGCGGCAAGGGAAGAGACCGTGCCGTGCACTAGTGCAGACGGCTCCGGCGCTCCATGACGACCGCCAGCCCGAGGCCGAGCGCGGCGTAGGCGCACAGCACCGCGAACCCCGCCCACGGCGCCAGCGGGAAGTAGCCGGTGAGCGCGGTGTAGAAGCCCTCGACCTGCGGGTACTCGCGGGCGCTCTGCTGGATCGCGAAGCCCGCCGAGGGGGTGACCGCCAGCAGCCAGTCCCCCACGCCCGCCAGCGCCAGCGCGTACGGAAGGAAGACGACGGCGACGGCCGCGACGATCCCCGCGGCGGCCCGCCCGAGCAGCGCGCCGATGCCCAGGGACAGCACCGCGACGGCGGCGAACAGCAGGCCGGTGCCGACGATCACTTGCAGGTACGTCGGCAGGCCGGCCGGGAGCGGGTGGACGCCGTTGGAGGGGAGGGTCCGCAGGGCGATCGGCACCACGACGGCGGCGGGGATCACCCCGCTGATGAAGGCGACCGTGCCGATCACCACCGCCTTGGGGGCCAGGCGCCGGCGATCGGCCGTCCCGAACGAGACCGCCACGACGATCACCGCGATCAGGCCCAGGAACGCGCCGACGAGCGTGCGCTCGATCGGCTGCCACTCGATGCCGGGCGCGATGTCGCCGGTCCCCGTGACGGTGAAGGTGCCGCCGGAGCGGGAGAGCCCGCCCCCGTGGTGCGGCGTCACGCCGTCGGGCTCCATCTGAACGCCGATGTCGTCGGTCTTCCACTCGTCCGCCTGCGGGCTGACCTGGTCGAAGACGGCGGTGGCCTCGGCGAACCTGGACTCGGGCCCGCCGCCCGCCATCGTCAGCGCGCCGGGCGAGGCGGCGAACAGCCCGATCTCCACCGTGTCGGGCAGCCCGCCGAGATCGGCCTTGCCCACCTCTGTCCACTTCTCGCCGTCGGCCGACTCGAATCCGGTGAGCGTGTCGCCGGTACGCGTCAGCCGCAGCCAGCGCGGATACCCTCCGGCCGAGCCCGCGACGTCCTCGGTGAAGTCGTGCTGCATGCGCACCCCGTGCCCGGCGGTGACCATGATCGCCGCGTACCGCGACCCCCGCCGGAGGCCGTCCTTGACCATGACCCCCGCCTTGGCCCACGGCACCAGCCCGGGGACGGGCGGCGGGCCCGCGCCGGTCCCGGGCGGCGGCGGCTCCTTGATCCGTCCCGTCATGCCGTTCACCCGGGCGGTGATGCTGCCGTCGCCGCGCAGCGACTGGTGGACGAAGTAGAACTTGTCCTCCACGGCCTGCCCGGCCGGCCCCAGGATGGGCGCGGGGCAGGGCTCCTCGGTGGTCTGGTTGCCGCACGTGGCGCGGGAGGTGGCGACGAGCGCGAGCCCGGCCACCACCGGGATCAGCGCCGCGGCCACCATCCCGATCACCCAGCGGCGGGTCTTGCCGAACCTGGTCCATTCGGATTCCATGGCGGGCAGGTTAGGCAGCGCGACCCCGCGCGGGCGTCACGCCGTGGAGCGATCTTTCCCGTCCCTGGCGCCAGGGACACCGGATCCCCCACGCGATGGACGCGGCAGAATCTGCAGGAGGCAGGATGACCCTCACCTTCGATCACATCTCCGCCGGATACCACCCCGACCCCGCGCTGTCGATGTCGCTGCACGCCGACGCCTACACCGATCCGGCCTGGTTCGACGTCGACCAGCGGGCGATCTTCGCGCGAACGTGGCAGTGGTTGTGCCACGTGGAGAAGCTGCGCGAGCCGGGAAGCTACGTCAGCGCCACCGTGGCCGGCCTGCCCGTCGTCGCCGTCCGGGACGAGTCCGGCACGCTGCGCGCGTTCTACAACGTGTGCAAGCACCGGGCGCACGAACTGCTGTCCGGGTGCGGCGTCCGGCGCAGCATCGTCTGCCCGTACCACGCCTGGAACTTCGACCTGACCGGCCGGTTACGGCGTGCCCGCAACACCGGCGACCTGCCGGGCTTCGACCCCGAGACGGTACGCCTGGACCCCGTCCAGGTCACCGAGTTCGCCGGCATGGTCTACGTCAACCTCGACCCCGGCGCCGCCCCGCTCGCCGAGCAGGCCGGGGACCTGGCGGCGGAGATCGAGGCGCGGGCGCCGGACGTGGGCAAACTGACCCTCGCCCGCCGCCTCACCTACGACATCGCCTCCAACTGGAAGAACGTCGTCGACAACTTCCTGGAGTGCTACCACTGCCACGTGGCGCACAAGGACTTCGTGTCGCTGGTCGACATGAGCACGTACAAGGTGACGACCCACGGCATCTGGTCCAGCCACATGGCGCGGGCGGGCACGGCGCGGAACTCCGCCTACGACGTGTCGGGCGCGACCGTGACCGAGCACGCGGTCTGGTGGCTGTGGCCCAACACCTGCCTGCTGCGCTACCCCGGCCGGGGCAACTTCATGGTCCTGCAGATCATCCCCGCCGGCCCGGAACGGACCCTGGAGACCTGGGACTTCTACCTGGAGACCACCGAGCCCGACGAGGCGGAGCTGGGCAGCATCCGCTACATCGACGAGGTTCTCCAGGTGGAGGACATCGCCCTGGTGGAGAGCGTCCAGCGCGGGATGCGCACACCCGCCTTCACCCAGGGCAAGATCGTGTACGACCCCGCCGGCTCCGGCCTGTCGGAGCACGCGCTCCACCACTTCCACGGCCTCGTCCTCGACGCCTACCGCGACGCCCTGAAGTGACGCTCAGTCCAGGCCGGCGAGCTTGGCGCTGTCGTCCCAGAGCGCCTGGGCGAGCCCGTCGTCGCGGGCCGATTCCGACGGGTCCGGCCAGGTGAGCCCGCCCCGGCGCAGCGCCGCGTACGAGCGTCCGCCCGGCGGCCTCGCCACGCCGAGGGCCAGGTCGGCCAGGGCGTTCCCGGCGGCGGCGCGGCCGTTGAGATACGGGTTGAACCGGCTCACCACCCAGCGCGGCACCGGCGTGCCCAGCACCGACCACGCCACCCGCAAGGGGAACGCCAGGTCCTTGGCCAGCCCCGTGCCGAACACCTGACCCGGGTCGAAGGCGACGGCCGTCACGCCGCGCCCGGCCAACGCGCGCGCGGTCAGCACGGCGCACAGCTTGGACGCGGTGTACGCGTGCTCACCCGCCTTGCGCGGCCGTGGATCGCGGCCGGGGTCGCGGTCCGGGTGCGCCAGCAGATCCGCGTCCGCGTGCCGCGGCGGCGTCAGCCCGGCGCCGGTGGCGGGGTCGTGCGTGCCGCTCGTGGTCAGAACGACGATCGCGCCGTCGGCCAAGGTGGGCAGGAGCAGGCGGATGAGCAGGTAGTGGGCGAGGTGGTTGACGGCGAACGTCGTCTCGAAGCCGTCCGCGCTCCGGCCGGCGGCGTCGGGGCGGATCAGGCCGGCGTTGAGCACCAGGGCGTCCACGGGGGCGCCTGGGGTGCCTGGGGTGCCTGGGGTGCCGCCGAGTCGATCGAGCACCGAGGTCGCGAAGGCGCGGACCGACGCGAGGTCGGTCAGGTCGAGCGGGATCGACTCGCCGCCGGGCGCCGGCCGGCGGGCGCCCAGGATCAGGCGGTCCCCGCCGCGCGTCAGCCGTGCGGCGGCGATCGTGCCGAAGCCCGACGTTCCGCCGGTCATCACCATCGTGGACACGGTGCCCTCCTAGGAGATGGTCTTCACCACGTGACGCAGGGTCTCGCCCAGCTCGGTCGGGCAGGCGATCGCCCGGTCGCCCCGGGGTTCGAGCACGCCGCGCTGCTCGGCCTCGTACAGGCCGGCGAGTTCCTGCGCGAGGGGCTCCGGGAGGCCGGCCTCGACCATCGTGCCGACCCAGCCGGACCGCGGGATGGTGATCACCTGCAGCGTCGTGCCGAGCACCGCCGCCAGTTCCTCCGCGACCTGCCGCTCCGTGTAGCCGGGGGCGTCCAGGTCGACGACCTCGCTGCCCGCGGGCGGCTCCGTCAGGGCCCGCGCGACCACCTTGCCGATGTCGCGCGTGGCGACCATCGGCGTGGGCACGTCGGCCGACTCGCCGAAGACCGGGTAGACGCCGGCCCCCGTGGCGGCGTCGAGCACGGTCTCGACCTTCTCCTGGAAGTGCGGCGAGCGGATCGCGGTCAGCACCGCGCCGGTCTCGCGCAGCAGGTTCTCCAGGTGGTGCAGCCAGCGGATGGGGCCCGTGCCCTCGGCCAGTTCCGCGCCGACCGAGGACAGCATCACCACGTGCGGAACGCCGCTGTCCGCGACCGCTCCGGCGATCGAGGCGGCCAGCCCGCGGTGGTAGGCGTCGGGGTCGTCCGCCGCCGGATCGGTCGGCAGCATGACGAACACGCCGCGGCAACCGCGCAACGCCTCCGCCAGCGCCGCCCTGTCGCCGAGATCGGCGACCGCCGCCTGAGGCCAGTCGCGGCCCTTCGCCGGGTCGCGGACCACGGCCCGCACCGCCTCTCCACCGGCCAGAAGCTCCCTGGCCGCCGCGCCGCCGACGTGGCCTGTCACACCCGTGATCGCGTACATCGGACCGCCTCTCTAAGGTCGTCGATCGAGTTACTCCCAGTGAAGTCGCCCCGGGTAAGACGATCCATATTCGGTACGCTCGCCTCCATTTCTGTCCGTCTAAGCTGATGGTGTGGACCCCCTCGCCGACCTTCTCGACGGAGTCCGTGCCCGCAGCGCGGCTTTCTGCCAGGCGATCCTGGAACCACCGTGGTCGCTGCGGATCGCCGACGGCGCCATGCTCGCCCTGGCCACCGCGCTGCGCGGGCACGCCTGGATCGTGCCCGACGGGGGCGAGCCCGTGCTGATGCGCACCGGTGACGTGGCGATCGTCAAGGGGCCCGCGCCGTACACGATCGGCGACGACCCGGCCACCGCCCCCGACACTATCGTCCACCCGGGCAACCGCCTGACCACCATGGACGGCGTCGACATCACCGACGAGCTGCGGCTCGGTCCCCGCACCAGCGGGCTCACCCCCGACGGCTCGGCGATCGTGGCCAGCGGCACCTACCAGGTCAGCGGCGAGGTGGGCGACCGGCTGCTCAACGCGCTTCCCGCGGTCGTGCTCGTGCCGCGGGCGAGCACGCCCTCCCCGGTCATGGAACTGCTGGCCCAGGAGGTCAACGGCGAGGGCCCCGGCCAGCAGGTCGTCCTCGACCGGCTCCTCGACCTGGCGCTGATCGCGACCCTGCGCGCCTGGTTCGCCCGTCCCGAGGCCCAGGCGCCCGGCTGGTACCAGGCGCAGAGCGACCCGCTGATCGGCCCGGCGCTGAAGCTGATCCACGGCGACCCGGCCCGGCCGTGGACGGTGGCGCTCCTGGCCGAGAAGGTCGGCGCGTCGCGGGCGGCGTTCGCCCGCCGCTTCGCCAGCCTCGTGGGCGAGCCGCCGATGGCCTACGTCACCGGCTGGCGGCTCGCGCTCGCCGCCGACCTGCTGCGTTCCTCCGACATCACCATCGACTCGGTCGCCAGGCACGTCGGCTACGCCAACGCGTTCGCGCTGAGCGTGGCCTTCAAGCGGGTACGCGGCCTGTCGCCGAGCCGCCACCGCACCGGTCCCTAGAGGAAGTAGCGCACCCAGACGTAGACCCAGGCCAGGGCGGTGCTGGCGAGGGTGACGACGATGCCGTAGCGGGTGAACTGCCAGAAGCTGATGGGGTGGCCGGTGCGGGCGGCGATGCCGATGGCCACGACGTTGGCGCTGGCGGCGACGGCGGTGCCGTTCCCGCCGAAGTCAGCACCGAGCGCGAAGGCCCACCACAGGGCCTGGCCGGTGGCGGCGTCGGGCGCGGCGGCGGCGAGTTCCTCGACGACGGGCGCCATGGTGGCGACATAGGGGATGTTGTCGAAGAAGGCGCCGAGGATGCTGGAGCCGAACAGCAGCGAGGTGGCCGCGGCGAAATGGTTGTCGCCGAACAGCTCGATGCTGGCCCGGCCGATGGTTTCGATCGTGCCCGTGTGCACGAGCCCGGCGACCATGACGAACAACCCGGCGAAGAACACCAGCGTGGGCCATTCGACCTCGCGCAGCACGTCGCCGAGCTCGACCCGGCACACCAGCAGCATGACCCCCGCGCCGACGAGCGCGATGATCGAGGGCGCGAGATGGAAGACCGAGTGCAGCCCGAAGGCGACCACCACCCCCGCCAGCACCGCCAGCGAGCGCACGAGCAGAACGGGATCGGTGATGGCCCGCTTCTCCTGCATGGCCATGACCTTGGCGACATGGTCGGGGTTGTACTGGAACGACTTCCGGAACAAGGGATAGGTGAACAGCACGAAGACCGCGAAGATGATCACGACCGCGGGCGCCATGTGCACGAGGAAGTCGTTGAACGTCAGCCCGGCCCGGCTGCCGATGATGATGTTGGGCGGATCCCCGATGAGCGTGGCCGCCCCGCCGATGTTGGAGGCCAGAACCTCCGCGATCAGGTACGGCTGCGCCGGAATCCGCAACCGCCCGCACACCATCACGGTCACCGGCGCGACCAGCATGATCGTGGTGACGTTGTCCAGGAACGGCGAGGCGATGGCGGTGATCGCCATGAGCATCACCATCAGCCGGTACGGCCGGCCCTTCGACCGTTTGGCCGCCCAGATCGCCAGGTAGTCGAACAGCCCGGTCTGCTTGATCACCCCAACGATGATCATCATGCCGAGCAGGAGGAAGATGACGTTCCAGTCGACGCCGGCGTGCTCGTTGAAGAAGACGTCGGACCCCGGCGCCAGCCCGAGCACGGTCATGAGCCCGGCGGCGATGAGGACGACCTTGACCTTGTCGGCCTTCTCCGTGGCGATGAAGAAGAACGCCACGACGAAGATGGCCAGGGCCACGATGGCGCTCATCCTGGCCGGGCGGAGGCTCGCGGGGCGTGGCCGGGCATGACGGGCAGACCTCCTGGCGGCGGTGAGGTGGTGGGGGGCGGGCGCGCGGTCAGTCGGACGAGTCGGACGGGCCGATGATGGCCAGGCTCGTCAGCAGGCGTTCGAGGGTGATCGCGCCGGTCAGCGTGCCGTCGTGGGCGACGACGGCGACCAGCGGGCTGCGGGTGCGCGCCATGAGCGCGGCCACCTCCAGCAGGGTGGCGTCCTTGGCGACGGTGGCCGGCCGGCCGATGGGCGTGGGCAGGCAGTCGCCGACGGTCAGGCTCCCGAGCTCCTGCCAGAACACGTCGGCCTCCGCCTCGTCGAGCGTTCCGGCCAGGGCGTGGTCCTCGCGGATCGAGGCGGGGATGGCCAGGCGCAGCACCTGGGTGCCGGGCAGCACGGTCGCCGGCCTGGTGTGGTCGTCGACGACGATGAGGCCGGGCAGCCGGTTGACGACCATGAGCCGCACGGCCCGTACGACGGGGTCGCGGACGGTCACGGTGGGCAGTCGGACGGCGATGTCGCGCGCTTGCATGGCACCATCCACGCTGGCGGGGTGAAGGCTGGTCGAAGGTCTGGCGGTCATGAGGCGCGCACCTCCATACGTTCCAGGCGACGTTCCAGGGCGGCCAGGCGGTCGGCGGTCTTGCGGCTGTTCAGCAGCTCGGCGAGCTGGTCGGCTTCGTCGCCGTCGAGCGTGACGGCCACGAGCGGCTGGTCGGCCTCGCCGGTGCCGTACACGTGCAGGTGTCGGCGCTGCGCGTGGTCGACGAGCACGCTGAGGCGTTCCCCGGCGCGGGTGCGCAGGTGGTGAAGGTCGCCGGTGCCGGGCACGGTCGTGTGATGGATCTCCATGGGTGCACCTTCGTCAGTCGGGACGGTGTGCCGGTCGCGCGCCCACCGCAGGAGGGCGGGCCCGGCCCGCAGCTCCAGGCGGGCCGGCTCGACCCGGCCCACGCCCAGGCCCAGGCGGGCGACCCGGGCCTGAAGCCCGCGGCGCAGCAGGCGGCTCACGTTCTCGGGCGATCGGGCCAGCTCGTCCAGGGTGGCGGCGGCCACGCGGGCGACGACCTGGCGTTCCAGCTCCTCCGCGGCGTAGGCGAGCGGCGGGCGGGCGGCCAGCGCGTAGGCGGCGCGGTCGGTGACGCCGACGTGGGCGACGGCGCTCACCCGCACCGGCAGGCCGTCGCGGGTGCGGGCCGGCAGCGCGAACGCCTCGACGAGTTCGGCGCCCGCGGGCACCGGGCGGGTGCGGTCGAGGAACGGGATGACGACCACCGGTCCTCGCCGCCGCACCGCGACCGCCCGGCCGTAACGCAGCACGACCAGGTGATGGCCCCGGGGGACGGACCGCAACGCAGCGGCCAGCAGAAGGATGAGCGCCGCGGCCGCGACGATCCAGGACGTGTCCGTGCCGCGCATCGTCACCTCCTTACGGTCCGCCCCTTTTCTCCGGGGAGGTGATCAGTCTCGCCAGCGGCCCCCACCTGCGGCTATCGGGGCTGACCCGCACATCGGCGGGGTCGTGGCCCGTATCTTCCGCCGTGGCCGGGCCGGTCGTTGGACATCGCGGGGCGCGCCCGACCAGGCTGAGGACATGAAGGAGCACGCCCACACTCCGGCGCAGGCGCTTTTTCGCCGCCTGTTCGTCATCAACGCCCTGGTGTTCGCGGCCGGCACGCTCGTGCTGGCGCTGTCACCGGCGACGGTGTCCTCGCCGGTGCTGCTGGCCGAGATCCCGGTGCTGGCGATCGGCCTGGCGCTGATCCTGGCCGCCAACGCCCTGCTGGTCCGCGCCAGCCTGGCGCCGCTGACCGCGCTGACGTCGCTGATGCAGCGCGTGGATCTGCTGCACAACCGCGACCGGCTGCGCGAGGACGGCAACGGCGACCTGGCCAGCGTGGTCACCACCTTCAACCAGATGCTGGACCGGCTGGAGGAGGAACGCGCCTCGGCCAGCGCCCACGCGCTCGCCGCGCAGGAGGCCGAGCGCGGCCGCATCGCCCGGGAACTGCACGACGAGATCGGGCAGAGCCTCACCGTCGCGCTGCTGGGGCTCAAACGCACCCGCGACCGCGCACCGGCCGAGCTGACCGCCGAGCTCGAGCACACGCAGGAGGCGATCAGGGCCAGCCTGGACGAGGTCCGCCAGGTCGCCAGACGGCTGCGCCCCGGCGTCCTGGAGGACCTCGGCCTGCACAGCGCGCTGACCGCGCTGGCCACCGACCTGTCCCAGACCGGCAGCGTTCACGTCACCCGTTCGCTGGCGAGCGTGCCGGCGCTGGCCGCCGACGTCGAACTCGTCCTGTACCGCATCGCCCAGGAGAGCCTCACCAACGTCGCCCGCCACGCCGGCGCGACCACCGCGAGCCTGACGCTGGCCGTTGAGGGCGGCGAGGTGGTCCTGCGCGTCACCGACGACGGCCGGGGCGGCGTCCGCGAGCACGGCGCCGGCATCCGCGGCATGCACGAGCGCGCCCTGCTCATCGGCGCCCGCCTGAGCATCCACTCACCACCCGGCGGGGGCACGCGGATCACGCTCACCGTCCCCGCAGCCGCCAAGGAGCCGACCGCATGACCGCGACACCCGCCAGGATCGTGCTGGCCGACGACCACGCGCTGGTCCGCCAGGGCGTACGCCTCATCCTGGACGCCGAACCCGACCTGACCGTCGTCGCCGAGGCGGCCGACGGCGCCGAGGTGCTCAACGTCCTGCGCGAGCACGAGGCCGACCTGGTCATCCTGGACATCGCGATGCCGCGCATGACCGGGCTGCAGGCGGCCAGGGAGATCTCGCGGCGCTGGCCCGCCGTACGGCTGCTGATGTTGTCGATGTACGACAACGAGCAGTACTTCTTCGCCTCGCTGAAGGCCGGGGCCAGCGGCTACGTCCTGAAGTCGGTCGCCGACCGCGACCTCATCGAGGCCTGCCGGGCGGCGATGCGCGGCGAGCCCTTCCTGTACCCGGGCGCGGTCACCGCCCTGATCCGCGACTATCTGCACCGGCACGAGCACGGCGATCCCCTGCCCGACAGCCTGCTGACCGCCCGCGAGGAGGAGATCGTCAAGCTCATCGCCGAGGGGCACTCCACCAAGGCCATCGCCGACACCCTGGTCATCAGCCCCAAGACCGTGGACCGCCACCGCACGAACATCCTGGCCAAGCTCGGCCTGAACGACCGCCTCGACCTGACCCGCTACGCCATCCGAGCCGGCCTGGTCGAGCCCTGACCCCGGCCGGCGACGTCGGGTATGGTGCGGCCCCTCGGCGCGCTGGCCGACGACGTCATCGTCGTCGGCACGGCCGAGTCCACTGCGGCGGTCGCCGAGATCCTCGCCACCGGATAGCCGTGGCCGTGACTTTCCGGCCCGAAGCGAGATGACTCCTGTCACCTGCGGCCGGTGACAGCGGCCTCTACGCCGGCGGCACCCCTCTGGCCGATGATCGAACCATGACGAACAAGGACACTTCCTCCCCTAACTGGACGCTCGGCCTCTCCTCCGGACTCGCCATCGGCATGGGCCTCGCCGCCGCCCTGAACGACATCGTCCTGGGAATCGCGCTCGCGCTGTGCTTCGGAGTGGCCCTGTCGTACGCGCTGGCGCCCAAGAAGGACGAGGCCTGACGAGGTTGTAACTGTACCAACCAGTCGGTACAGTTACGGGCATGCGACCAAGTTCCAGAACCTTGATCCTGGAGGCCGCGCTCCGTGTCGCCGGGCAGCGCGGGATCGGCAGCCTCACCCTCGACGCCGCCGCACAGGAGGCGGGCGTCAGCAAGGGCGGCCTGATCTACCACTTCGCGAACAAGGAACAGTTGATGCTCGCCGTCGTCGAGCACGTGATCGCGGGCTGGGATCAGGCGATGGAGGCCCAGCTCGGCGGGCCGTTCGACGGGGCGAGCGCGGCCGAGCGGGTGCGGGCCTACAGCCGCGTGATCACGGGGACCACCACGAGCAGCGCCGACCTGGCGATCTTCGTCGACTCCTTGCACGACGACGCCCTGCTGCAGCCGTGGCGGGCCCTGCTGGAGCGGTGGCTGGGGGCGCCGCCCGCCGTACCGGATGCCGGGGCGGTTGACAGGGCGGTCGCCCGGCTCGCCGCGGACGGGCTGTGGCTGGCCGACGCGAGCGACAGCGGCGGCTACGGCGCGGAGATGCGCGCCGCGATAGCCGCCAGGATCGACCGGCTGGCCGAGGGCGACTCATGAACAGATGGGTGATGCTCTCGGTCGCGATCGCCTTCGAGGTCGTCGCGACGCTTTCGCTACGGGCGATGAACGGGCTGGAGAACCCCGGGTGGCTGGCGTTGGTGGTTCTCGGCTATCTGGGGGCGTTCGTCCTGGTGGCGCAGGTGCTCAAGATCGGCATGCCGGTCGGCGTCGCCTACGGGATCTGGGCCGCCAGCGGCGTGGCGCTCACCGCCGTCATCGGTTCGATCGTCTTCGGTGACGCGCTGACCTGGCTGATCGGGCTGGGCATCGTTCTGATCATCGGCGGGGTGCTGCTGGTCGAGCTCGGCTCGCAACGCGCCCACCGTACGGCTGCCGCCGAGGGAGGCGAACGACCATGACATGGCTGCTGCTCATCGGCGCCATCGCGACCGAGACCGTGGCGACGCTGTCGATGAAGGCGTCGGAGGGTTTCACGAAGAAGGTCTGGATCGCGCCGGTCGTGATCGGCTACCTCATCGCGTTCACGCTGCTCGGCGCCGTGCTCGCGCAGGGCATGTCCGTCGGCGTCGCCTACGGGATCTGGGCCGCGTCCGGCGTCGCGCTGACCGCGGTCCTGGGGCGCGTGATCTTCCGCGACCCGCTCACCTGGATCATGGCGGCCGGGATCGCGCTCATCGTCGGCGGAGTGCTGGTGGTCGAACTGGGCGCGCAGGCGGCGCACTGAGCGCCGGTCATCCATTTGCGTTCGAGCGCGCTCGAAGGCATAGCGTCCCCGGCATGACAACACAGACCTGGATCATTACCGGCGCCTCCCGCGGTTTCGGCCGCGCGCTGGCGGAGTCGGCGCTCGCCGGAGGCGACCACGTGGTGGCGGCGGTACGGCGGCCCGAGAGCGTCGCCGATCTCGCGGCCGCCTACCCGGACGACTTCCTGGTGGCCGAGTTCGACGTCCGTGACGTGAACGCGGCCCCCGGCCTGGTACGTGTCACCCTCGACCGCTTCGGCCGGATCGACGTGCTCGTGAACAACGCGGGCAGGGCCGTGGTCGGCGCGGTCGAGGAGGTCGCCGACGCGCAGCTGCGTGAGCTCATGGATCTGCACCTGTTCGGCCCCGCCGCGCTGATCCGGGCGGCGCTGCCCGCGATGCGCGCGCGGGGCGCCGGGACCATCGTGCAGATGAGCAGCCAGGGCGGGCGGATGTCGTTCCCCGGCGTGTCCACGTACTCGGCGTCGAAGTTCGCCCTCGAAGGCTGGTCGGAGGCGCTGGCCGGGGAGGTCGCGCCGTTCGGGATCCGGGTGATGATCGTCGAGCCGAGCCGGTTCAGGACCGACTTCAACGCCGCGGACGTGCTGGAGTTCGCCGAGACGTCGCCGACGTACCGTGAGGTGCTCGCGGGGGTGCGCGCGGACATGGCCGGGACCGACGGCCGCCAGGAGGGCGACCCCGCGCGCGCGGCCGAGATCATCGTCTCCCTGGTGCACGGTGACGACGTGCCGCTACGGCTGCCGCTCGGACGCGAGGCGGTCGAGCGCATCTCCGGCGTCCACCGGCGCGGGCTGGCGGAGGTCGAGCGGTGGGCGCAGACCGCGCGCAGCGCCGACTTCGAGGACGTCCCGGCATCGGTCCGGCCGATTTAGGCTGGTTGTCATGGCCACCGACGACCTGATGACCAGGGCACTCGAGATGATCGGGGACGACGGCCCGCCGTCGGTCGAGGCGATCCACCGCCTCGCCGACCTGGCCGAGGTACCCACGTCGATGACGATCGTGGAGGTCGCCGATCTGCTCGACATCTCGCCGCACACCCTGCGCTACTACGAGCGCGCCGGGCTGGTCGAGGTGGCCCGCGACGGCAACGGCCATCGGGTGTACGACGACCGGGCGGTGCGGCGGCTGGTGTTCCTCACCCGGATGCGGCTGTCCGGAATGCCGATGCGCGACCTTCAGCACTACGTCGCGCTCGTCGACGACGGGGCCGGGACGGTGCCCGAGCGGCTCGACATGCTGCTCGAACACCGCGACACCATCCGCCGCCGGATCCGGGAGCTGACCCTCTCGCTCACGGCCGTCGAATACAAGATCGCCACCTACGGCGGCGAGACCGGCCCCGACGTCCACACCAGGGCCTGAACGACCTCTTCATGCCCGGTCTCAAGGCTCCGGACCGGATCGCCACCCGGACTCCGGCGGGATGATCCCCCACTTGTCCCGCTCCCGCAGCCGCCGCCCGTGCTCGTCCGTCTCGACGATGCTCGCCACCACGTATCCCCGATAGTCACGACCGCGGACGATCAGCAGAGGCTGGGATTCAGGCGGTGACCTGGGGCCACATGGCGCGTACCGCCTCGGCGCGCTCTTCGACCAGCCGCATGCGCAGGTCCCGTTCGAGCTCCGCGTAGTGCTCCGTCCGCGCGGTCTCCTGCCCCGGCCACTTGCGGTAGAGCAGGCCGACCTCGCTGTGGAACCAGCCGTGGCTGATCACGCTGGCCGGAACCAGCAGGCCGGTGTCGTCGGAGCCGGGGATGCCCATCCACCCGCCCAGGGCGACCGCCAGTTCGCGCCGGACGCAGATCGTCGTGGGGTGCACGGGGAGCCGGTAGCCGTTGCCGCGCCAGTACTCGTAGACGAACCCGGGTTCCAGCCGCCCGCCGGGCGGATCGCTGTCGAACGCGACCGTGGAACCGTCGGGCAGCAGATCCAGAACCCGGGACGTCGTCCACTGCACGAGCGGATCGGCCGCCAGCACGCCGATGTCCCGCATCAGCACATCCGGCATGAGCACGTCGTCATCGTCGAGATTCTTGATCAGCTCGCCCCTGGACCGCGCGAGCGCGAGATTCCGGGTCAACGCGACCCCGCCCCGGCGCCCCATCGCGAACGTGACGATGGGGTCACGCGGAAGGATCTCCATGGCCGCGCCCGTGGCGCCGTCCTCCTGGATGACCCACTCGACCTCCCAGCCGTCCGGCAGGCGTTGCGAGCGGACGGACTCGTAGGCCGCGAGGAGATGGTCGGGTACCGGGTGGTGACTCGGCGTGACGATGGAGATGAGGGGCACGTGGCCGACCCTAGTGGGCCAGGTTGGCGAACATGCCGGGCTCGTAGGAGCCGCCAGGGTTGCGGACGATCACGTTGAGCCGGTTGGTGGCGTTGATCATGGCGATCGTGTAGACGAGCGCGACGATCTGGTCGTCGTCGTAGTGCTCGCGTACCCGGGCCCAGGTCTCGTCGGAGACGCCCGGGTGCGCGTCGGCGAGGCGGGTGCCCTCCTCGGTGAGCGCCAGCGCGGCCCGCTCGGCCGCGGTGAACACCGTCGACTCACGCCAGGCGGCGACCAGGTGGAGCCGGACCGCGCTCTCCCCCGCGGCCGTGGCGTCCTTGGTGTGGTAGTCGACACAGAAGCCGCAGCCGTTGATCTGGCTGGCGCGCAACATCACCAGGTCCTGAACGGCCCGGGACAGCGTCGACTGCTGGACGCCCAGAGCGACGTTGTAGACGCGCTTGCTGAGCTTGGCGCCGAGTGCACTGGCCATCAGGTCGAAACGGGATTCCATGATTTGTCCTTACTTATGGTGGTCTGATGCCCAAGAGATGCCGGTGGGGTAGTTCCTGTGACAGCGCGGCGATGTGACGTACGCCACGTCACAAGGCGGTGGGGGCCGGCGTCTTGTGCACGTACGCATGGCCGGAAAGGAACAGGTGGGGGCAGCGATGAACGAGGCGGCGACCGAGGCGTTCGTGACACACCGCAATCTGTTGTTCACCGTCGCCTACGAGATGCTCGGCTCCGCCGCCGACGCCGAGGACGTGCTGCAGGAGACCTGGCTCAAGTGGGCGGGGGTCGACCTTGAGGAGGTCCGGGACCGGCGGGCGTACCTGGTGCGGATCACCACGCGGCAGGCGCTCACCCGGCTGCGCGCGCTCGGCCGGCGCAAGGAGTCCTACGTCGGGCAGTGGCTGCCGGAGCCGCTGCTGACCGCGCCCGACGTGGCCGAGGACGTCGAGCTGGCCGACAGCGTGTCGATGGCGATGCTGCTGGTACTGGAGACGCTCACGCCGACCGAGCGCGCGGTGTTCGTGCTGCGCGAGGTGTTCGACCTGGACTACGACGAGATCGCCGAGGCCGTCGACAAGACGCAGGTGGCGGTCCGCCAGATCGCCCACCGGGCGCGGGCCCACGTGGCGGCCCGCCGGCCGCGGGGACGGGTTTCCCCGGCCGAGACCCAGGACGCGCTCAAGGCGTTCCAGCGGGCGGTCGCGACCGGCGATCTGCAGCGCCTGCTCGACATCCTCGCGCCGGACGTCGTGCTGCTGGGCGACGGCGGCGGAGTCGTCCAGGCCGTGCTCGAACCGGTCGTGGGCGCCGAGAACGTGGCTTCCCTGCTCGCCGGGGCGAGCCGGTTCGGCGATGTCGCGGCGTTGCGGCCGTCGCAGGTCAACGGCCACCCGGCGCTCATCTTCCGGCTCAACGGCGAGATCGACACCGTCCTCGCGCTCCGCATCGACGACGGCCTCA
Organism: Nonomuraea sp. NPDC059023; assembly: GCF_042740095.1. Taxonomy (NCBI): domain Bacteria; kingdom Bacillati; phylum Actinomycetota; class Actinomycetes; order Streptosporangiales; family Streptosporangiaceae; genus Nonomuraea; species Nonomuraea sp. NPDC059023. The sequence continues at coordinate 55,726 of NZ_JBHYIO010000001.1, read as the reverse complement.
TCACCGGCCTGTACGCCGTGCGCAACCCGGAGAAGCTCTCCCACCTGGACCAGGAGACCACCCTGCGCCGCTAAGCCCGTATGGCCTATGTCACACGGCCATGCCGTCACAGAACCCGAAGTAGCGGCATCTTTTGGTCATACAGTGCCTAACCCACCCAAAACCTGGAGAAAGTCATGAGTTCAGTGCTGGATTTCGGCGGCGACATCATCGAGCCGGGCGCACCGGAGTACGAATCGGCGAGCCGCTCGCTGCTGGCCGCGGGCAGTCCGGCGTACGTGCTGCGGCCCAAGAGCGTCGCGGACGTACAGGCGGGTGTGCGGTTCGCCGCCGCGCAGGGCCTGTCCCTGTCCGTACGCGGCGGCGGCCACAGCTTCGCGGGCTTCGGCACCAACGACGGCGGCGTCGTGATCGACCTCAGCCTGCTGGCGAACGTGGAGATCATCGACCCGGCCCGCCACCTCGTGCGGATCGGCGGCGGCACCACCTGGGGCCAGGCCGCGGCCGCGCTGGCCCCGCACCACCTGGCGATCTCGTCGGGCGACACCAAGAGCGTCGGCGTCGGCGGGCTGACGCTGACCGGCGGCATCGGCTGGAAGGTCAGGAAGTACGGCCTGGCCCTGGACAACCTGGTCGCCGCCGAGCTGGTCACCGCCGGCGGCGAGATCGTCCGGGCCAGCGAGCGGGAGAACCCGGAGCTGTTCTGGGCGCTGCGCGGCGGCGGCGGCAACTTCGGGATCGTGACCGCTTTCGAGTTCGCGGCGCACCGGACGACGGAGGTGTTCTTCGGCGCGATCACCTTCCCCGCCGCGGAGACCGCCGCCGTGCTGCAGGGCTGGGCGGACCATGTCCGTGACGCGCCCGAGGAGCTCACCTCCCTCGTGATGGTCGCCAATCCGGGCGCCGGGGGCCACGAGGCGCCGGTCGAGGTCTTCGTCGCCTTCGACGGCGACGACCCGGACCTCGCCGCGGCGGCGATCGACCCGATCCGGCGGCTCGGCACGGTGATCGGCGACACCGTCGCGCTGATGCCGTACGCGGACGTCCTGGTGGACGGCGGGACCCCGCCGCCCGGCATCCAGCTCGTCACCCGCAGCGCGTTCGTCGGGAAGGAGTCGGTGCCCGCGGCCCTGCGGATCCTCGCCGAGGTCGGGACGTCGCAGGGCTCGCCGCTCATCGTCGTGCGAAGCGTCGGCGGCGCGGTGGCGCGCGTGGCCGGCGACGCCACCGCCTACGCGCACCGCCGGGCGGAGCTGATGGTCGTGATGGTCACCGGCGGTCCCAAGCCGGTCCTCGACGCCGGCCGTCCCGCCTGGGAGGCGATCTGGGAGCGGCTCGCACCGCACGTCAACGGCGCGTACGCCAACTTCCTCGCCTCCGCCGCCGAGGAGGACGTGGCCGCGATCTACCCGAAGGAGACGTACGAGCGGCTGGCGGCGGTCAAGCGGGACTACGACCCGGGCAACCTGTTCGCGGGCAACCACAACGTGCGCCCGTAACCGCTACCGCCGGCCGCCGAACTCCCAGTCGTGGACCTCGATGTCGGTGTAGCGATCCTGGGTCAGTACGGCGCGTGCCGCATCCGGGTCCGATGCCCGGATCAGCAGCGCCGTACCCACCCAGGCGCCGCCGTCGTCGGACAGCAGCGGCCCGTACGCGATCAGCTCGTCCCGGCCCGAGGGGTCCAGGTCGGCGGGCTCCCCGGAGCCGAGACCCAGCACCAGGTACCGGTTGCCGCCCTCCCGGCCGCCGGGGAAGTCCCACATGGTGCGCCCCAGCACGTTGCGCCATCGGCGCACCATCACGTCCCGGTACACGCCGGCCTGGTAGTTGGGCTCGTCGAAGGCGAACGCCCGCACGGCCGCGGCGTCGGGCAGGTCGACGATGTGGACGCTGCCGCTGGCCGTCTCGGTGCCGCGGACGAAGGTCGGGCCACGGGCGATCAGTTCCTTCGCGTACCCGTCCATGTAGGACCAGTGCGCTTCCAGCAGTTCGTCGCGCAGCGCGTCAGAGTCTGACCGATCCCGGTGATAGCAGAAGAACTCCATGCCGACAGTACCTATCACACCAAATTCAGATGGCGACATCATCCGGATTTTGTGAGTATCCTGACTGCATCACGAAAGAGGGAGCGGTGATGGTACGGCTGACGCGGGTCCAGCAGCAGGCGCGTACGCGGGCTTCGGTGCTGGCGGCGGCGAGGCAGGAGTTCATCGAGCAGGGCTACGTCCTGGCCAACGTCGACCGGATCGCCGAGCGGGCGGAGCTGACCCGGGGCGCGGTGTACTCGAACTTCCCCAGCAAACGAGCCCTGTATCTGGCCGTGCTCGTCGAGATGGTGGACAAGACCGAGACGGCGGAGCCCGCCGGACCGCCGGGGTCGCCCGCCGAGGCGCTGGGCACGTTCGCCAGGACCTGGCTGGAACGGCTGCCGCTGGTCGACGACACCGCGTCGGGCGGGCGGCTGCAACTGCGCTCGCTGGCGGGCATCGTCGAGGACGAGCAGGGCCGTACCGTGCTGGCGCAGGTCGCCCAGCTGGAGGCGTTGCTGCTGGCCATGGGGCTGGAGACCTGCTCCTCTCACCGGCAGGTACGGCTGGCCGAGCTCGTGCTGACGTTGCTGGGCGGCGCCGGCTTCCTGGCCGAGATGGCCCCGGGCTTCGGCGACCCCTTCGACCGGGCGCGGGCCTGCGAGCATCTGGCCGGGCTCGACCTGAACGACACCTGGGCGCCGCCGCATCTGTCCTTCGTGACGCCGGCCGTACCGTGTCAGGACGTCTGGATCCCGCCCGCGGGCCTGCCGGATCTGATCACCGGTGAGCGCGTCGACCTCGGCGCCGACGGTGTGGTGGCGGTGCTGGGGGCGCACCGCGTGTCCGCGGCCGAGGAGGCCGTCCGGGCTGCGGGGCCGGGCGAGCGGGTCACGGTGGTCGTCGTCCCCGGCGACCTCGCCGAGACCGGCGCTCTCGTGCGGCTCAGGATCAGCGACCTCGCCGGTTGCCTGCGGCGCGTCTTCCCGTCCGACGCCTGGGCGCGCCTGCGGGTGGTCGTCGACGACGGAACGGTCGCGGCCGCCGCCGGCCTGACCGAGGCCGGCCATGAGACCGAAGCCGCCGTCCGCGTCCGGGACGGCATGATCGTCGCCCGCGCCGGTGGGCGGGGCGCCGCCCACGCGGCCGCGGACCACCCCAAGTCGCGAAAGGCCACGACATGACCCGCACCGACCTGCTGGTGCTGCACACCCTGCGCTGCGGCGGACATTCCGGGCTCGCCCGGGTGTCAGCGGCCACCGGCCTGGACGAGTCCGCGGTCGAGTCCGAGCTGATCGACCTCGCGGTCGCCGGTCTCGTCACGCACCAGATGGGCGCGTGGGGCCTGACGGAGGCCGGCCGGGCCACCGACGCCGAGTGGATCACCGAGGAACTGGAGTCCGGCGGCGCCCGCCCCGCTGTCACCGCCGCCTTCGAGCGCTTTCTGGTGCTCAATCCGGAGCTGCTCGACCTCTGTACGGCCTGGCAGATGCGCCCCGTCGACGGCGTCCTGACCGTCAACGACCACCGCGACCGGTCCTACGACGATCGCGTCCTGGACCGGTTCTCCGACCTGGACCAGCGCGCCGCGGCCGTCTGCGCCGAGCTGTCCGCTGCGCTGCCGCGCTTCGGCCGCTACCGCGTGCGGCTCAGGGAGACCCTCGGCCGGGCCAGGGCGGGCGAGCTGGAGTACCTCGCCGACCACACCACGTCGTACCACACCGTCTGGGCCGAACTGCACGAGGACCTGCTCGCGACGCTCGGGATCACCCGGTGGTGAGGTGGGTCAGGCCGCTGTCCGCGCGGTCCGAGGAGAGCGCGCAGGCCGTGGGGGCCAAGGCGAGCGGTCTCGTGGTGCTGCACCGGCTGGGCCTGCCGGTGCCCGCCGGGTTCGTCGTCACCACCGAGGCCTGCCGGGCCTATCTTCGCGAAGGCCGCCTTCCTGACGGGCTGGCCGGGGAGCTCAAGCTCGCCATGACCGGGCTGGAGGCCGTGACGGGGCGCCGCTTCGGCGGAGCGCGGGCGCCGCTGGCCGTGTCGGTGCGCTCCGGGGCGAGCGTGTCGATGCCCGGCATGATGACCACGATCCTGAACCTCGGCCTCACGACCGAGGCCACGGCGGGCCTGGCGGCCGAGACCGGCGACGCCCGGTTCGCGCGGGACTCACGGGAGCGGTTCCTGTCCGGCTTCGCCGCCGCGCGGGACGTCCCCGACGACGCGGCGCGGCAGCTGGAGCTGGCGGTCGAGACCGTCTTCTCCTCGTGGGAGACGCCGCGCGCACGCACATACCGTGAACTGCACGACATCCCCCACGATCTCGGGACGGCCGTGATCGTCCAGGCGATGGTGTACGGCAACCGCGACGCCCGCAGCGGCACCGGAGTCGCCTTCAGCCGCGACCCCAACACCGGGGAGAACGTCCCGTTCGGCGATGTCCTGTTCGGGCACCAGGGCGAGGACGTCGTCTCCGGCCGGTCGCTGACCCGGCCGCTGCGCGAGCTCGCCGACCGCGAACCGGCCGTCTGGGCGGCGCTGGCCGAGGCTCTGCGCCGGGTGGAGGGGCACTATCGCGACGCGTGCTACGTCGAGTTCACCTTCCAGGCCGGTGAGCTCTGGTTGTTGCAGGTCCGGCCGGGCCGGTTCGTGGGCGGCGCCGCCGTTCGGGTCGCGACGGAGCTGGCCGACGCGCGGCTGATCACGCGCCGCGAGGCTCTGCTGCGGGTCTCGCCCCAGCATCTCCGGCACGTACGCACCCCGCGCATCGCCGCACCGGCGCAGGCCGACATCCTGGCCCGGGGCGTGGGAGCCTGCCCCGGAGTCGCGGCCGGCAAGGTGGCGACCACGACCGACGCGGCGGTACGCATGGCCGCCGACGGCCCGGTCATCCTGGTCCGTCCGGAGACGTCCCCGAACGACATGCGCGGCCTGGCCGCCGCCGCGGGCATCGTCACCGCGCGCGGCGGTCCGGCCAGCCATGCCGCGGTCGTCGCGCGGGCGATGGGCAAGCCCGCCGTCGTCGGCATCGCCGACCTGGTCGTCGACGGCCACTCACTGACCGCCGGTGGGCGCACCGTGGACGAAGGCGCGCTGGTCACCATCGACGGGACCAGCGGCGAGGTGGCCCTCGGCAGCCCGCGCATCGCCACGGACACGGCCGACGCCCACCTGCGGCGGCTGCTGGCGTGGGCGGACGACGTCTCAGGCGAGCGTTCCGAGCGCGATGAGGCCCAGCGCCTCATCGCCGCCCACACCGCTCTGCGTGACCCCTAGATCTCAGGGGCGGACGCCGGGCCCGAACCCCGTCCAGCGAAGGTCGTCCGGGAGGTGGCCCATGTCGTTGTACAACAGCACCGACGGGCCCACGCCGTCGCGATACTCGATCGCGGTGAGCGCCGTGTTCCCGCAGGTCAGGCCCAGCCACCGCACGGGCGGCGCGCCGAGGGCGTCCCGCACCAGCCAGGCCACCTGGTAGGCGTGGGTGACCAGGACCTCATGGGTCTCGGCCGCGGTGGGGCGGGCGAACCGGCCGGTCAGGGCGTCGGCGAGCCGCGCGCCCTCGGCCGCCTCCTTGGCGTCGTATCCGTCGAAGAACCCCCTCCACGCGGGCGGCATCTCGGCCGGGACGTGGGGGACGTGGTCCACCAGTTCCGCCGCCTCCCCCACCGCGACCCCCGGCAGGCGCGCACCGATGATCTCCGCCGAGCTCACCGCCCTGGACAGGGGCGAATGCCAGACGGCGTCGATGGGCAGGCGGGCCAGCCGGTCGGCCAGCAGTTCCGTCTGCCGCCTGCCGACGTCGGTCAGGGCGCCGAAGGGGTCGGCCGCGCCGTGCCGTACCGCGTAGATGTGCCGCGTCGCCATCTCGGATCCCTTCTCGGATGTTCATAAAATCCCGATGTTATAGGCATCCTAAAGCAGGCAGGCGATGATGCGGGCGAGGGCGTCGGCGAGTACGTCGGGCGGGGTGGCGAAGTTGAGGCGGACGAAACCGTTCCCCGCCGATCCGTGGTCGGCGCCGGAGGCGGTGGCGACGCCGGTCCGCCGCAGCAGGTGGTCGGCGGGGTCGGCGAGGCCGAATCGGCGCAGGTCGATCCAGGCGAGGTAGCCCGCCTGCGGCTGGACGTATCCGACGTCGAGAGCGGCGAGCGCGTCGGTGACCAGCTTGCGGTTGCCGTCCAGGAACCGGACGGCCTCGCGCAGCCACGGCCGCCCTTCGCGGAACGCGGCGACGGTGGCCGTCATGCCGAGCGGGCTCATGCCGCCGACCGCCGCCCTCGGCAGCCCGGCCCAGACGCGCGCGTCGGCCGGATCGCCGAAAACGATCAGCCCGCAGCGCAGGCCGGGGAAGTTCCACGCCTTGGTGGCGCTGATCAGGGTGATGGCGTTGTCGTCGAGCGAGCCGTACGGGATGAAACCGGGTTCATAGCGCAACGGCGCGTGGATCTCGTCGCTGATCACCTTCGCGCCGTACCGCGCGGCGAGCGCGGCCAGCGCGCGCAACGGCCCGCCGTCGAGGACGCGGCCGGTCGGGTTGCCGGGGTGGCAGAGCAGCACGCTGCCCGCGCCCGCGCGCAGGGCCCGCTCGATGCCGTCGAGGTCGAGCTCGTAGCCGCGCTCTCCGACGGACATCGGCACCTGTACGGCCGCGCGCCCGGCGACCCGGATGGCGTCGAAGAACCGGCCGTAGACCGGCGTCGGCACGACCACCGGCGAATCCGCCCTGGTCAGATGCGTGATCGACATGATGATGCCGCGCATCAGCTCCGGCAGCAGCCGTACCCGGCCGGGAGCGGCGGTGAGCCCGTGCTCCTCGGCGAGCCACTCACTGGCCGCCTGGGGGACGTCGCTCAGCTCGTCGGCGAGCGGGTAGCCGAAGGCCTGCCGCCGCACGTCGTCCTGGACCGCGGCGAGGATGGGCGCGGCGACGGGCAGGTCCATCTCCGCGACGGTGAGATCGATGACGTCCCGGTCGTACTGCGACCAGCGCTTGTTCCGTCGCGCGCGGGATCGCTCAAGGTCCCAGTCGAGGTCGGTCACGCCATGCTCCTAGCGTCTTGCGGGGTCAGGGATCGCTGGTGGCGCAGGCCCGATCGGTGCGCGAGCCACCAGATTCCCGCGCTGAGCACCCCCACGAGCACCGAGTCGTACGGCGCGGCGACGACGCCGGCCCCGCCGAAGGAGCCGAGCGCGGACAGGAGGCCGAGCATGACCAGGAAGCCCACCAGCCAGCCGCCCACCGCTCGCAGCTTGGCGGTCCGCACCAGGTAGATGAGGAACCCGATCAGCAGCAACGGCACCGCCACCCGGATCTTCTCCCAGGTCGACCAGTAGAGGATGAGCCCGGACAGCACGAACGAGGCGAAGCCCACCGGGATCGCCCACCTGCGCAGCCAGCCCTTCTCCAGCGGAGTCGACGCGGCCAGGACGGTCACCGCGACCGAGACGGCCGCGTAGCTGAGCCCGTAGTAGAAGCTGAGCGAACTGGCGATGGACTTCCAGTTCCCGAACGTGAGCACGATGACCGAGCCGATGCCGACGTTGAGCAGCAGCGCGCGCCGGGGGATGCCGAACCGCGCGTCCACCTTGGCCAGGGCGGCGGGCAGCAGCCCGTTCTGCGCGGCGCCGTAGGTGTAGCGGCCCTTGACGCCGATGCCGATCAGCAGGCTGCCCGAGGGCGAGAAGATCGCGTCGGCGAGCAGGACGGTGGCGAACCACGACAGGCCGAGCAGGGTCGCGAGCGAGGCGAGCGGCGAGTTGAGGTTGATCCCGTGCCAGCCGCTGCCGAGCAGGCCGTTGGGCAGCGAGAAGATCATCACGGCCTGCAGGCCCATGTAGAGCACGATCGTCCCGAAGAGCACGATCAGCGTGGCCCTCGGCACGGTACGGCGCGGGTCCTTCGCCTCGCCGGACATGACCGCGGCGGCGTTGATGCCGGTGAAGGAGTAGACCAGGCCGCCGCCGACCACGGCGGTGAGCGCCGCGGAGACGCCGTAGGGCGCGACCCCGCCGCCAGTCGCCACGTTGGTGGTGTCGAAGCCGCTGGCCAGTAAGAGGATCACGGTCAGCGCGGGGATCACCACTTTGATGGTGGCGACGACGTTGTTGACCCGGGCTAGCATTTTGATGCCGAACAGGTTGAGCGCGCAGAAGAACACGAGCAGCCCGGCGGCGATCAGCCGTCCCGGCCAGCTCAGCGACTCGCCGGACATCACCCACGGCAGCCACTTGGCGGCGTACTGCACGACCGCCGTCGACTCGCTCGGCCCGGCGCTGACGGCCTGCAGGAACACCGCCCAGCCGACCACGGCGCCGACCAGCGGGCCCGAGGCCAGTTGCGGCCACCGGACGTTGCCGCCGGACATCGGATGGCGGAAGGCGAGGTCGATGAAGGCCAGCGACACGAGCGCGGTGGCGACCGAGGCGATCGTCCAGGACAGGAAGGCAGCGGGTCCGGCCGCCTTGGCCGCCGTGTACGGCGCGAGCAGCCAGCCGGAACCGATGACGCTGGAGAAGGTGATCAGGGCGAGGGACGTGGTTCCGAGGCCGCGCCGCAGGCGCAGATCCTCGTCCGGCGAAACGGCCGACAGCGTCTCAGACATGTCCTGAACTATTGACGATGACCCAATTGCATAGGTAGACCGGAAATGTCGAGGTCCAGGGTTAGTCTGTGCCTATGTCCCTCCCCGGCTTCGACGGCACAGGACACAAGGTCGAGACGATGGATCTCGTCGTGTTCACCACGGTGGTCCGCACCGGAAGCCTCGGCGCCGCCGCCACCGAACTCCGGCTGTCGATGCCGTCGGTCAGCGTCCGGATCGCCGCCCTGGAACGTAAGCTCGGCGCCCCGCTGCTCGTGCGCGGCGCCCGTGGAAGCACGACCACCCCGGCCGGCGAGCGCCTGAACGACTACGCCCAGCGCTGCCTCGACCTCCTCGACGAGGCCGCCATCGCGGTGACGGCACACGAGACCCAGCGGCTCGTGCTCGCCGCGCCCGCGAGCCTCGGCGACCTCGTCTTCCCCGCCGCGCTCGGGGCGGTCGCCGGCAAGCCGATCACCGTGCACTGCCGGGTCGCGCACAGCGGCGAGGTCGTCGGCCGCCTGGCCGACGGCAGCGTGCACGCCGGATTCGTGATGCCGAAGGTGCCGCTGCGCGCGCTGCGGTCCGAGCCGATCTGCCGCTCCCCGCTGGTCGCGGTCTGCCGGCCCGGCCACCCCCTCGCCGGTCGCCGGCGCCTGCGGATCGACGACCTCGCCAGGACCGGCGTCATCGTCTACCGCTGGGGCCGCGACGCCCAGGAACTCGCCGCCTCACTCGAACATCCCGAGCGCGGCCTCGACGCCCCCATCCACACGACCGGGCTGCCGTCGGCCGCGCTCCGGATGGCGCTCGACGCGGGGTTCGTCGCGGTGGTGCCCCGGTTCGTCGCGGCGCGATCGGTGCGCGACGGTGGCACGGCGCTCCTGCCGCTGGGGTTCGGCGGGTGGCGGGTCGACGTGCAGTTCGTGTACGCCTCGGCCACGGCCGACCGGCTGGGTGTGCGGACCCTGCTGGACCACCTGCCCGCCATCCGGGCCACGTTCGACCAGGACTGACCTCGGTCGTCAGCAGGCCCTCGCCTCCGGGGCAGATGGCATCGTGTCGACGATCTTGGCCTCCAGCATCGCGACGGCGCCGCGCAGCACCTCCGCGCCGTCCGGCCCCTCGGACAGGTTTCGCCAGCCGAGGAAACGATAGGTGGCGGGCTCGAAGATCAATTCGGTGCGTCCCCGGCCGTCCGGTCCCTTGTACTCGATCGAGGCGCCGATGCCCTGGCGTCCGGCCGGATCGGTGAGGTCGGTGCGCATGGTGGCGGTCGGCAGCTTGGACATCGCACCGAACACCGCCTCGCGCATGCCGACGCCCGGGAAGGGATTCTGGGCCAGGGTGACCAGGCGGAAGGCCACGGTGACCTCGACTCGTGGGCCGACCTGGTCCTGGCTGGGCCTGGGCCGTTCGTTCCTGACGGAGGCCTCGGCGTCCGCGCGTATCTGGGCGAGGAGTTTGTCGGGGTCGGTGGGCAGGTTCTCCTCCGGGAGCACGTCAGCCGCGCAGCGCCCGGTCTCGTGGTCGACCGTGCCCGGAGTCGCCATCAGGGTGGGGACCTGGCCCTTGTGGATGCTCCGCCTGCCGTAGGTGGAGCGGATCAGCGCGTTCCCGGGGTCGGTGGCGGAGACCCAGGCCTCACGGGTGACCTCCTGGGTGTGCTCGCCCGTGCCCTCGGTCTCGCTCAGCGTGAGCATCCAGTTCTGCTCCAGGCGCTTGACGTAGACGAACTGGCCGGTCTGCGGCGCGGGCTGCCGGGCGGCCACGCTGGCCGCGTGCTGGAGCAGTTCCGCCGCGTTGGCCGGGGTGGCGCCGCCGTTGGGGCCGACCATGAAGGCGACCGCGGCGACGGCCGCCGCCAGCCCGAACGTGCCCGCCCTGAGCGCGTGCTTGGCGTAGCCGATACGGGGCTTACGCCCCGCCGTGAGCAGGTCCCTCGCCCTGGCGGTGGCCGTCGCGGAGGGGCCGGGCAGCGCGTCGTACGACGACTTGATCTCCTGCAGGTCCTGCGTCATGCCAACTCCTCGATGCCGACGTACGAGCGGAGCTTTCTGCGTGCCCGGTTGAGCCGCGAGCCGACGGTGCCCCGCGGGATGCCGAGCGCCTCGGCGATCTCCTCGTAGCTGAGCTGGGCACCGGCGACCAGCAGAAGCACGGTCCGGTCACCGGGCGAGAGCGCCGCCAGCCCGGCGGCCAGGCTCGGCCGCATGACGGCGGCCGACACCCGCTGGACCACATGCTCGTCGTGGTTCACCACGTCGGTGACCTCGGCGCTCCTGGCCAGGGCGCGATACCTGCGCGCCTCGGCCCTGCGATGGCCGGCGATCAGGTTGGAGGCGATGCCGTACAGCCAGGCTCGTGCGTCGGGGTGGGAGAGGTCGTAGCGCGTGCGCCTGTGGAAGGCCCGCAGGAACGTCTCCGCGGCGAGGTCGTCGGCCGCCGATTCGCCGAGACGGAACCGCACGTAGCGGTGGATGGCCTGGTGATAGCGATCGAACAGCGCGCCGAACCGCTCGGGGCGGCTCAGCGACGCCTCGATGAGCTGTGCGTCGGTCTCGGTGGTTGGCGGAGCCGACGACGGAAGGGGTGGTGGCATGCCTGCCTTTCGGACAATCTCCGTGGACACGCCTACTTCGCCGTACCCCCGTTTCGTATTCACGCCTTGGCGCGCCGGGGTCAGTCCCAGGCGACCGGGAGGCTCTTGACCCCGAAGACGTCGGCGGTCTCCGGCCGCACGACAACCTCTTCGGCCGGTATGGCCAGCCGCAACGTCGGGAACCGCTTGACCAGCGCGGCGAAGGCCACCCGCATCTCGATCCTGGCCAGCTGCTGCCCCAGGCACTGATGGATGCCGTGCCCGAAGGCCAGATGCCCGCCATCCTGCCGGCGCAGATCCAGAACGTGCGGATCGGAGAACCGCTCCGGGTCACGGTTGGCGGTGTTGTACGACAGGATCACCATGGAACCTGCCGCGACCCTCTGGCCGCCCAGCTCGACGTCCTCCAGCGCCGTCCGCATGAACGTCTTGCCCACGGTCAGATACCGCAGCAGCTCCTCCACGGCCTTCTCGGTGAGAGAAGGGTCCGCCCGCAGCGCGGCGAGCTGCGCCGGGTTCCGCAGCAGCGCGAACGTACCCAGCGCGAGCATGTTCGCGGTGGTGTCCAGCCCCGCCGCCAGCAGGATCAGGCTGACCCCCCGGAGTTCCTCATCGGTCAGATCGCCCTCGATGAGGTCGCTGAGCACATCGTCGGTCGGGTCGGCCCGCTTGGCGGCGACCAGCTCGGCCAGATACGTCCGCACCGAGGCGTAGGCCGCGATCAGCTCCTCGTCAGGGGTCTCCCCGTCCATGAACTTCTCGACGTCCCCTTGGAAGGAGTCTCGATCCGCGTACGGCACGCCGAGCAGCTCGCAGATCATGATGGCCGGGATCGGCTTCGCGAACGCGGTCACCAGATCGGTGGGCGGCCCGGCCTTCTCCATCGCGTCCAGGTGCTCGGCGGTGACCTGCTCGATCCGCTCGGTGAGCTGCCGCATCCGCCGTACCGTGAACTTGCCCGCCAGCGGCTTGCGGTACCGGCTGTGCTGCGGATCGTCCATCAGCAGAAACTCACCCGGCAGCGCCGGAGGCACCTCGATCTCACCGAAGTCGATCAGCGGATGATGGCGCATGAACTCCTTGCGCGAGCTGAACCGCGAGTCGGCGAGGACGGATCGGAGCAGGTCGTAGCCGGTGACCACCCAGCCCTCGTGCCCGTCGGGGAAGACGAACCGGCTGATGGGGCCGTGCTCGCGCGCCTCGACCAGTTCCTTCGGCGGATCGAAGGGACAGCCGGCCTGACGCGCCGTCGGCATCGCCGGAAGGGTGTAGACAGATTCACCCATGACCCGCCCCCATTTCGCGATAGTACGTGTTTGACATGACTCGAAAGCTACGTTGCATTCGGACAATCTGTCAATCCACCCGCGACCATATACCCAGACAAATACTGATATTTCAGTGCAATGACGCTGCACCCAAACGCAATGAACGTTGCAATGGCTGGAGGCGAAAGCAATACTGGCGGCATGCCAGGAGGACGGTTGACCCAGCAGGACCGCGAGCGCATCGCGGCCGGACTCGCCGACGGGCTCTCCTACGCCCAGATCGCCCAACGGCTGAGCCGCCCGACCTCGACGATCAGCCGGGAGGTCGCACGCAACGGCGGCCCCGCCGGCTACCGGGCCCAGCAGGCGCACCAGGCGTCGGTTCAGCGCGCCAGGCGCGGCACACCGGCGCCCCCGCGCGCGACCGGAACGCCGGCCGGCGCGTTGGAACAGGAGATCGGCGAACAGGAGATCATCGAGATGGCGGTCAGGACGGGGCTGCCGCGGATGACCGCGCGCGTGCACCTCGACCTGGCGCTGTCCGAGAACGGCAGGCGCACCGCGGCCGAGCTGTCCCGCAGGTTGCGGATCAGCCCGGCCTCGGTCTCCGTGGCCGTGAACTCCCTGGTCGACAGCGGGTTCGTCCGGCGCGAGCGCGATCCGCAGCGCCGGCGCGACATCTACGTGCTCGACGACGACGCCTGGTACCACGCGGTCGTGACCAGCGGGCGGCAGACCCTGGAGACCATGCGCGCCACGATGGCCCTGGCCGAGGCGCACGGGCTCGACAGCACCGTGGGGCGGCGGCTGGCCAGGACGGGCGCGTTCCTGGAACAGGTCAGCAAGGACACGATCGAGTCGGCCAACCGCTGGCGTGGTCTCCTGGAGCTCGGCGAGTGACGATCGGTCACTCTTCGCCGACGGCGGCCCGCTTTTCCGGCCCCGACTTGTGGTAATCCTCCGGCTCGAAACGGCCGTATCGAATCAGGTTGTAGAGGCATTCGCCGGTGGAGGGCGGAGTGAAGAAGAAGTTCTTTTGATAGTGCTTGCCGAGCACGCCGTATCGGACCATGTCGACGGCGGTCCGCGCGATGTAGCGGGGGCCCAGGCGCAGCAGAATGCCGAGAAACGCGCTCGCGGACATCATCGGGCCGAACCAGTGGTTGATGGAGATCGAGGGGGACTCCGAGCGCAGGTAGTGCCACCAGCCCCGGGGGATGTAGAGCAGGTCGCCGGGGCCGACCGTGGTGGTGTAGACCCTGGCGCGGGCGAGGCGGGGAAACTGCCGCGAGTCGTAGTGCTCGGGGTCCACCGGGCTGTTGACGATGTTGTCGACGAAGGGGTGGACGAGGTGCGTCTGCCGTACCGACACGAGAACGACCCGCTTGTGGCCGCGGATCTGGGTGAAGACGTTGTCGTTGGCGTCGCTGTGCAGCCCTGAGCAGGTGCCGCCCGAGCCGACCCACAGTCTCGTGTCGGTGGAGTGGGTGCTCGGCGGGGTGAGCGAGGTGAAGTCGAAGGCCGAGCCGTACCCGGGGATCAGCTCGTCGGGACGGCAGTAGCCCAGGTAGCAGGCCGCCTTCAGGTCGGGACGCTCGGCGTGGTCGAGGAAGTCGGCGAAGGGCATCTCGCGCTCGTACGACTCCTGTCCGCCGGGGAGCAGGCCTCCTGACTTCGGCAGCTCGTCCAGGACGGTGACAGGGGTGTCACCCCCGAGGGCCCGCAGGCTGTCGAACGTCCAGCCGGCCGCCGTCCAGCCGTCGATGAGACCGTTGACCTTGATGGGGTGCCGTGCTTTTATCGCCGCGTGCAGGGTGTCGGGCCGCGTGTCCTTGACGGATGGAATCGGCCTCGTCCTCAGCTGCGCCATTCTTTACACCTTTTCTGTCGCACGGTGAGATGGACAGTTCGGCCCCTAGTCTGCGGAGCCCATAATTAAGGGTCAAGTGGCGCTTCTATTGATAAATAGGGTCTGGAGACTTTATGGCTTGTGTTCCTTACCCGCGGTCACCAAGCCCGATTCGTAGGCCACGATGACCGCCTGCGCGCGGTCGCGGACGGAGAGCTTGTCGAAGATGCTGGTGATGTAGTTCTTGACGGTCGAGAGGCTGATGTCGAGGACCCGGGAGATCTCGGTGTTGTCGAGGCCGGTGGCCATCAGGCGCCACACCTCGACCTCGCGGGGCGTGAGCTCGCCCAGGCCCTTGGTGGCCGGCCGCGTACCGTGGGGCGCCCGTACGTAGGTGGCGATCAGCCGGGTGAGCAGGCGGGGCGCGACGGCGGCCTCGCCGGCGTGGACGGTGCGGATCGCCGCGCTCAGCTCCTCCGGGGAGCTGTCCTTGGGCAGGAACCCGTAGGCTCCGGCGCGCAGGGCGCCCACGAGGTACTCGTCCATGTCGAAGGTGCTGAGGGCCAGGACCCGGCTGCCGGGGACGGTGGCGGCGAGTTCCTTGGTCGCGGCCACCCCGTCCAGGACGGGCATCCGGATGTCCATCACGACGACGTCGGGGCGCAGCCGCCGGGCGAGGGTGACGGCCTGCGCGCCGTCCTCGGCCTCGCCCACCACCTCGAACGACGGGTCCGGGGAGAGGATGAGCGACAGGCCGCGCCGTACCAGCAACTGATCGTCCACGATCATGACCCTGATCATCGGCGTGCCCCCTCGTGCTGGACGGCCGCCTCGTCGGACTCGTCCGTGGTCAGCGGCAGGCGGGCCACCACGGCGAACCCGCCGTCCGCCTGCGGGCCCGCGCTGAGGGCGCCGCCGTGCAGGGCGACGCGCTCACGCATGCCGATCAGGCCGTAACCCCCGGCCGGCGCGCCCTCCAGCGGCGGTGCTCCCCCGCCGTCGTCCCGCACCTCGACGGTGACCTGGTCCCGGGCATAGGTCAGCCGGACGGACGCGCGGGCGGGCCCCGCGTGCTTGCGGGCGTTGGTGAGGGCCTCCTGGGTGATCCTGAACACCGTGAGGCCGACGGTCGGCGGCAACGGGCGCCGCGGCCCGTGGACGCTGAGCTCGGTCGGCAGCCCGGCCAGGCATGACTCCTCCACCAGGCGGCCCAGGTCGTCGGCGCCCGGCTGGGGCTGCGCCGGCGTGGCCTCCGGTTCGTCGCCGTCGCGCAGTACGGCGAGGAGCTGACGCATCTCGCGCAGCGCCAGCCGCCCTGAGGCCTCCAGGGTGACCAGCGCGTCCCGGACCACCTCCGGTTCGCCGAGGTTGGCGCGGGCCCCGCCGGACATCAGCTGCATCGTCGTGATGTGGTGGGCCACGATGTCGTGCAGCTCCCGGGCGATGCGGCGGCGTTCGTCGGCCACCGCGCGGTCGGCGAGGAGCCTGCGGTTGGCCGCCACCTCCGCCTGCCAGCGGTTGACCGCCATGGCGGTGCCGACGACGATCAAGGTGGTGAGGGGCGGGATGACGGCGTCCTGCCAGGACGGAAAGTGGCCGGCGCTCTGGCTCACCAGCGTCAGCGCCACCGTCGCGACGGCCGCGACCGCCGTCACCCGGCCGGGGCGGGCCCTGGCGACCGAGTACAGGGCGACCACCAGGACGGCGCCGAAGTGCCTGGGCAGCGGCACGATCAGGGTGGCCGCCGAGTCGAGTACCAGGATGGCGGTGAGCGCCGCCACCGGGTGGCGGCGCCGGGCGAGCAGCGGCAGGGCCGCCAGGGCGACGAAGAGAAACCCGGCCACGCTCACCGCGTGCCGGCCGTCGGGGGCGTTGAAGAACGCGTAGCTGAGCAGGTTCATCACGCAGGCGCCGCCGGCCACGAGCGCGTCGTTACGCGTCCACGGCGGCTCGGCGTCGTCTGCCTGCCGGCTCCTGAGCATGTGTTCCCCCTGTGTCCCGTCCCGGACCAGGGTTACACAGCGACGGCGATGACCAGGACCACGCTCCTGGTCACGGGCGGAGGGAAGGACCCAGGGCCCCGATCAGGATCATCCGCTGCCACGAGGTTCCGCGCCCCCGTGGCTGATGGTCTGGATGCAGGCCGGGAGCCCCCGGCAGACATCCGCATTCCGTCCGCCGGAGGACATCGTGATCCGCGCCCTGACCGGGTACTCCACCAGACATCCATGGAAGGTCATCGCCCTCTGGGCGGTGCTGGGTGTCGCGCTGAGCGCCCTGACTCCGACGCTGTTCGACCGCGTCACGCGAAACCAGGCCGGAGACTTCCTGCCCAGCGGTTACGACTCGGCCGCCGCGCTGCGCATCGCCAAGGAGCGGTTCGGGGTGAACCCCGACGCCACCACGGTGACGGTGCTGGTCGCCCGGTCCGACGGCAAGGCGCTCACCGACGCCGACCGGCAGCGGGTCGAGGCCGAGGCGGCGAAGCTGGCCAAGCGCCGGGTGATCATGCCCAGGGAGGACGACGGCCCGCAGCAGTTCCTGATCCCCGACCGCTCACAGACGCCGCGGATCGCCCCGGCGATGACCGCGCCCGGCGGGAGCTTCCAGCTGCTCTCCGTCGAGCTGGTCGGCAATCGCTCGGACAAGGGCGTCCAGGGCGTCTACCGGACCTTCCGGGACGCCGCCAGGACGCAGTTCGCCGAGGCGGGCATGCGTACCGGGTTCACCGGGGCGCTCGCCGACACCGTCGACACCGTCGACTCGCGCGAGATCGTCACCACGGTCGGCAGCGGCATCATCATGGGGCTGATCATCCTGCTCAACGTGCTGGTGTTCCGCAGCGTGCTGGCGGCCCTGCTGCCGCTGCTCGCGGTCGCCCTGATCGGCTTCGTGGCGGCGGGGGCGGTCGCAGGGGCCGCGATGCTCACCGGGCTCAAGCTCGACGCGAGCACCCCCGGCCTGATCAACGTGGTCCTGCTCGGCATCGGCATCGACTACCTGCTGTTCCTGTTGTTCCGCTTCCGCGAGCACCTGCGGGCCAGGCCGGAGCAACCCGCCCGCGAGGTGGCCGCGCAGGTCTCCGCCCGGGTGGGCGCCGCGATCACCTCGGCGGCGCTGACCATCGTGGCCGCGTTCGCCACGCTGGGCCTGGCGACCTTCGGGCAGTTCCGCTCGATGGGCCCCGCGATCGCCGTCGCGGTCCTGGTGATGATGATCGGCAGCCTCACCCTGCTGCCGGCCCTGCTCGCCGCCGCCGGGCGCAAGATGTTCTGGCCCTCCCGTACGGCCCTGCGCGCAGGACCGGGAGAAGGCCGGGCCGCCCGCCTGGGCGCGCTGGTCACGCGACGGCCGCTGGTGATGCTGGCCGCCTCCGTCGCCCTGCTGGCCGCGCCGGCCGCCGGACTGATCGGCATCCACATGGACTACGGCCAAGCCGGTTCCGCCGCCCAGACCCCCGCCGCGGCCACCGCCGCCGAGATCTCCCGCACGCTGCCCGCCGGCGTGTCCGACCCGACGAGCGTCTACGTCGCCTCCACGGACGGCCGCGCCCTCACCACCGGTCGGCTCGACGGCCTGTCCCGCGCGCTCTCCGAGGTCAGGGGCGTGGGCCGGCCCGCGCCGACCGTCCTGAACAAGGACCACAGCGCCGCCAGGATCGACCTCTACCCGACCGCCGACCCGCGGAGCCGGCAGGCCCGCGACCTGGCTTCCGGACCGATCCGGGCCGCGGTCGCCGAGCACACGCCCGCCGGGACGACGGCGCACGTGGGCGGCACCCCGGCCATCGTCGCCGACATCTCGACCGCCGTCGACCACGACCTCACGATCGTCTTCCCGGTCGCCGCCGCGCTGATCGCGCTGATCCTCCTGCTGCTCCTGCGCAGCCTGCTCGCGCCGTTGATCCTGATGCTCTCCGTCGGGCTCGGCTTCGCCGCCACCCTCGGCGCCGCGACCCTGCTGTTCCAGCACGTCCTGGGCGAGCCGGGCGTCAGCTTCACGCTGCCGCTTGTGCTGTTCCTGTTCGTCGTGGCCCTGGGGACCGACTACAACATCCTGATCGCCGACCGCATTCGCGAGGAGATGCGGCGATCCGGTACGGCTCGCGCCGCCGTGGCCCGCGCCGTACGGCACACCACCCCGGCCATCGCGACGGCCGGCCTGGTCCTGGCCGCCTCCTTCGCCAGTCTCGTCACGTCACCGGGCAACGAGCAGATCGCGTTCGCGATGACGCTCGGCATCATGCTCTCCGCGCTCGTCGTGTCGCTGGTGCTGGTCCCCGCCCTGGCCGCGCTCCTCGGCCGGGCGGTCTGGTGGCCGCTTCTTACCGAATCCCGGGCCGGCAACCGGTCGGCCCGAAACCATCTGCCGGGAGGCAACCGATGATGATGATGAAGAGTGCGATGCTGGCGCTGGCGGCCTTGGTCGCTTCGGCGGCGGGTCAGGCCGACGCGACCCCCCGATACGACCGGACGGCCTTGCGGGCCGATCTGGACACGATCCGCGACGCCGGGACGCTGGGCGTGCAGGCCCGGGTGGTCTCCCCCCGCGGCGACCTGGCCGCGGCCAGCGGTACGGCGGTGCGCGGCCGTAAGGTGCCGGTCCCCGTCGACGGGCATTTCCGGATGGGCAGCAACACCAAGACCTTCGTCGCCACCGTGATCCTGCAACTGGAGGCGGAGGGCCGCCTGTCCCTCGGCGACCACGTCGAACGATGGCTTCCCGGGCTGGTGCGCGGCAACGGCAACGACGGGCGCAAGATCACCGTCAGGCACCTGCTCCAGCACACCAGCGGCTTGCACGACTCCGTGGGCGACATCGAGATGAAGATGCGCACCGAGCGGGGCTACCGCGCGTACCGGTTCCTGCGCATGAGCCCGAAGAAGCTGGTGGCGCTCAGCGTCGACCGGCGCCCGCTCTTCGCCCCCGGCGCCCGCTGGAGCTACTCCAACATCAACTACCTGCTGGCCGGGATGATCATCGAGAGGGCCACCGGGAACTCCTGGCGCGAGGAGGTGACGCGCCGGATCATCACCCCGCTGGGGCTGCGGCACACCACCCTGCCCGGCGACTCCCCGAGCCTGCCCAAGCCGCACGCGGAGAGCTACACCGACGACGCCAAGACCGCCCGACCGTTCCGCGCCACCCGGCTCAGCCTCGGCTGGGCCGGCCCGGCGGGCGAGGCCGTCACCACCACCGCCGACCTGAGCAGGTTCTGGCGCGGGCTGCTCGGCGGCCGGCTGCTGTCGCCCGGGCAGTTGAAGAAGATGACCACCACGGTCCCGGTCGGCGCGCCGGGCAGGGAGTTCGGTCTGGGCATGGCCAAGCAGAAGCTGAGCTGCGGGATCTCGGTCTGGTCGCACCCCGGCGGCACGCCCGGGTTCATCACCGACAACGCCGTCACCGAGGACGGCAGCACCAGCGTGGTCGTCTCCCGCACCAGCTACCCGGGCACACCGGAGCAGGGCAAGGCCACCGCCCGCCTGATCGACAACGCGCTCTGCTGAGTCGCCGCGATAGTGTGCGCCCGTGGCTGACAAGGTCTCGAAGGGCGACGTCATCGCGTTTCGCCTCAACGCCCACCACCTCACCGTACGGCTGGGCGAAGACGGGCTGCTCGACGCGGCCGGCCGGTGCGGGATCCAGAACAGCCCGCCCGGTTCGGCGCTGCCGGCCCTGCACGCCAGGGTGGAGAACCTCACGCCGGAACGGGTGGAGCAGGCGGTCGCCGAGGACAAGAGCCTGCTGCAGAGCTGGTGCATGCGCGGCTCGCCGTTCTACTTCCCGACCGCGGACGCGCCGGTGTTCACCACCGGCGTGCTGCCGCCGGGCGAGGAGGGGCGGCTGCATCTCATTCCCGGCGTGGAGCAGGCGCTGGACGAGCTCGGCATGAGCCTGACCGAGGCGGTCGAGCTGACCGGCGCCGAGATCGACGCCGTGCTGTCCGGGCGCCGGCTCGCGATCAACGAGCTGGGCGCGGAACTCGCCGTCCGGATCGCCGCCGAACTGCCGGAGCGGCAACGCGGCATCTGGGAAGGGAAGGGCCCCTACGCCCCGGGCCAGCCGCTCGGTGAAGGTGTCGTGCACTTTTGCATCCGTATCCTCACGTTGCTGCGCACGGTCTGCTTCGCGCCGCGCGACGGGAACAAGGCACCGTTCGTCCTGGTCGAGGAGTGGCTCGGCCGGACGATCCCCGACATCGGCCCCGAGGTCGCGCGGGCCGAACTGCTCCGCCGCTACCTGCGCTGCCACGGACCGTCGACCCGCGCGGACTTCGCCGCGTGGGCAGGAATCAAGGCCGGTGACACCGGCCCCTGGTGGAGCCTGGTCGAGGACGAGCTGACCCAGGTGGGGTTCAACGGCAGGTCGTGGATCCTCGCCGAGGACCTCGACGCGCTGCGGTCGGCGCCGCAGCCTCAGGGGGTACGCCTGCTCCCGCCGCACGATCCGTACACCCAGATGCGTGACCGGGAGACGATCGTCGACCGGAAGTACCACCGGGAGGTGTGGAAGACCGTCGGCGAACCGGGCACGGTCCTCGCCGACGGCCAGATCACCGGCATCTGGCGGCCACGCAAGAGCGGCAGGAAGCTGACCGTCACCGTTAGAACGTTCGGCTCGCTGCGGGCGCGGGACAAGAAGGCGATCCAGGATGAGGCCGAGCGGGTCGCGCCGTTGCGGGGCGCGGCGTCGGTGAACGTCGAGTTCGAGACCTACTGACGGCCGGCCGCCCTGATGTCCGGCCAGGAGTAGACGACCTCGCCGGATGACGCCTCGCCCGCTTCCACTCCGCCGAGGGAGGCGTAGAAGCGGCGGGCGCGTTCGTTGCCGGCCCGTACGCGGATCGCCAGCGAGCCGAACCCGGCACCGGCCAGATCGGCGGCCGAGGCCAGGAGCAGGGCGCGGCCGTGGCCCTGTCGCTCGTGCCCGGGGCGGACCGCGAGGGCGTAGATCTCGGCGTCGCATCCGAGCTCGGGATCCGCAGGGCCGCCCATGATCAGGCCGACGACCGTCCCGTCCGGCAGTTCGGCGACCCTGGTGTGATGCGGCCGAGGCCGTTCGGCCGCCTCCGTGCGGAGGTTCCGGAGCCAGTTGGCGGCCGATTGCCGGGGGGTGACGTCGAAGTCGGGAAATGTGGCGAACGCGGCGCAGGTGACCTCGGCCATGGCATCAGCGTCGGGCGGGAGCGCGTACCGGATCGGCATGAGCGGAGGCTATCGCGGGCTCATGTCCAGCGGCGGATCGCGTCGATGGTCGTCTCCGGCGAGGTGTTGAAACAGAACCGGATCCCGGGCGCCATGGTGAACGTGGCGCCCCGCCGTCCTCCTGGACGGCGGGGCTGCTTCGTTCCGCGCGGACTACCTGACCGCCCCCAGCCGGTACTCGGCGCCACCACCACAGCAGAGCCTGTAGTCCTTGGTGACGTCGCCCTGCAGGGTGACCTGGCCGAGCTGGTCGTTGGGATCGAGGTCGTCCACCTCGATCAGCCGGATCACCGCGTTGGACGGGACGCACTTGTCGACCTCGACCCGCTGACCCGCGGCCATCGACACGTAGCGGCCGGCCGGCCAGATCTTCCCGCCGTTACTCGTGAGGTACACCTCGTCGCGGCCGTTCTCGCTGATCGTGAGAGCCCGGATACCGTCGAGGAACACACCGCCCCCGCAGGTGAGTTTCTCCCGCGCCGAAACCTCGGCGGCGGCCGAGGTCCCGGTGAACGCGAGGACCCCGACGCCGATGGCCACGGTCGCGAGCTTGAACAGCCTTCGCATGCTGGCTCCTTCTGCCGGTTGCTGAAGCCGCAAGCGAACCGCGCGCCGTCTTCATCCGGACGTCGATCCGATGTCACCGCATGTCAGAAGGTCGAGGTTGGTCACACCGCAGGCAGTGATCTTGGTCAGCCGCAGATCGCCGCCTTGACCAGGTTGTCCAACGTCTTCGGTACCTGGGCCGCGTCGAAGGCGGTGTCCCCCCAGTTGATGGAGGCGGTCAGGGTCTTCTTGCCGTCGGACGAGCTGATCATCAGCGCGCTGTAGCCCCCGGGAGGGCTGCCGTTGTGGTTGACGACGGTGCCGCCGCAGTCCGGGCCCAGCTCCTGCACGTACAAGCCGAGGCCGTAGCTGCCGAAGATTCCGGCGCTCTTCGGGTGCGGCTTGCGCATCTCGGCCATCAGCTCCGGCGGCAGGAGCTTGCCGCCCATCAGCGCGGAGGAGAACGTGTGGAGGTCCTCGGTGGTCGAGATCAGGTCGCCGGCGGCGGGGAGCAGGGAGACGTTCTGGCGGGTGACGTCGGCCACCTTCCACTGGCCGTCGGCGTCCTGGTAGCGGTAGTAGCCGCGGGCGTGCGGCCCGGGAAGCCGCGTCCGGTCCTCGCCCACCATGGTGTGCCGCATCTTGAGCGGCCGCAGGATCCGCCGCTTCATCTCCGTCATGTAGGAGTGGCCGGTGACCTTCTCGATCAGCAGTTGTGCGACCGTGTAGTTGGTGTTGGAGTAGCTCCAGTCCTCCCCCGGCTCGAACCTCGGCTCCTTGGACAGCGCCAGCCGTACCAGCTCATGCGGCTTGTAGCTCTTGAACCGGTTTTCCACCCACTCCCGGCCCGTGGCCGGGATGCCCGGCTTGAACGTGCCGTCGGGGTAGTACTCGCCGGTGTAGTTGAACAGGCCGCTGCTGTGCTGCAGGATCATCCGCACGGTGATCCGCCGGTCCATCCCGAGCTTGGGCAGATAGGTGGCCACCGGCGTGTCCAGCCCGACCTTTCCCTCGGCCACCAGTTGCAGCACCATGGTCGCGGTGAAGGGCTTGACGACGCTGCCCGCATAGAACGACCCGTCCGTCGACGGCTTCTCCGCGCTGCCCAGCTCGCGCACCCCGGCGTTGCCGACCCACTCGCCCCGCGGGTCGTTCATCCGCATCTGCACACCGGCGAACCCGATGTCGACCAGCGCCTGCATCGCTTTCTGCAGCTCCGGGCGATCCTGCCCGGCGGCGGTGGCCTCCGTTGTGGCCACCCCGGCCAGCAGCGTGGCCGCCAGCGCCGTGACCGCCATCCGTGAGAAGACCCGCACGGTCTTCTTCCTGTACGCCTTCCGCGGACCCGAGGCCGCGATCCCTGTGTCGCTCATGGCAGCCACGATCACCGAACGTCCTGACACCGGACCGCCATCGCCCTGACACGCCCGGCTCAGTTCAACCCGATACCTTGCCACATAAGGTATCGGGTCGTACCGTCGTCTTATGGCTGAGGATTCCGAGGCGCCGCCGGGATCGGCCGCCCTCGCTCGTTTGCGTCGCGAGCTCGCCCGCGGCACGACCGAGCTGGCCGTGCTGTCCGTTCTCGGCGTTCGCCGCCGATACGGCTATGAGCTGCTGAAGGTGCTGCGGGAAACGGCCGAGGGGGTCCTGGAGGTCAAGGAGGGCACGCTTTATCCGCTGTTGCACAGGCTGGAGGATTCCGGCCACATTCTGGCGACCTGGGAAGCCGAGGGGCGGGCCAGGCCGCGCAAGTACTACGTCATCACTCCGGAGGGTCGCACGTACCTCGCCATGCTGCGCGCCGAGTGGAGCGGCCTGGTCGGCGGGATGCGACAGCTCCTCGACACGCTTGGTGAGGTGCGGGAATGAGCAACGAGCAAGAGATCATCGACGATTACGCGCAACGGGTCGGACGCCACCTGACGGGACCGGCCCGGGACAAGGCCAAGGCGGAGCTCGGCGCGCACCTGTCCGACGCGGCCGAGGCGGGAGAGCTGGACCATGCCCTGGAGCGGCTCGGCACCCCGAGGGAGGCGGCGGCCACCTTCGCCGACTTACGATCCGCGCCGCCCGCTCCCCTGAACGCGCGGCTGGCCGCGATCGTGATCGACAACCTGCCGCTCGCCGGCGTCACGCTCGCGCTGCTGGTGAAGGGGATCGTCCGCATCAACGACCTGGGGAACGGCTTCGCGCTGGCGTTCCCGCCGTTCCTGTACTTCAAGATCGGCGACGGGTGCGTGGCCGTGGGCCCCGTACTCTGCGACGCCGACCCCTACGGCTACGCCGGGCTCCTCTACACCCTGGGCGTCCCGCTCGCCCTGCTCTGGTCGATCGCCGGCCTGGGCCTGGCGGAGGCCTGGACCGGCACCACCCCCGGCAAGCGCCTGCTGAAACTGCGCGTCGTGACCGAGACCGGGCTGCGCGTCCACCCGGCCAGGGGCGTCGCCCGGCGCCTCAGCCTGATCCTGGGACCGGCCGCCTGGCTGGACTGGCTGCCCTTCGTGTGGGGGGACCGGCGCCGGTTGCTCGACCTCCTGACCGGCACCAAGGTCGTACGGGTGACGTCACCGTCCTAGTTCCGTGGCGAGCTCCAGAGTGGTGCGCTCTTCAGGAGGAGGGCTTGCTCGACGGGCGTGACCGTGTCGCGTACACCAGCATGGGCGCGGTCACCGTCGCGCCGGGAGAAGCCCAGCGGTGATCGGCCAGGTGCTCCAGCACTCTCGCTGTATAGTTATTTCAGCCACAACTGAAACGACTAGCAACAAGGAGGACTGGATGGATCCGATCCAGGAGACCCTGTTCCTCACGCTGTACGCCCGCGGCTGTGACAGCAGGCTGCCGAACTCGATCCTCAACGACAAGGCGTCCGCCGATCTGGTCCAACGACTGGACTACGACTTCACCAGGTTCAAGGCCTCCCCCAGCGTCGTATCGGGAACGGCGCTGCGGGCCAAGAAGATCGACGACAGGGTCCGGGCGTTCTGCGCGCGACACCCCGGCGGCATCGTGCTCGACCTGGGGTGCGGCCTGGACACCCGCATGCTGCGCTGTACCCCTCCACCGGGCGTGGACTGGTACGACGTCGACCACGCCGAGGTCATCGATCTGCGTACCGGGCTGCTTCCCGGCGGGCATCCCATCGCCGCGGACCTCACCACGGAGGGCTGGCTGGACGCGATCCCGGCCGACCGCCCGGCGATGATCGTGGCGGAGGGGGTCCTGCCCTTCATGCCCGGCGACACGTTCCGGCGGCTCGTCCGCCGGCTCACCCGGCACGTCGCTTCCGGTGGGCTGGTCCTGAACGCGTACACCCGGTTCGCCGGCTGGTCCATGCGCTTCCACCCGGCCATGAAGGCACTCGGCATCAGAGGCGGCGAGGGCTTCGATGATCCCCGGGAGCCCGAACGCTGGAACGCGGGCCTCCGGCTGGTCGAAGAGATCTTCCTGACCCGAGCGCCCGAGGTCGCCTCCTTCCCCCAGCCACTCCGCGCCCTCACCCGGTTGACCGCCCTGAGCGACGGCCTGTCCCGGCAGGGTGCCCGAATCCTCCATTACCGGTTCTGAGCGCCATACCCGGAACATACCGAGCATCCCTAGAGTCCTTCCCGATCTACTCACCGTGAGAGAGGGAACACTCGCAGATGCGAAGCACCTACAGGCGGTTCGCCGCCATGGCCGTGATCCCCGTGGCCGCCGCCGGGATCATGGTCGCCGCGCACCCGGCCGCGGCGGCCGCTCCCAAGTACCTCAGCAGCAGCTGCTCAGATGACGGCTACCGCCTCGGCATCGGCGTGCACTACTACAACACCTCGACGCAACACGTCGTCACCAAGGTCTCGTGGCACGTGGGCGGGAACGCCGGGAACACGAACTACCTCGCCTTCCGCGTGTACGTCGACAAGAACAACGCGCCGGACCCGGACATCACCAACGGCTACAACCTCACGGTGAAGAAGGGGTTCGGGGACAAGATCGTGAGCGGTCGCACCTCGCTCGGCAGCAAGATGTACCTCGGCTTCGGCATGCAGTTCCACAAGGCGAGCGCCGTCGACCCCTACTGCGACGGTCAGACCAGCCGGGTCTAGGCGGGCGAAATCCTTGAAATCGCGCCTGCCGGTGGTGGCCATGGTCATGATCATGGCCACCGCCTGTTCGGCGAACGGACCGGAAACGCCTGCCGCGGACACCTCGCGGCTCCCTCCGGTCGTTCTCGCCGCCTCCGGCACGGGGGCACTCCTCTACGACCCGAACACCGAGGTGTTTTCCGGGTACGCGCGTGACGGCCGCCGCGTGTGGACGGAGTCGCGTACCGGCGTCGAAGCCCGCTGCGGCGTCCAGTGCCCGGACGCGATCTTCTCCGGCGGCCACGTGCCACCGTGGTCACGCGCCGGCGCGAAGGTGGAGAAGGTCGCGGTCTCGGCGGCGGACCGTCACCGGGTCGTCAGCCTGCGTTCGGACGCCGACGCGGTGGTCGTGGAAGCCTCGGGCAAGGGCGGGCGGCTGGTCGTTTCCCGTACCGACGGCTCCGTGAAGACGCACGCGATCGCCAGTGCCGATGACGCGGTCTGGGTGGAGAGCCCCGACCGGTCGGCGGCGTTGCTGCTTTTCTCCGATCCCGAGCTGGCGGGCGCGACCATGCTCCGTTTCACCCGGGACCCCGGTGGCTGGCGGGCGGCGGGCAGCGGGTGGCCCGCCAACGGTTACTGGGGCGGTTGCGTGGGTGCGCGGGGCGGCCCGGTGTTCCTGACCGGAGCCAAGGGGGGCATGCTGAGCGGGCTGGGGCCGGTGCCCTTGCGCAGCGACCTTCCTCAGGTGGGCGAGTGTGTGGCCGGGAAGGACGGCGGTGCGCTGATCTCCCGCTGGATGGATGGCCGGGGCCAACCGCACACCTCGATCCGGGGAGTCGACGCGCTCGGACGGCAGATCTGGTCCCGTGACCTTCAAGCCGAGGCGGGCGTCACCGCCGACCCCACCAGCGCGGCGATCGCGGTGGTGAGCGACGGCCGGCTGGAACTGCTCGACCGCGACGGGAAGGTCAGCGGGCAACGCGCCGGCGTCACGGCGGCGAGGTTCACCGAGACCGGTCAGCTGGTCACCGTGACCGCGAAGGGCGAGGTGAGCTGGTCAGCGCCCTGATCGGCAGGCTGCCACTGGGCCTCCATCCAGACCGTGTCGTCGCTGGTCAACGCTTCGACGCGGACCCCCGGAGCGGCTGGAGCCGTAACGCCGAGCTCGCCGCAGTCGGCGACCACGCTGACCGACACCAGCGCGGCGCTGCCCACCACCGTGACGCGGGCCCGGGAGGCCGCGCCGGCGAGAACGACGAGGACCGCTTCGGTGAGATCCCGCCTGACCGCCACGGGCGGCGTCGGCCACTGGCCGCGTGAGTCCAGCTCCACCACGACGCCCTTGCGGTCGGCCACGTCGACGCAGTGGCGCAACTCGTGCAGCAGGGGGTTGGCGGCCTCGTCGGACTCGGCGAACAACCTGCGCATGCGGGCCGCCTCGATGGCGCAGCTCCGCTGGACCGCCGGGCTCTCGGGGCTGAGTGAGCCGTCGGCGAGCCCCTCCAGCAGCGGCACCGTGGTGGCCGACAACTCGGCGAAGCGTTCCTGCCTGCGGTTGTGGGTCTCGGCGGCTACGGCTTCCGCGACGCGTACCCGCTCGATCTCTCTGCGCGCGGCCACCGCCGCCGTGCCGAGGCTGCGCAGTACGGTCGCCACCACCGCCACGCACAACGGGAAGCCGATCACCGTGACGGACCCGGTCGCGAACCGGGCCAGCGACTCAGGCGTGGCACCCTCGAACACGAGCAGGTGGAACAGCGCGATGAGCTCGTGGCCCAGCAGGAACAGCGCCGCGGCGCGCAGGGGACGCTCCAGCACCACGACGAGGCCCGCCCAGGTGGCCGCGGCGAACATCCAGTCCTCGCCGGTCGACGTGCGACCGTCCGGCAGGCTCACGTACGACAGCATGGACGCGGCGAGCACGGCGGCGATGACCGGGCCGCGCCACCGGTCCCACGAGCGCCCGCGGACGACCAGCACGGCCTCCGCGATCAGCACGACCCCGAGCACCGCGAAGGCCCCGAACTGCGCGAGCGGCGTGTCATAGGTGTGAACGCTGCTCACGAGAGTGGGCAGCGCGATCCCGAAGACGCCGATCATGGCGACGACCAGCGTCGCCACCCGCAGACCGCGCCCCAGCCTCGCCCGCGCCGACTCCTCGACGACATCCTTCACAACGGTGTCACCGACGGGGGCCGCACCCACGTCCCGCCATTCGAGCAGAACCTGAGTCCCCTCGCCCGCGGCGGAGGTGATCGTGGCCGTGCCGCCGACGCGCTCCATCCTGCCGCGGATGGACTCGCGCACGCCGCGCCGGGTCCCGGGCACGTCCCGCGCCGAGAACCCCTTCCCCCGGTCGGCGACGTCGAGGCGCAGCGCCCGCGCGTCGCCGCTGAGCCGGACGGTCACGTGCTTGGTGCCCGAGTGACGGCGCACGTTGGTGAAAGCCTCGCCCGCCGCGTCGGTGATCGCCCTGGCGACATGGAACGGCAGGCGGAGCCGCCCGGGGCCGTCGAAGTCCACGGTCAGCTGTGTGGCCGCGAGATCGGTACGCAGCAGCTCGACCAGGTCGGCTTCCTCCGGCGCCCGCCCGCTGACCGAGCGCAGCCTGCCCAGGTCGCGCCGCGCCTGCGGGCCCAGCCAGGCGGCGTCCGAACGCACCTGGCCCAAGCCCACCATCAGCAGCGTCGTCGCCGCCGTGTCGTGCAGCGAGTTGACCTGCTCGCGTTCCTCGGCGCGCACGGCCGCGGCCAGCAGCGCCTCCCCGCGCGCCCGCAGGGCCTCGGCCGCCATCAGGTCGGCCTGTTTCGCCGCGCGGCTGACGAGGATCCAGGCCGCTCTGGCCTGCACGGCGGCCGACAGCGCCCACAACGTCCCCGTGGCCAGGCTCGCGTCCACCTCCAACGCCCCCGCCGCCACGAGCAGCCCCACCGCCCCGCCCCCGGCGGCGACCGCGGCCACCCCGCCCGCCACCGGCGAGGTGTGCCACTGGTAGGTCGCGCAGGCGAAGGTGACCAGCAGGCGTAACCACCCCGTGTTCTTGTCCGCCACGGCGTCGGTCCAGAAGACGCTGCCGAACAGCCCCAGCAGGACGGCCACGTCAACGGCGACCAGCGCGTTCCCCCGCCCCGCCCGCAGCCACCACGCGAACCCGCAGGTCCAGACCGCCGCGACGCCGACCACGACCAAGGTGCTCGCGAGCTGCTCGGCCGGGGCCCGGAACGGGGCGATGGCGCAGATCGGCACGAGCGTCGCCAGGCGCACCGCGGCGGCGTACCTGCGGCCGAAACGCACCAGCAGCGCCGCGGCCTCCCCTGCCAACCGCCCGCCTCTCGATCACCTACACCCTTGCCGCCCCGCAGCCTAACGTCAGCGGCCGATGGTCTTGTACTCGATGTACTGGTTCAGGCCAGCGAGCCCGAACTCGCGACCGATGC
Source organism: Nonomuraea sp. NPDC059023 (assembly GCF_042740095.1). Lineage (NCBI taxonomy): Bacteria > Bacillati > Actinomycetota > Actinomycetes > Streptosporangiales > Streptosporangiaceae > Nonomuraea > Nonomuraea sp. NPDC059023. The sequence continues at coordinate 26,141 of NZ_JBHYIO010000001.1, read as the reverse complement.
CGCTCGCCTTGAAACCGCCGAACGATCCATCCCAGGCGGGCATGGCGCCGTTGACGAGCACGAGGCCGGTGCGGATGCGGCGGGCGACGTCGACGGCGCGGCCGGGGTCGGCGGACCAGACGCCGCCGCCAAGCCCGTAGTCGGAGTCGTTGGCGATGCGGACGGCGTCGTCCTCGTCGTCGAAGGGGATCACGACCAGGACGGGACCGAAGATCTCCTCGCGGGCGATACGCATGGAGTTGTCGACGTCCGCGAACAGGGTGGGCTTGACGTAGTGGCCGCCCTCCAGCCCTTCGGGCACCCCGGGGCCGCCGGTGACCAGGCGGGCGCCCTCGGCGACGCCGATCTCGATGTAGGAGATCACCCGCTGCCGCTGGTCAGCGTGGACCATGGGGCCGATGAACGTGGCCGGATCGGACGGATCGTCGACGATCAGCGACTCCATCATGGTCCTGATCGCCTCGACGACCTCGTCGTACCGGCTCCTCGGAGCGAGGATGCGGGTGTGGGCCTGGCAGTTCTCGGCGTTGTTGCTCAGCGAGTGGAATTTCAGGCCCTCCACGACGGCGCCGAGGTCGGCGTCTTCGAGGATGACCACGGCTGACTTGCCGCCCAGCTCCAGGCTGACCCGCTTCAACCGCTCACCCGCGATCGAGGCGATACGCCGGCCGGCGCCGGTCGATCCGGTGAAGGCGATCTTGTCGACGCCGGGATGGGCGACCAGGTATTCACTGGTCTCGCGACCGGCGGGCAGGACCGAGACCACGCCCTCGGGGAAGCCGGCCTCGGCGAAGATCTCCGCGAGTGCCAGGGCGTCGATCGCGGTCTCCGGGGCGGCCTTGAGGATGACGGCGCAGCCGGCGAGCAAGGCGGGCACCATCTTGACCAGGGCGGACTGGTGCGGAGCGTTCCAGGGAATGACGGCGGCCACGACGCCCACCGCCTCCCTGCGCAACAGAGAACCGGAGGGCAGCTCCTCCTCCCACGGCAGACTCTCCGCGGCCCGCAGGTAGGCGCCGGTCTGCTCCGGCAGGCCGTAGACGTTGAGGCCGGTCGTCATCGAGATCGGCGTGCCGTTCTCCGACGTGATCAGCGCGGCCATCTCGGCGGCGCGGGCCGCGTAGAGCTCCTGGAAGCGCGCCACCGTCTTCTGGCGCTCCCCGGGATCGGTTCGTGGCCAGGGCCCGCGGTCGAACGCGTCCCGGGCCGCGGCCACCGCGGCGTCCACGTCCGCGGTGCCGGCGTGCGGAGTCTGGCCCACCAGCGACCCGTCGTGCGGAGAGCGGACCTCGATGATCTCCGAAGTGGCGGGTGCGGTCCAGTGACCGCCGATGAAGAGCTCGTAGTAGAAGGTCATGTCGTATCTCATTTCGTGGGTGCTTTGTCACCGCCCTGTCAAGCTTTTGGATATCGGCATGCCGGAGTAGCGGGAGGGGAGGTGCGTGAATTGGATAGAACACGCGCACGATCGGACAGACAGCCCATCTCTCCAGGTCGACACCGCCGGCCCTTCCGCGCATGCACGGTGTTCGTTCCCGGCCTGGGCACACAACGCGTCGTGCAGCCCCCAGGACCAAGACTCACTCGCCACCCGCCCCCGCCCCGGGCTACCGCCGCGACAACGCCATCGGGCGCACCTCGCCGCATCGCGTCCGGAGGCGCTCCTACCAGCTCCACGGCCTGGCCGGGGGCGGCCGTACCGGAGTAGCCCGGATCCCCTTCTTCGTCGGCGGGTATCGCCCTGGTGACGTGCGCGCCGGCGCGATGGCGCCCGATCAGGCGGGGTCAACCACGTCCTCTAGTCCCAGTCGTATTGGCACTTGGGCAGGCCGTGCCTGCTGGGGTTGGCGTCGAAGCCGTCAGAGGTGAACACGTAGCCGGCGGGCACCCAGCCCCACTTGCCCTTCCTGTCGCCCTGGGTCTTGTACCAGGTGGTGTTGCCGCCCTTGTGGTACTGGCCTTCCGACCAGCAGGTGAACCAGCTGTTCGTGGTCCACAGGTTGTCGATGAGGTTGCTGGCGGGGATGGTGGTGGACGGCTTGTCGTACAGCGGGGCGTTGCCCTCGTTGCCGCACCACAGCACGCCCTTGCCGTTGACACCGCAGCCAGCGGCCTGGGCTCCTGTCGCGGGAATGGTCACTACGGCCGCGACCACGGCCGCGGCGCCGAGGATGGACTTCCAGTGCAGGTTCATGCCCGACAGTCCATCCCGCCTCCCCGACCGGAGCCACCTCTAAGGTTTCAGGGTCGCACCCCGCGACCACCTTCGCCACGGCGTCACGAGCACGCCAGAGGGTAGTGGTCAGCTGACCTCGCTGGTCTCCGTCGCACGCTCGTCCGAAGTCTGGAGCCTTCCTCGGTAGCGCACGGCCAGGCACAGCGCCCAAAGGCTCCAGGCAAGGTAGCCGACAAAGTTGGCCAGGCCGGCGCCGGCAAACCCGAGAGGCACCAGCACCCCCACCGCGATCGCCGCAGCGGAGGCGAAGCCCAGCGCGGCGAACCAGCGCGGTCAAGGCGGAGGTGAACATGTACGCCGATACCGGTCCCAGATAGCCGTGCAATGAACCTATTTCATCCTCAGGCGGGCTGAGTCGCTCGGTGGTTCTGCAGGACGGCGATGGCTTTGGCCAGATGGCCGGCCTTATGCGGGCAGCAGCGGAGCTTCCGCAGGATGCGCCAGGCCTTGAGCTGGGCGTTCGCGCGTTCTCCGGGTCCGCGCAGCTTGGCGTGGGAGCGGTTGGTCCGCTTCTGGGAGTCGGGCTTGTTCTTGCCCTTGTACGGTGTGATGACGACGGTGGTCTCGGCGCCTTGGTAGCCCTTGTCGGCCAGGGTGAGGATCCCCGCCTTCTCCAACTCTCGCAGGATGCCCCAGACGCGGGCGGCGGTCAGGTCGTGAGTCTTGCCCGGCAGCGCTCCGGAGGTCCATAGGATGGTCCCGTCCGGACCGGCGATGACCTGGATGTTCATGCCGTGCACGCGATGTTTGCCAGAGAAGAAAGGCCGGTCGGCACGCACCCGGTCGGTGTGGATGAGAGTGCCATCGAGGATCACATGGGTCAGCCCGTCCCGAGCCGCTTTCCGTAACGCCTGCGCGAGCTTGGGTGAGCGAGCCGATAGCAGCATCACGGTCTCCTCCACATACCGCCACGCGGTGGTGGCCGACACCCCGAAGCCCGCGCTGATCTCGGCGAATGTCTCGTCCTTGCGCAGATAGACCAGCACCAGCAGGGCCTGCTGGCCGGGGTTGAGGCGCCGCCAGCGCGATCCCATCGCCTTGCGATGCCGCCGGATGATCCCGGCGACGTAGTTCAGCGTTGAGCGCGACAAATCGACCGCAGCGCGATAGAACAGCACCCAGAGTCTCTGGTTGTGGCGGGTCTTGATTGTGGTGATCAACCCGTCTACCAGGGGCTCTTCTACGTCAGGGAGCTCGTCGCGGGCTTCGGGGGTTGGAGGGATGTCGTCGCCTCGCCAGATGCATCCTTCGATCGTGGCGAGGTCGTCGTAGTCGTAGACCGCTTGGCGGCCGACGCGGCCGAGGAGTCGCGCTGAGTAGCGGCGTGCCCATTGCCGGATGGTGATCGGGGAGCGGTCGAGGCGCTCGGCGGCTTGGCGCGCGGTCGCTGGGTGCACGTCTCACCTCCGCAAGGCTCGCGTTAGAGGACGTACTGGACGATTCCGGACGCGCGATCAATGCAAGATTGACGCGGCACGATCAACGCTGACAGACGATCTCGCTTGGTCGCATAGGGCGTTAGGCACGTAGGCGATCTTGTTGCAAGGGCTCTCAGCGCTTCGCGCGTATTCGTGCAGCTCAGGACCGCCAGCGCGGGTGAGGGCATAGAACGCCCGCCGACACGGAGTGTTCACATCCTCACCCTCGCGCGCAACGTAAGCGGAGTCGCTATCGCTTCTGCATCCTGACGCGCCGCTTCCGCGGCAGCACGCCCGACTCAACGCTGTCAGGTTTGTCGGGTGACATTGAATCTGGCCATTGATCATTAAGCAGCTTGGCCAGATTTGATTGGCACAGCTCGCCCGCTGGCCATCAGCCTGGCCACTTTGGATGGCACGTGGCCAAGCACGGCACCTCACAAGGTCAGCAGCCCTATGGCCGCAGCGGCCTGGCGTACCGCTTGCGCAGAATCTCGATCGGGAGCCTGGCAGCCGCTAGCGTCGACAGCGAGCGCGAGATTTGCGGCTTTCGTGTCACTTTGGGTGCGAGTCTCCGCAGTAGTCAGGGGAAAGCCTTTTAATCTAGAAAGATTCATGCCGTATGTGGTCCCATACTCTCCGCATATCTATATTTCGTCTACATTCAGAGGTGTCTAATGTTGACTTGTCGCGCAAAGATGGAAAACTAAAATGGCAAGCCCAGCGGCTCGCGACCGCCGTTCTCAGCTTCGGAGCTCCCGCAGAAGTCGAGCACTTCTGTTCAACGTAATTAGCACGGTACCCCGGAAGGTATCCACCGAGACGTTCAAGAGGAGCGGCATGGCATGGATCCTGATCGCTTCCGGATGTGCCTTTCTGGCATCCGGAATTGTATTACTGAAATTACGTAACAAGAGGTCGAGCAGCTCTGCCGGACGAATCGCGACCGCAGTATGCCTGTTGCTGGCAGTGATGTGGGCAGCACCGGCTAGCGCCGATCACAACGAAGTCACTGATGCCTACAACTACTGGTCGCCAATCCCCTCGAACGATGTCCAGGTCTTCCTCTCTTCTCCCCGGCACCCGGACAGCCGCGACCGCGGTGAGTGCGGCTGGGAGGAGAACATCAACGGGCGGAACTGGAACCGCTACGCAGCTGCCGATGGGTCAAGCAACAACCTATCTCTCTGGGGAAACACGTACGAGGTGGCCGTGAGCCCCAACGCTCGCGACGATAAGTACGAGGAGAGCGTCGACAGGTCCAACCGATGGGGCGCGGACGTCCACATCGTCACACACAGCAACGCCATTGGCGGCTGCCCCAACTCCACTCAATACTTGCTGGTCATGTTCCCGTCGGGCAGCCCCAAGAGCACCGCCTTGACGAACGAGCTCATCGAGGACCTCAATCCAGTAGTACCTGGCGGCAGCAACAAGTGGGACTGTGATGGACTTGCCGAGTGCCACGCGCAAGCGCCGCACCGCGTCTACGTGGAGCTGTTCTTCCACACGAACCAGCAAGCGGTGAACTGGTATCAAAGGGGTGGTCTCGGCCACGGAGTAGCGTGGACTGAAGCCTGGCGATACCGCCTGGCAATCGACAATGTTCTGGACTATCCCCGGCCATGATGAGGACTCGTCCAAGCGCACAGTACGCAAGTCCTACTCGGGAGAATCACGATGGACGGATCAGGAAACCAGTTACGTCGCGCCGCAGTCGCCGTTCTGATAGCCGGCCTGGGAGTCCTGGCGACTGGCATCACCTTGCTGGCGCTTCCCAGCTTCGCCACTGACCGCTCGGAAAGTCCGCTCGACAGCTTCCCGGGCTTCGGAAAATCACCCGAGGCGGAGCTTCGCGACGACACCATCGCCTACTGGGAAGCTTACCAACAAGAGGCGATCATCGCCGCGTGCATGAGCCGCGCGGGATTCACCTACTGGCGTGATACCTCCTTCCCGGAGGCAGAGACAGTGAAGATCGCCAGCGGCCTCAATGCTCCGCAGCCACGAACGGTGACGAAGGAACAGCAAGTGCCGGCGACAGAGCGAAACAGCACCTACGAGGAGCAGCTCGCCCCTCAAGAGCGAGATCGATACACCCGTTCTCGCTACGGAGAGAGCGCAGCGGAGATATCCGACTACAGGCGCACCGGGGCCTTTCCCAAAGGACGAGGTCCAGACTTCGCTGCCCGGGGATGCGTCGGCCAGGCCAAGGCAGCCGTGCCGAGTATCTGGGACACAAAACGTCAGCTCGAAGACGAACGTCAGGTTATGCGGAAGGAGATCTCAGCCTCGGCGCTCAACGCGGTGAAGAGCGACTACGCCGCCTGCGCTCAGCGCGTCGGAGGCATCACGGCGCAAAGCCCGGCCGAGGTTGATGCACATGCCATTCAGGGCGCGGCACAACAGCAGACCGGAGCACGAGTCTTTGGAGCCTGCAACGAGATATGGGCCCGTGGGTATCGTGCCGCTGAGCCGGTCGCTGCTCAACGGTTCATCGACAGAAACGCGGCCGTGCTCACCTCCGCGCAGCAGCGCTACGATGGCGTCATCGCCAAAATATCCCAGGACCGAACATTCCTTCAGTTCCTGGGAGAACAGGCAGCTATCATCCGGGCCTCAGGCGCCGATCGACGGCCAGGAGACTGAGATCATCCGACCGCGTGAGGGTGGAGAGACCGGTGACAAAAGCTTGGCTGATCAGCGTGCTGGTCCTGGGTGCCGCCTGCTCGGCAGGCCCACCGCCCTCCGCCCAGCCAAGCCAGGTACCGAACACCTCCGCAGAAACACGCCCCCCGGGCTCACCGTCCACTGCCCAGCCAAGCCGGGCATCAGGCACTCCCACTGAGACCCAACCAACAGGCCCGCCACCGCTCAATGCCTTGGAACGCAAGGTTGTTGCCGCGTTGGCGGGTCTGAATATACGAGCTCAACGCGCCCAACTTCCCGCAAGGAACGCCGATATCTATGCCGAACTGGGTAGCGGTGCCGTGCTGAAAGTTAGCGCATATCCTGCCGACATCCGGCTACCGGGCGTCCGAGCGGGAAATATGCGTCGCATCCACGGAATCGCTGTCCGCAGGATGAAGTACTCCACAGGTAACACATTCGACCGGTTCACCTGCGGGCAAACCATCTACACCGTGAGCGGAACCGTACCGGCCAGATTCAAAAGCACAGATGCGTTCCTGACGCGCTTGCTTCCCTTGCTGGGCTGCCCGGCGTAGCCGTCGCAGTCTCTCAAAGCATCGGACGAGCTCATCTTGATGTTTACAGGCCTTGGGGCACTCTTCGGAGAACAGCCGGCCACTTCTGCACGACAGCAGCGTCGCATGGCCGCGCCGACACATCACGGTTGAACTCGAACGGCCAGAACAGTCCGCAGCTCACCCGGCTTCCTCGGCGACCAGACCACGCTGCTCCGCCCCCGACACGTGATTTCCGCACGCCCCGCAAATGAATTAGCCCACCGCCCGATCCCAATGAAGATTCCGGTCCCCGCACCGGCAGCGCGCCGGCGTCCACCCCGGCGGCTCATCACCCACCATCGACCGCAGGCGCCGCTCCCAACCGAGCACGCCCGTCACCAGCTCGCGCGGCCCCGCCGGCGCCGCAGCAAGCACCGGCTCCAGATGGTCGACCAAACCACGCCACCGACCGCGACCGCGCCAGCGCACCCCGCGCACCTTCTGGCCGCGGCGCTGCACCCAGCACGGTCCGCGCCTGATCCTCGAACCACAGCAGATCCCCGAGCAGCTCATCCAGCAGCATCGCGTCCGGCGACATCTCCAGCTTCGGCCTCGACCCCGACACCCTCGACCACTTCGACGGCGGTCGGAACCCATCTGACCTCGCCGAGATCACCGAAGCCAGCGCATCCAGCTCCAGCAGCGCCCGCCGCGCCGTCGCCCGACACCGACCGCACACCAGCGGCTCGCCCGGCCGCCACCGAACCTCCGGCATCACCGGCTCCTCGGGCGGCTCCCTCTCGGCATCGTCCCGCACCCAGCGATCCACCGCGTTCGCATGCGCATCCCGCGCCGACAAGAACCCCGACCACAGCTCGCGAGCCCCGTCGTTGCACGGTCCCAGGCACACCTGATCCGACATCACACACCACCTCCCGAGAAGACCCGCAACAGTACAAGATCAACTCCTTTCGTCGTCAACCAAGGCAACTCCCGCCCACCGGCTCCGTCGGTGGCATGCATCAGGGCATGCGAAAGCGCCGCCAACGGGACTGTACGGTTTTCGGCTCTGGCCCGTAATCGGTGGTGGCGCCAAGTGATCACCTGCCAGTCTGAGCCGTGCTGAAGATCGACGATCTTACGGGTGTGGTGTTTGCAGGGCTGTCTGCCCTGGTCATTCAGGGTGTCAATGACGAGGGCCGTCTCATCCGGGTTTTGGCCCGCACTCGCGACGAGCCAGTACCGTGCCCGATGTGCGGGACGTTGACCGGCCGGGTGCATGGCTACAGCAGCCGGACGGTCACCGATGTCCCGGTAGACGGACGGCAGGTGGTGGTGTCAGTACACGTACGGCGTCTGCTCTGCCCGGCGTGGGGATGCCCTCGGCAGACCTTCCGTGAACAGGTGCCCGGGCTGCTGGAGCGCTACCAGCGTCGAACGAGCAGACTCACCGGGGAACTGGGCGCGGTGGTCAAGGAACTGGCCGGCCGGGCGGGTGCACGACTGTCAGTGGTCCTGGCCGTCACGATCTCGAGGTCCACGGCACTGCGCCTGCTCATGCGAGTGCCGCTGCCACCGCTGCGGATCCCGCGCGTGCTGGGGGTCGATGACCTCGCGCTCCAACGCCGCCACCGTTACGCCACCATCCTCACCGACGCCGAGACCGGCGAGCGGATCGATGTCCTGCCCGGCCGCGGTACCGACGTCCTGGAGACATGGCTGTGCTCCCACCCGGGGGTAGAGATCGTCTGCCGCGACGGCTCAGGCGCCTACGGCGAGGCGATTCGACGCGCCCTGCCGGACGCGGTGCAGGTCGGCGACCGGTGGCACCGTGGGCGAACCCCTGCGACAAGACCCTCGCTGAAGTTCGCTCCCACAGCACCTGCTGGGCCACCGTCAACCCGCCCCGGCCCGCCGACATGCGTGAACAGACCACCCGCGAGCGCCGGCAGCAGATCCACGACCTACTGAACAAGGGCGCCGGCCTCCTGGAGTGCACCCGCCGCCTGAACCCGTCCCTGAACACCGTCAAGCGCTACGCCCGCACCCGCGAGCCCGAGGCCCTGCGCCGTGCCCCCCGCTACTGGCCCACCCTCGTCGACCCCTACCGCGACCACCTGCGAGAACGGCGCGCCGCCGACCCGGCCATCCCGGTTCGGCAACTGTTCCGCGAGATCAAAGAGCTGGGCTACACCGGCAGCCTCAACCTGCTCTACCGCTACATCACCCAAGGCCGAGCCGAAGGACAACGGCCTGTCACCACCCCGCGCCGCCTGGCACGCCTCCTGCTCACCCACCCCGACCGGCTCCGCGATAGCGACACCCAACTACGGCAGGAACTCACGGCCGTCTGCCCCGAACTGACCGCACTCGCCCACCATATCCGCAGCTTCGCCGAACTCCTCACCCCGGCCGAGGGCAACGACGCCAAGCTCACCACCTGGATCACCACCCTGCGAGCCGCTGACCTGCCCCACCTGCACGGCTTCGCCAACGGCCTCGAACTCGACCGCGACGCCGTGAACGCCGCCCTCACCCTCCCGCATCGCAACGGCCGAACCGAAAGCGTCAACACCCGCACGAAAAGGATCATGCGCCAGATGCACGGCCGGGCCGGGTTCGACCTTCTTCGCCACCGCATCCTGCCGAAGTGAAGATCACTCGGCGCCACCACCGATTACGGGCCAGAGCCGTTCTTCTTCTTTGTACAGTCCCTGGTGCGAGGAGTCTTGTGGGGCCCAGGTGAGTTGAGCGAGAGGTCCGATTCACGCCAGCGGGAATCCGGGACACTAGAGATGCTCGGGTCATGAGCACGGTAAAGACGTCAGAGACCCAGGTCGGCGGGGAGCAGTCAGGCCGACAGCGAGCTGATGATGCGTGGACGGTCATGGAGAGGTTCTACGCGGCCGAGGCCGCGTACGTGGCCACGGGCGGTTTCGGTAAGGCCAGCTACGAACCCGTTGCTGCTTTGCTGGACCCGGAGGTGGTGCTGTACCAGGCTCCAGGACTGCCGTTCACCGGAACCGGGGTCTGGCGTGGACATGAGGAGATGGAGCGATTTCTGGCCGTTTTCAGTGAGGTCTGGGAGGCGATGGAGTTCCTGGAACAACAACATTGGGGGGACACCAACACCGTCATCGTACGGAATCGGGTCCGCTTCCGGGCCCGCGCCACCGGCAAGCAGGTCGACACCTTGATCATGCAACTGGTCACCGTGCGGGATGGACGCATGCTGGAATGCCGCCCGTTCTATTGGGATCCCCAAGCCATCGCTGAGGCTTGTCGGCTCGACGGCGATGACACGTGACCACGGACAGGCGAACCATCGGGGTTGGGTGTGGATCCTTCTCAGGGATTGGCTGAGCTGGTGTGTTGCGGATGAGTAGCGTCCACTCCGGGTGAGGTGTAGCGGAGCGCGTCTGCCATGCCATAGTCGGTAGGTGAATCACCGCTCCCGCTCCTGGATCCGGCGACGGCTGCGTTCGCTGGCGTGGCTCGAGTTGCTTAACATCCCGTTGCAGGCGGTGATCTGGTTCGGCGTGGTCGGGTTTCCGGTGACAGCGGCGAACAGCGTGGGCTTCGCGCTGTTCACGCTTGTCCTGTTGGAGGGAGCGGGTTACTGGTTCGCCAAGCTTCGTCGGCTGGCCACCCGCTGCGGATCCCTCCCTGGAGCCAGAGCCTTTGCGGTCGCCCGCAGGACCAACGTCGCTGTCTTGAGCATCGGATTGCTCTTCATCGTCTGGACCGTGGTGACCGATCCGGGAGCGGGCAGCTGGCCAGGTCTGGCGTTCGGGTTGTTCGCGGCGCTGGAGCATGTGAACTATTTCCACGTCCAGCTCATGTACGACACCGCCGAGGATTTCCGCTACCTGCGCTCACGCGGCCTGCGTCGCGCCCACCTGGCCCGCGATCTCGCCCTCCATGCGAGATCGCGGCCGTGACCGCTCCGACTGGTGCGGCTTGAACTCCTACGTCTATGTCGAGGTGGCCGCCGCCGGCCGGGGTGCCTGGCTGAGGTAGTTCTTGAGGGGCGAGAATCCCGCTCACGGGGTTGGTTGAGCTGGCGTGTTGCGGGTTCGGCGGGATGAGCGTGTAGTCGTCTTCGACGGTCTGTAGTTGTCCGGCTCGGAGGGCTGCGATGGGGTCTCTGCTGGATGAGCTTGGTCGGCGGGAGGAAGCGGCTCGGGTACGGGCGGAGGAGTTGCGGGAGCAGATCGCGGAGCTGAACCAGCGGTTGGCGGCGGCCGAGGCGGTGGTCGCCCGGTTGGTGACCGCGCGGGAGGTGGTTGGGGAGATCCTGGCCGAGGCGGGACAGCCGATCGGAGGGGAGACCGCGGGCCTTGTCATGGACGGTAACGACGCCGAGGTGGCTGGGGTGGCACCGGCGAACTCGCCGGGGGCCGCGTCGGCGGGCGCTCGGGTGGGTCACCGATCGGGGTGTTGACGGTGCCGCCGTGGCGGGTGGGGATGGATGGTTCGGCGTTGCCGCAGGCGTGATCGATGCGGGCCGGCCGTTGCGGGCCGGGCATCTGGCCGCCGCGCTGGGGTTGGGAGAACGGTCAGGGAAGATCGAGGTGCTGCGGGGCAAGCTCAAGAGGATGGTAGCCCGTGGGTGGCTGACCGAGGACACTCCGGGCATGTTCGAGGTGAGCGGGCAGGTCGTCGAGTCGCAGACCGGTGTGGGCGGGGGTGGTTCGGGTGGGTATGGGTGTTTCGGTCCGGGTTCTTGTCGTGAGGGCTCTTCTCTCTCAGATTCGGTAGTGCCACCGATCGGAACCGGCAGAAAGAAGAGCTCGGTGGAACCGTACGACACCGCGTCGAGAGCTTCCGCAGAGGCTGGAGCACGCGCCACCCAAAAGCCCCGCACTCAGGGACTTTGCGCTCCTACCAGTGGTCGTGTACAGGTACGTCAGGCGGCGGCGCGGTCGCCGGTGCGGCGGCGGCGCAGGTCGGCTTGCTCGAGTGCGGGTGGTACGTAGGCGATGTCGAGCGTGCCCGGGTTCACCCCGGGCGGGACCACCTTGTCGATCTGGTCGAGGGTGTCGTCGTCGAGGGTGGTGCTAGCGCCGGCGAGCAGGTCGCCGAGCTGCGCCATGGTGCGGGGGCCGATGATCGCCGAGGTGACCGCGGGATGGCTGATGACGAAGGCCAGGGCCAGATGGGTGAGCGACAGACCGGCCTGCTTGGCGATCGGGACGAGTTCTTCGACGGCATCGTGGTTGCGCTTGTCGGTCATGTGCTTCGGCACCCAGTGCATGCGGGCGCTCGAGACTTGTTCGTTGCCGTCCTTGCGGTAGCAGCCGGTGAGCAGACCCGAGGCCAGCGGGCTCCAGACCAGCGTGCCCAGCCCGTAACGCTCGCAGACCGGGAGGACGTCGCGCTCGATACCGCGGTTCAGGATCGAGTACGGCGGCTGTTCGGTGCGGAAGCGGGCCAGCCCGCGCCGTTCGGAAGCCCATTGGGCCTCGACGATCTCCGCGGCCGGCAGGCTGGAATGGCCGATCGCGCGTACCTTACCCGCCTGCATCAGGTCGGTCAGGGCGGCGAGGGTTTCCTCGATATCGGTGCCGGGCTCGGGGTGGTGGGCCTGGTAGAGGTCGATGTGGTCGACGCCGAGACGCCGCAGCGAGTTCTCGACCGCGGTGACGATCCAGCGGCGGGAGCTGCCGCGATGGTTGGGGTCGGTGCCCATGGGGCCGTTGAACTTGGTGGCGAGCACCACGTCGTCGCGTCGGCCGCGCAGCGCCTTGCCCACGATCCGTTCGGTTTCGCCGTCACCGCCGTAGACGTCGGCGGTGTCGATGAAGTTGATGCCGGCGTCGAGGGCCCGGTGGATGATGGCGACGCAGTCGTCGGGGTCGGGGTTGCCGAACGGGCCGAACATCATGGTGCCGAGGCAGTAGGGACTGACCTTGATGCCGGTACGGCCCAGGGGGCGAGTGCGCATGATCTGTTCCTTCGAAAAGCGGAGAGCCGGGTGGTCCGAGACGGCCTGCGAAGGCCGCCTCGGACCGGATGAGTGCGTTGGTGGTCAGCCGGCGTACGGGGCGGCGACGTCGAGGATCCAGGTGACGCCGAAGCGGTCGGTCAACATCCCGAAGCCCGGGGCCCACTGCGACGGGCCGTACTTCTCGATGATGTCGGCGCCGTCGGTGAGCTTGTCCCACAGCGCGCCGACTTCCTCGGTGGTTTCGCCGCGGACGGACACGAAGAACCGCTCTCCGGTCAGCGTCATGCCGTGCTCGCGAGTGGTGGCGGCGGGCGCGGCGGCGGCCGGTGCCTGGCTGGGCACGTCGTAAGCCATGATGCTGAAGCCGTTGTCGGCCGTGACCTGGCCGAAGACGATCTTGTCGGCGTCTGGCAGTTCCTTCGGCATGCCGAAGTCGCCGTACGCGATGGTGGTGAGGTGGCCGCCGAAAACGGTCTGGTAGAACTCCAGCGCTGCGCGAGCGTCGCCGCGGAAGTTCAGGTGGGTGGTGGTGGAGATGGCCATGCTGGTGACTCCTTATTGATGTTCCGGGCGCGGTACGCCCGGTATGGACTGGTAAGTCTCGTTAGAGAGCCAGGGAAGGGGGTGTCGGACGGCCGAATCGGGGAGTCCCCACGGTGCTGCCGGAGATCGCCGCGTAGAGCAGCGGTCGCGGGAAGTTGGGGTTGATGGCAATGGTGACGATGTTGGCCGTGAGGTAGCCGAGGCCGACGATGAGGCCGAACAGCAGCGCATCGCCGTAGGTGTCGATCTTCAACGCAGCCATCAGGATCGCGCTCGTGAGGGTGATGACCAGGCTGGTCAGTGGCGGCCCGGCGAGAAAAAGCGGCGAGCTCGGCGCCTTGGCGCCGACCTCGCGGCCGAGGGAGCGGTTGTACGCCTCGGGGAACAGGCCGGCGAACCAGACGCCGCCGAGCAGGGTCAAGGCGATGAAGCCGAGCAGGATCCCGAACCAGTTCAGATTGCCCAGAACATCAAACATGGTGCTGACTCCGTCAGTGTTAAAGGGGGGCCGTCCGGGTCGCGTGGCTGACCGGCTCGATACGAAGGTTCGCAGGGGTAGGTGACAGGATGTGGCACTTACTTCGGGCAGAATGAGGTTCATGCAGAAAACTTCTGCCCGACTGCTGGCTCTGCTGTCGCTGCTGCAGACGCGCCGGGACTGGCCCGGCACGGTACTGGCCGATCGCCTGGACATCAGCCTGCGCACCGTGCGCCGCGATGTCGACCGGCTCCGCGAGCTCGGCTACCCCATCGCCGCCGTAAAAGGCCCCGACGGCGGCTACCGGCTCAGCGCCGGCACCGAACTACCCCCGCTGCTGTTCGACGACGAACAGGCCGTCGCCCTCACCATCGCCTTGCAGATCGTCGCCACCAACCCCGGCAACGGCCTCGCCGAACCCGCCGAGCGGGCACTGAACACCATCCGGCAGATCATGCCCTCCCGACTCCGGCACCGCATCGACGCACTGCGCGTCACCACCGTTGAACGACCCATCACCCGGCCGGCCACCCCGGTCGACGGCGACGTGCTCCTGACTATCAGCGCCGCCGTCCACGCCCGCGAGACCTTGCGCTTCGACTACGGTGCCGAGCCCACGGCCAGACCCCCGCGCCGCGTCGAACCCCACCACGTCATCACCTGGGACGGGCGCTGGTACCTCATCGCCTGGGACCTTGACCGCGACGACTGGCGCACCTTTCGCGCCGACCGGATCACCCCGCGCACCCCCAACGGGCCCCGGTTCACTCCACGCGCACTGCCCGGAGGAGACGCCGCCACCTTCATCACCAGCACGTTCCGCGGCTCTGGCGACGCCTCGGGCAACTGGCCCTGCCAAGGCACAGTGATCCTCGACCTGCCCGTCGCCACCGTGGCCCTCTACACCCGCGAGGGACTCGTCGAGGAGACCAGCCCCGACCGCTGCCGGCTCACCCTCGGATCCTGGTCCTGGCCCAGCCTCGCCGCCGCCATCGCCCGCTACGACGCCGACATCGAAGTCATCGGCCCCGACGAACTCACCGACGCCTTCGAACACCTCGCCCGCCGATTCACCAGAACCGCAACCGGCCACGGCATCGCATCACCAACATTGTGAGTTGCCATGACCCGAAGCCCGGCTGCCGGGATGTCGGCGCTCGGCGCGGGAAAGAGACGACCGCCACAGCAGCTGCCACATGTCGATGCGACACATAGTGCATAGCACCGGTCACAGCGGATCCAACCTCGACCCACCATGATGTCCGTTGCCGCCGGTGCCCTTACTGATCGCAGCCGGAGTGCTGGCTCCGCCCCCTATGAACTTCTCGCAGGCTGGCGCCTGCGCGTGTCCCGGCAGTCGGCGCGGCACACTGAGAGTCAGTTGTTTAGCTCCGGCACTAGCGCCACGATTTTTACGGTGCGAATTTCAGGACGCACTAGAAGCTCGAGCACTTCACGGCTGCCCGTCCTCGTGTCCATGAAGCCGTAGACACGCCCAACGGCTGCCGCTCTCTTCATGGCGTGCAGATCCAGTCCGACCTTCGCAAGATTAATGCTGTCATTTTCCGTGAACTGATGCACCCATTTGCGAAAATCTGCGACTACCGAGCGAGCGCCACAATTGTTATCCCATTTGCTGAGAGCTGAGCATCCGTTCCATCCCGGCCACCAATAGAGTGGTTTTCCGGACCTCTGGATACCAGACAGGAAGAAGCGCTTCATTTCACTGTTGCTGTAAGCGACCACTGACCGGTTCAGTTCTTCTTCGGACAGCGGTTTGGCCAACTCGGCGAGTACGATCACTTGCTGATGGGCGGGAAGGCTTCTCGCTCGCTCTTCAACCGCACGTTTACCTGCGGCGTCATCGCCGGCGCCTCCATTGAAGTCTGCGATATATGGGTGAAGCGGCGAGGCTGGTAGGGCGGGAAAGGTGACATCGCCGAGAATGTTTTGTGTCACCTCAACGACAGCGCTGGGCTTCTCCGAGGCTGCGGCGTTGACATGCGTATCTAGCTCTAGAGCCGTCACCGCTTCAAGCAGGCCGCGTGTGGTGTAGTCATTGCCCCGGTGATATATCCGATACTCGGGATTCGCCACCTGCAGGGCGTTACCCCAGACATAGGGAAGGTTTTTGACTACACCTAGCTGAGGTTTCGTCGTCAGCCAGATGGTTGCGCCCAGCAGTGCCGCCAATAAGATGGCGATGCACTTGTGGCTAGTTTTGGTAAAAATCGCTGCCTCCCTTAGTGTAACCATACCTACATGCCCCAGCGGGTCATGAAGACCCTGCCCGCCGGGCCATCGGCGTGGGCAGCCTCCCCTCACCGTCGGTCAGCGTCGCCGCTCACGAACTGGGTCATGCGGTTGATGACATCGACGCCAAAGCGTCGCAGGAGACGTTCTGGCCAGCGTTGCACGCCCTGCGCGCTGCGCAACTGGCTCCCCCTTAGTGCTCTCCGCGCACGGGCGTGGGGACGAGACGATCCAGGAACGCGGCGACCGCGTGGAGATCGGATCACCCCCACTGGCGTGGCGACGAGCAACGCGGCTGGAGGCGAGCGGGCGCCACCGACGGCCCGTGCACTCTGGGGTTGGGTTCGACGACGTCGGGTAACAGCGCGTCGCCCCGCGGTGAAGTAACGAGGGGACGACGAAGGGTGTCAATCCCCAGAAAGCGTGGAGACGGTTCTATGCCACAGCGGTCCTCAGCAGGGCCGATGAGGCTGTCCTCTTCTCGATCATGTGGCGTTCGAATGTGATGGGCGGATCAGCCCGGCCGTACGCAAGATCTTCAGGGGTGGGAGATCGTCGGTGCGGTCAGGTCGAAGGCGCCGGTCAGGTCGCACACGCACGCCTCGCCGCCCTCATGCGAGCCGATCATCGACAGCAGGCACAGCCGTACCGGGTCGACCACGGCCTTGAGCAGGACCGCCAGGTCGGCCGCGTCGCTCTCAGTCAGTGGCTCGCGGGCGATCGGAGCGCAGCAATGGATCGTCACGGCGGCTATCTCGGCAACTCCCTGATTAGACAGCTATCTAAACTATAGGCGATGGTAGGCGACCAGCGCGAACGCGCTCAGCGTGCAGGCCAGGGCCACCAGCACCATGACCGTCAGAGAGGACGATGCTCTTCGGGTTCGGCCCAGCGCTCGCTGAAGATTCGGCGCTTCAACGGTGGTACGGCCTGGCAGACGCGGAAGAACGTCCGGGCGAAGACGCGCTGGGTCCTGCTGGCCGAGATGCCCATCTTGGCGTTGGCCAGGGCCTTCTTGGTGGCGGCGAAGCCGTACTCGCACATCTGCCGCTCGTAGGCCGCGATGGTCTCCAACAGCGGTTGCTCACCGCGGGCGGCCGCAGACAGGCGGGTGGTGAGCAGCTGGGCGTCACGCATCGCGGTGTTGCCGCCCTCGCCTCCTGTCGGCAGCATGCTGTGGATCGCGTCTCCCAGCAGCGTGACGGTGGAGCTCGGCCACGGTTTGACCGGCGTGGAGGTCTTGAAGTCGAACAGCTCGATGTCCCCCGGACGCGATTCGCCAACCATGCGCAGCAGGCCGGGATGCCAGCCGCCGATCATCCGCTCGACCATCGCGCGCAGCCCGCCACCGTCCAGTGCGGCGGCTCCTGCCGGGTAGGCGTCGCGGTGGGCGACCATGGCCCACAGGACGTAGTCGGAGTCGGACGCGTCACGCAGGAACGTCTCCGGGTCGAGGCCGATCTCGCGAAGCTGCTCGCCGAGCGACTCCAGCGCCTGATCGGCGCGCATCCTGCGGTTGAAGACGGCGGTGAACATCGCGTGCCTGGGTGGGCCGAAGATGATGTTCATCCCGGCAGGGACGCGCTCAGGCAGCCACTGCCTGGACTCCGGCGTGAGGTAGAACTTCCCGCCGACCGCCACCGCGCCGCTGTCCACGCGCTCGGCCTGAGGGAGCCGCTGTCGCCGTACGCGAGAGTTGGCGCCGTCGGCGCCGACCAGCACGTCGCCCTCGGCGGTGCTCCCGTCCGAGAAGCGGGCCAGGACCCGGCCGTCGTCCTTGACGTCGTAGCCGACGAACTGCTTGCCGAACTGTACGGCGTCGCCGAGCCCCGCCAGTAACAGGCGGCGAAGGGTGATGCGGCTGACCGCGTGGTGACCCTCTTCGGGAGCGGTACGACCTCCGGTGACCAGGTCGGCCTCGATCAGCGCCAGCGAGTCGAGGTGGTAGGTGAGGAAGGCCATGCCCTCGCCGGGGTCGCCCGCGGTGGCGACGAAGGCGTTCCAGACGGCGGGCGGCAGGCAGGCGTGCAGTGCCATGCTGCCCACGGTGTTGACGTGGATGCGATACCCCTGGGTGCGGTCGGTGGGGCTGTGGTCGCGTTCGTAGACCGCGACGCTCACCCCCTCGCGCATCAGGCCGTTGGCCAGGCACAGGCCGCCGATGCCGCCGCCGATGACGATCACGTGCATGATCAGGTCCCTTCGAGGAGGTTTTCGAGTCGGGAGAGCACGTCCTGCGGGTCGTCGGGGATCAGGGTCAGACCCTTGACGACGGCGATGATGAGCGCCGCGTGTTCCGGTGCGGTGCGGGTGGCCAGCGCGTGCCGCCAGCCCGTCTCACCGCGGTCGACGATGGCCCTGATCTCCGGCTCGCGCAGCGCCCGCAGGTCGATCTCGCGCAGCACGACGAACAGCTCAGGCTGCTCTCGCATCGCCTGCCCGAGCAGGTTCAGGTGCTCGGCGAGGGTGGAGCCCGGCAGCCTCAGGCGGCCCGTGGCGTACTCCACGACCGCCGCGATCAGGTCCTTCTTGGTCGGGAAGTGGTGGTGGAGCGTCGAGTGGTCGATGCCGACCTCGGCGGCGACCGCGCGCAGGCGCAGCCCCTCGAAGCCGGTGGCGGAGATGCAGCGGAACGCCGCCTCGACCAGTTCCTGCCTGCGTTCCTCCGCCATACTCCACCTCTCTACCAACCAGTTGGTGGAGAGCCAATCATGGATGTACGACGAGGGTCAATCGACAGCCCGCGCGACAGCGTGATCGCCTTCGACCTGGTCGACGGTCTCATCGCAGCGCTGGGTCACTGATGCCGCTCCGGCCTCCGGTCTCGGCGGGGCGGGAAGCTCGCGGCGCAATGCCGCCTCGGCCTGGACCTCCGTCGCCATCTCGCCCTCGTATGGGCGATCATCGAGCTGCCTGTGACCAGATCAGGCGCAGGGGGTGGCCGTCTTGACTTCGTTTTTGCCACTGGCCTGGGCCGGGACGTCGTGGTGACGGCGAGCTCTGAAGCCGGTGGACGGGGCGATCAACGATGCGGGGCGCTGTCCCGATCGAACAGGTCCCTGGCCGACACCCGCAGCGCATCTGCGATCTGGAAGACCTTATCGAGATGCGGGCTGAACATGCTCTTGCGGAAGTCCAGTTCACGGTTCACCCCCACGCCCGTGGGGGTGAACCGTCTCGCGCTGAGGGCGAGTATCGAGACGTTCCCTCGTCCCCACGCCCGTGGGGGTGATCCGTGTAGGACCAGCTAAACCTGCTGCCTGCGTGCTCGTCTCCACGCCGTGGGGGCGATTTAGCACGCGCGCTGGTCAGAGTCGCAGGTGTCAGCCTCGTTCTCATGCCGGATGACTTCCCCCGCAACGCCTACCGGGTAGGCCGCCGTGCTCGGCCCGTGCTCGTCCGTCCCGGCACTGCGCCTGCCGAAATCTACGTCCGTGCAGTTCAAGCGGCGTGTGAGTATTCGTGGAGGATTCCTCCGAGTCGGTCGTGTCGGCGGATGTTCAGGGCTGTGATGCGCGTCGGGTCGGGTGCGGCGCGGAGTGGGGCGGCCTGGTCGAGGGCTTGATGGGCGCGATGTTCGTTGTAGAAGCGTTCGTACTCGGCCAGGGCGTGGCGTAGGTGGTGTTCGTTCCAGATCAGGCAGCGGTCCAGGAGTTCGCGGCGGCAGGTCTGCACCCACCGCTCCATGATGGAGTTCATCCGCGGCATTCGGATGCCGGTGAGCACGGTCTGGATGCCGATGTCGGCGAGGATCTCGTCCATGAGAGCGGGGAACTTGCCGTCCCGGTCTCGAATCAGGAACCGTGCCCGACAGCCAGAGTCCTCCAGGTCCATGACGAGGTTCCTGATCGTCTGGGTGACCCAGGCCGCGGTTGGGTGGGTGGTGGTGCCGAGCACGCGGATGCGTCTGGTGGCGTGCTCGATGACGGCCAGGATGTACTGGCGCTGCCCGGTAAGGGTGACGGTCTCGATAAAATCGCAGGCCAAGAGCGCGTCGGCTTGCGAGCGCAGGAAGTCGGCCCAGGTGATGGATGCCCGCTCGGGCGCCGGGTCGATGCCTTCCTGCTGGAGGATCTCCCAGACCGTGGATGACGCGACCTTGAGGCCGAGCGTGGCGAGCTCGCCGTGCACCCGCCGATATCCCCATGCCGGGTTCTCCCGGACCAGACGCAGGACGAATGCGCGGATGGAGTGGACCGTGGGCGGGCACCCTCGCCGCTTCGGCCGGCAGGTCCGGGCATGGTGCCGTTTCACGATCTGGCGGTGCCGGCGCAGGATGGTGTCCGAGCGGACAACAAGCCGCAACCTGCGCAGGACCGCACGCGGCAGTGGGGTTAGGAGCGCCGCCAGGAAGAAGCGGTCCTCAGGAGCGAACCTCACCCGCACATCGGCGCCCAACTGCCGCTCCAAGACCATAACCTGGTGACGCAGCGCGAGAATCTCGACATCCTTGTCCCGATCACTCATCGGCAGAAGCCGTAGCGCTGCGAAGGCGTTCGTGACGGTCAGATAGGCCAAACGAAGAAGCACGAACGATCATCATGCCGCACCGGTGCTCCTCCACAGACGGGCGAGGAGCACCTACACACCCCGAGGCTTCGCAAGGCCATGACCTGGCCGGACGGGATTTCGGCAGGCGCAGTGCCCGTCACACCGGATCAAGCCCGGGGATTACCGGCAGGATCAGCCGGGAGGGACGCTCCGGACCGTGCCAGATCTCGTTGTGAGCCACCCGCAGCTCGGTGCCGTGGACGATCGATCCGCCGGTGTTCTGGTTCCGGTCGTACTTCGGGAAGGCACTCGACGAGATCTCCAGCCCTACCCTGTGCCCGACGCTGAACTCGTGCGCGGTGCTCCACATGTCGACCTCGACGCGGTACACCACGCCCGGCCGCAGAGTGAGCTCCGTGGCGAAGCCCTCCCGGTAACGTGCGCGGACGATGCCGTCGCAGAGCCGGCGCCGTACACCGTCGGGCCCGACGTCGACGAGCTTCGCGGTGAAGTCGGTGTCGGGCGCGTCGCTGCCGACGAACAGCTCGGCGCGTACGGGACCGATCACCGTCAGCGGCTCCCCGAGCTCCGGCCCGAGATAGACGAGCACATCGTCGCGATCTTCGACCTCGGCGTAGTCGTCGGGACCGCCGATCTGCATCGACGTCGGCTCGGTGAGGAACGGCACCGGATCGGCGGGGTCGTATCGGTACGTGTCCGTCGGCTCCTCCGACGCAGGGGCGTCGGTGGTCAGTCGCCCGCCGCCGCCACGCGTATTGGCGTCACCCGCGCTGCGCAGGTACAGCGACGTCCACACGGTTTCCGGCAGCGGCCATTCATCGGCGTCACGCCACTCCCCGCGACCCATCAGGAACAACCGTGCGCGCGCCTCCCGGTCGACGCCGTTGTCGATACCCCGCAGGTGGTGGTCCAGGAAACGCAACTCGAGTTCCGTTACTTCGACGTCCTCGGCATGGTCGCCGAAGTCGACGTCGCCGATCTTCCGGCCGCCCGCGCGACCGGCGTCGTGCCCCCAGGGGCCCATCACCAGCCGTTGCGCGCGCCGCGCCTTCTCCGTGGGTGCCTTCGAGACCATGGCCGCGAAGTTCCGCAGCGTTCCCGGTTGGACGTCGTCGTACCACCCGGTGATGTGCAGCGCCGGAACGTCCACTACGGACAGTTTCTGCTGATAGGCGAGCGGGGCCCAGTACTCGGTGTCGCCAGGGGCGTGTCCGATGTCCGCCCGCCAGGCGGCGCTAACGAATCCGGCGGCCTCGTCCATGGTGTACAGCGGAAGGTGGCTGTAGACGGCGTTCCAATCGATTCCGGTCACGTTCTGCAGGGCACGACGATCGACCATCCGGTACCAGCAGACCTCCTGCGGAAGCCGCGTTCCGGTCGGGAAGTCCACGAAAGGATCCGAGGGTGTCGCGTACGCGACGATCGCCCGCAGATGCGGAGGCTTCTCCAGCGCGGTCAGCCATTGGGCGTGGCCGGAGTAGGAACCACCCCAGCTCGCGACGCTGCCATCGCACCAGTCCTGCGCGGCCACCCATTCGATCACGTCATAGCCATCCCGGTCTTCGTTCCGGTACGGCTCGAACACGCCGTCGGAATCGCCGCGGCCGCGGACGTCGTAGATCAGGACCGCGTAGCCCCGCTCCACCATGAGTGCCGCCTGCGCGGGACGCCTCGGGTCGTTCTTGCCGTAAGGCGTGCCGAGAACGATCGCGGGCGCCGGTGCGTCGCCGGCCGGGCCGTACCGGTCGGCCGCGAGGGTGATGCCTTCACGCAGCGGGACCGTCAGGTTGTACAGGTTCTTCACGTGAGCTCCCCGAGTACTCGGACCAGGCTCCCGCCGACGTGGTGAAGGCCGGTCATCTCGCCTCCTTCAGAATCCGCCGCAGGGCGACCAGTCCGGCGCCCACCTGCACGGCGACCACCTCGCGCAGCGGAAAGGGATTCCCCTCCGACACCATGCCCGCGGCGTGGCACGCCTGGTCGAACAACGCATCGGCTTCCCGGACGGTCGCCCGGAGGACCGGCGCCTGGTTGCCGGTGGCGAGTTCGGCCCGGAGCAGCCGTCGCAACTGCCCGAGACCGCGCATCCGGATCATGTACGGGGTTATCGCGCCGACGAAGGCTTCGCCGACCGCGGCGGGACGCTCGTCCATCGCTTCGGCCGCGGCCCGCATCCCCTGCCCCAGCAAGGGAGCGAGCCGGACGAGTGACTCGGCCGAGGCGGCGAGGGGTGACCCGCAGCGCAGCGCCGGGCGGACCGCCGCCATCAGGCCGGCGAGTACGTCCGACGCTTCGGCCATCTCCGTGGCCGCCTGACCGAACACCTCACCCACCGTCCGGCCGGAATCGGCATCATCCGCCGCACACGGGTCGTTCCACATCGGAATCTCGGTGACCAGGGTGGTGGTCCCGTACTGGGCGGCCCAGTGCCCACTGGTCGCGCCGACTTCGGCGATCCCGCCATCGATCAACTCCGCGGGCGGGAGGAGGTAGACCCCCTTACCGGGGCTGTCGAGCCCCGCCACGGCCGCGGAGTCCATCGCCAGAGGAACGGCGGTCTGGCCGGTGAACGCCAGCAGGTCCTCGGCGAGCCCCGGTACGTCATGGTCGAGGACGTAGAAGACGCCACCGAAATCGCAGTTGTGCAGGGAGTACTGGAACACCGGACGCAGGTCTTCCAGGATCCGCATCACCGCCTGGGTTTCCGGCAACGGCCTGTCGTAGTAACCATTCTCGGAGAAATTGGGGAACGTGAAGTCGACGTCGTCCACCGGCGCCGGGCGGTGGAGATGCTCGTGATAGTCCCGAATGGAGCGTGGCCCGGCGAACCACCCTTCGTTCATCCTGGCGGCGTCGGGGTTGGCCCAGGGCAGGAAATGCCACGTCAGGTCGTCGCGCAGTTCGGCGTGCTCGATCACGAGCCGGGCGAGGTGGCTGACCGTCAGAGCGCCATACGGCTCGTTCGCGTGCGGGCCGCCCAGGATGAGGACATTCCGCTCACCGTGCCCGATCGACAGGACGCGGAGTGGATCGCCCAAACGGCTCGTCCCGTAACGGCGCCACCGGCACAGGTCCCCGTTCGCGGCCCCCAGCGTCTCGAGTTCGTCAATCAGGTCGTCGACCGTGGGGATCTCCGTCCAGTCCGGGATCGTGGTGAGGTATTTCGTGAGGTCGTCGGGGATCATGTGTCTCCCTGTGAATGTTGGTGGTCCAGGAGGGCTGAGGGTGGCTGCGCCTCGGGGAGATAGAAGGTCACAGAATGCGGGACGACGTGCCGGCGTTGCCTTGCCACGCGGGCGCCAGAAGCCGCGCGACGATCCGGCCGGTGGCCGGGGCGAGGGTCATTCCGAGCGTTCCGTGGCCGGTCGCCACGACGACGTTGCCCGAGTCACCGCCGAAGCGACGGATCACGGGCAGCCCGCTCGGGGTCATCGGGCGTGCGCCGCGCCACGCGGTGTCCACTTGATTCGAACCCATGCCCCACCTCACTTGGCGTTGCGGGTTAGGTGTAATACCTTACACCTCAAGTGTCAAGCGTTTACGCGACCTTCGGCAGCTCCACGACGAGAAGGGAAATCGGTGACGAGCACTTCAGAAGGGGTCCTGAGCGCGGAGGACGTACGGCACCGGAGCCCATGCCCCGGGCCAGATCCGGGCCGTACCCGCCGTCGGGCCGCTGACCGCGTTGACCGTGTGCGACCTCGTCAGTAAGGCAACGCGATACCTTATACCTCAGACAGACGGCTTCGACGATCAGGGAGTCTTCTATGTCCCGTCCCGGCCCCACGGTCGCACCCGGCACCGGGTTGCGGCGACAAAGTCTTCGCGACGATGCCGGCCAGGTGATCCGCGCCCAGATCGTAGCGGGCGAAATCCGCCCGGGGGCGCTGTACGCGATCGGCCAGCTGGCCGAACAGCTACAGGTGTCGATCACCCC
Source organism: Nonomuraea sp. NPDC059023 (assembly GCF_042740095.1). NCBI lineage: Bacteria > Bacillati > Actinomycetota > Actinomycetes > Streptosporangiales > Streptosporangiaceae > Nonomuraea > Nonomuraea sp. NPDC059023. The sequence goes on along the minus strand of NZ_JBHYIO010000001.1, from coordinate 1,626 downwards.
GGTGCGGGAGGCGCTGCTCGACCTGGCCAAGGAAGGCTTGATCGAAATGGTGCGCAACCGGGGCTTCAGGATCCGAGTCATGACCGAAGCCGATCTCGATCAGATCATCCAGATCCGGTTGATGCTCGAGGTCCCGGCCGTCCGTGAGATCGCCGCTCGCGGGCTCGTCGACGACTTCGCTCCCCTGCGCGGCCTGGCCGCGCGTACCGAAGAGGCCGCGATGACGGGGGACTGGGTCGGTTTCCTCGGAACCGACCGGGAACTCCACCTCACCCTGCTCGGCCACCTGGGAAACCCCCGGCTGGTCGACATCGTCGCCCAGCTACGCGACCAAGGCCGCCTGTACGGCCTGGACCACGTCGCGGGCACGCAGGACTTCATCGAGTCCACACGAGAACACGATGCGTTGCTCGACGCCGTCGAGTCCGGAAAGGCGGACGAGGCGGCCGAGCTGATGAGCACGCACCTTAAACATGCGCGGGGGATCTGGGCGGGCATCGCGGAAGCACGCTCGGAGCACTAGGAGTACTTCGTCGGTTCGCGATGGCGACGTTCTGGGCAGGTAGCCTAACCGCGCCCGGTCGCTGTTGGGCTGGTCAAGCGCAGCTCGGTAGGGCGCCGTGACGAGGCCGGCCGGTCTTGAGTTCGCGTTGATGGCTGTCACTGCTCATGTGCTGAGCAGGAAGCCGGTCAGCAGCGGCGCCAGCACCCGCGGTGCGGCGACGTGGGGCTGGCCCGGCATGACGTGATGGCGTCCGTCGGGCATGGCGGTGGCGAGCTGGGCGCCGGTTTCGATCATCCATGGGAAGCTGTCGCCGCCACACAGCAGCAGCGCGGGGATGGCCACGGTGGCGGCCTGTTCTGCTGGGGTGGCGCCGCCTCTGCTGCTCGCGCTGACCACCTCGAACGGGTCGTGCGGCAGGGTGTGGGCGACGGCCTGCACGGCGGGGTCGTGGCTCATCTGCTCGACCATCTGCTGCGGCATCCCGGTGGGCGTCAGGAAGGCCGCGATGGCCTCGGCTTTGCGGTCCTGGGCGAGCAGGGCGCGGATGGATTCGGCCTGTTCGCGTCCGGCCCGCTCTTCGGCGGCCTGCCGTTCGCGCTGGTCTTCGCCGGCGTGTGCGGGGGTGAAGGGCGGCTCGTGCAGGATGAGCTTGGTGATGGGCAGCCCGGCGGTGGCCGCGTGCAGGGCGAGGGCCGCTCCGGAGGAATGGCCGTAGACCGCGGCGCTGCCACCAGCGCCCTCGATGAGGGCGGCGAGGTCCTCGATCTCCCGCTGGACGCTCCAACCGGCGATGCCGCCGCTGTCGCCGCGCCCTCGCCGGTCGTAGGCGATCGCGGGAAGGCGGGGCGCGAGCTCCTCGGCCAGCGCGGTGAGCGAGGTGCGGTCGCACAACGCCGCTGTGATCAGGATGAGCGGCAGGCCGTTGCCGCCGAAGCGCTGGTAGGCGATGGGTGTGCCGTCTGCCGAGATCACCTTGGTCATCATGATCCTCCGGTGTCGATGGGGTTCGGGACATGGGGAGGCACAGATCAGGAGCGCTGTCACTGCGAACGGTCGCCGGCGCCCAACGTTCCGGCCGGCCTGCTGGGCCGGCTCACGCCGTAGGCGGCCAGGAACACCCG